>NZ_JBNCKR010000009.1:0-273633 GCF_049841645.1 Micromonospora sp. DT43 | reverse complement strand
GGGGGGGGGCGGGGGCCGGGGGGGGGGGGGGGGGGGCGGGGGGGGGGGGGGGGGGGGGGGCCCGGGGGGGGGGGGGGGGGGGGGGGGGGGCGGGGGGGGGGGGGGGGGCCCCCCCCCCCCCCCCCCCCCGGCGCGGATCACCAGGCGCGGGCGTACTGGGCGGGCCCGGTGTACGCGACGCCGAGCTTCGCGGCGGCGCGGCGCGGCCAGTACGGGTCGCGCAGGAGTTCCCGGCCGAGCAGCACCAGGTCGGCCTCGCCGCTGGCGACGATCTGCTCGGCGTGCTCCGGCTCGACGATCAGGCCGACCGCGCCGGTCGGCACGCCCGCCTCGCGGCGGATCTGGGCGGCCAGCGGCACCTGGTAGCCGGGGCCGAGCGGGATGCGCTGGTCGGTGCTGACACCGCCGGAGGAGGCGTCGACCAGGTCGACGCCGACACCGGCCAGTTCACCGGCGAGTACCACGCTGTCCTCGACCGTCCAGCCGCCCTCGGCCCAGTCGGTGGCGGAGATCCGGGTGAGCACCGGCACGCTCTCGCCGACCGCGGCGCGCACCGCGCGGGCGACCTCCAGGGTGAGCCGCATCCGGGCGGCCCGGTCGCCGCCGTAGGCGTCGGTGCGGTGGTTGGTGAGCGGCGACAGGAACTCGTTGAGCAGGTAGCCGTGCGCGGCGTGGATCTCCACGGCGGCGAAGCCGGCGGCGAGGGCCCGCTCGGCGGCGGCGGCGAACGCGTCGACCACGCCGGCGATGCCCGCCGCGTCGAGGGCGGTGGGCGTCCGGTAGCCGGGGGTGAACGGCTCCGACCCGGGGGCGACAGGCGTCCAGCCGCCCTCGGCGTCCGGCACGCCGCCGCGCGCCGAGGCCCACGGCCGGTACGTGGAGGCCTTGAAACCGGCGTGCGCGAGCTGGACGGCCGGCACCGCACCGTGAGCGGCGACGAACGCGGTCACCGGTCGCCAGGCGTCCACGTGCGCGTCGGACCACAGCCCGGTGTCCTGCGGCGAGATCCGACCCTCGGGGAGTACGGCTGTCGCCTCGGTCAGCACCAGCCCGGCCCCGCCGACCGCGCGGGTGCCGAGGTGGGTGAGGTGCCAGTCGGTGGGCAGGCCGTCGGGGCCGGCCGAGTACTGACACATCGGTGCCATGGCGATCCGGTTGGGCACTGTGACCCCGCGCAGGGCCAGGGGGGTGAACAGGGAACTCATGGGGTCATCCTCTCCGAAACGGCGACGGACCCCGGGAGAGGGGCCCGTCGCCGTGCAGGTGAACTGGTCAGGCGGGGACGGGGCTCAGCTCGGGCCGGGTCTCGGCGACCGGCTCCGGCTCGGTCAGGTCCCGCCGGCCCGCGGACTCGTACGCGGCCCGGTCGAGGGTGCCCTCCCGGGCTGCCACCACTGTCGGCACGAGGGCCTGCCCGGCCACGTTGGTGGCGGTACGGATCATGTCCAGGATCGGGTCGATGGCGAGCAGCAGACCGGCGCCGGCCAGCGGCAGACCCAGCGTGCTCAGGGTCAGGGTGAGCATGACGATCGCGCCGGTCAGGCCGGCGGTGGCCGCCGAGCCGACCACCGAGACGAAGGCGATCAGCAGGTAGTCGCCGATGCCGAGGTGCACGCCGAACACCTGCGCCACGAAGATCGCGGCGAGGGCCGGGTAGATCGCGGCGCAGCCGTCCATCTTCGTGGTGGCGCCGAAGGGCACCGCGAACGAGGCGTACTCGCGGGGGACGCCGAGCCGCTCGACGGAGCGCTGGGTCACAGGCATGGTGCCCACCGAGGAGCGGGACACGAAGCCCAGCTGGATGGCCGGCCAGGCGCCGGCGAAGAAGCGCAGCGGGTTGAGCCGGCCGGCGAGGACCAGCACCAGCGGGTAGACGACGAACAGCACGATCGCGCAGCCGACGTAGACGGCTGTGGTGAACTTCGCGAGGGGGGCCAGCAGGTCCCAGCCGTACGAGGCGACGGCGTTGCCGATGAGGCCGAGGGTGCCGATCGGGGCGAGCCGGATGACCCACCACAGGGCCTTCTGCACGATTTCCAGCAGCGAGCGGTTGAGCGCCACGAACGGTTCGGCGGCCTCGCCGACCAGCAGGGCGGCGGCCCCGATGACCACGGCGAGGAAGACGATCTGCAGGACGTTGCCCTCGACGAACGCACCGACCGGGTTGGTGGGCACGATGCCGGTGAGGAAGTCGGTCCAGGAGCCGGTGTTCTTCGGCGGGGCCGCGCCGCCCAGGTCGAGGGTCACGCCCCGGCCCGGGTCGACGAGCAGGCCGAGGCCGATGCCGATGCTCACGGCGATCAGCGCGGTGATGCCGAACCACATCAGGGTCTTCAGGGCGAGCCGGGCGGCGTTTGCCACGCCGCGCAGGCTGACCACGCTGACCACGATGGCGGTGAAGACCAGCGGCGGCACGGCCAGCTTGAGGAGCTGGACGAAGAGGGAGCCGATGGTGTGCAGAGTGCTGGTCAGCCAGCTCAGGTCGTTGCTGCGGGCAACGAAACCGAGCGCGACGCCGAGCACGAGGCCGAGGAGGATCTGCACGGAGAACGGAATTTTGCGCAGGCCGAAGGGCATGGAGTGTCCAAGTGTCTGGTCTGGTCGGGGTAGGCGTGTGGAGGACGGCTACGCCGGACAGATGCCGCTGGCCTGTAGTCGGAGATCGACATACAGGCGGACGGTGAGGCCCCAGACATTGGTCATCGCCAGTCGACGATACGCCGATCAGCGTGATCTGCAAGGTGTGCTGGCCGTGATGCCCCTTACAGGCCCCGGTGGCGGCGGGCCAGGGCCAGTGCCGTTCCGGTAGCCACGCCCCAGAGCACCGCGAGCCCGAGAACCAGCCGCTCCACCACGCCGACCAGGGCGCCCCGGCCGACCACGAGCATGGCCACCCCGACCGTCGCGCACAGCGGCAGGGCGAGCGTGGCCGTACCGGCCGCCAGCCTGCGGACCATCGCCCCGGCCGGCCCGGACACGGCCAGCGCGACCATGGCGAGGACCACCGCCGCCGTCGCCGCGACGCTCGCGCCCCCGTGCACCAGGTCGGCCACCGTGGTCCGCTCGAACGGCGGCAGCGGGCAACCTGCCGAGCAGGTCACCGCACCGGACACCGCGGTGAGCACCGCGCCGGTGGCGAGCAGCGCCGGCGCGACCCGCACGCCGGGGGGCAGCGCCGCGGCGATCAGCAGCAACGCGCCGGCCAGGGCCAGAACCCCGATGCGGTACGCCACCGCGTGCGCGCTGCCGGCGATGCCCGCCTCGCTCACGTACCCGGTGAGACCCGGACCGGGACCGGCGACGACCGCGACCGTCACCGCGACCGCGCCGGCCACCGCGCAGCCGGCGGCGGCGGACCCGGCGACCCGGCGCGCGACGTCCCCGCGGGCCGCCGGTGCCGTCGCGGTGCCGGCCCGCCCCGGCTCAGCCACGCCCGTGCGGCGTCGTCCAACCGGACTCGTCGGGCCCCAGCGGCACGATGCCGGACGGGTTGATCTCCCGATGGGTGCCGTAGTAGTGCCGCTTGATGTGGTCGAAGTCGACAGTCTCGCCGAAGCCCGGGGTCTGGAACAGGTCCCGGGCGTACGCCCAGAGCACCGGCATCTCGGTCAGCTTGCTGCGGTTGCACTTGAAGTGGCCGTGGTACGCGGCGTCGAAGCGCACAAGTGTGGTGAACAGCCGCACGTCGGCCTCGGTGATGGCGTCACCCAGCAGGTAGCGCTGCCCGGACAGCCGCTCGGACAGCGCGTCCAGCCGGGCGAAGAGGGCCCGGAACGCCTCGTCGTACGCCTCCTGGGAGGTGGCGAACCCGCACTGGTAGACGCCGTTGTTGACGTCGCGGTGGATCTCGGCCATCAACGCGTCCATCTCCGGGCGCAGCGCGACCGGGTACAGGTCCGGTGCGCCGGGCGCGTGCAGGGACCGCCACTGCGTGGAGAAGTCGAGGGTGAGCTGCGGGTAGTCGTTGGTGACCACCCGGCCGGTGAGCGTGTCGACGAGCGCCGGCACGGTCACCCGGCCGGTGTAGTCCTCGTCGGTGGCCAGGTACGCCTCGGAGAGGAAGCTGACACCGAGGACCGGGTCGAAGCCGTCCGGGTCGAGGGCGAACGCCCAGCCCCGCTCGTCCCGGATCGGGTCGACGGTGCCCAGCGAGATCGCGTCGTCCAACCCGAGCAGGCCACGCACGATCCTCGCCCGGTGCGCCCACGGGCAGGCGCGGCACCAGATCAGCCGGTACCGACCGGCCTCCAGCGGCCAGCGGCCCTGCTCGTCCGGGCCGCCACCCGGCGGGGAGATCGAGTCGGCGGTGACCCGACCGGTGAACCGGTTGGGCTGGCGGACGAACGCGCCACCACTGCTGGTCTCTGCGCTGAACTGGGCCCGGGACATGCCGCCAACCTATCCGCTGCGCGCGCGGATATCCTGGCCGCCGGGGAGTCCTCCGCGACCCGGTGGACGCCCCCACCCCCGCCCTTCCCACCCCGAAGGACTCGCGATGACCGTGGCATACCTGGTGGCCGGTGTCCGTACCCCCATCGGCCGGTACGCCGGCGCGTTGGCAGGCGTCCGTCCGGACGACCTGGCGGCGCACGTGATCCGCGAGCTGGTCGCCCGGCACCCGTCGGTGGACTGGGCCCGCGTCGACGACGTCGTGCTCGGCTGCGCCAACCAGGCCGGTGAGGACAACCGCAACGTGGCCCGGATGGCGGCGCTGCTCGCCGGCCTGCCCGAGGAGGTGCCGGGCAGCACCGTCAACCGGCTCTGCGGCTCCGGCCTGGACGCCCTCGCCACCGCCGCCCGCTCCATCGTGGCCGGCGAGGCGGACCTGGTGGTCGCCGGTGGGGTGGAGAGCATGAGTCGGGCGCCGTTCGTCGTGCCGAAGGCGACCTCGGCGTACTCCCGCGCTGCCGAGATGTACGACACGACCCTCGGCTGGCGGCTGGTCAACCCGCTCATGCGCGACGGGTGGGGGGTCGACTCGATGCCGGAGACGGCGGAGAACGTGGCCGCCGAGTACGGCGTCGACCGGGCCGAGCAGGACGCCTTCGCGTACCGCTCGCAGCAGCGCGCCGCCAAGGCGCAGGCCGACGGCCGGTTCGCCGAGGAGATCGTGGCCGTGTCCGTGCCGGCCGGTCGGCGGGAGACCCGAATGGTCGAGGTCGACGAGCATCCCCGGGAGACGTCGCTTGCGAAGCTGGCCGCGCTGCCCACCCCGTTCCGCGACGGCGGCACGGTGACGGCCGGCAACTCCTCGGGCGTCAACGACGGAGCTGTCGCGTTGCTGGTGGCCAGCGAGGCGGCCGTGCAGCGGTACGGCCTCACCCCGCTGGCCCGCGTCCGTGGCGCGGCGACGGCCGGCGTACCGCCGCGGATCATGGGAATCGGCCCGGTGCCGGCCACCCGCAAGCTGCTCGACCGGGTCGGCGTCGAGCTGGGCGCGGTGGACGTGATCGAGCTGAACGAGGCGTTCGCCGCGCAGTCCGTGGCGGTGCTGCGCGAGCTGGGGTTGCCCGTCGACGCCGAGCACGTCAACCCGAACGGTGGCGCGATCGCGCTCGGGCACCCGCTGGGCGCCAGCGGCGCGCGGCTGGCGCTGACCGCCGCCCTGGAGTTGCGCCGCCGCGGCGGTCGTCGGGCTCTCGCCACCATGTGCATCGGCGTCGGGCAGGGCATCTCGCTGCTGCTGGAGTCGGCCGCCTGAGCGCGGAAAGTTGCATGAAGGGATCTCCCGTCCGTGGGAGTCGGCGGCCTAGAGTGGTCCACACCACACGACCCGCGGGGTCGGCCGGCGGTCGTGCGCGCCCGTTGACGCCGGTGCCGCCTCGCGCGACGGCGACGAACTGGGGAGCACACCGATGCCGGAGGCACTGCCGACCGAGATTGATCTGACCAGGCCGAGCGCGGCCCGGGTGTACGACTACTTCCTGGGCGGGGCGCACAACTTCGAGGTCGACAGGCAGTTGGCCGAGCAGATCGCCAGCATGACCCCGAATCTCGCCGCCACCATGCGCTCCGGCCGGGAGTTCCTGCGCCGGGCCGTCCGGGTGCTGCTCGACGCCGGCATCGACCAGTTCCTCGACATCGGCTCCGGCATCCCGACAGTGGGCAACGTGCACGAGGTGGCCCAGGCGGCGAACCCGAAGGCGCGGGTGGTCTACGTCGACATCGACCCGGTGGCCGTCGCGCACAGCCGGGAGCTGCTCGCCGGTAACGACCTGACCGGTGTGATCCACGCCGACCTGCGCGAACCGGAGCGGATCCTGCGGGAGACCCAGCGGCTCGGGCTGATCGACTTCGGTCGGCCGATGGGCATCCTGCTGGCCGGGGTCGTGCACTTCATCCCGGACGCCGACGGTCCCGAGGAGATCCTGTCCACCCTGCGGGCCGCCGCCGCGCCGGGCAGCTTCCTGGTCATCTCGCACTCGACCTTCGAGGACCAGCCGCAGGAGATGCTTGACGCCCAGCGCCTCTCCGCCCGGACGGCCACCGAGATCACCCTGCGCTCCCGCGCGCAGGTCACCGGCTTCTTCGGTGACTGGACCGTTCTCGAACCGGGCGTGGTGCACATGCCGCTGTGGCGTCCCGACTCGCCTGCCGACGTGGATGAGCACCCCGAGCGGTTCGGCGCCTTCGGGGGCGTGGCCCGGTACGACCAGCCCGCCGGCTGATCGCGGTGGCCGCCGTCCCGGACCCCACCGGGGTCGACGTCCGCCGGGGCGGCGCCCAGGTCTACGCCGCCGACTGGGCCCGCGCCGTACGCCGCATCGGTTTCGTGCCGCTCAGTGCGGCCGAGACCGAGCGGCTGTTGCTGCTGCACACCGTCCGGCTGGCCCAGGCGGTACGAGCCGAGCCGTTCAGCGCCCGTCCCGCCGAGGAGGTCGGACGGGCGCTGGTGGAGGCGCACCTCACCGACCCCCGGGCGCTGGAGTGGTCGCTGCGCGCGCTCGGCGACGAGTTTCCCGCTGTGGTCCTGGCGACCGGCGACCGGCCTGCCGACCTGGCCGAGCGGATCGCGGCTGTGCAGGGCGGGCTGGCCGCCGGGTTCGCCCGCGCGCTGCGCGACCGCACCTTCAGCCAGCAGGAGCGCATCGCCCGCTCGGCCTGGCAGGCGCGCGACGAGGTCGAGCAGGCGCTGCGCGACAGTGAGGCGCGGTTCCGGGCGGTCTTCACGGGCGCGGCGATCGGGATCGGCATCGCCGGGGTGGACGGTCAGATCATCGACGTCAACGCGGCGTTCGCCGACATGCTCGGCTACTCGATCGAGGAGCTGTGCGAGATGAACGTGGCGGCGCTGTTCCACGCCGACGACGCCGCCGGCATGTGGGAGCTGTACCAGGAGCTGATCGAGGGCAAGCAGGACTCGGCCCGGGTGGAGAAGCGCTACCACCGCAAGGACGGCAGCGTCGTCTGGACGGACCTGGCCGTCTCGTTGATCCGGTACGACGACGGGCGACCCCGGTTCACCGTCGCCATGATCGAGGACATCACCGAGCGGTACGAACTCCAGCAGCGGCTGCGCTTCCAGGCTCTGCACGACCCCCTGACCGGGCTGCCCAACCGGACGTTGTTCTTCGAGACGCTGGGCCGGGTCTTCGACACCGCCGGGCCCGGTCAGCGGGTGGGGGTGTGCTTCCTCGACCTGGACGGCTTCAAGGCGATCAACGACAGCCTCGGCCACGACCTCGGCGACCGGCTGTTGGTGGCGATCGGCCGGCGGCTCGCCGAGTGCGTGGCCGACCACGGCCACCTGGTCGCCCGGATGGGCGGCGACGAGTTCGTCATCCTCGTCGACGGCGGCGACGACGTCGACGACGCGGTGGCCGTGGCGGAGGCGGCGCTGGCCGCCGTCGCCGCGCCGGTGCACCTCGGCGACCAGCAGTTGGCGGTGTCCGCAAGCGTGGGCATCGTGGACTGCCCGGCCGCGGAGACCACCGCGTCCGAGCTGATGAAGGCCGCCGACACGACGCTCTACTGGGCCAAGGCGGCGGGCCGTGGCCGGTGGGCGGTGTACGACCCGGAGCGCAGCGCCCGCGACATCGCCCGGTCGGCGCTGGTCGCCGGGCTGCCGGCCGCTCTCGACCGGGGCGAGTTCGTGCTGCACTACCAGCCGATCGTGTCGCTGCTGGAGGGCACGATGCTCGCGGTGGAGGCGCTGGTCCGCTGGGAGCACCCGGAGCTGGGCCTGATCGGCCCGGACCGGTTCATCGGCCTCGCCGAGGAGACCGGCCTGATCGTCCGGCTCGGCGAGTGGGTGTTGCGGCGGGCCTGCCACGACGCCGAACGCTGGCGGCGGGAGTTCCCCGAGGCCCGCCTGGTGGTGAGCGTCAACCTGGCCGCCCGGCAGGCCGACGAGCCGACGATCGTCGCGACGGTGGCCGACGCGCTGGCCACCAGCGGCCTGCCGGCGGAGTTGCTGCAACTGGAGCTGACCGAGAGCGCCGTGATGGGCAGCGCGGGGGAGCCGCTGCGTAGCCTGCACCGGCTCGCGGCGCTGGGCGTCCGGCTGGCGGTCGACGACTTCGGCACCGGGTACTCCAACCTCGCGTACCTGCGGCGGCTGCCGATCCACTGCCTGAAGCTGGCGGGCCCGTTCGTCGAGGGCATCCGCGCCGACGGGACGGACTCCGTGGCCGACCACCGCGACGAGCGGATCGTCGACGCGTTGGTCCGGTTGGCGCACGCGCTGGAGCTGTGGGTAACCGCCGAGGCGGTGGAGACCCCGGTGCAGGCCGAGCGGCTGCGGGCGTTGCGCTGCGACACCGGGCAGGGGCGGTACTTCGGCGCACCCGCGCCGGCCGCGGAGATCACCGCCCGGCTGCGGCGGACGACGGCGTGAGCGGCGGATCGAACCGGTCCGAGTGGTGGCGACGGAGGGCGACGGCGTGAGCGTGGACGACTCGCAGACGGTGGTGACAGTGGTGGCCGCGCTGGCCATCCTGGCCGGGTTGGCAGGCGTGGTCGTACCCGGCCTGCCGGCGCTGCCGCTGTGCTGGGGTGGCGTGCTGGTCTGGGCGATCTTCGGCGGCGCCGGCCCGGGTGGTTGGGCGGTGTTCGCCGCCGCCACGCTTGTCGCGGTCGGAGGCATCGTCGTGAAGTACCTCTGGCCGGGGAGGAACCTCAAACGCACAGGCGTGCCGACGTCGTCGCTGCTGGCCGGGGGTGCGCTCGGCCTGGTCGGGTTCTTCGTGATCCCCGTGATCGGTCTGCTGCTGGGCTTCGTCGCGGGAGTGTGGGCAGCGGAGCGGCTGCGGCTGGGCAGCAACCGGCTCGCCTGGCCGTCCACCGTGCAGGCGCTCAAGGCGGCCGGCCTGTCCATGCTTGTGGAGTTCCTGGCCGGCCTGACCATAGGCGCCCTCTGGGTCGGCGGCCTCCTCCTCACCTGAGTGGATCCGCGACGGACCGGGTGCCCTGGCGGCCGGCGGCCGGCGGTGACTGTCGGTCACCACCGTGGGGGCGGACGCGGTCGTGAGCGGTATACCTGAGAGTCATATTCATACCTCTGAGGTATATCGCTCAACAGCACATCGACACGGCGGGCAGCCACAGCGGATGGCAAGCGCCCTTCGCCGCAACCCGAGCCCCGTCTTGAGTCAGGACTGTGAGGCTTGAGCGGGTTGGTCAGTTCATGATCGGCTGATGGCCGGCAGCGGCGGGGCTGCGCTGGTGCCGACGGGCAGCTCGGATCGGCCCGGGCCACGGTGAACGCTGTTCGGGGTGGTCCCGGACAGCCTCGAACGCCCTGGGCGCAGCGGCGACGCGAGGCACCCGTCGGATACGGCATGACGCCGTACGAGAGAGAGGTGGTGCCCCGCGCCACCGCGGACCGGGCGTTTTGCCGAGCGCCCGGTGGTGGCCCGTCGCGATCGGGCCTGGTCACGAGGTCAAGCATGCGGGCGGGCCGAACGGGCGGCAACGCAATTAGCCGGGACGGCGGTGAGATTCCCAACGGCATCGTATTGACCTGTCTTGATCGCCGGGACGACACTTTGCGCACTCGCCAGCGGAACCACCTCAGGGAGGTGTGCAGTGGCCACGACGCCCGTGCCGACCGCAGAGCAACCGATAGACGACGACGCCCGACGACTCGCCGAACTCGGCTACAAACAGGAGCTGCGCCGCAAGTGGAGTGGCTTCTCCAACTTCGCCATCTCGTTCTCCATCATCTCGATCCTGGCCGGCTGCTTCACCACCTTCGGCCAGGCGTGGAACAACGGCGGGCCGGTCGCCATCTCCTGGGGCTGGCCGCTGATCTCACTGTTCATCCTGATCATCGGGTTCTGCTTGGCCGAGTTGGTGTCGGCCTACCCCACGGCGGGCGGAATCTACTGGTGGGCGGCGACGATGGGCCGCCCGGTGCACGGCTGGTTCACCGGCTGGTTGAACCTCATCGGCCTGGTCGCGGTCACCGCCTCGGTCGACTACGGCTGCGCGACCTTCCTCAACCTCACCCTGTCCGCGCTCTTCGACGGCTGGGCCGGGACGCTGCGACAGGCGTTCGTCCTCTTCGTGATCATCCTGGCGCTGCACGGGCTCATCAACATCTTCGGGCACCGGATCATCGACGTACTCCAGAACGTCTCGGTCTGGTGGCACGTGGCCGGCGCGGCCGTCGTGGTGGCCATCCTGGTGTTCGTCCCGGACGACCACCAGAGCTTCCAGTTCGTGTTCACCGAGCGGTTCAACAACTCGGGCTTCGGCGACGGAGACACCGGCGGGCTGACGTTCTGGTTCTACGTGCTGCCGCTGGGCTTCCTGCTCACCCAGTACACGATCACCGGCTTCGACGCCTGCGCGCACGTCTCCGAGGAGACCCGGGGCGCCTCGCAGGCCGCCGCGCGCGGGCTCTGGCAGTCGATCTTCTACTCGGCGATCGGCGGTTGGATCCTGCTGCTGGCGTTCCTGTTCGCGGCCACCGACGTCGAGGCGGTAAACGCCGCAGGCGGCTTCTCCGGCGCCATCTTCGAGTCCGCCCTGACCCCGGTCTTCTTCAAGGTCGTCATCATCATCTCCACGATCGGGCAGTTCTTCTGCGGAATGAGCTGCATCACCTCGATGAGCCGGATGGCGTACGCCTTCAGCCGGGACCGCGCCGTGCCGGGCTGGCGGCTCTGGTCGACGGTGAACCGCAACGGCACCCCGGTCAACGCGATCATCGGCACCACGATCGCCGGCCTGGTGCTGACCCTGCCGGCGCTCTACGAGAGTTCTGCAGGCATCCCGGTCGCCTTCTACGCGGTGGTCTCCGTCGCGGTCATCGGCCTCTACCTGTCCTTCCTCATCCCGATCGCGCTGCGGCTGCGCCTCGGCGACCGGTTCGTGCCCGGCCCGTGGACGCTGGGACGGAAGTACAAGCTGCTCGGCTGGATCGCGGTCATCGAGATCGCGGTCATCGCTGTGTACTTCGTCCTGCCGATCGTGCCGGCCGGGGTGCCCGGCAACGACGACTTCACCTGGTCGGCGGTGAACTACGCGCCGCTCGCCGTGGGCGGGGTGCTGCTGGTGGTCGCCGTCTGGTGGTACGCCTCGGCGCGCAAGTGGTTCGCCGGCCCCGTCCGTACCGTCGAGGAACCCGCGCCGGCGGCCGACCCGGCGCCTGTCGACGGTCCGGCCTGACACCGACCCGGTGGGGCGGGCGTCGCGCCCGTCCCGCCGGGTTTGCCGCCGTCTCCGTCGGGGGCATTGACGGTGATCCGGTTTGCCAGTAGACCTTGGTGATGGAGGCCCGCGAATGACGAAAGCTCCGCTCACGCTGGAACAACTGCGGGTCGCCATCAACGACGGCGAGATCGACACTGTCGTGCTGGCCCTGGTCGACATGCAGGGCCGCCTGCAGGGCAAACGGTTCCACGCCCCGTTCTTCCTCGACCAGGTGGTGGCCAACGGCAGCGAGGGTTGCAACTACCTGCTCGCCGTGGACGTCGACATGAACACCGTCGACGGGTACGCGATGTCGAGCTGGGAGCGCGGCTACGGCGACTTCGCGATGGTCCCGGACTTCGCCACCCTGCGCCGGGTGCCCTGGCAGCCCGGCTCGGCGTTGCTGCTGGCCGACCTGACCTGGCTGGACGGCTCCGGCGACGTGGTCGCCTCGCCCCGGCAGATCCTGCGCCGGCAACTGGACCGGCTGGCCGAGCACGGGCTGACCGCGTACGCGGGCACCGAGCTGGAGTTCGTGCTGTTCCGCGACTCGTACGAGGACGCCTGGCGGCGCGGCTACCGCGACCTCACCCCGGCAAACCAGTACAACGTGGATTACTCACTGCTCGGCACCGCCCGGGTGGAGCCGCTGCTGCGCCGGATCCGCACCGAGATGGCCGGCGCGGGGCTCACGCCGGAGAGCGCCAAGGGTGAGTGCAACCTCGGCCAGCACGAGATCGCCTTCCGCTACGACGAGGCCGTCGCCTGCGCCGACCACCACGTGATCTACAAGAACGGTGCCAAGGAGATCGCCGCCCAGGAGGGCATGGCGATCACCTTCATGGCCAAGCCGAACGAGCGGGAGGGCAACTCCTGCCACATCCACTTCTCGCTGCGGGGCCCCGACGGGCGCTCGGCGATGCTCGGCGACGGGCCGGCGCACCTGTCGGAGACCGGGCAGCGGGTGCTCGCCGGGCTGCTCGCCACCATGCGGGAGTTCAACCTGCTCTTCGCGCCGAACATCAACTCGTACAAGCGCTACCAGCCGGGCTCGTTCGCCCCGACGGCCCTGCGCTGGGGGGTGGACAACCGCACCTGCGCCCTGCGGGTGGTGGGCCACGGGCAGGGCATGCGCGTGGAGAACCGGGTGCCCGGTGCCGACGTCAACCCGTACCTGGCGATCGCCGGGCTGGTCGCGGGCGCGCTGCACGGCATCGACAAGGGGTTGGAGTTGGGCGGCGAGTGCACAGGCAACGCGTACGACGACCCGGAGGCCGAGCGCGTACCCGGCACGCTGCGCGACGCCCTGGCCCTCTGGGAGGGTTCCACCGTTGCCCGGGAGGCGTTCGGCGACGAGGTGGTGGCCCACTACGCCAACCAGGCGAGGGTGGAGTTGGCGGCCTTCGACGCCGCGGTGACGGACTGGGAGCTGACCCGTGGCTTCGAACGCCTCTGACGGGCTGGGGTGGTGGGCGTGACTCTCGTCGTGGACCCGGCGTCCGGGAAGGGGTTCCAGGACGTGCCGGGGGCCTCGGTGGCGGAGGTCGACGCGGCGGTCTCCCGGGCCGCCTCCGCCAACGAGTCGTGGCGGGCTGTGGCGCCGGGGGACCGGGGCCGGCTGCTGCGGCGGTTCGCCGCCGTGGTCGACGCGCATCTCGACGAGTTGGCCGCGCTGGAGGTGCGCAACTCCGGGCACACCATCGGCAACGCCCGCTGGGAGGCCGGCAACGTCCGCGACGTCCTGGACTACTACGCCGGAGCGCCGGAGCGGCTGACCGGGCGGCAGATCCCCGTCCCCGGCGGCCTGGACGTCACCTTCCACGAGCCGCTCGGCGTGGTCGGCGTGATCGTGCCGTGGAACTTCCCGATGCCGATCGCCGCCTGGGGGTTCGCCCCCGCCCTCGCCGCCGGCAACACGGTGGTGCTCAAGCCCGCCGAACTGACCCCGCTCACCGCGCTGCGCCTGGCCGAGCTGGCCCGTGAGGCCGGTCTGCCCGACGACGTGTTCACAGTGCTGCCGGGCGAGGGCGCGGTGGTGGGGGAGCGGTTCGTCAGTAATCCGGCGGTCCGCAAGATCTGCTTCACCGGCTCCACCGAGGTGGGCACGCGCATCGCGGCCGGCTGCGCGGCCCAGGTGAAGCGCCTCACCCTGGAGCTGGGCGGCAAGAGCGCCAACATCGTGTTCGCCGACGCCGACCTGGAACGCGCCGCCGCGACCGCGCCCGGCTCGGTCTTCGACAACGCCGGCCAGGACTGCTGCGCACGGTCGCGGATCCTGGTGCAACGCCAGGTGTACGACAGGTTCCTGGAACTGCTCGAACCGGCAGTTCGCGCGGTACGGGTGGAGGACCCGTCCCGGGACACCGCGGAGATGGGTCCGCTGATCTCGGCGGCCCAGCGGGACCGGGTCGCCGGCTACCTGTCCGGGGCGACAGTCGCGTTCACCGGCTCGTGCCCCGACGGCCCGGGCTTCTGGCACGCACCGACCGTGCTGCTCGCCGACTCGCCGGCGGACCGGCACTGGCGGGAGGAGATCTTCGGCCCGGTGGTGTCGGTGCTCCCGTTCGACGACGAGGCCGACGCGGTCCGACTCGCCAACGACACCGAGTACGGCCTCTCCGGCTCGATCTGGACCCGCGACGTCGGCCGCGCGCTGCGGATGGCCCGCGCCGTCGACGCCGGCAACCTCAGCGTCAACTCGCACTCCTCGGTGCGCTACTGGACCCCGTTCGGCGGGATGAAGCGCTCCGGGCTCGGCCGCGAGCTGGGCCCGGACGCGCTGCACTCCTTCACCGACGTCAAGAACGTGTTCATCGCGACAGAGGAGTGACGCCAGTGCAGGGTCGGTTGCAGGACCGGGTGGCAGTGGTCACCGGAGCGGGCAGCGGGATCGGTTTGGCAACGGTCCGGCGGTTCGCCGCCGAGGGGGCCCGGGTGGTCTGCGTGGACATCGACGCGCAGGCCGGCACGAAGGCGGCCGAGGAGTGCGGCGGCGAGTTCGTGGCCACCGACGTGGCCGACGAGTCGGCGGTCCGCGACCTGTTCGACGGGGTGGCCGAGCGGCACGGCCGGGTCGACGTCGCGTTCAACAACGCGGGCATCTCCCCGCCGGACGACGACTCCATCCTGGACACCGGCCTGGACGCCTGGGAGCGGGTGCTGCGCGTCAACACCACGAGCGTCTACCTGTGCTGCAAGTACGCGATTCCGCACATGCGCCGCCAGGGCAAGGGCTCGATCATCAACACCGCCTCGTTCGTGGCGCTGATGGGGGCGGCGACGTCGCAGATCGCGTACACGGCGAGTAAGGGCGGCGTGCTGGCGATGACTCGGGAGCTGGGCGTGCAGTTCGCCCGCGAGGGCATCCGGGTCAACGCGCTGTGTCCCGGCCCGGTGGCCACCCCGCTGCTGCTGGAGCTGTTCGCCGCCGATCCGGAGCGGGCCGCCCGCAGGCTCGTGCACGTGCCGATGGGCCGCTTCGGGCAGCCCGAGGAGATCGCTGCCGCGGTGGCGTTCCTGGCCAGCGACGACGCCTCGTTCATGACCGCCGCGCAGTTCGTGGTCGACGGGGGCATCACCGGCGCGTACGTAACTCCCCTGTGAGCGCGAGGAGTGAGCCGGTTTTGCGAGCCCCGCAGTCGCGAACGGTGCTGACCCTGTGACGCGGCCGCTGATCGGGATCAGCGCGTACGTCGAGCCCGCCGACTGGGCCGTCTGGCGCGGTGTGCGGGCGGTGCTGGTACCCGAGGCGTACGTGCGGGCGGTCACCGCCGCCGGTGGCCGGGCTGTCGTCCTGCCTCCGGACGACTCCGACGGCGACGTGCTGGCGGTCCTCGACGGGCTCCTGCTGGCCGGGGGCGCCGACGTCGGTCCGGGCCGCTACGGCCAGCGGCCGCACCCGCGGACCGAGGACCGGCCGGACCGGGACGCCGGTGAGCTGACCCTGCTGACGGCGGCGCTCGCCGTCGACCTGCCGGTGCTGGGCGTCTGTCGGGGAATGCAGCTGCTCGCCGTGGCCTGTGGCGGCACCCTGCACCAGCACCTGCCCGACGTGATCAGTTCGGACACGCACCGTCCGGCGCCGGGGGTCTACGGCACCCATCCGGTGCGGTTCGCGCCGGGCAGCCTGGCGGCGCGGACGCTGACCGGGGTGGACCGGGTGAACTCGTACCACCATCAGGCGGTCGCCACCCCGGGGCGGCTCGCGGTCACCGGCTGGGCGGCGGACGGCGTGATCGAGGCGATCGAGGACCCGGACCGGTCGTTCGTGCTCGGGGTGCAGTGGCATCCGGAGAACGAGCCGGATCCGCGCCCGATCACGGCGCTGGTCGCGGCCGCCCGCCGGCGAGCGGCCGGGCCGCCGGTCGATGCCGGCGGCGAGGGCGTACGGGTGGCGGGGTCGCCGGCGGTGTGACGCAGGTCGCTCCCGTCGGGCGGCGGGTGCGGTGGGAGAATCGCCGCATGGGCAAGGTCTATCCGGCGATCGACGGTCGTCTGCGGGAGTTCATCGCGGCCCAGCCGGTCTTCTTCGTGGCCACCGCGCCGTCCGGTCCCGAGGGGCACGTCAACGTCTCGCCGAAGGGCATGACCGGCACCTTCGTGATCCTCGGCCCGCATCGGGTGGCCTATCTGGATTACCACGGCAGCGGCGCGGAGACCATCGCCCACCTGCGCGACAACGGTCGCATCACGTTGATGTTCTGCGCGTTCGACGGGCCGCCGAAGATCGTGCGCCTGCACGGTCGGGGCAGCAGCGTCGCGGTGACCGAGGCGGCCTTCGCCGACCGGCTCGCCGAGTTCCCCGCGCCGCCGGACGTGCACGCCGTACGGGCCGTGATCACCGTCGAGGTCGAGCGGGTCAGCGACTCCTGCGGTTATGCGGTGCCGCTGATGGACTACCGCGCGGAGCGTGACCTGTTGCTTACCTCACACTCCCGTCGTACGGCCGATGATCTGGTGACCTACCGGGCCACCAGGAACGCCGCGAGCATCGACGGACTGCCGGTCTTCTGACAGGTCAGAGCACTCCTGCGCAGCTGCCCGGGCGCGCGTCCACAGCCGCGCTGTCGGGTCCGCGACGAGCGCGGCACAGGTAACCAGCGTCCACGGGTCGTCATGCGTTACGTTGCTGGTCCGCCGGGGTACAAGTCGGAGCACGGCGCGTGAAGATCAACGGCTGCGGGGTACGGCCGGAGCGGGGGAGGCTGCATGAGCTCGGCCCAGGGGGGTGCGGACGCGGGGTATCCCAACGCGTACGTCCACGAGATCCCCCCGCACCTGGCCGCCGCCTTCGCGGGCGGCGGTGAGCTGGGCGAGCGGCTCCGCGCCTTCGACTGGTCCACCGCACCGCTGGGCGGGCCGTCCGGCTGGCCGGTGGCGCTCTCCAGCGCGATCGGCATGATGCTCTCCTCCAGCTCGCAGATCGTCATGTTCTGGGGCGACGACCAGCTCGCCTTCTACAACGACGCCTACCGGCCCACCATCGGCAGCAAGCACCCGCAGGTGCTCGGCCAGCCGGCTCGACACCACTGGGCCGAGACCTGGGACGTCCTCGGCCCGCTGCTCGACGGGGTCCGGCGCACCGGGCTCTCCTACCGCGGCGAGAACCACCCCTTCCTGCTGGACCGTTCCGGTTTCGTCGAGCAGACCTACTTCGACGTCTCGTACGACCCCATCCGGGGCGCCGACGGTTCGGTCAGCGGCGTCTACTGCATCGTCAACGAGACCACCGGGCGGGTGGTCGGTGAACGCCGGCTGCGGGCGCTGTCGGAACTGGGCGCCGAGCTGGCCGACCTGAGCACCGCGGGTGAGCTGGGTCGCACCGCCGCCGACGTGCTCGCCCGGCACTCCGCCGACGTGCCGTTCGCGCTGATCTACCTGGCCGACTCCGCCGGACGGCTCGCCCTGACCGGCGCCAGCGGCGTCGACCCGACGGCTGTCGGTGTCTCGCCCGACACGTTCGCCGAGATGGTCGCCGAGGGCTCACCCGCGACCATCGAGGTGAGCCGACTGCTCGCCCAGCGCCCGGCCGACGCCGCCGAGGTGGCGCTCGTGCTGCCCGTCAAGGCCGCCAACGACACGGTCGGCGCGCTCGTCGTCGGCGTGGCCCGCCTGCTGCCGCTCGGCGACGAGTACCGCGACTTCCTCGACCTGGTGGCCGCGCAGATCTCCCGGGCGGTGGGCACCCAGCGGGCGTACGAGCAGGAGCGCGCCCGGGCCGCCGAGCTGGCCGCGCTGGATCGGGCGAAGACAAACTTCTTCGCCAACGTCAGCCACGAGTTCCGTACGCCGTTGACCCTGGTGCTCGGCCCTCTGGAGGACATGCTGGCCGACCCGGAGCTGCCCCCCTCCTACACCGACCGGCTCGTCGTGATGCACCGAAACGCGTTGCGCCTGCTCAAGCTGGTCAACACGGTGCTCGACTTCTCCCGGCTGGAATCCGGCCGGCTGGCCGCCCGCTACCAGCCCACCGACCTGGCCGGCTACACCGCCCGGCTGGCCAGCACTTTCCGCTCGGCCACCGAGCGTGCCGGGTTGCGACTGGTGGTGGACTGTCCGCCGCTGCCGGCGCCGGTATTCGTCGACCGGGACATGTGGGAGAAGATCGTCCTCAACCTGGTGTCGAACGCTGTGAAGTTCACCTTCGACGGTGAGATCCGGGTGCGGGTCCGGGCCGACGACGGTGTCGCCCGACTGGAGGTCGTCGACACCGGCGTGGGCATCGTGCCGACGGAGTTGCCGCACGTCTTCGAACGTTTCCACCGGGTGCCCGGTGTGCGCGCCCGTACGCACGAGGGCACCGGGATCGGGCTCGCGCTGGTCCGGGAACTGGTCGAGATGCACGGCGGCGACGTCGGTGTGACAAGCCAGATCGACGAGGGCAGCACCTTCACGGTGACCGTTCCGTTCGGTTCGGCGCACCTGCCCGCCGGCCGGGTCGCCGCGTTCGCCCCCCTGCCCACGGGCGAACCCGAGCAGGCCCGGCTCTTCGTCGCCGAGACCGCCCTGTGGGGCGACGAGGACCTGCCCGGGCAGGCCGACCGCCGGCCGGCCGACGCGGCCCCGGCCGGCCGGATCCTGGTCGTCGACGACAACGTCGACCTGCGCGAGCACGTCACCCGGTTGCTCTCCCCGACCTGGGAGGTGGTCACCGCGAGCGACGGCCTGGCAGCACTGACGCTGGCCCGCGAGGGCGGGTTCGACCTGGTGCTCACCGACGTGATGATGCCCCGGCTGGACGGGTTCGGCCTGGTCGGCGCGCTGCGCACGGACCCCCGCACCCGCGACGTGCCGATCGTGCTGCTCTCCGCCCGCGCCGGTTCCGCGGAGGCGGTCGCCGGCCTCTCCGTCGGCGCCGACGACTACCTGACCAAGCCGTTCTCCGGGCAGGAGCTGATCGCCCGGGTCCGGGCCAACGTCGAGTTGGGCCAGCTGCGCGGCCAGATCATCCGTCGGCTCCGGGCGCTTGCCGACGCGGCGGTGGCTGTCAACACCGCCCGTTCCACAGCCGACGTGCTGCAGGTCGCCGCCCGGCACGCGCTCAGTCTCGCCGAGGCGGCCCGGGTCGTGGTGAGCGCGGCCGGTGCCCGCTGGGAGGCCGACGGCGGTGGCGTCACGGCCGCCGACCCGTCCTTCGTGGCCGCGTTGACCGGCACCACCCGCGAGCAGCTCGGCGAGCTGCAGGTCTGGCGGGCCGACGGCGACGACGCGCAGGCCGACGAGGCCGCGCTCACCCAGCTCGCCCGCCTGGTCGGAGTCCGGCTGGAGAACGCCCAGCTCTACGAGGCCGAACACCGCATCGCCACCACGTTGCAGCACAGCCTGCTGCCGAGGACGCTGCCCCAGCTGCCGGGCGCGGTCGTGGCGAGCCGCTACCTGCCGGGTAGCGCCGACGTCGAGGTCGGTGGTGACTGGTACGACGCGCTCGCGCTCGAAGGCGACGACCTGGTGCTGGTGATCGGCGACGTCGTCGGCAAGGGCGTCCAGGCCGCCGCGGCGATGGGGCAGCTGCGCAACGCGCTGCGGGCGTACCTGCTGGAGGGTTTCGACCCGGGTGAGTCGCTGAGCCGGCTCAACCGGCTGGTCGGGTCCACCGAGGGGCGCTCGTTCGCGACAGTGGTCTGCCTGCTGTTCAGCCCCCGTACCGGTCGGCTGCGCTACGCCAGCGCCGGCCACCCGTCCCCCCTGCTGATTCGAGGAGACGACGTGGCGTTCCTGCACGACCGCGCGCTCGGCCCGCCGGTCGGCGCCATCCCCGACGCGACGTACCGGACGGTCGAGGGAGAGCTGCCGGCGGGCAGCCGGCTGCTGCTCTACACCGACGGGCTGATCGAGGACCGTCAGCTCGGCATCGACGCCGCGCTGGCGCAGCTGCGCGCCGACGCGGCGACCCCCGGAGAGCATGTGGCGGATCTGATCGACACGGTGGTCGAGCGGGTGACCGGGCGGCCCCGTCGCGACGACGTGGCGGTGCTCGCGCTGGAGGCGGCGGAGTTGAACCGCTTCGCGTTGCGGCTGCCGGCGGACCCGACCCGGTTGAGCGTGCTGCGCAAGCGCCTGGAGGACTTCCTCGTGGCGCACGACGTCGGCGAGACCGATCTGTTCGACCTGACCGTGGCGGTCTCGGAGGCCGCCGCGAACGCCATCGAGCACCCCGTCGAGCCCGCCGAGGCGGTGATCAGCGTCGAGGTGGCCATCGAGGACCGGACGGTGATCGCCACCGTCCGCGACACGGGGCAGTGGCGGGAGTCGACCGGCTCCGGGTTCCGGGGGCGCGGCCTGTCACTGATCAAGGCGCTGGGTGACCTGATGGTGCGGCGTACCGACGAGGGCACCGAGGTGACGCTGCGCCGGGAGTTGCAGGGCTGAGCCCGCGCCGAGCCGCGATCGGCAGAGGTGTCGGGGGCGGCGGTCTCAGACCGGGTCGAGCCAGCTCTGGTCGCCCAGACCGGAGATCTCCAGCACCCGACGGACCTGCCGGGACGGCAGCACGGTGAGCGTGCCCGAGAACCCCTGGGCGAGCCGGACCAGGGCGTGGATGGCCGCCGAGTCGAAGAAGGTCACCGCCCGCAGGTCGAGCGTGATCTGACGGGCGGGCTCGCGCAGGGCGGTCTGCAGCATCGTGTCGGCGGTCGCCATGTCGACCTCGCCGGTCACCACCACGTGGAGGTGCTCGCCGTCGATCTCCGCGCTGGCGGAGAAGACGGGTGGTGCTCCCCCTTGATCCACGCTGACACCATGGCACAGCCGACCTGGCAGGGCAACAACCGGCCCCGACCGGCCGTGGCACGAGTCACCACCGCCTCCGGCGATAGGCTTGCGGCATGACCGTCCGCCCGCCGCTGACCCCAGGCACGCTCTCTCCGATGCGACAGGTGCCCGCCCACATTCCCCGCCCGGAGTACGTGGGTAAGAAGAGCCCGCAGCAGTGGCGCGGCTCGCACGTGCAGACACCGGAGACCATCGAGAAGATGCGGATCGCCAGCCGGCTGGCCGCCCAGGCGACCCAGCTCGCCGGTGAGCACTGCAAGCCCGGCGTGACCACCGACGAGATCGACCGGTTGGTGCACGAGTTCCTCTGTGACCACGACGCGTACCCGTCGACGCTCGGCTACCGGGGCTACCCCAAGTCCTGCTGCACAAGCGTCAACGAGGTCATCTGCCACGGCATCCCGGACTCCACGGTCCTGACCGACGGCGACATCATCAACGTCGACGTGACCGCGTTCATCGGCGGTGTGCACGGTGACACCGACGCCACCTTCTGCGTCGGCGAGGTCAGCGAGGAGGCCCGGCTGCTCGTCGAACGCACCCACGAGGCGATGATGCGCGGCATCCGCGCGGTCGCCCCGGGCCGCCAGATCAACGTCGTGGGCCGGGTCATCGAGTCGTACGCCAAGCGGTTCGGCTACGGCGTGGTCCGCGACTTCACCGGCCACGGGATCGGCGAGACCTTCCACAGCGGCCTCTACGTGCCGCACTACGACAGCCCCCGCCCCACCGACATCATGGAGCCGGGGATGACGTTCACCATCGAGCCGATGATCACCCTCGGCACCTACCAGTACGACATGTGGGACGACGGGTGGACGGTGGTCACCAAGGACCGCAAGTGGACCGCCCAGTTCGAGCACACGATCGTCGTCACCGACGACGGCCACGAGATCCTGACCCTCCCGTGACCGACACCCCCGCGGCTCTGCGTGAGGCACACCACGCGGACGTCTCCGGCGGCTGGCTGCGCCCGGCCGTCTTCGGCGCGATGGACGGGCTGGTCACCAACATCGCCCTCATCGCCGGTGTCGGCGGCGGTGGCGTGGCACCGCGCAGCATCGTGCTGACCGGGTCCGCCGGCCTGGTGGCCGGTGCGATCTCGATGGGGCTCGGCGAGTACACGAGCGTGCGCTCGGCCAACGAGCAGGTCGCCGCCGAGGTGGCCAAGGAGCGGCGTGAGCTGGAACGGCACCCCGAGGCGGAGGCCCGCGAGTTGGCCGACGCCTGGGTGGCCCGCGGCCTGCCCCGCGACCTCGCCACCCAGGTCGCCGAGGCGGTACGGCGGGACCCGGAGGAGGCGCTGCGCGTGCACGTCCGCGAGGAGTTGGGCGTCGATCCCGACGACCAGCCGAGCCCCTGGGCGGCGGCGATCTCCTCGTTCCTGTTCTTCTCGGTGGGCGCGCTGTTTCCGCTGCTGCCGTACCTGCTGGGCGCCACCGCGCTCTGGCTGGCGCTCGCCGTCGGCGGGCTCGGCCTGTTCGCCGCCGGCGCCGTGGTGGCCCGGTTCACCAACCGCCCCTGGTGGACCAGCGGCCTGCGCCAACTTCTGCTGGGCGCGGCCGCGGCCGGCGCCACCTATCTGATCGGTTCGCTGATCGGAGTGCAGGGCGGGCTGTGACGCCGGCGTCGGCCTAGCCACCCGGCCTGGGGTCGGCCGGCTGTCCGCTCCCGGCCGGCACCAGCCGGAAGATGCGGATCTCCCGACCGCCGGCCCGCTCGACGTACGTGCGGTACGCCGGCCACGCGGCGACGAGAAGCTCCCACAGCCGGTCCCGTTCGGCGCCGGTGGCCGGTTCGGCCCGCACGGGGAACCGGCGACCCTTCACGTCCACCTCGGCGGCCGGGTCGGCGAGGAGGTTCATCGCCCAACCGGGCTGGTGGGTCTGCCCCCAGTTGGAGCCGATCACCACGTACGCGTCGGCGTCGGGCACGTAGAGCAGGGGATTGCTGCGCGGCTTGCCGGAGCGGCGGCCGGTCGTGGTGATCACGAGGGACGGGAGCACACCGAGCGCGACCACCCGGCCCCGGGTGAGCCGGCCGACGATCCGGTCGGCGGGGACCAGCAGGCGGGCGGCGGCCCCGAACCAGCGGTGGTGGCCGAGCCGACGGGTGAGGGTTGCGATCGCTGACACGCCGATCAGTCTGCCGGCCGTCGTGCCCCGACGGCACCCCCGGGCGGCGTTGACTCGTGATCGTTGTGACGATCGGTGGCAGCTCAGCGGCGCGGTGTGCGGCGGCTCGTCCGCCCCCGTGAAACGGCACCTAGTCCAGGCGACGTTCGATCGGCAGCCGGGCCCGCGTGAACAGGCCCGCGCCGAGCATCGCCACCACCGGCACCAGCACCAGGACGCCGAGCGCCGGCCACGGCACCAGGTACGGAAAGGGCTCCTGCACCGGCCAGGACGTGGCGTACTCCCGGTTGGCCGAGAACAGCACGATCGCCGCGGTACCGAGCCCGGCCACGATGCCGAGCACCGAACCGAGACCGGCGATCACCCCAGCCTGACAGATCGCCAGCAGTCGGCGTACCGCTGGGGCCGCGCCGACCGCCGCGAGGGTGGACAGTTCGGCGCGGCCCTCCGCGGCGGCGAGCGCCGTGGCGATCCCGGCCGCGCCCACCGTGATCACACCGGCCGCCGCGGCGAGCAGCAGCAACAGCGGTGAGACGTCGCGCGGGGCGGTGCCCTGGGCCACGTTGAGGGAGAACGTCCCGAAGGCCCGCAGATCGGCGGTGAACCGCTCCTGCTGGCGCTGGCCGGGCGGCGCCGGGGTGGCGACCACCCAACCGATCTCGACAGGTTTCAGGGCGAGACGTCGAGTGGCGGACGGGGACAGCAGCAGGCGCGGCGAGCCGACCGTCGCAGGCAGCGCGTACCCGGGCAGCTCGATCGTGCTGATGGTCGGCTCGTCGGACCCGCCCACAGCCTCGTCCACCCGCACCGTCACGTGGCCGTCGTGCAGGTAACGCGGGTCGGTCACCACCACGCCCCCGGAGCGCAGCACCGTCGCGGCATCGGCCGTGACCGTCGGGTCCGCGCCGGTGAGCAGCGGCAGCGCGCTGCCGTCGTCCACAAGCGTCTCCACGTAGTTCCCGTAGTAGTCCACGTCGCGGCCCTGGCAGCGCGGATCGGCCCGGGCCTGCCGGCGCTGCGCCGCCGACAGGTCGTCGCCGGGCTGCCAGGGGCAGACCCGGTCGGGGGGCAACTCGGGCGCCACGTAGCAGTAGCCGCTCGGCCCCTCGGTCGACCGGCAGTCGGCCGTCCGTACCAGGGCGACCGCGGTGGCGCCGAGATGTGCCCGCGCGGCGTCGTCGACCTGGGCCAGCGTGGGGCCGGGCTGCCGGGTCGACTGGGCCGGGGCGACCAGGACGTGGCCGGGAGGCAGCCCCGGCCGGTAGGAGCGGGCGTCCCGGGCCCCGCCGCTGGCCAGGTATCCGCCGAGCGCGACGCTGCTGGCCACCGCTGCCATGACGGCGCAGATGGCGGGCGCTGCGGCGGCCCGGTTGCGGCTGGCGTCACGCAGCGCGATCCGGGGCGCCAACGGCAGCATCCGGCCGAGCCGGGCGAGCGCGCCGATCAACGTGGGCGTGCAACAGACCAGGCCCAGCTCACCGAGGATCAGGCCGGTCAGGATCACCGCCGGGGACGTCCGGGTGGCCCCGAACGCCGCGAGCGCCGCCCCACCCACCACAAGCGTCAACCCGAGGGTCAGGGCGCGGGCCCGGGGCGGTGGTGGGGTCCGCCGCCCGGCCAGCCCGGCGAGGACGTCCTGCCGGGCCGCCGTCCAGGCCGGCACCAGCGCGGCCAGCACCCCGGCCAGCACCGCGACCCCGCCGAGCACGACAAGGGCCAAGGGCCAGCAGCGGTACCCGCCGAAGCGCGTGCCGAAGACGTACTGCTCCACGAGTGGACGACCGGCGAACGCCGCGCCGACACCGACCAGCAGGCCGACGGCGGCCCCCAACCCGCCCAGCACGACGCCGTCGGCGAGCACGACCCGACGCAGCTGGGCGGGATCCCCGCCGGCCACCGCGACAAGCGCCAGGTCCCGGCGTCGACGGCGGACCCCCACCGCGAACGCCGGCCCGACGAGTAGCACGACCTCCAGCAACCCGAGGCCGGCGATCAGCACCCCGGTGCTCAGGTCGCTGGTGTCGGCGTAGACGAGCCGGGTCCCCGACGGCGCCGACGCGGGTAGCTGGCGGGGCGCGACAAGCACCCCACGGCCGTTGAGCCGCGACATCATCGCCGCGTCGACGACGCCGGGCACGTCGACCAGCCAGCGGCTGTCCGCCTGCGGATCGGCCCGCCCGGCGGCCGCCGGGTGCAGCGCCACCACCGGGCCGAGGTCGTCGGGGAACTCGACCACCCCGACCACCGTGTACGCCCTCGTCCCGTCGGCGGTGGCCACGGCCTCGCCCAGGCGTACGTCCAGGCGGCGCAGCGCTGCCGGGCTCACCGCGACCTCGCCGGGTTGCCGCGGCGCCCGCCCCGACCGGAACCGCACCAGGCTCCGGGCCAGCGGGTCGGTGAGGTCGAGAACCCGCCCCTGGAGGGTCTCGTCGCCTCCCGGCCCCCGCAGCGTCATCGGGCTTGCGGCGCGGATCTCGGTGGCCCGGCTTCCGGGGCCGAGCAGAGCGCCCACCTCGTCGGCGGTGGCCGGACGGCCGGCCGCCGACTGGCTGCCGTCCCGGGAATACCAGCTGTCGCCCCACTCGTCCTGGACGATCGGGGTCTCGGCGATCCACCGCAGCTCCGCGTCGGCGACGCCGAGCCGGCGGTCGACACGCTCCTGCGGGGTCAGCTCGGCCATGTCGTAGCTCGCGGCCAGGAAGGCCAGCACCAGCACCGGCAGGGCGATCATCGCGAGCACCAGCGCCGTACGCCTGGGGGCCCGGCGCGACTCCCGCCGGGCGATTCGCAGCGCGGCCCGCCAGGAACCGGCCAGTTCGGCGAACCGCCGCCGGCCGGGCCGGGCGGGCGGCGCCTGCGGACGGTCCACCGGGGCGGCCAGGCGGCCGCGCGCCCGCAACGTCCGCAGGAGGGTCAACGGTCGCTTCCGGACAGCAGTTGCTCGACGCTGCCCAGCGGAGCCGTCGTGTCGACAAGCACCCCGTCGCGAAGGAACACCACCCGGTCGGCCCAGCCCGCGTGCCGCGCCTCGTGGGTGACGAGAATGCCGGCGGCCCCCGCGTCGACCCGGCGGCGTAGCAGGTGCAGCACGGCCTCGCCGGTCTGCGAGTCCAGCGCACCGGTGGGTTCGTCGGCGAGTACCAGCCGCCGCTCGCCGACCAGCGCGCGGGCGATGGCCACCCGCTGCTGTTGACCACCGGAGAGCTGGTCCGGGAAGCGGTCACCCAGCGCCGGCAGGCCCACCTCGGTCAGCGCGGCCAGTGCCGCCGCACGGGCCCGCCGGCCGCCGACGCCGTCGAGCTCCAGCGGGAGCGCCACGTTCTCCACCGCGCTCAGGCTGCCCAGCAGGTTGAGCTGCTGGAAGATGTAACCGATACGGCGGCGGCGCAGCTGGGCCAGCCCGCGGCGATCCAACGCCCCGAGCGGTTGGCCCTCGACCCGGACGTCGCCGCGGGTCGGGCGGTCCAGCCCGCCGGCGAGGGCCAGCAGGGTCGACTTACCCGAGCCGGACGGGCCCATCACGGCGACCAGCTCGCCCGGCCGGACGACCAGGCTGACACCGCGCAGCGCGTGCACCGCCGCCGCACCGGCCCCGTGGGTGCGGTGGACGGCGCGCAGCTCCAGCACCGCGTCGTCCGGTCCGCTCACCGTCGCGCCTCCTCGTCGGCCCACCGTGCGACGTCGGAGGCCCCGTCGGTGGGCGGCCGGGGTGGGGTCGGCATCGGCCCGTTGGGTTGATGCCGGACCAGACTGCTCTCGCAGTGGTCGAGCCACCGCACCTCGGCCTCGGCCTGGAACACCATCGAGTCCAGCACCAGCCGCCACGGCAGGTCCTCCGGGCGGTCGCTGCCGTACTTCAACCGGGTCAACTCCTGCAACGTACGCATGGTCGCGCTGCGCTGCGCCTGCACCACCGAGCGGACGTCCACGCCGGGGGTGGTGAGCGCCAGGGCCAGTTTGATCGCCAGCTCGTCGCGGGGCCGGTCGGCCCGGCTGATCGGGGTGGCGAACCACAGCGCGAGGTCCGCCCGGCCGGCGTCGGTGATCTCGTACGGGCGCTGCCCGGCCTCGCTCTCCGGCAGCGGGCGCACCAGACCGTCCCGTTCCAGACGGGACAGCGTGGTGTAGACCTGCCCGATGTTCAGCGGCCAGGTCGAGCCGGTCGACTCCTCGAACGCGGCGCGCAGCTGGTAGCCGTACATCTGGCCGCGTTCCAGGAGGGCGAGCAGCCCGTGACGGATGGACATGGCAACGGAGTATGCATACCTGGTATGCGCTCCGCAACCGGGGCGGACCTGTTCAGCTCGGGCGGCCGGGAAATGCGACAGTCGGCGGTGTCACCCCGGCGGTCTTGCGCCACCGGGTGGCCCGCACGGCGTACTCGACAAGGGCGGCCAGCGCTTGGTCGCGATCGGGGCCGGTGGTGGACGCCAGCGCGGCCCGCCAGTGCGCGGCGGTGCGCTCCTCCACCTCGACGGCCAGCCGCAACGCGCTCGCCCGGTCGGTGACGGGAAACGGCAGCGCGTACCCGGCCAGGCCCGGCGGAACGGTGCCTCCCGTGGTGCTGAGCTGCACCACCAGCGCGTCGCGCCGACGTCGGTGCGCGGCCTCCGCCTGGCGTGCGGACTCACGCGCCGCCCCGGTGAGCCGGACGCCGATACGCCCGTAGGCGTAGATGGCCGCGTACTCGGCGGAGAGGACGGCGGTGAGCGCCTCCCCAGCGGTCGGCTGCCTCACTTCAGTGCCTCCTGGTGAGTGGCCCGCGCGGCGGCGATCGACCCGAGCAGCGCCGCGCGCTCGGCGGGCGCCGCGGCGCAGGCGGCGGTGGCGGACCGCTGTGCGGTCTTCTCCCGCGCGCGCAGGGCGGCCAGCGCGGCAGCCGGCTCGGGTGCCGCGGCGGCGCTCGGGTCGACGGCGGGTGCGGACGGGAGAGCGACGCCGATGACGCGGGCGAGCTCGGTGGCGTGCGCGGTGTGTGTCTCCGCGATGGGGCCGAGGCGGTCGGCCAGCTCCGGGTGGGCGGTGGCGTTCGTCCGGTACGCGGCGGCCAGGCCCAGCGACTCGTCGACCATCGGGCGCAGCGGGTCCGGCGGTGGCGCGGGCTCGTCGTCGCGGTCGAAAAGATCACAGCCGGTCAGCGGCGCCGCCGCACCGCCGAGCGCCAGCAGCGCTCCGACGCGCAGGAGCTTTCGCCGTGAATGTCCGGATAGTTGGTCACGCGGTGTCGTTCTGCCGATCCCCACCGGGCAAGTGAACACCATCCGCGCCGGTCCGGGGGCCATCGCCGTCGGTGCGCCGCCCGGTCCGCCGACGGGCAGGCGCGTTACGCTCTGCGCAGCCACCGGCGCGTCCGCCCCGGTGGCGTGCCGGCATGGCGGGACGAGCGTCCCGGTCGACCAGGGAAAGGGTGCGCAGATGACGCAGCGTGGCCGTGCCACCAGGTCGACGGGTCGACCCCGCGACGGCGCGAGCTCCCGCGCTCCGCGCGACGGCGCCGGTCCGCGTGGCGGCGGCGGTGATCTCGCGGCACGGCGTACCCGCCTGCGGGCCGTGATCGAGCCGGTCGTCAACGGCGTGGGCTACGACCTGGAGGACCTGTCGGTCTCCCGGGCCGGCCGTCGGCACGTGGTGCGGGTGATGGTGGACCGCGACGGCGGGATCGACCTGGACGCCGTCGCCGACGTGTCCCGCGCGGTCTCCAACGCCCTGGACGCCGCCGAGGAGACCGACGGCGACATTCTCGCCGGGGAATACCAGCTCGAGGTCAGCTCGCCGGGTGTGGACCGGCCGCTCACCCTGCCCCGGCACTGGCGGCGCAACGTGGGCCGGTTGGTCAAGGTCACCGGCCGGGGCGCGGCCGCGCTGCCCGGCCAGCGCGGCGAGCAGCCCTCCGGGGACCGCCAGCTGACCGGCCGGGTGGTCGGGGCCGACGACGAGGGCGTCCGGCTGGAGACCGACGACGGTCAGACCCTGTGGACGTACGACCAGCTGGGTCCGGGCCGGGTGCAGGTCGAGTTCACCCGCCTCGCCGAGTTGGGTGAGCCGGACGAGTTCGACGACGCGGACGACACCGACGAGCACGACGATTCAGACGACATCGACGACGAAGATGATGTGGAGGACGAGGAGAGGTGAACATCGACCTCGCGGCGCTGCGCGCACTCGAGCGCGAGCGGGAGATCCCGTTCGACACGATTCTCGCGGCGATCGAGACCGCGTTGCTGACCGCCTACCGGCACACCGACGGCGCCGAGCCGCACGCCCGGGTGGAGATCGACCGCAAGTCCGGCGCGGCCCTGGTGTACGCGCAGGAGATGGACGACGACGGTTCCCTGGTGCGCGAGTGGGACGACACGCCGCACGACTTCGGCCGGATCGCCGCCATGACCGCCAAGCAGGTGATCCTCCAGCGTCTGCGGGAGGCCACCGACGAGGTGCACTTCGGCGAGTACGTGGGCCGCGAGGGTGACCTGGTCACCGGCGTGGTGCAGGCGCACGAGACCCGTACCGAGAAGGGCATCGTCAGCGTCGACCTGGGCAAGCTGGAGGGCGTGCTGCCGCAGTCCGAGCAGGTGCCCGGCGAGCGGTACGCGCACGGCGAGCGGATCCGCTGCGTGGTGGTGCACGTGGCCAAGGGCATGCGCGGGCCGCAGATCACCCTGTCCCGGTCGCATCCGGCGCTGGTCAAGAAGCTGTTCGCGCTGGAGGTCCCGGAGATCGCCGACGGCACGGTGGAGATCGGCGCGATCGCCCGTGAGGCAGGTCACCGTACGAAGATCGCCGTCCGCTCCACCACTCCCGGCGTGAACGCCAAGGGCGCCTGCATCGGCCCGATGGGTCAGCGGGTGCGGGCCGTGATGAGCGAGCTGCACGGTGAGAAGATCGACATCATCGACTGGTCGGACGACCCGGGCACCTTCGTCGGCAACGCGTTGTCGCCGGCCAAGGCGCTGCGCGTCGAGGTGGTCGACCTGGCCGGCCGGGCCGCCCGGGTGACAGTCCCGGATTTCCAGCTCTCGCTCGCCATCGGCCGCGAGGGGCAGAATGCCCGACTCGCTGCCCGGTTGACCGGTTGGCGGATCGACATCCGGTCCGACGCGGAGCAGACCGCACCGGCCGCGCGGGGCGCGGCCGAGCCCGTGCGGGAGCCGGGCGGAGCGATCTCGGGCAGCTAGGGGTAGACTTCTTCCAGTGGTACGACGCGCAACGCCGGAACGCACCTGTGTGGGTTGCCGGCTACGTGCGCCGGCCAGCGAATTGCTGCGGATCATCGCGGTTCGGGACGAGGCTGGTCACAGCCTCCGACCTGATCCGCGCCGCAGGCTGCCGGGTCGGGGAGCGAACATGCACCCGGATCCGGCCTGCTTCGCGCTGGCGGTGCGGCGCCGAGCCTTCGGGCGAGCGCTGCGCATCACCGAGGTCCTCGACCACGGTGTGCTGGCAGAGCACGTCGATGCGCCAACCACTACGTCCGGTCAGCCCGACCGGGCGAGGGTCGCTAGCAGGGTAGGACGACCGACATGAGCACACGATGAAGTCCCTGAAATGACCAGGCTTCAAGTGCACGAGTGAGGTCGCTGCGGGTGCTGCCCGCACGACCTCGGAGTGAGGAGTGCAGTGGCAGGCAAGGCCCGCGTACACGAGCTTGCAAAAGAGCTCGGGGTCGAGAGTAAGACCGTTCTCGCCAAGCTCAAGGAAATGGGCGAGTTCGTCAAGTCCGCGTCCAGCACGGTCGAGGCGCCCGTCGCCCGACGGCTGAGGAACGCATTCGTCGCGTCCTCCGGTGCTCCGGCGCCGGCCGCCCCGTCGGCGCCCGCGCCGATGGCGGCTTCGACGCCGACCCCGACACCAACCCCGACCCCGGGTGCCCCCCGGGTCTCGGCGAAGCCGATGCCGCCTCGGCGGCCGACCGCGCCGGCACCCGGTCCGAAGCCCAAGGGTCCGGTGCCCGGTGCGCCGCAGTCGGCGGCCCCGGTCGCCAAGCCGGCGAGTGCCCACGACATCGAGGTGGCGGCCGCGGAGGCGCGTGCCGCCGCGCTGAAGGCTGAGCAGGAGGCCGCGGTCAAGGCCGCGCAGGCCGCCCGCCAGCAGCAGCGCGACAACCCCGTTCGCCGGGAGCCTCCGGCCGACGGCAACCGCCCCGGTCCTCGGCCGGGTCCGGCAGCGATGCCGCCCCGTCCCGGTTCGCCGGCCGCTCGGCCGAACACGCCGGCGCCGGGTCCCGGTGCCCGACCGGGCGGTCGTCCGCCGGCGCGCGGCGCCGGTAACAACCCGTTCGGCATCCAGGGTGGCCAGCAGCAGCGGCCGCCGGCCGCGGGTGCGGGTGGCCCCCGGCCCAACAGCCCGGCGGGCATGCCGCCGCGGCCGAGCCCGAACTCCATGCCGCCGCGGCCCAGCCCGGCGTCCATGCCGAGTCAGCGTCCGGCTGCCGGTCGTCCCGGCCCGGGTGGCGCAGGTCGTCCCGGTGGCGGCGCAGGTCGCCCCGGTGGCGGTGGCGGTGGCTTCCGTGGTGGTCCCGGCGGCGGCGCCGGTGGTGGCGGCGGTTACCGCGGCGGCCCCGGTGGCGGCGCGGGTGCCGGCGGTGGCGGTGGCTACCGTGGCGGTCCCGGCGGCGGCGGCGGTGCTCCCGGCGGCGGTTTCCGTCCGGGTGCTCCCTCCGGTGGCGGCGGTCGTCCGGGTGCCGGTGGTCGTGGCCGTGGCGGTGGCGCCGCGGGTGCCTTCGGGCGTCCGGGTGGCCGGCCGACGCGTGGCCGCAAGTCCAAGAAGCAGCGCAGACAGGAGTTCGACAACCTGTCGGCTCCGACCATGAGCTCGGGTGCTCCCCGGGGTCAGGGTCAGGTCGTCCGGCTCTCCCGTGGGGCCTCGCTGTCGGACTTCGCCGACAAGATCAACGCCAACCCGGGTTCGCTGGTCCAGGAGATGTTCAACCTGGGCGAGATGGTCACCGCGACCCAGTCCTGCTCTGACGACACCCTGCAGCTGCTGGGTGAGCACCTCGGCTTCGAGGTGCAGATCGTCAGCCCGGAGGACGAGGACCGCGAGCTGCTCGCGCAGTTCAACATCGACCTCGACGCGGAGGTGGCCGCGGAGCGTCTGGTCAGTCGTGCGCCGGTCGTGACCGTCATGGGTCACGTCGACCACGGTAAGACCAAGCTGCTCGACGCCATCCGTAAGGCGAACGTCGTGGCTGGTGAGGCGGGTGGCATCACCCAGCACATCGGTGCCTACCAGGTGCACGTCCCGCACGAGGGCGAGGACCGCGCGGTCACGTTCATCGACACCCCGGGCCACGAGGCGTTCACCGCCATGCGTGCCCGTGGTGCCCAGGTGACGGACGTCGTGATCCTGGTCGTCGCGGCCGACGACGGCGTGATGCCGCAGACCATCGAGGCGTTGAACCACGCCAAGGCGGCCGACGTGCCGATCGTGGTCGCGGTCAACAAGGTCGACAAGCCGGAGGCCAACCCGGACAAGGTCCGCCAGCAGCTGACCGAGTACGGCCTGGTCGCCGAGGAGTACGGCGGCGACACCATGTTCGTCAACGTGGCCGCGAAGCCGGGCATCGGCATCGAGGAACTGCTCGAGGCTGTCCTGCTGACCGCCGACGCGTCGCTGGAGCTGACCGCTCCGATCGACGGGCCGGCGCAGGGTGTGGCCATCGAGGCGCACCTGGACAAGGGTCGCGGTGCGGTGGCGACGGTGCTCGTGCAGAAGGGCACCCTGCGGGCGGGCGACTCGATCGTCGCCGGTGGGGCGCACGGCCGGGTCCGGGCCATGCTCGACGAGAACGGCAACCAGCTCACCGAGGCCGGTCCGGCGCGTCCGGTCATGGTGCTGGGTCTGACCGCGCCGCCCGGCGCGGGCGACACGTTCCTCGCCGCGGCGGACGACCGTACGGTGCGGCAGATCGCCGAGCAGCGGCAGGCACGGCGGCGGGCGGCGTCCTTCGCCAACTCCCGCGGTCGGGCCACCCTCGAGACGCTCATGGAGCAGCTCAAGGAGGGCGAGAAGACCTCGCTCAACCTCATCCTCAAGGGCGATGTCTCCGGTTCGGTGGAGGCTCTGGAGGACGCGCTGTTCAACCTCGACATCCCCGAGGAGGTCCAGCTCAAGGTCCTCGACCGGGGCGTCGGCGCGATCACCGAGAGCAACGTCATGCTCGCGAGTGCGTCGTCGGAGCCGGTCACGATCATCGGCTTCAACGTGCGGGCCTCGAACAAGGTCCGTGAGATGGCCGACCGCGAGGGCGTGGAGATTCGGTACTACACGATCATCTACCAGGCCATCGAGGAGATCGAGGCAGCGCTCAAGGGCCTGCTCAAGCCGGAGTACGAGGAGGTCGAGCTGGGCACCGCGGAGATCCGCGACGTCTTCCGCTCGTCCAAGATCGGCAACATCTCCGGTTGTATCGTCCGGTCGGGCATCATCCGACGCAACGCGAAGGCTCGCCTGCTGCGGGACGGGGCGGTCGTGGCGGACAACCTCACGATCACCTCGCTCAAGCGGTTCAAGGACGACGCCACCGAGGTCCGCGAGGGCTTCGAGTGTGGTCTGACCCTGGGTGGTTACAACAACGTCCAGGTCGGCGACGTCATCGAGACCTTCGAGATGCGGGAGAAGGCTCGCGCCTGATCCGGCAGTGACACGCTGATCAAGGGGTTTACGCCGACCGGCGTAAACCCCTTGATCATGCGAGGTGGGTTGGCGGTATCGTCCGGGGCGATGTTTACCGGAACCGCGGTCTTCGACCTGCTGCTGCCGGGTGACTCCCGGTCGCTCAAAGCCAAGAGATCATATGTACGGCCGATCGTGGCGGCGCTGCGCCGCTTCGAGGTTTCGGCCGCCGAGGTGGGTGCGCTCGACCTGCACGGTCGAGCGGAGCTGGCGGTGGCCGTGGTGGCCGCCGAGGCGGCGCACGTCCGCGAGGTGCTCGACGCGTGCGAGCACCTGGTTGCCGCGCGCCCCGAGGTCGAGTTGTTGTCGGTCCGGCGCCGGCTGTACGGCGTGGACGACGACTGACTCAGGGTGCCGGCGGTGCCGGGCGACCGGTGCCGCCGCGCAGGTAGTGTTCGAGATGTTGGCCGGTCGGCCGGCGACCCCCGGGTCGCCGGGTCGCCCGGGAGCAGGACGCCGTGGAGGTGGCGAGATGTCTGATCCGGCCAAGGTACGCCGGCACGCGGAACGGGTGCGTGAGCTGGTCGCGTCGGTGGTGCGGAGCCAGATCAAGGATCCACGGCTCGGGATGATCACCATCACCGACGCCCGGATCACCGCCGATCTGCGGGAAGCCACGGTCTTCTACACGGTGCTCGGCGACGCGGTGGCCCAGGCGGACACCGCGGCGGCCCTGGAGAGCGCCAAGGGGCTGCTGCGCAGCACTGTCGGCAAGGCCCTCGGGCTGCGGCACTCGCCGACGCTCGCCTTCGTCCTGGACGACGTGCAGGACCAGGTCAAGCACATCGACGACCTGCTCGCCGCTGCTCGCAACGCCGACGCGGAGGTGCAGCGGCTCGCCGCCCGTGCGGAGTACGCGGGCGAGGCGCAGCCGTACCGGGTCGACGACGACGAGACCGACGAGACCGACGAGACCGGCGAGGCCGATGTGGCCGCCGACGTCACGGAGAACCCCCGGGGTGGGGCAGCGCGGTGACGGCCGCCGCCGGTGCCCAACTCGCCGCGGCGGTCGACGCCGGCCCGGCCGAGGCGGACTGGGCCGCGGCGGAGGCGCTGATCCGCGCCCTCCCGTCGACCAGCCGGGTGCTGTTGATCTGTCACGTCAACCCGGACGGCGACGCGCTGGGCAGCATGCTCGGCTTCGCGCTTGGCCTGCGCCGGTTCGGCCTACACCGGCTGCAGGCGACCTTTCCCGGGCCGCCGGAGGTGCCCGACCCGTTCCGCGGGCTGCCCGGCCTGGAGCTGCTGGTCCCGGCGAGCGCGGCCGACCCGGCTCCGGATCTGGTGATCTGCTTCGACGCGGCCAGCGAGTCGCGTCTCGGTGAGCTGGCCGGTCGGTTGTCGACGGCGCCTGCCGCCCTGGTGCTCGACCACCACGCCTCGAACCCGGGCTTCGGCACGGTCAACCTGGTAGACCCGCGGGCCGCCGCCACGTCGGTGGTGGCCGAGCGGCTGTTGGCGCGACTGGGCGTACCACTGGATCGGGCCATCGCCGAGTGCCTGTACGTGGCGCTGACCACGGACACCGGCTCGTTCCGGTTCGAGGCCACCACTCCGGCGGTGCACCAGTTGGCGGCCCGACTGCTGGCCACCGGCATCTCGCCCGGGGACATCTCCCGGCGAGTGTTCGACACCCGGCCCTTCGGCGCGGTACGCCTCTTCGGGGAGGTGCTCGGCCGCGCTCGGCTGGAGCCGGCCGCCGCCGACGGCCGAGGGCTGGTGTGGACCTTCGCCACCCTCGACGACCTGGCCCGCCACGACCAGCGGCCGTACGTGCTGGAGGCGCTCATCGACTCGGTACGCTGCACCGCCGAGGCGGACGTGAGCTGCGTGTTGAAGCAGACCGCCCTCGGCGAGTGGGCCGTGTCGATGCGGAGCAAGGGCGCGGTGAACGTCAGCCGTGTGGCGGTGGCGCTGGGCGGGGGCGGCCACACGTTCGCGGCCGGGTTCACCGGCCGGGGGACGGCCGAGCAGGTCATCGAGGCGATCCGCGGCGAGCTGACCGAGGCCCTGCTCACCGGCGACGCCTGACCGCCTGCGGGCCGCCCGGCGTACCTGCGGCGTTGACCGGCGGGAAGTTCAGGGTCAGCTCCGGGGAGTGTTGGTCTTCCCGCGCTCCGTGAGAACGGGAAGAATTGCGGGATGGAGCAGCCGCACGATCTCACCGTGGAGGCCCCCCGAGCCTGGGACCGGCCCGCCGTCTCCGTCCCGGTTCTCCTCTGCCTGTCCCTCGTCGGTGGCCGGTTCGCGTCGTTCTCCACCGAGGCGAATCTCTACACGCTGGGCACCGGCGGCGTGTTGATCTGGCTCGGTCTGAGCAACCGGGTGCCCCGACGCCCCGCGCCGCGCCGGCTGGGCGCGGGAGCCGCGTGGTGGGCGCTGCCGGTGGTGGTCTTCGGGGTCTTCGAGGGTGTGACCTTCGTGCTGGCGGTGGGCGACGACTTCCCCACCTTCTCCCGGCTGGCCGACCCCCTGCTGGAGGATCATCTGACCCGGTCGGCGGCCTGGTTCGCCTGGCTGGCCGCGTTCTGGGGGCTGGTGCGGCGATGATGCGGGCACTCGCGATCGGCGGTTTCCTCACCGCGCTGGTCCTGTTCGTCGGGGTCGAGTGGCTGGCCCGCCGGGAGGGTTCCCGCATCCCGACGCTGGGCGAGGTCTGCGCGTACGTGATGCGCTACGAGGTGGGCTGGGTGCCCGTGGGCAGGATCGGTCTGTTCGGGTTCTGGTGGTGGCTGGGCTGGCACTTCCTGGCCCGCTGAGGCGGGTGCCCCGCCGTCCAAATGGCGGGAACGAGAAGCAGCATGTGGACCTGAACGATAACTTGGGAGGCAGCCGGCGCCACGTTGTGGCGCAGGTCGTGGGCGGTGGTGCCACACCTCGCGCTGCCTCCCTCCAGGGTCGGACCGACCCGGGCTCACGCTGCCCGACCGGCTGCTCCGGTAACCCCGGACCGCCGTGGGGCGCTCAGCACGACCGCCCGTGAGGGCCGCCGCATGCCGGTGGCTCGCACCCTGGAAGGAGCGCCACCATGCCGAACAAGCCCAAGCCCGAGACCGCCACCGACGACGCCCGCGAGCAGGCCCGCCGCGCGCTGCAGACGTCGATGGACACCCGTCAGTGATCCGACCCGCCCAGCGGTGACGCCACCAGTGGAGTAAGTCCTCGACGGGATTGCGATCCTTACCGTCGCCGTGCCAGGATCGGCGGCGATGAGCCAGACCGCCACCACCAGCCACCGATCCGCGTCGCCTCGGCGGATCGCCGGCCTCGCCCTACCGGCCCTCGTCGTCCTCGCCGCCGAGCCGCTCTACGTGCTCGTCGACACGGCGGTGGTCGGCCACCTCGGTCGGGTGCCGCTCGCCGCGCTCGCCGTCGGCGGCACGGTGCTGACGCTCACCGCCTGGGTCGGCACCGTGGTCGCGTACGGCACCACCGGGCGCGCGGCCCGTCGCTTCGGCGCGGGTGAGCGAGCAGCCGCGGTGGCCGAGGGAGTCCAGTCGTCCTGGCTCGCGTTCGGCGTCGGTCTGCTGATCGCGGTCGGCATGCAGTTCGGCGGCGGCGCGCTCGCGCGTACCCTCGCCGGGGGTGGCGGCGACGTGGCCGACGCCGCCGCGCACTGGCTGCGCATCGCGGCCCTCGGCGCTCCTGGCCTGCTGCTCGCTGCCGCCGGCAACGGCTGGCTACGCGGTGTGCAGGACACGCGCCGACCGTTGTTCTTCGTGCTCGGCCCCAACCTGCTCTCCGCGCTGCTCTGCCCGCTGCTGGTCTATCCCGGCGGGCTCGGCCTGGTCGGCTCGGCGGTGGCGAACGTCGTCGCACAGACGCTCTGCGGGGCGCTCTTCGCCGCGGCGCTTGTCGCCGAACGGGTGTCGCTGCGGCCCCGACCCCGGGTGATCCGCCAGCAACTCGTGCTCAGCCGGGACCTGCTGATCCGGGGCGTGGCGTTCCAGGCCAGCTTCCTCTCCGCGACGGCCGTCGCCGCCCGCTTCGGCGCCGCCGCCGTCGGCGCACACCAGATCGCCCTGCAACTCTGGTTCTTCACGGCGCTGGTGCTCGATGCCCTCGCCATCGCCGCGCAGTCCCTGGTCGGTGCGGCGCTCGGGGCCGGCGACGCGGCGGACGCCCGCGCGCTGGCCCGCCGGATCGGTCTGCTCGGCGGGGTGTGCGGTGTCGCCTTCGCGCTGCTCATCGCCGCCGGCGCCGGCGTCGTGCCGTCCTGGTTCAGCTCCGATGAGCAGGTACGCGAGCAGGCCATGATCGCCTGGCCGTGGTTCGTCGCCATGCAGCCACTGGCCGGGGTGGTGTTCGCGCTCGACGGCGTGCTGATCGGCGCCGGCGACGTGCGTTACCTGCGCAACCTCACCATCGTGGCGGCGCTCGGCGGTTTCCTGCCGGCCATCTGGCTGGCGTACGGGCTCGACCTGGGGCTGGGCGGCATCTGGGCCGGGCTCACCCTCTTCGTGGCGATCCGCCTCGTGGCGCTGCTGCTGCGGCTGCGCGACGGCGGTTGGGCGGTGGTCGGGGCCGTCCGCTGACCGGCACCCGCGTCTGGCAGGCTTGGGCGACGTGAGCACAGATGGTCTGATCGTGGTCGACAAGCCCGGCGGCATGACGTCGCACGACGTCGTGGCGCGGATCCGCCGACTGGCGAAGACCCGACGGGTCGGGCACGGCGGCACCCTCGACCCGATGGCCACCGGAGTGCTGGTGATAGGCGTGGGGCGGGCCACCCGACTGCTGACCTACGTCATCGGCGCGGGCAAGAGCTACACCGGCACCATCCGGCTCGGCCAGGCCACCGTCACCGACGACGCCGAGGGCGACGTGATCGCCAGCACCCCGGCCGGTCAGGTCACCGACGACGCGATCCGCTCGGCGTTGAGCGCGTTGAGCGGTGAGGTGGACCAGGTGCCGAGCGCGGTCAGCGCTATCAAGATCGACGGGCAGCGGGCGTACAAGCGGGTGCGCGACGGCGAGAGCGTCGAGCTTCCGGCCCGGCGGGTCACCATCTCCCGGCTGGAGGTGCTGGCGATCCGTCGCACCGAGCCCGACGTGGTGGACGTGGACGTGGACGTCACCTGCTCCTCGGGGACGTACATCCGGGCCATCGCCCGGGACGCGGGCCTGGCCCTCGGGGTTGGTGGGCATCTCACCGCGCTGCGCCGCACCGCGGTGGGTGGCTTCACCCTCGCCGAGGCGGCCACGCTCGACGAGCTGGAGCAGCGCGCCCCGGCCGTGGTCAACCTGCCGCTGGACGCGGCGGCCGACCGGTTCTTTCCGCGCCGGGAGGCGACGCCCGACGAGGCGAAGGTGCTCGGCCACGGCGGTCCGCTGGACCCGGCCGGCATCGCCGGGCCGTACGCCGTCTTCGGACCGACCGGCGGCCTGATCGCTATCGTCAGCGAGCGGGACGGGCGGGCCCGCGCGGAGATCGTGCTCGCCCCCGCCTGACGGCGGGACGGAGGTCCGCCGGCTTCGCCGCCGGCGGTGTCGACCCGCCGACGTGCGGGACAGCAGGAGAGGAACGGCATGCAGCGGTGGCGGGGGTACGACGCGGCGCCCGGTGGCTGGGGGCGCTCGGTCGTCACCATCGGCGTCTTCGACGGTGTGCACAAGGGGCACCAGGCGACCATCGGGCACGCCGTGGCCCGGGCACGGGAGCTGGGCGTGCAGTCGGTGGTGGTCACATTCGACCCGCACCCGGCCGAGGTGGTCCGTCCCGGTTCGCACCCGGCCGTGCTCACCGAGCCGGCCCGCAAGGCCGAACTGATCGAGGCGCTCGGCGTGGACGTGCTCTGCGTGGTGCCGTTCACCCCGGAGTTCTCCCGGCTGTCGCCCGAGCAGTTCGTGCACGACATCCTGGTCGAGCACCTGCACGCGGCGCTTGTGGTGGTCGGCGGCAACTTCCGCTTCGGGCACCGGGCCGCTGGCGACGTGGCGCTGCTGGAGCGGCTCGGCAAGACCTTCGGCTTCGGGGTGGAGGGTGCCCCGCTTGTCGCCGGGGACGGCACGGTCTTCTCCTCCACGTACATCCGCTCCTGCGTCGACGCGGGCGACGTGGGCGCCGCGGCGGCCGCGCTGGGCCGCCCGCACCGGGTGGAGGGCGTGGTGGTCCGCGGTGACCAACGCGGCCGGGTGCTGGGGTTCCCCACCGCGAACCTGCTCTGCCACCGGTACGCGGCGGTGCCCGCCGACGGGGTGTACGCCGCCCGGCTGATCCGCCGTGGCCAGCCCGAGCCGCTGATGTCCGCGGTGTCGGTGGGCACCAACCCGACCTTCTCCGGCCGGGAGCGGCGGGTGGAGGCGTACGCGCTGGACTTCGACGGCGACCTCTACGGTGAGCGGCTGGCCCTGGACTTCGTGGCGCACCTGCGCGGTCAGGTCCGCTACGACTCGATCGAGCCGTTGATCGCCCAGATCGAACAGGACGTCGCACGCACCCGGAGCGCCCTGAGCTGATCATCCAATGGGCCGCGCAGGCCCTTGGCCGGGTGTTACCCGTGGGTGCTGGTAGTCTTGCGGGGACGTCGGGTGACCGGCGTGGGGCCTCGCGTGCCTGCTCGACGCCGCGGGTGCGAGGTACCGGTCCGTTCCCGGTCCATCGGGACGACGGACACCTACTTGATCAACCCATCGAAACAGGGAGAACATGGCGCTCGACCAGGAAGCCAAGGCCAGCATCCGCGCGGAGTACGCGACCGCCGAGGGCGACACCGGTTCGCCGGAGGTCCAGGTCGCGGTCCTCACCAAGCGGATCGCCGAGCTGACCGAGCACCTGAAGGTGCACAAGCACGACCACCACAGCCGCCGTGGGCTGCTGCTGCTGGTCGGCCGGCGCCGTCGGTTGCTCAACTACGTCCAGAAGAAGGACATTGCCCGCTACCGGACGCTCATCGAGCGGCTCGGTCTGCGCCGGTGACGTGACGGGGGAGCGGCCGTACGGCTGCTCCCCCGATCGGCGTCCCACCTGAAGAACACGGGCCGCGCGACCAACCCGAGAGGGAGCCGGTCAGCGTACCGGTCTCCGGTAGTGGCCCCCGGGAACCCGGCAGCACGCCGGCCACCCGGGCGCTTCGATCGAAGACCGGCCGGCTGAGCAGCTCCCCGACGTCGCGGGCCCACGACGCGAAGGAGCACGACAGCACATGACCGAGACCAAACTCGGCACCGAATCCCGCACCGCCGTGATCGACAACGGGTCCTTCGGCACCCGCGAGATCACCTTCTCCACCGGTCGGCTGGCTCGCCAGGCCGCCGGTTCCGTCATCGCCCAGCTGGGCGAGACGGTGGTTCTCTCCGCCACGACCGCCGGTAAGCACCCGAAGGAGCAGTTCGACTTCTTCCCGCTGACCGTCGACGTCGAGGAGCGGATGTACGCCGCGGGCCGCATCCCCGGCTCGTTCTTCCGCCGTGAGGGTCGGCCCAGCGAGGACGCGATCCTCACCTGCCGCCTGATCGACCGGCCGCTGCGCCCGTCCTTCGTCAAGGGCCTGCGCAACGAGGTCCAGGTCGTCGAGACCATCCTCGCGCTCGACCCGCAGCACCCGTACGACGTCGTCGCGATCAACGCCGCCTCGATGTCGACCAAGCTCTCCGGCCTGCCGTTCTCCGGCCCGATCGGCGCGACCCGGGTCGCCCACATCGACGGCCAGTGGGTCGCGTTCCCGACCCTGGAGGAGCTGGCTCGCGCCACCTTCGACATGGTCGTGGCCGGCCGCACCCTCGACGACGGCGACGTCGCGATCATGATGGTCGAGGCCGAGGCCACCCCGAACGCCGTGACCCTCATCTCGGCCGGTGCCACCGCCCCGACCGAGGAGATCGTCGCCAGCGGCCTGGAGGCCGCCAAGCCGGCGATCCGTGAGCTGTGCCGCGCGCAGAGCGAGCTGGCCGAGGTCGCCGCGAAGCCGGTCACCGAGTTCCCGGTCTTCCTGGACTACCAGGACGACGTCTACGACGCCGTCTCCGAGCTGGCCCGCGGCGAGGTCGCCGAGGCGATCACCATCGCCGGCAAGGCCGACCGCGAGGAGGCCCTGGACCGGGTCAAGGCCCGGGTCGCCGAGGAGTTGGGCGCTCGGTTCGAGGGTCGGGAGAAGGAGCTCAGCGCCGCCTTCCGGTCGCTCACCAAGTCCGAGGTGCGCAACCGCGTGCTGCGCGAGCAGGTCCGCATGGACGGGCGTGGCCCGCGTGACATCCGGCCGCTGACCGCCGAGGTCGGCGTGCTGCCCCGGGTGCACGGTTCGGCGCTGTTCGAGCGCGGCGAGACCCAGATCCTGGGCGTCACCACGCTGAACATGCTCCGCATGGAGCAGATGGTGGACACGCTGTCCCCGGAGAACCGCAAGCGCTACATGCACAACTACAACTTCCCGCCGTACTCGACCGGTGAGACCGGCCGGGTCGGCTCGCCGAAGCGGCGCGAGATCGGCCACGGCGCGCTCGCCGAGCGGGCGCTGATCCCGGTGCTGCCGTCGCGCGAGGAGTTCCCGTACGCCATCCGCCAGGTCTCCGAGGCGCTCGGCTCCAACGGCTCCACCTCGATGGGCTCGGTCTGCGCCTCGACGCTGGGCCTGCTCTCCGCGGGTGTGCCGCTGAAGGCGCCGGTCGCCGGCATCGCCATGGGGCTCATCTCCGACGAGGTGGACGGCAAGACCCAGTACGTGACGCTCACCGACATCCTCGGTGCCGAGGACGCGTTCGGTGACATGGACTTCAAGGTCGCCGGTACGCCGGAGTTCGTCACCGCGCTGCAGCTCGACACCAAGCTCAACGGCATCCCGTCGGACGTGCTGGCCGCCGCGCTGCAGCAGGCCAACGAGGCCCGGCAGGTCATCCTCGGTGTCATGAAGGCGGCGATCGAGGCTCCGGCCGAGATGTCCGACTACGCGCCGCGGGTCACCACGGTCAAGATCCCGGTGGACAAGATCGGCATGGTGATCGGCCCGAAGGGTCAGACCATCAACGCGATCCAGGACGAGACCGGCGCCGAGATCTCCATCGAGGACGACGGCACGATCTACGTCGGCGCCACCAACGGCCCGTCGGCACAGGCGGCCGTCGACCGGATCAACGGCATCGCCAACCCGACGCTGCCCAAGCAGGGCGAGCGGTTCCTCGGCACGGTGGTCAAGACCGCCGCGTTCGGCGCGTTCATCTCGCTGCTGCCGGGCCGCGACGGTCTGCTGCACATCTCCAAGGTGGGCGACGGCAAGCGGGTCGAGCGCGTGGAGGACTTCCTCAACGTCGGTGACCGGGTCGAGGTCGAGATCGCGGACATCGACGCCCGCGGCAAGATCTACCTGGACAAGGTCCGTCCGGAGGGCGCCGAGGCGCCGGCCGCCGGTGAGGCCGCCGGTGGCGACCGTCCGTCCGGCCGGGACCGGGGCGACCGGGGTCCGCGTGACCGGGGCGACCGCGAGCGTGGCGGCGACCGGGGCGGGCGTGGTCCGGAGCGCGGCACCGGTGGCGAGGGTGGCAACGGCGGCGGCGAGGGTGGTGGCGAGGGCGGCGAGCGTCCGCGTCGCCGGACCCGGCACAGCTGACCACCAGCACCTGCAACACCCACCCCTCGTCGAACCGGGAGCAACACGTGAGTCGGGCCTTCAGTGCGCCGTTTCCACCGGATCGACGGGGGGTGGCTCCTGGCTGGCGGGCCAGCCAGGCGAGTCGAGCCCGGGACAACGGGGCGGGCCGCTCCGGCGGCGCCGCCCGCGCGGTGACCCGGACGCTCAGCGACGACCCGCTGGGCGGCACGGTACGACGTACCGTGCTGCCCAGCGGCCTGCGCGTCCTCACCGAGGCGATCCCGGCGATGCGCAGCGTGTCCTTCGGCGTCTGGGTGGCGGTGGGCTCGCGCGACGAGACCCGTCCGCAGGCAGGCGCCGCGCACTTCCTCGAGCACCTGCTCTTCAAGGGCACGCACAAGCGCACCGCGCTGGAGATCTCCTCGCAGATCGAGGCGGTGGGCGGCGAGACGAACGCCTTCACCACGAAGGAATACACCTGCTACTACGCCCGCGTGCTGGACGAGGACCTGCCGCTGGCGATCGACGTGATGTGCGACCTGGTCGCCGACTCGCTGCTGGAGCCGGCCGACGTGGAGACCGAGCGTGGCGTGATCCTGGAGGAGATCGCCATGCACGACGACGAACCCGGTGACGAGGTGCACGACCTCTTCGCCCGGGCCGTCTACGGCGACCACCCGCTGGGTCGACTGATCTCCGGCACCGACCAGACCGTCACACCGATGACCCGCCGGCAGATCCAGACGTTCTACCGGAACCGCTACGTCGCGCCGCAGATCGTCATCGCCGCCGCCGGCAACCTCGACCACGCCGCGGTGGTCAAGCTGGTCCGGCAGGCCGTGCGCGGCACGCCACTGGACAGCGACCCGGCCGCACCGGCCGCACACCGCGCGGCCACCCCGGCGGTACGCACCAAGCCGGCCGCCACCCTTGTCGAGCCGAAGGAGACCGAGCAGGCGCACGTCCTGCTGGGCTGCCCGGGCATCGATCGCACCGACGACAGGCGCTTCGCCCTCGGGGTGCTCAACAACGTCCTCGGCGGCGGCATGTCCAGCCGCCTCTTCCAGGAGATCCGCGAGCAGCGCGGCCTGGCGTACTCGGTCTACTCCTACGCCAGCCAGTACGCCGACAGCGGCCTGTTCGCCGTCTACGCCGGCTGTGCGCCCGGCAAGGTGGACGAGGTGCTGGCACTGACCCGCGCCGAGCTGGCCCGGGTGGCCGCCGACGGGTTGACCGAGGCCGAGGTGGCGCGGGGCAAGGGGATGAGCAAGGGCTCGTTCGTGCTCGGCCTGGAGGACACCGGTTCCCGGATGAGCAGGCTGGCCAAGGGTGAGCTGCTCTACGGCGACCTGATGCCCGTGGACGAGCTGCTCCGCCGGGTCGACGAGGTAAGCGTCGCGGACGTGAACACTCTCGCCGCCGAGCTGCTCAGCCGGCCGATGTCGTTGGCCGTCGTCGGCCCGTTCGGCGAGGGCGACTTCTCCGCCTGAGTGCCTGTCGCCGCGCGGGCGGGGGCGTGTCCCGGCCGGTGGAGCGGACCGGATCCGGCGGGGAGGGCACGTCCCGATTGGGATAGGTTGTGCCCCGTGACTGACGAGCAGGGGAAGATCCGGGTCGGCGTGTTCGGTGCCCGGGGTCGGATGGGCATCGAGGTCTGCAAGGCTGTCGACACTGCCGACGATCTTGAGCTGGTGGCGTCGATCGACCAGGGCGACAGCCTCTCCGCCGTCGCCGACGCCCAGGTGGTCGTGGACTTCACCACACCGGACGTGGTCATGGACAACCTGCGGTGGGCCATCGAGCAGGGCATCAGCGCGGTCGTCGGCACCACCGGCTTCACCGAGGAGCGCCTGGAGCAGGTGCGCGGCTGGCTGGCCGACAGGCCCGGGGTGGGCGTGGTGATCGCGCCGAACTTCGGCATCGGCGCCGTGCTGATGATGCAGTTCGCCGCGCGGGCCGCCCGGCACTTCGAGTCCGTCGAGATCATCGAGCAGCACCACCCGCGCAAGCTGGACGCCCCGAGCGGCACCGCCACGCACACCGCCCGGCAGATCGCCCGCGCCCGCGCCGAAGCCGGTCTCGGCCCGGTGCCGGACGCCACGAAGGACGAGGTGCCGGGCGCGCGGGGCGCCGAGATCGACGGTGTACGCGTGCACGCCGTGCGCGCCACCGGTCTGGTCGCGCACCAGGAGGTGCTGTTCGGCGGCACCGGCGAGACGTTGACCATCCGGCACGACTCGTACGACAGGGTGTCGTTCATGCCCGGCGTGCTGCTTGCCGTCCGCGCGGTGCGCAACCGTCCCGGCCTCACCGTCGGCCTGGACGCGCTGCTCGACTGACGGGCCCGTTCCTCCGCTCCGGGCGAAAGGGCGGTCGCGGTGCGGGTCCAGCCGTCCCTAGGCTGCCCCGATGATCGATGGTGGACACCTGGACCGGAGCGGGCGGCGAGTCACCCTGCGGCGGGTCGACGACGACAACTGGCCTGCGGTGGCTGATGTCGCACCAACTGACGACCAGCGTCGGTTCGTGGCCGCGTTGGGCGCGCGATATTTGCTGCTGAGCACCCGCTCCGAGGTGTGGACCTCACTCGCCGTGTACGCCGACGAGGCCGTCGTCGGCCACGTCATGTGGGGCGTGGACGACGACGGCTCGCACTGGATCGGCGGAATGCTTATCGACGCCGCCGAGCAGGGTCGGGGCGTCGGCCGAGCGACGGTGCAGACCCTGGCCCCCTGGCTGGCGGCCCGGGACGGCGGCCCCCCGGTCCGCCTGTCGTACCACCCCGACAACACCCCGGCCGCGACCCTTTACGAGTCCCTCGGCTTCCACCCCACGGGTGCGGTGGACGACGACGAGCTGATCGCCGAACGAATGCCCTGAGCCCCGCGATCTTGCAATTTCTGTCGCGACAGAAGGCGCATCTCCCGCATCTCGACAACCGAAACTGCAAGATCGCCGGGGTGACCGGCCCGGTCTAGCGGGGGAGGGACGGGGTCGTGGGGCGGCGTTGGGTGGGGAGGGTCGGGGTCAGCGGGGTGGGGAGGCCGGTGACCGTGGCTTCGCCGGTGCGGTCGACAGTGACGTGCACGGGGGTGTCGGCCACGCGGAGGCCGTCGACAGCCACGGCACCGAACTCCGCTCCCGCCAGGGGTGCCAGCCGGACCGTGCCGCCCGGCACGTCGGGGTAGAGGCCCGTCGCGGCCTGGAGCAGCAGCACCGCGCCCGCCGCGGCCCACGCCTGGGGTCGGCACGCCGCCGGGTACGGCACCGGGCGGTCGAGCAGTGCCCGGTCGTCGCCGCCGTACAGCTCCGGCATGCGGTAGTCGAACGCCTCGGCAGCGCTGAGCAGCCCTTCGGCCAGGCCGAGCGCGGCGTCGCGGTGCCCGCCGCGGGCCAGTCCGGCGAGCACGATCGCTGTGTCGTGGGTCCAGATCGAACCGCAGTGGTACGACAGCGGGCTGAAGCCGGCGTCGTCGCTGGACATGGTGCGTAGCCCGAAACCGGCGGCCATGGTGTCGGTGGTGAGCAGGCGGGCGACCTGCGCCTCCTCGTCCACGGTGAGCAGGCCGGTGCCGAGCAGGTGACCGATGTTGCTGGTCAGCGAGTCGACGGGACGCTTGTCCCGGTCGAGGGCCAGGGCGGGCTGCGGGCCGTACCGGCCGTCGACCCAGAAGCTCTCCCGGAACCGGCGGGCCAGCGTGGCGGCGTGGTCGCGCCAGCGGTCGCCGCCGGGGCGGCCGAAGGCGTCCAGCAGGGCGGCGCCGTTCACCGCCGCCTCGTGGGCGTACCCCTGCACCTCGGCCAGCACGATCGGCGCGGTGGCCAGCGAGCCGTCGCGGAACCGGACGGCGTCGCCGGAATCCTTCCAGCCCTGATTGGACAGCCCGTGGCCGGTGGTGTCGATGTACTCGACGAGGCCGTCGCCGTCCGGGTCGGCGTGCTCGCCGAGCCAGCGCAGCGCGGCCTCCAGGTGCGGCAGCAGCGGCACGATCTGGTCGGCCGGCAGGCCCCACCGCCACGCGTCGTGCAGCAGGTTGACCCAGAGCATGGTGGCGTCGACGGTGCCGTAGTAGGCAGGCGGGAGGCGCAGCCCGTTCCCGGGCAGCGCGACCTCGTGCCCGCGCAGCTCGTGCAGGATCTTGCCGGGGGATTCCCCGGTGGCCGGGTCGACGCGGGTGCCCTGTCGGCGGGCGAGCACACGCAGGGTCCCGGCCGCCAGGTCGGTGCCGAGCGGCAGCATCATCCGGGCCGCCCAGAGGCTGTCCCTGCCGAACAGGGTGAGAAACCAGGGCACGCCGGCGCCGAGGAAGACGTCTGCGGGCGCGCCGGTCTCGGCCAGGCGTAGCCCGCGCAGGTCGTCCAGGCTGCGGTCGAGAAGGCGGACGAGCCGCCTGTCGTCCGCGGTCACCTCGGGTCGGGCCCACTCCGGCTCCCCGGTCGGGCCGACCACCACGGCACGCGGGTCCTCGACCCTCACCTGCCAGCGCAGCACCGTCTCGCCTCCGGGGGGCAGGTCGATCGGCCAGGCCAGCCGGGGCGCGGCGGCCCGTTCGTCGGCGGCGAGCACGTCGGCGTCCGGCGCGGTGACAGTGACGCTGATCCCGTCGGCCGACCAGGTGAGCACGCCCGGCTGACCGGTCTTGGCCGCCAGCGGCGCGGCGGCCCCACCGGACTTGACCACCTCGATGGGGGCCAGGTCGCAGCCGAGGTCGACGCTCACGGTGGCCCGTACGCCGACCGTGGCGGTGGAGACGATCCGCAGCTCCTCGGTGAGGCCGTCGCGCGTCGCGTGACGGACTCGGTCGACGCGGACGGTGGGGTCGGGCGTGGGATCGCCGAGCCAGCGCGCCAGGCCCACGAAGCGAGTGCCGTGCGGGCCGTCCGCACCGCGTGTCAGCCCCTCCAGCTCCTGGTCGTCGACCCGCAGCTCGGCCCGGGAGAGCACCCGGGTGTCGGCGTGGAAGACGCCCTGGACGCCGGTCGGGCGGATCTGCCCGGTCGCGTCCCCCAGCGCACTGGTCGGGGCGAGCACCACCCCCACCAACTCGTGCAGAAGGGGTTGCAGCTGGCGTTCGATCACGGTGCGGCTCCAGATCTCGGGGTGCGGGGCGGACATCTTGACAACGCGCCCCGGGCGGTGCAAAGTGCGAAACATTCCAGAAACTTGAACGATCTAATCCTGCACTATCCGAATTGGATCGTTCAAGACGGCGAGAGGGATTAAGTGCCAGAAAAGGTGACCATCGCGACGGTGGCCCGGCGCGCCCGAGTGAGCCGGCAGACGGTGTCGAACGTGCTCAACGCCCCGCACATCGTGCGGCAGGAGACCCGCGAACGGGTCGAAGAGGCGATCAGCGCGCTCGGCTACCGGGCCAACCAGGCCGCTCGGCAGATGCGCACCGGCCGGTCCCGTCTCATCGCCGCCCGCATCGAACCCACCCGGGACGGCATCAACGGCTCGGTGCTCGACCGCTTCCTGCACGGCCTCACCGAGACCGCCGACGCCGCCGGCTACCGGGTGCTGCTCTACACCGCCACCGACGACGAGCGGGAGATCGCCACCTACGACGACCTGCTCGGCACGTACGAGCTCGACGCGTTCGTGCTCGTCGGCACCAAGTACGGCGACCCGCGTACCGCCTGGCTCGCCGACCGGGACGTGCCGTTCGTGACCTTCGGCCGCCCCTGGGACGCGCTCGACGCGCACCCCTGGGTCGACGTGGACGGCGCCGCCGGCACCGGCGCGGCCACCCGGCACCTGCTGGCCGCCGGGCACCGACGGATCGCTTTCATCGGTTGGCCGCTCGGATCCGGTGTCGGCGACGACAGGCGGGCCGGCTGGCACGACGCCCTGCGCGCCGCCGGTGTCGACCCGACCGGGCTGCACCGCGAGACCGAGGACGGCATCGCCGAGGGCGAACGGCTGACACGTGACCTGCTCGCCACCGCTGCGCCGACCGCCGTGCTCTGTGCCAGCGACTCGCTCGCCCTCGGCGCGCTCCAGGCGATCCGGGGCACCGACCCGCCAGTGTCGGTGATCGGCTTCGACGACACGCCGGTCGCCGCCGCGGTGGGGCTGGCAAGCGTCAGCCAACCGCTGGGCGAGGCCGCCGCCCGCTGCGTGGACCTGCTCACCGGGGTCCTCGACGGCAATCACGAGACCCCCACCCACGTGCTGCTCCAGCCCTCGCTGGCGCTGCGGCACACCGCGTAGTCCCATCCCCCACCAGGAGAGAACATGGCACCCAGAACCCTCACCCGGGCCGCGGTGGCCGGCGTCGCCGCCATCGCCCTTCTCGGGTCCGCGGCCTGCGGCAGCGGCTTCGACGACTCGTCCGGCGACGCCAAGCAGTCCAGCGGCCCGGCAAGCCTGCAGATCCTGATCGGATCCTCCGGCGAGGCCGAGACCAAGGCAGTGCAGGACGCCGCCGCGAAGTGGGCCACGAGTTCCGGCAACACCGCCACTGTCACCCCGGCGCAGGACCTCACCCAGCAGCTCGGCCAGGGCCTGGCCGGCGGCACGCCGCCGGACGTCTTCTACGTGGACGCGTCCCGGTTCGCCGACTACGCCAGCGTCGGCGCCCTGGAGCCGTACGGCGACAAGATCAGCAACTCGGGCGACTTCTACGAGAGCCTGCGCACCACGTTCACCTACGACGGCAAGCTCTACTGCGCGCCCAAGGACTTCTCCACCCTGGCACTGCAGATCAACACGGACCTGTGGGCGAAGGCCGGACTGACCGACGCCGACGTGCCGACCACCTGGGACCAGCTCACCGCGACCGCCCAGAAGATCAAGGCGAAGGGGCAGGTCGCCCTGGCGCTCGGCGACACCCGGGACCGGATCGGCGCCTTCCTGGTGCAGAACGGCGGCTGGCTGCTGAGCAAGGACGGCAAGCAGCCGACCGCCGACACCCCGGAGAACCTGGCCGCCCTCCAGTACGTCAAGACCCTGCTCACCTCCGGTCTGGCCAAGTACCCGAAGCAACTCGACGCGGGCTGGTCCGGTGAGGCGTTCGGCAAGGGCAAGGCCGTGATGACCATCGAGGGCAACTGGATCAAGGGCGCCCTGCAGAACGACTTCCCGAACGTGAAGTACAAGGTGGTCGCACTGCCGGCCGGCCCGAAGGGTCAGGGCACGCTCTCCTTCACCCAGTGCTGGGGCGTCGCGGCGAAGTCGAAGTACAAGGATCAGGCGATCAAGTTCGTCGAGGCGATGACGAGCGGCGAGCAGCAGATGACCTTCGCGAAGGCGTTCGGTGTCATGCCGTCCCGGCAGTCGGTGCGCGACCAGTACACCGCCGCCTTCCCGGCGGACAAGGTGTTCGTCGACGGCGTCGCGTACGCCCAGGGCCCGGTGAACGCCCCGAAGATGGACAGCGTCCTCAAGGACCTGGACACCGGTCTGCAGGGCCTGACCAACGGCGACCCGAAGACCGTGCTGCAGAACTTCGACAAGAACGCCAAGGCGGCGCTCGGCGGCAGCTGAGGTGGCGGCGGGGGCCCCGACGACCAGCGGGGCCCCCTTCCGCGCCTTCGGCCCGAGACAAGGAGGGAGGGGAGATGGCAACCGAGACACTGACCGCCGTGGCCACCGCGCCCGGGACGACGCCCAGGCGACACCGTGGTGGCGTCCGCGGCAACGAGAACCTCGCCGGGTGGCTCTTCGTCACGCCGGTGATCGTCATCCTGGGGCTGTTCCTGCTGCTGCCGATCCTGATGGCGCTCTGGGTCAGCCTGACCGACTGGAACGGGCAGGGCAGCCCGTTCACCGGCGACGTCCCGTTCGTCGGAGCGCACAACTACACGCAGTTGTTCACCGAGGACGGGCTCGCCCGCCGCGACTTCATGACGAGCATCCGCAACAACATCTACTACGTGGCGATAGTGGTGCCGGCACAGACCGTGCTGGCGCTCGGGTTGGCGCTTGTGGTCAACAACCGGATGCTCAAGGGCAAGAGCTTCTTCCGTAGCGCGTTCTACTTCCCCTCGGTCACCAGCTCGGTCGCGATCAGCGTGGTGTTCCTGTTCCTCTTCGCCAACTCCGGCGCGGTGAACGCGCTGCTCGGCCTCCTCGGGATCGACGGCCCGGAGTGGTTCGCCGACTCCAGAGGCGTACTGCACCTGCTCTTCGGCGCGGTCGGCGTCGACTCACCCCCGGCGGCGCTCACCGACGGTGGCCCGTTCGGGCTGACCTGGTGGGACTGGCTGGCCGGCCCCAGCGTCGCGATGATCTCGATCATCACGTTGGTCGTCTGGACCACCTCCGGCACCTTCATGCTGATGTTCCTTGCCGGGCTGCAGAACGTGCCGGTCACGCTGGACGAGGCCAGCACCCTCGACGGCGCCTCCCGCTGGCAGCGCTTCCGCTACGTCACCCTGCCGATGATCAGGCCGACCACCTTCCTGGTGCTCACCCTCGGCATGATCGGCTCGTGGCAGGTCTTCGACCAGGTGTACGTCATGAGCCAGGGCGACCCGGCCAAGACCACCGTCACCCCGGCCTACCTGTCGTACCGGACCGCGTTCCGGGACTTCGACTACGGCTCCGGCGCGGCGATCTCCTTCGTGCTGTTCCTCATCATCATCGTGCTCACGCTGATCCAGCGCCGGGCGCTGGCCGAGCGGGACACCGACCGGCCGCGGCGCGGCTGGCGGCGTCGACGCGTACCGGAGAGGTCCTGACATGGCCGTGCTCACCGACGGCCCGGCGGCGGCGCCCGCGCGCGGCGACCAGCGCGCGGCCCGCACCCTGGCCACCCGCTTCCTGGGGTACGCCACGCTCGTCTTCTTCGGGTTGGTGTTCCTCTATCCGTTCGTCATCCAGATCGCCAACTCGTTCAAGACCGAGCCCGACGCCGCGGCGAACCCGCTCTCCCCGATCCCGGACCCGCTCACCCTGGCGGGCTTCGAGCGGATCTTCGCGGGCACCAATTTCCCGCTGTGGCTGGGCAACTCGCTGCTGGTGACGGTGCTGGTGACCCTCGGCCGGGTGTTCTTCGACTCGCTCGCCGGCTACGCCCTTGCCCGGCTGCGGTTCGCCGGGCGCGGCGGGCTGTTCGCAGCCGTCATCGCGGTCATGGCGGTGCCCGGCGTGGTGCTGCTGATCCCGAAGTTCCTGGTGCTCAACCAACTAGGCATCTACAACAGCTACGCCGGTCTGGTGGTGCCGCTGCTTGCCGACGCGGCGGGCGTGTTCATCATGAAGCAGTTCTTCGAGTCGATCCCGGTGAGTGTCGAGGAGGCCGCCCGCATCGACGGGGCGAGCATCTTCCGCACCTTCTGGTCGGTGGTGCTGCCGATGGCGAAACCGGCGCTGATCACCCTCACCGTCCTGTCGTTCCAGGGCTCCTGGAACGAGTTCCCGCACAGCCTCGTGTCGGTGCAGGACCCCGACCTGTTCACCCTGCCGCGTGGCCTCGCCGACCTGGTCAGCGGCTCGCTGGGCAGCGGCACCCAGTACCCGCTCAAGCTGGGTGCGGCGCTGCTCGCCACCATCCCGGTGGGGATCATCTTCGTGGTGTTCCAGCGCTACTTCGTCCGCGACGCCAACGACGGCTCGGACAAGGGCTGACCGGCGCCGGTGCGGCGGCCCCCGGGCCGCCGCACCGGTTCACTCGGTCGGGACCTTCTCGGGCGGGACGGCCACGTGCAGGCGCACCTGGGGCACCAGCATGTCGTCGACGTCAAGCGCCCGGGCCGCGCCGTCGGGCTCCCAGCCGGTGCTGGTGAGGAACTTCCGGGTCGCCTCGTCACCGTCGAACGCCCAGGCCACCGCCCGACTCAAGCCGTCTTCCCGCCACAGGTCGACGGTCGCGGCGAGCAGGCGACTGCCGTGCCCCCGCCGACCCCAGCGCGGCTCCACAAGCAGGTCGGTCACTGCCGCCACGTCCGGGCCGAGCGCGTCGGCCGGCTCACCCGGGGCGAGCGCCTCGCTGTCGGCCGGACCGGAGGCGGCGAACCCCACCAGATACGATTGCTCGGCCTGTTCGACGGCGACAAGCACCCGGTGCGCGCCGGAGGGCGGCTCCAGCACCGCGGCGCTCCACCGCCGGGCGAGGAACGCCTCGTCCAGGTTGTCGAGCACGTGCCGAGGCAGGATCCGGCGGTACGCGACCCGCCAGGTCGCGAGCTGGATGCGTGCGATCTCGCCGGCGTCCTCGGGACGCGCCGGGCGGACGTACCCGAGAGCCATGGGACGGAAGCCTACGCAGGGCGAGGGAGGCGACGGTGGCGCAGGGTGCCAACAGAACGACCGCGCAGGTCGTCGGGGTGGTGGTGCTCGCCGCGGCGGTCACCGCGTTCCTCGCCGTCGCGGCCGTCCGGCACGGTTTCTTCGACCTGAAGGTCTACTACGGCGCGTTGACCTGGTGGGTGCACGACGGCGGGGAGATCTACGACTACCTCAAACCGGGCACCCAGTACGGCTTCACGTACCCGCCGTTCGCGGCGCTTGTCATGCTGCCGATGGCGTACCTGCCGTGGTCGGCCGCGATCGTGGTGAGCGTCCTCGCCAGCGTGGCCACCACTACGGTGTTGATCTGGTGGCTGGTCGACCCGATCGCCCGCCGGGCCGGCTGGACCCGCTGGTTCGCGCTCGCCGTCGCGCTCTGCCTGGCCGCCGCGTTCGAGCCGATGCGGGAGACGGTGAACTTCGGCCAGGTCAACACGCTGCTGCTCTTCCTGGTGGCGGTGGACCTGCTGCGGCTGTTGCCGGCCGGCAACCGGTGGGCCGGGGTGGGCATCGGCCTGGCCACCGCGATCAAGCTGACCCCGGGCATCTTCATCGTCTATCTGCTGGTCACCGGGCGGTGGCGGGCAGCGCTCACCGCGAGCGGCGCGGCCGCCGGGGTGTCGCTGCTGGCCGGCGCGCTCTTTCCGGACGCCTCCCGGGAGTTCTGGACCGAGGCGCTGTGGAACACCGGGCGGGTCGGCGAGCTGGCGTTCGTCTCCAACCAGTCGCTGCGCGGAGTGGTCGCCCGGCTCGACCCGCAACATCCGAGCACCCTGCTCTGGCTGCTGCTCGTGCTCGGCGCCCTGGCGCTCTGGGCCTGGCGGTCCCGAGCCGCCGTCGCGGCCGGCGACGAGGCGACCGGCCTGGCGCTCACCGGCGCGGTGATGTGCCTGGTCAGCCCGGTCACCTGGGTCCACCACCTGGTCTGGCTGCTGCCCGGGCTGATCCTGCTCGTCGACAACGCGATGGCCGCGCCGGCCGGTCGTCGTCGCCGCGTCCTGCTGACCGCCGCGACCATCGGGTACGTGCTGCTGATCAGCCGAACCGTCTGGTTCTGGGAGAAGGACTTCACAGGCGTCGACGGCTTTCTCGGCAGCAACGCTTACGTCTGGATCAGCCTGGCTCTGCTGGCCTTCCTGCCGATCCGCCGGTGGCTGGCACCGGACGGGTCAGTCGTCGAGGCGGCCGGCGTACCGCAGCTCGACCAGTCCGACCGGCCCGCGCCCGCCGGCGAGCGGCACCTGGTAGGTCGACCGCTCACCGTCCGCTGACAGCCCCGCCCGCTCGTAGAACCGGCGGGCCCGTCGGTTGTCCGCCAGCACCCACAGCCGGTAGCCGGTCCAGCCCCGTTCGCTGAGCCCGGCGCGGGCGGCGGCGAGCAGCGCGGCGGCCGTCCCGTCACCCCAGAACGCCGGCTCGACGTAGAGCGCCAGCACCTCGCCGACAGTCGGGTCCAGGTCGTCGCGGTCCTGGTTGCGGCGGTACGGCCCGAACGTGGTGAAGCCGACGACCAGCCCGTCCACCTCACCGAGCAGGGTGCTGAACGGGTGCTCCGGGTCGGCGGTGCCCACGTCACGGCGGCGCTGCGCCCAGGCCCCCACGTTGAGTCGCCCGAGCACCTCGTCCGGCATGACACCGGCGTACCCCGACTGCCAGCCGTGCACGTGCACCCGGGCGACGGCCTCGGCGTCGTCCGGCTCCTCCCGGCGGATGGTCAGCATTGCACCGTTCTATGCCCCCGTGGCGGTCGGAGTCCAGCTTCCCGCACCGACGTCGTACCGATGATTTATCGTCGCCGACGATGGCCGCACCGGAATCACTCTCGCTCGCCCAGGCCCGCCGGGTGGCGCTCGCCGCCCAGGGCTTCGCCGACCCACCGCCGGTCGGGGTGCCCACGCGTCGACACCTGCGCCGGGTCCTCGACCGGGTCGGGTTGATCCAGATGGACTCGGTGAACGTGCTGCAGCGCGCGCACTACCTGCCGCTCTACAGTCGGCTCGGTCCGTACCCCACAGCGCTGCTCGACCAGGCCGCCTACCGCCGCCCCCGCGAGCTGTTCGAGTACTGGGGTCACGAGGCGTCACTGGTGCCCGTGGGGCTGCACCCGCTGCTGCGCTGGCGGATGGCCCGAGCGCACAGCGAGTCCTGGGGCGGCATGCGGCGCATCGCCCAGGAGCAGCCGGAGCTTGTCGCCTGGGTCCGTGACGAGGTGGCGGCGCGGGGCCCGTTGACCGCCACCGAGATCGAGCACGACGCCCCCCGGGAGACCGGCAACTGGGGGTGGAACTGGTCGGCGGTGAAGCGGGCACTGGAGTTCCTTTTCTGGGCCGGCGAGGTGACCGCCGCCGAGCGCAGCACCTCCTTCGCCCGCCGCTACGACCTGCCCGAGCGGGTGCTCCCGCCGGCCGCGTTGGCCGCGCCCACCCCTACCGACGCCGAGGCGTACCGCGCTCTGGTGGCCCTGGCGGCACGGTCGCTCGGGGTGGCCGCCGAGCCGGAGCTGCGCGACTACTTCCGGCTGCCGCTGGCCGGCGCCCGGCAGGCCGTCGCGGAGCTGGCCGAGGCCGGCGAACTGGTGCCGGTCACCGTGGCGGGCTGGCGGCAGCCGGCCTGGCTGCACGCGTCCGCCCGGCTGCCCCGGTGGATTCGCGGCAACACGCTTGTCAGCCCCTTCGACCCGCTGATCTGGGAACGTGCTCGCACCGAGCGACTGTTCGACTTCAGCTACCGGATCGAGATCTACGTCCCGGCACCGCAGCGGGTGTACGGCTACTACGTGCTGCCGTTTCTGCAGGGCGACCGGTTCACCGCCCGCGTCGACCTGAAGGCCGACCGCAAGGCCGGAGTGCTGCTGGTGCCGGCCGCCTGGATCGAGCCCGGCGCCGACCCGGGGGAGACGGCGGTCGCCCTCGCCGCCGAGCTGTACCGGCTCGCCGGCTGGCTCGGGCTGGACGCGGTGGCGCCCCCCGCGTCCGGTGATCTGGCCGGTCCGCTCACCGCCGCGTTGGCCGGCGTGTCCGGTGTACCGTGAGCGCGTGACGAGCGTTCCCGGACCGGTCGACCAGCCGCAGCCCACCGCCGGCGCGGTTCACACGGTGCCCGACGACGCGGTCGGCACCGCGGCCCCCGTTGGCGTGGCGGGCGTTGCGCCGACCGGTTGGCCGGCGAGTCCGGCGGGTGGTTACGGCTACCCGGCGCCCGAGCCCGACCGGCTCACCCGTGTCGTGCTGCGGCTCTACGAGCGTTCGCCGCGCTGGGCGGTGCCGCTCGCCGCGGTCGGGTGCGTCGGCCTCGGCATGGCCTACGCGCTGCTGAGCAACCCGGCCCACGCCGACCCGGATGCCGCGCCGACCTGCCTGCTCAAGTTGACCACCGGGCTGGACTGCCCAGGCTGCGGTGGCACCCGTGCGCTCTGGTACGTGCTGCACGCCGACCTGCCGGCCGCGGCCCGCCACCACTTCCTCTTCGTCTTCGCGCTGCCCTTCCTGGCGTACCTCTTCGTCGCCTGGGCGGCCAACCAGGCGTTCGGCTGGCGGCTGCCCGAGCTGCGGATCAGCTCGAAGGTCATCGTCGGGTTCCTGGGCGTGTGGCTGGCGTTCTCGGTGCTGCGCAACCTGCCCTGGGCGCCGTTCACCTCGCTCTACGTCTGAGCCGCCCCGCCCCGCCCCGCGTCGCCTCGCCCCGCGTCGCCTCGCCTCGCCCCGCGTCGGTTCGGACCGCGTCGGTTCGGACCGCCTCGCCTCGCCTCGGACCGGCGTCGGAGCGGGGATCCGGTGCGTGGTCGGGACCTGCTGTTCAGGCCCTTTGGAGCTGATGTCGTCCACGACATCACGTATCTGCTCCTGCTCCACCCGGGGACGAGCTGCCCGCGCGCCCGCTCGGGCCGAGTCGACTCGGGCGGCTGTGGGCCGGTCTGGCCTGGTGGCTCGGGCCGGTGGGGTGGCTCGGGCCGGTGGGGTGGCTCGGGCCGGTGGGGTGGCCCGGGTTAATGCGGCCGGTTGGGTGGCTTGGGCCCGTCGGGGGGGGGGGGGGGGCTCGGATGGGCTCGGGTCGATTGGTTCTGCCGGTCCGGCGGGGGTGGTCACTCGGGTTGCGCGTCGGTCGGAAGCTGATGTCGCGGACGACATCAGCTCCAAAGGACGCGGCCAGGACCCTTGGTCCCGGGGCCCGGTCATGACGCGCGAGTGATCGACATTGCACGGGGCGCGCCCGAGTTGGGCGCGCAGCCGTCGGCCACTACAGTCCCAGGAATGCCGGAGATGGTGCAGCCCCAGGTCAAGTTGATCGCGTGGACCCAGTTCGCGGCCCCGGACGACGTGCCGTGGTCGACCGACGCCGAGGGTGGCCAGGCGCTCGCCGAGTTCGCCGGACGGGCCTGCTACCAGTCGTGGAAGAAGCCGAACCCGGCCACCGCCACCAACGCCGGCTACCTCGCGCACATCCTCGACGTCGGCCACCTGAGCGTGCTGGAGCACGGCTCGGTGACCTTCTACTTCACCGGGGTCTCCCGCTCCTTCACCCACGAGCTGATCCGGCACCGGCACTTCTCGTACTCCCAGCTCTCGCAGCGCTACGTCCCCGAGCGGGACGCGGCCATGGTCGAGCCGGCGGTCATCGCCGACGACCCCGAGCTGCACAAGAAGTTCGTCGAGGCCGCCGAGGCGAGCGTTCGGGCGTACACCGAGTTGTTGGAGGGCCTTGAGCAGCGCTTCTCCGACGAGCCGAACCCGACGTTGCGCCGCAAGCAGGCCCGACAGGCCGCCCGCGCGGTGCTGCCGAACGCGACCGAGACCCGGATCGTGGTCACCGGCAACTACCGGGCGTGGCGGCACTTCATCGCGATGCGGGCCACCGAGCACGCCGACGTGGAGATCCGTGAGCTGGCCGTGGAGTGCCTGCGCCAGCTCCAGACGGTGGCGCCGAACGTCTTCGCCGACTTCGTGATCTCCACGCTGCCGGACGGCACCGAGGTGGCGGCCAGCCCGCACGAGGCGTCCTGAGCCCTTCCCCGGCGGGCTCCGGCTGGTCGTCCGCTAGGTTGGAGGGTATGACGCACGACCACCCCGACACCGCGGCCCGACCGGTGTCCCGCCCCTTCGGCCGGGTGCTCACGGCCATGGTGAGCCCGTTCACCCCTGACGGCACGCTCGACCTCGACGGTGCCGCCCGGCTGGCGAGCCACCTGGTCGACGAGCAGGGCAACGACGCGCTGGTGGTCAACGGCACCACCGGCGAGTCGCCGACCACCACCGACGCGGAGAAGGAACGCCTGATCCGGGCGGTGGTGGAGGCCGTCGGAGACCGGGCCAGGGTCGTCGCCGGGGTCGGCACCAACGACACCCGGCACACCATCGAGCTGGCCGCCGCCGCCGAGAAGGCCGGCGCGCACGGGCTGCTCGTGGTCACCCCGTACTACAACAAGCCGCCGCAGAGCGGTCTGCTGCGACACTTCACCGCCGTCGCCGACGCCAGCGGACTGCCGGTGATGCTGTACGACATCCCGCACCGCTCCGGCGTGCCGATCGACACCGAGACGCTGGTCCGGCTCGCCGACCATGGCCGGATCGTCGCGGTCAAGGACGCCAAGGGCGACCTGACCGCCACCAGTTGGGTGACCAGCCGGACCGGCCTCGCCTTCTACAGCGGCGAGGACGCGCTCACCCTGCCGGCGCTGGCCGTCGGATGCGTGGGCGTGGTCGGCACCTCGACGCACTTCACCGGGGCGCTGACCGCAGAAATGATCGAGGCGTACGACGCGGGGGACATGCCGGCCGCGCTTGCCCTGCACCGGCGGCTGCTGCCGCTGTTCACCGGCATCTTCCGCACGCAGGGCACCATCCTGGTGAAGGCGGGCCTGGCGTCGCTTGGCCTGCCGGCCGGCCCGGTGCGACCCCCGCTCGTGGACGCCACCGACGACGAGATCGCCCAGCTGCGCGCGGACTTCGCGGCAGCGGGCCTGGAGCTGCCCGAATGATCGAACGACACGATGGGCGCCGAGTGACGGCGTCGCAGAATGAGGTGGACGCGTGACCGAGGCGCACATCGAGGCGGAGCTACCCCCGCCGCTGCCGGAAGGTGGCCTGCGGATCATCCCGCTCGGCGGGCTCGGCGCCATCGGTCGGAACATGACCGTCTTCGAATACGACGGCAAGTTGCTGATCGTCGACTGCGGGGTTCTGTTCCCCGACGTCGAGCAGCCGGGTGTGGATCTGATCCTGCCCGACTTCGGTCCGATCCTGGACCGGCTGGCCGACGTCCAGGCGATCGTGCTGACCCACGGTCACGAGGACCACATCGGCGCGGTGCCGTACCTGCTCGCCCACAAGCCCGACATCCCGCTGGTCGGCTCACAGTTCACCCTCGCTCTGGTCGAGGCGAAGCTGGCCGAGCGGCGGATCCAGCCGTACACGCTCACCGTGCGGGAGGGCGGCCGGGAGCGGCTCGGCCCGTTCGAGTGCGAGTTCTTCGCTGTCAACCACTCCATCCCGGACGCGCTCGCGGTGGCCATCCGTACCCCCGCCGGCCTGGTGCTGCACACCGGCGACTTCAAGATGGACCAGCTTCCGCTGGACGGCCGGATCACCGACCTCGCCGGTTTCGCCCGGCTCGGTGCCGAGGGCGTCGACCTGCTGCTGTCCGACTCCACAAACGCGGAGATCCCCGGCTTCGTCACCCCGGAGCGGGAGATCGGGCCGGTGCTCGACTCGATCTTCGCGAAGGCCAAGGGCCGGATCATCGTGGCCTCGTTCGCCTCACACGTGCACCGGGTGCAGCAGGTGTTCGACTCCGCCGCCGAGCACGGCCGCAAGGTCGCGCTGATCGGCCGGTCGATGGTCCGCAACATGGGCATCGCCCGGGACCTCGGCCTGCTCAACATCCCGGCCGGCCTGGTCATCAGCATCGACGAGGCGACCACGCTGCCGCCGGATGAGATCGTGCTGATGTCCACCGGTTCCCAGGGTGAGCCGATGAGCGCCCTGGGCCGGATGGCCAGCGGCGACCACCGGCACATCACCATCGCCCCCGGTGACACAGTCGTCCTCGCGTCCTCGCTGGTGCCGGGCAACGAGACCTCGGTGTACCGGGTCATCAACCGGCTCGCCCGGGCCGGCGCGGTGGTCGTCCACAAGGACGTCGCGAAGGTGCACGTCTCCGGACACGCCCCGGCCGGCGAACTGCTCTACCTGCTCAACGTGGTCCGGCCCAGCAACCTGATGCCCGTACACGGGGAGTGGCGGCACCTGCGCGCCCACGCCCGACTCGGCATCGAGTCCGGGGTCGCCGCCGACCGGGTGGTGCTCTGCGAGGACGGCGACGTCGTCGACCTCGTCGAGGGCCGCGCCAGCGTGGTGGGGCACGTGAAGAGCCGGTACGTCTACGTCGACGGTCTCGCCGTCGGCGACGTCAGCGAGTCGCTGCTCACCGAGCGGCGGATCCTCGGCGACGGCGGTTTCATCGCCACCACAGTGGTCGTCGACTCGGTCACCGGCAAGGTCGTCGCCGGCCCGACGTTGTCCGCGAAGGGCTTCTCCGAGGACCCGGAGGCGTTCAACCCGGTGGTCCCGCTGGTCACCGAGGCGCTCAACCGGGCCGCGGCGGACGGCATCACCGACCCGCACCAGCTTCAGCAGATCGTCCGGCGGACCGTGGGGCGGTGGGTCAACGACAAGTACCGTCGTCGGCCGATGATCGTGCCCACAGTCGTCGAGGTCTGAGCACGTCGCGCTGACGCCGGTCCACCCGCTCGGGTGGACCGGCGTCGCCGTGTCCACCACCGGGCGGTCAGGGCAGGTCGGGCCGCTTCGCGGTCAGGGCAGGTCGGCCACCGCTTCGGCGTACGCGACCCCGGTGGCGATCGCGGCGTCCACAAGCACCAGCAGTTGCGCCGGTGCCACCCCGTGGGTCAGGTCGGTCGCCACGTCCCCGGCGAGCACGATCTCCGTGTCGAGGTCGTGGGCGTACGCCTTGGGCAGCAGCCGGTCGTGGTTCCAGGCGTTGCAGAAGGCGTACGCCTCGGCGCGGCGCGCCGTCGGCAGCCGGCGGGCGGCCATCGCCCGGGTGTGCAGCACCTCGCCGCGTTCGCCGGCCCGACGGAACTGGATCACCGCAGCACCCCACCGACCGACCACGGTGCCGCCGTCGTCGACCAGGTACCTGTCGCCGCGCCGGTCCAACGTCGACGTGATCATGTCGGTGGTGAGTGCCATGACCTCCCGCTCGGAGGCAGCGTCCGCCTCGGCGCCGGGCTCGGTGCCGGCGTTCGCGGCGCCCGGCTCGACCGCGCCGGGCTCGTCGTCGGGGTTGTCCTCGGCGGGCGCGGGCAGCGGCACTGTCGCCGCGGATGGGCGCTCGGCCAGCCAGGCCGCCATCCGACCGGACTGGTGACCGGTGCCGTTGCGGGCGTCGAAGCTGCCCGCCAGGTCGGTGGAGATGCCGAGCAGCAGCGAACCGAGGGTGGTCACGTCCAGCTCGGCGGCCGGGCGCTCGCCGTACGCCGGGCGGTGCACCGTCCGGTCACCCAGGCCCGCCTCGTCGGCCAGCGCGCAGACCAGCGCCCCGGCGGCGGCGAACTCCATCGCGGCGAGGTCGTCGGTGGGCCGGTCCAGTCGGGGCAACTGCTCGGTCAGGACGGCCAGCCCGCGGTCCAGGTGCCCGCCGAGCGCGCAGAACCGCAGGTGCGTGGAGAGGTACGGGAAGGCGGAACGCTCGCGCCGGTGCCGCAGGTACGCCCGCACGTGCGCCGCCGCGGCCTGCTCGGGCTCACCGACCCGCAACAGCGGCAGCAGCCCGGCGACAAGCGCCCGCTCGGGCTGGTCGGTGCACTCCTGAGCCTCGGTGCCGGACGCCTCCAGCTCGGTGCGGGCGGCCTGCCACTCACCCCAGCCGGCGAGCAGCTCCGCGCGCCGGGCCGGGGCGCAGCCCGGGCACCCACCGGCCGGCCCGGAACGCGTGCCCGCCCACCCCTGGAAGAAGTGGCGGGCGGTGGGCTCGTCGCCGAGGTGGTCGGCGATCCGGCAGCGCAGCTCGGCGACCGTCGGCGCGTCGGCCCCCACCCGGTGGGCCAGGTCGTCAAGCAGAAGTCGGGTCTGGTCCAGCCCGACCCGGGGAGTGCCGAGCAGCGCCTCCACCGCGTACCGCTGGTAGCGCGGCAGCAGCTCGGCCTCGGCGTCGGTGAGCAGCCCGGGCCACCTGTCGGCGGCGGCCAGGCAACGTCGCAGCGGTTCGATCAGCCGCCACCGCTCGCCGTGCAGCAGGTACGCCTCGATCAGGGCGAACCGGGCGTCCAACCCGGACCGGACGTCCTCGGCGGCGTCGGCCCGCTCGGCGACGCGTTCGAGGGCGACCAGCCGACCGGACCCGTCCGGCAGGTCCCGGGCGTCGGCGAGTGCGGCCACCAGCGCGGCGACCCGGTGACCTGCGGTCCGGCCGTCGGAGGGTGCCTCGACCCGGTCGGTGCGGCTGCCCGTCGCCTCCTCGCGGCCGGTCACGCCGACACCGCGCCGGGCAGCCGGCCGACGGCGACGGCGAGCTGGCAGCCGGCCGTGATGCCACAGTCGAGCAGTTGGTCGAGCTGGTGCGGTGTGACCCCGCGTTCCAGGTCGGTGATCACCTCACCGTAGATCCGGGCCTGACCGCCGTCGTCGACGTGCACGAACGCCTTCGGCCAGAGCCGGTCGTGGTTCCACGCGTTGCAGAAGGCGTACAGGGCGGGCACCTGCTCGATCCCGAAGGCGGGCGCGACCATCGTGCGGACCTGGAGCACCTCGCCGGCGGCGCCGAGACGCAGGAACCAGATCAGGTTGTCGTCGAAGCGGCCCACGAGGTCACCGTCCACGGCGCGGCCGACCCGCCGGCCACGCGCGGCGAGCACCGCGGCGACCAGCTCGCCGGTCAGCGGGCGCAACCTGTCGGGGTGCCCGGCCAGCGGATCGTCCTCGAGTCTCGGCGACGCCATCGGGCATCCCTTCTGAGGCGGATATCACGACCGGCGGCGGGGTCCGTGTTGCGACGCGCGGACACGACCCGGAAAAGCGGGGATCTGCCCGCCCCCACCGTTACCGTGACTCTATGGCGGGCCGTACCTCTCAGGCGAGCCGGCGACGCGGCGCGTCGCCGCGCGGTGGCACCAACAGCCGTGCCCGTCAACCGGCGAAGAAGACCCGGGCACCCGTACGCCGACGCACCTCACCCGCCCGTCCGGGGCCTGCCGTCTACGTTGGCCGCGCGGTCGGCGCACTGTGGATGGGGCTGGCCCACGGGATGGGTTGGGCGGTGCGGGCCGCCGGTCGACAGGCAGCCTCCGCCCGCGACCTCGACCCCGAGCACCGTCGCGACGGCGGCGGGTTGCTGCTGTTCGGGCTGGCCCTGCTCAGCGCCGTCGCGCTCTGGTTCTCCGGAGCGGGCCCGGTGGGCGCGCGTCTGGCCGACACGATCCGGCTGTTCCTGGGCGCGATCTCCGTGGTGGTGCCGGTGCTGCTGATGATCGGCGCCTGGCGGCTGATGCGCCAGCCGGCCGATCCGGAGCACCGGGGTCGCGGGTTGATCGGGTGGGGCTCGCTGCTGGTGTCGACCGCCGCGCTGCTCCAGATCGGTCAGGACCCGACGGACACGGTGCAGCGTGACTACGCCGGTGGCCTGGTCGGCGCCGGTGTGGGCGGGTTGCTGGAGCGGGCCGTCACCGCGTGGGTGGCCGTACCGTTGCTGATCCTGCTGCTGCTCTTCGGCCTGCTCGTGGTGACCGCGACGCCGATCAACAAGATCCCCGAGCGGCTGGGCCTGCTCGCCGGAAGCCTGGTGGCGACACCGGAGGCGGTCGTCGGCGAAGAGACCGACGAGACGGTCCTCAACCGACCGGCCCGCAAGCGGCCGGCGAAGCGGATGCCCCCACCACTGGACCCGGACGACTTCGACGACCTGGAGGGCGCCGACCTCCAGGAGACGATGGTCCTGCCGCGCAAGGCCCCGGCGAAGGTGCCGGCCAGCCGCAAGCCGGCCGAGCCGCCGGAGCACTCGCCCGCCCCCACCCGCGCCGAGCAGCTCGCGTTGACAGGCATGTCCGGCGACTACACCCTGCCGCCGGCGAACATGCTCAGCGCCGGCGCGGCCGCGAAGACCCGCAGCAAGGCCAACGACGAGGTGATCGCCGCGCTGACAGGCGTCTTCGACCAGTTCGACGTGGACGCCGCCGTCACCGGCTTCACCCGTGGCCCGACGGTCACCCGCTACGAGGTGGAGCTGGGGCACGGGGTCAAGGTCGAGCGGATCACCCAGCTCTCCCGCAACATCGCGTACGCCGTGAAGTCACCTGACGTGCGGATCCTCAGCCCGATCCCGGGCAAGAGCGCGGTCGGCGTGGAGATCCCGAACACCGACCCGGAGAACGTGGCGCTCGGCGACGTGCTGCGCTCGCGGGCGGCGACGAGCGACCACCACCCGATGGTGGTGGCGCTCGGCAAGGACATCGAGGGCGGCTACGTGGTGGCCAACCTCGCGAAGATGCCGCACATCCTCATAGCAGGGGCCACCGGCGCCGGTAAATCGAGCTGCCTCAACACCCTGCTGGTGTCCGTCCTCACCCGGGCCACCCCGGACGAGGTGCGGCTGCTGCTGATCGACCCGAAGCGGGTCGAGATGACCGGCTACGAGGGCATCCCGCACCTGGTCACCCCGATCGTCACAAACGCCAAGAAGGCGGCCGACTCGCTGGACTGGGTCGTGCGCGAGATGGACATGCGCTACGACGACCTCGCCGCCAACGGGGTCCGGCACATCGACGACTTCAACCGCAAGGTCCGCAACGGCGAGATCAAGGCGCCGCCGGGCAGCGAACGGGAGATGCGCCCGTACCCGTACCTGCTGGTGATCGTGGACGAGCTGGCGGACCTCATGATGGTGGCGCCGCGCGACGTGGAGGACTCGGTCGTCCGGATCACCCAGCTCGCCCGTGCCGCCGGCATCCACCTGGTACTGGCCACCCAGCGCCCCTCGGTCGACGTGGTGACCGGCCTGATCAAGGCGAACGTGCCGTCTCGGCTGGCGTTCGCCACCTCGTCCCTCGCGGACTCGCGGGTCATCCTGGACCAGCCCGGCGCGGAGAAGCTGCTCGGCCGCGGCGACGGTCTCTTCCTGCCGATGGGCGCCTCGAAGCCGGTCCGGATCCAGGGCGCCTGGGTGACCGAGCGCGAGATCGCCGACGTGGTGAAGTTCTGCAAGGACCAGCGGGAGCCTGAGTTCCGCAAGGACGTGCTGGCCCCCGCGCAGGACAACAAGAAGAAGATCGACGAGGACATCGGCGACGACCTCGACCTGCTGGTGCAGGCGGTGGAGCTGGTGGTCACCTCACAGTTCGGCTCCACCTCGATGCTCCAGCGCAAGCTGCGGGTCGGTTTCGCGAAGGCGGGCCGTCTCATGGACCTCATGGAGACCCGTGGTGTGGTCGGGCCGTCGGAGGGGTCGAAGGCGCGTGACGTGCTGGTTAAGCCGGACGAGTTGGACGACGTCCTGTCCGGCCTGCGCGGCGACGTGGACTGACCGGGCGGGGCACGACCGACGCGGAGTACGCGACGGGCCCGCCGGAAGCCGGCGGGCCCGTGGAAGAAGAGCGCTCAGTTGTTGATCAGCGCGCCGATGATCACCAGGCTGATGATCGCGGCGACGACGCTGGCCACGGCGGCGTACCAGCCCAGTGGCTTGTCGCCCAGGACGGCGCCGACGACGCCGGCGATCACGCCGAGCACACCGAAGATGATCGGGTTGAGCAGCAGCGCGAGCACCGCGAACACGAAGCCCACGATGGTGAGGATCCGGGCGGCGCTTGTGCGCTGGCGGGCGGTGCCGGGGACGTCGGCCATGTCTTCCTCCGGTGTGAGAGCCTGTGGTGACGGACCGATCACTACCCACTGTGGGCGCCTGTCACGCGTCCCTCTTCAGTGGAAGATCTTCAGCCCGACCACGCCGGCGACCACCAGCAACAGGCAGAGGATCCGGGGCAGGCTCGTCGACTCGCCGAGCGCCAGCATCCCGACCAGCGCGGTGCCCACCGCGCCGATGCCGACCCAGACCGCGTACCCGGTGCCGACCGGGATGTCGCGCAGCGCGTACGCCAGCCCGCCCATGCTCAGCACCAGGGCCAGCACGAACACCAGGGACGGAACCAGCCGACTGAAGCCGGCGCTGCGGTCCAGGGCGATCGCCCAGGCCGTCTCGAGCAGTCCAGAGATCACCAGTACGAGCCAGGCCATCGTTCACCTCACCGGAAGTGCCCGGGGCTGCCGCGCCGGGACGAGTCGAGTCTGCACGTCACGCGGGGCGTCTTGGCCTGACCGGGTACGCCCACCACTCGTCCGGAGCGGCCACGAGCATCCGGCCACCGGTGCCGACGCTAGCACCGACCTCGGCGGCGGGGCGGTGACCACCGCCACGGTCGGTTGACCTCTACCTGACTTCAACTTGCAGTATCGCCAGCATGACCATGCTCTACGCCGACCCCGAGGTCGCCGCCGTCCTGGACGCCGCCACCACTGTCGACGCCATGCGCGACGCCCTGCTGGCCGCGTACGACGGGCGGCTGGTCGCCCCACCCCGGGCCGCCGCCCCGTTGGCCGGTGGGCGGATGGTGCTCACCGCCGGGCACCTGGTCGGCGAGTGGTACGGCTTCCGCTCGTACGACACGTTCGGCCACCCGCAGGGCGAGCAGCTGGTCGTGTTGCACGACGCCCGTACCGGGGCGATCCGGGCGGTCGCGGTCGGCGAGGAGCTGGGCTCCCGGCGTACCGGAGGGTTGGGAGGCGTCGCCGTCGACGCGCTGGCCCGGCCGGACGCGGCGACCCTCGCGGTGATCGGCTCCGGCCGGCAGGCGTGGACCCAGGTCTGGGCCGCCTCGGCCGTCCGCCCGCTGCGTGAGGTGGTGGTGCACAGCCGCTCGGCCGCCCGGCGGGACGCCTTCGCCGCCCGGGTCCGCAGCGAACTGGGCGTGCCGGCCCGCGCGGCCGCCGACCCGGGCGCGGCGGTCGCCGGGCGGGACCTGGTGGTGCTCGCCACCACCAGTCCGACCCCGGTCCTCTGCGCCGCCGACCTGAGCCCCGGCACGCACGTCAACGCGGTCGGCTTCAAGCAGCACGAGCGTAGTGAGTTCGGCATCGATCTGCTGGACACTGCCGATCTGCTGGTCACCGACTCGCCGGCCCAGGCGGCGGACTACCAGCCGCCGATGCTGGCCGCCATGCCCCCGTACGCCGATCGGTTGCGTGACCTGGGTGGCATCCTGGCGGGGACGGTCCCTGGCCGGACCACGGCGGACCAGATCTCCGTCTTCTGTTCCACCGGTCTGGCTGGCACCGAGGTCTTCCTGCTCGACGCGCTGACCCGGGTGGGTGCCCCGACGCTTTAGGCCGGTACACGGGATGTTGGCGCGGACGGGTCTGGCCGAACAGCGGACCGTCGCCTGTGCGACCGGGCGGCCGCGGCGGCACCGCTAATCGATCATGATGGGGCGACCGCCGCGACGGGGCCGGCGGAGCGACCCGAACATGAGGCGCGATGAACCTCGCCGCAATGCATCTCTCCGACCCACTCATCGAGATCGGCCTGCCGGTGGCGAGCCTGGCCTTCTGGGCGGTGGCCTACGGGACCACAGTGCTGACCACCCGACCCGCCGCCATGCCCCCGGGTCCGCCGCCGGGGGATTCCCCGGTCCGGAGCCACCGGCCGTGGTGAACCTGCTGGCCAACCGGTGGCGGCAGACGGCGGACGCCGCCGAGTCCACGCTGCTCGACCTCGCCGCGGATGGCTATCTGAAGCTGCGTCAGGCCGAACCCGATCCCCGAAACACCACGGTGCACCTCACCGGCCGCGCCCCCGACGACCTCAACCGGTACGAGCGTCAGGTCTACGACCGGGTGGCCGAGCGCGCGGTCGACTGGGCGTGTTGCCGCCGCCCGTTGGCTGGGGCTGCGCGCCTGGCTCGCCGGACACGAGGCCGTCGGCGACCTCCCGCCCGCCGCCGTCGCGGCCGGGGACCGCAACCTGGCGTACGCCAGCGCGCTCGGCCTCACCCGGACGGCGTCCTCGCTGATCAACTTAGGTGTGGCCGACCGCGAGCGGCTCTGGTCGACGTACGGAGGAAGGTGGCGGCAGGTCAGCGTCAGTTACCCGGGCGGGCTCACCCGGTACCGGGCGTCGCTCCGAGGGATGGTGTCGTTCGCTGAGGGCGGTCGGACGATCGTCATGGTGTTGCAGGTCACCGAATGGCTGCCCAGCGAGCCCGCGCCGCAGCAGGGCGGAGCGGGATGACGGGCGCGGCCGGCCGCACGACAAGCCCGCGTGCGCGGGCTTCCCCGGGCGGCCCGGTACCCTCGGATGGTGTCTGTCACCTCTCCTTCTCCTTCCGACCACGCCGAGGGCCGTCGCGTCGCCCTGCTCACCCTGGGCTGCGCCCGCAACGAGGTCGACTCGGAGGAGCTGGCCGCCCGGCTGCACGCCGACGGCTGGCAGGTGACCACCGACGGCGAGGGTGCCGACGTGGTTGTCGTCAACACCTGCGGCTTCGTGGAGAAGGCCAAGCAGGACTCCATCCAGACCCTGCTCGCCGCCGCCGGCACCGGCGCCAAGGTGGTCGCCGCCGGCTGCATGGCCGAGCGGTACGGCCGGGAGCTGGCCGACAGCCTGCCCGAGGCGCAGGCGGTGCTGAGCTTCGACGACTACCCGGACATCGCCGCCCGGCTGAACGCCGTCGTCGCCGGGGAGCAGATCACCGCGCACACCCCCCGCGACCGCCGCGAGCTGCTGCCGCTCACCCCGGTGCAGCGCCAGTCGGCCACCGTGTCCCTGCCCGGGCACGGCACCGTGACCCGCACTCCCGTCGACACCGACGAGCACACCCCGGCGCACCTGCGTCAGGTGCTGCGCCGTCGGCTGGACACCGGCCCGGTCGCCTCGCTGAAGCTCGCCAGCGGCTGTGACAGGCGCTGCGCGTTCTGTGCCATTCCCGCGTTCCGTGGGGCGTTCGTCTCGCGTACGCCTGACGAGCTGCTCGCCGAGGCGGAGTGGCTGGCCAAGACCGGCGTACGGGAGCTGGTGCTGGTGAGCGAGAACTCCACCTCGTACGGCAAGGACCTCGGCGACCCGCGCGCGTTGGAGAAGCTGCTGCCGCAGCTCGCCGCAGTTTCCGGCATCGTGCGGGTGCGGGTGAGCTATCTCCAGCCGGCCGAGACCCGGCCCGGCCTGGTCGAGGCGATCGCCGGCACGCCGGGGGTGGCCCCGTACTTCGACCTGTCGTTCCAGCACTCCAGCGAGCCGGTGCTGCGCCGGATGCGGCGTTTCGGCTCCACCGACCGGTTCCTGGAGCTGCTGGCCAGTGCCCGCGCGCTGGCCCCGGAGGCGGGCGCGCGGAGCAACTTCATCGTGGGCTTCCCCGGTGAGACCCGCGCCGACATCGACGAGCTGACCCGGTTCCTGACCGAGGCGCGGCTGGACGCGATAGGCATGTTCGACTACAGCGACGAGGACGGGACCGAGGCGGCCGGCCTGCCCGGCAAGGTCTCCGCCGCGACAATCAAACGGCGCTACGACCGGCTCAGCGCCCTCGCCGACGAGCTCTGCTCGCAGCGCGCCGAGGACCGGCTCGGCTCGACAGTCGAGGTGCTCGTCGACGCGATCGTCGACGGCGTGGTGGAGGGCCGGGCGGCCCACCAGGCGCCGGAGGTGGACGGTTCCACCACCCTTGTCGCACCTGCCGACGGCGGCGTCGACCTGGCCGCGTTGCGCCCGGGTGACCTGGTGCGGGCCACCGTGACCGGCACCGAAGGGGTGGATCTGCTCGCGGTGCCGGATGAGATGATCTCGGCGGCGCCCGGCGCGGCACGGTGACGGCGGGCCCGGACGGAGCGGGGGAGCCAGTTGGTGCGGTGCCGGAGACGCCATGGCGACCCGAGCGGAGCGAGACGGTGACCGGGGCGACGGAGTCGACGCCGGCCCGGGTGGTCGCGCGGGTGCCCGTGCTCAACGCGGCCAACGCGCTCACCGCCCTGCGGTTGGTGCTGGTGCCGGTCTTCGCCGCGTCGGTGATCGTGTCGGGGATGACCCACACGGGCTGGCGGATGGCTGCCTGCCTGATCTTCGCGGTGGCCTCGGCGACCGACCTGGTGGACGGCTGGATTGCCCGCCGGTTCGGGCTGGTCACCTCGGTCGGCAAGGTCGCCGACCCGATCGCCGACAAGGCGCTCACCGGCGCGGCCCTGGTGCTGCTGTCCTTCTACGACCGGCTGCCCTGGTGGGTGACGGCGCTGATCCTCGCCCGTGAGCTGGGCATCACCGGGCTGCGGTTCTGGGTGATCCGGCACGGGGTGATCGCGGCCAGCCGCGGCGGCAAGATCAAGACTGCCTTGCAGATCCTTGCCATCGCCTGGTACCTGTGGCCGATGCCGGCCGCCCTCGTCGCCGTCGGCCCCTGGATCATGGGTGCCGCCGTCCTGGTCACGGTGGCGACGGGCTTCGACTACATCGCCCAGGCCCTGCGCCTTCGCAGTCCCCGCCGGGACTGACCCCACCCCCACCCACCCCGGCGATCATGACGTTGTTGCCGTCCGGGCTGGCGTGTCGGGGCGACAATTCATGATCGACGGTTTCGGCCGGGAGGGTTGGGGCTCCTCGGGCGGGGAAGGACGAGCTCATGGCGCGGGAAGAGCGGGAAGAGAACGCGGAGGGCAGTGCGGCGGCGGGCGTGGTGCACAGCCTGGTGCAGCGGCACGAGACCCTGGCCACTGTCGAGTCGCTCACCGGTGGCCTGCTCTCGGCGTCGATCGTGGAGATCGCCGGGGTCAGTGGGATCTACCGGGGTGGGCTGGTCGTCTACGCCACCGAGCTGAAGGCCACGCTTGCCGGCGTACCGGCCGATCTGCTGGCCGAGCGCGGCCCGGTCGACCCGGACGTGGCGTTGGCGCTCGCCGAGGGCGGTCGGCAGCGCTGCGGCGCGGACTGGGGGCTCGCGACCACCGGGGTCGCCGGTCCGGAGCCGCAGGACGGCAAGCCCGTCGGCCTCGTCTACGTCGCGGTCGCCGGTCCGACGGGCGGCGAGGTCCGGCAGCTCGACCTGGACGGCGGGCGGGACCACGTGCGCTCGGCCGCCGTCATCGAGGCGTTACGGCTGCTCACCGAACGGATCCACGCCGCCGACGAGGCCGCTCGCGACGGCCTGGGAACCGCCGGCGCGGGGCGCCGATGAGCCGCCCCGGGCGAACCGACGGGCGGGGCGGGATGTCGCCGGGCCCCGCAGCGGGTACGGTTGCGGGAAGGCTCCGACGCTCGGGGCCGGCGCGGTCCGCCGCGGCCGGCTGCCCGACGCCGGGCGAGAGGTATCCCTCAGGGGGAGGTGCGATGGTCCTGCTACGCCGGGTGATCGGTGACGCACTGCGGGCGCGCCGGCAGGGACAGCAGCGCACACTGCGTGAGGTGTCCACAGCCGCCAACGTCAGCCTCGGCTACCTCTCCGAGATCGAGCGGGGGCACAAGGAGCCGTCCAGCGAGCTGCTCGCCGCGATCTGCGACGCGCTCGGCGCCCGCCTGTCCGAGTTGCTGCGCGAGGTGAGCGACACCGTGGCGCTCGCCGAACAGATGCCCGCCGGGGTGCTCGTCGGCATGCAGGACGAGCCGGCCGAGGCCGCGCCCGTCGGCGCGACGGCCACCGTGCGCAAGGGCGCCAACCGGGGCGTCCGTCAGGTCACCTCCGACGGCAAGGTCGCCGTGTCGGTCCGACAGGACTCGCCGCTGCGCGCGACCCTGCGCAGCAGCCGCGTCCGCCCCACCGAGCGCGACCGGGACGTGGTCTGCGCCGCCTGAGCCGTCCTTCCGGTTGACCATGGGCGAGGTGGCCCCGGCCGCGTAGGGTGGCCCGCAGGAGCCGACGGCGCCCGTCGAGCACCCGGTACGGATGCCCAGTTGGCGTTCGGCTGGGACGATGGAGACCGGCCGGTCCGCGGTCGGTCGGCTCAACCCGGTCCGATCGCGGTGGAGCGACGCTACTGAGGGGATACCGCGGAGATGGCGAACCCGTTCGTCAAGGGCTGGAACTACCTGATGGCACTCTTCGGTGCCAAGATCGACGAGCATGCCGATCCCAAGGTGCAGATCCAGCAGGCCATCGAGGATGCCCAGCGGCAGCACCAGGCGCTGGTCCAGCAGGCTGCGGCGGTGATCGGCAACCAGCGTCAGCTGGAGATGAAGCTCTCCCGGCAGATGACCGAGGTCGAGCGGTTGCAGGGCAACGCCCGGCAGGCCCTGGTGCTGTCCGACCAGGCCCGCGCCAAGGGCGACGAGGCCGAGGCGGTGCGGTTCGAGCAGTCCGCCCAGGCCCTGGCCACTCAGCTCGTCTCGGCCGAGCAGGCCACCGAGGACCTGAAGACCCTGCACGACCAGGCTCTCGGCGCCGCCGCGCAGGCCCGCCGTGCCGTCGAGAACAACTCGATGATCCTCCAGCAGAAGCTCGCCGAGCGCACCAAGCTGCTCAGCCAGCTGGAGCAGGCCAAGATGCAGGAGACGGTGGCCCGCTCACTGGAGTCGATGTCGTCGCTGACCGCGCCCACCAACACCCCGTCCCTGGACGAGGTGCGTGACCGCATCGAGCGGCGGTACGCCAACGCGATGGGCCGCGCGGAACTGGCAGGCAACTCCGTCGAGGGTCGGATGCTGGAGATCCAGAAGGCGACCATCGACTCGGCGGGCTCGGCCCGGCTCGAGCAGATCCGGTCCAGCATGGCGGGGGAGCAGCTCGGCGGCACGGCCCAGCGCCCGGCGGTGCCACAGGGTGAGGCGGGTCCGGGCAGCGACCCGACCGCCGCCGCCCGGCTGGACGAGCTGCGCGCCAGCATGGCCCGCGAACGGGGCACCGGCGACCCGACCGCCGCCGGCTGAACGACCGGTCCGAGGAGGTCACGGTGGCAGACGAGCGGACGCGGTACTTCCGTCGGCTGGGCCGGCTGCGCCGGTCCGCCCGGCGGTGGAGCGTACTGGCCGGTGGGCTCGGCGGCGCAGCGGCGGTGCTGACTCCGTACGCCGGCCTCGGTCTGCCGGACGCGGCCTGGGCCGGCGCCGCGGGCAGCGCGGTGGCGTTGGCCGCCTGGCGCTGGATCGACCTGCGGGCGCTGGCCGCCCGCCCGGCGCCTCCGGCGCTGGATCCGGCCGAGGCCGCCGCCAGGTCCCGGGCTCGGCTGGTGGCGGCCGTCGAGCGACTGCCGGTCGGCTCCGGGGTGCTCGCCGAGGTACGCCGGGTCCGCAGCCGTGTCGCGCTGCGCGGCACCACCGCCGGGCAGCAGTGGGCCCGACTGGACCGGGCGTCGCTCACCCTGGCCGGGATGGCGCCCCGGCTCACCGGGTTGGCCGAGCCGGCCGTGCTCGAGGCCGCTGCCGCCGACCGGTCGTTGCGCGACCTCGCCGAGCGGGTGGCAAGCGTGGAACGGGCCCTGCGGCTCGCTCCGCCGGACGCCCGGACGCCGCTGGCCGACGCTCACCGCACGTTGACCGCTCAGCTGGAGGGCGGTGTGGCGGCCTACGAGCGGCTGGTGGTCGCCGCCGCCGGCTACCTCGCCGAGGACGCCCGCCCGGAACCCACCCACCCGGCCGCCGACCGGCTGACCGAGGCGACCGACCTGCTGCACGGGGTCGCCTCGGCCCTCGCCGAGCTGCGTGCCGGCAGCGCCGGCCTGCGCGCGCCCACCCGCTGACGCCCCGCCCGTCACGGTGGGGTCGTGACCGGGATCGGGCCGGTGTACGGCGAGCTGCCCACGACGTTGAACGACCGGATCCGGTAGTGGTAGGTGACGCCCCGGGCCAGCCCCGTGTTGGTGAAGCCGCGACCGGTCACCGTGAACGTCGCCACCTCCTGGCCGAACACCGGGTCCAGCGCCCGCTGGACGATGAACCCGGACCCCGGGCCGGCGGGCGTGTGAGCCGTCCAGCCCAGCACCACAGTGGCGGTGTCCGGCCCCGGCGTGCTCGCGGCGGCTGTCACCTCGCTCGGGGTGCCCGGCGCGGGAGGGGTGCTCGCCGCGGCCACCGTCGACCAGGCCGAGGCGGCACCCAGGTACGTGGTGCGGACCCGGTAGTAGTACGTGGTGTCCGCGGCGGCAGTGGAGTCCAGGTGGTTGTCACCGACCCCGATCGCCGTGGTGCCCGGGCCGCTGGTGAAGGTCGGGTTGGTGGCCCGCTGCACGTCGATGCCCGTGGCGAAGGAGCGGTTCGTCCAGCGTAGGGCCACCCGCAGCGGCGCGGCGGGCGGGATCGCCGCGATCAGCCCGCCCGGCGCGGCGAGGTGCACCGAGGCGGGCACGCTGTTCGACCAGGACGAGTAGCTGACGTCGTTCTCCACCCGGATCCGGTAGTGGTAGGTCACGCCGGGGGTGACAGTCGCGTCGGTGTAGCGGGTGGCGGCGGCCGCGACGGTGATCGTGGTGACGTCGCCGCCGAAGGTCGCTTCGGTGGCCCGTTGCAGCAGGTGACTGGTCGCGGGCGGGCGTCCACCGTTGCCGGTCCAGGTCAGGGCGATCGCCGGCAGCGCGGTGGCCGACCCGGGCACCGGCGTGGCGGTCAGCCCGGTGGGCGCCCGCGGCGTCACCCGCAGCACCAGCGGGCGGCTCATGCCCAGGTCGCGGTGGCCGGCGAGCTGGCTGTGCCAGCGGTACTCCCAACCGAGGTTGACCATCTGGTTGACCACCACGGCGGGTCGCCCGTCGGTCGGGCTGACCGGGGTCGACCCGGTCCGCGCACCGGCTGGACGGCCGGGGTCGAGCAACCGGACGCTGTCGCCCAACTTGAACGGCAGGGCCGGGGCGACCGGGCGCAGCGCCACGACCACGTCCTCGCGGGGGTTGACCCGGACGATCTGCTTCCAGCCCAGCTCCGTCCCGTGCGGGGGGCGCTGCGTGCCGTCCCAGCCGACCCGGTTGACGAGCTGCACGTCGCAGCCGCCGAAGTGCAGCGCCTCGGTCTGCCGGACGTTGCCGCTGATCCGCCAGAGCTGGGTGCCGTCGCTCGGCGCGCCGACCGGTACCGCCGGGTCCGCGGCGTACAGGACCTCGGTGACCGGGTCGGTCGGTCCCAGTGGCAGGGTCGCCGGAGTGAGCGGCCCGGCGTGCGGGTGGGCGACCCCGAGCCGCCCGGCCAGCCGCCCGTGACCGGGTTCGAAGATCTGCTGTGCGGCCTTGACCTCGAGCGGCAGGGTCACCGGGCCGGCGCCGCCCAGCGGCGTGAACGTCACCGTGTCGGCGTGCGCCGACACAGTCGTCTCGGCCGCCGTCCGGCTGCCGAACGCCACGTCGTACGCCGGCTGCGGCACGATCGGCGGGCGCTGGCTCGCCGCGTACGCCCCGGGTAGGCGCTCCCGCAGCCGGGCCAGGTCGTACGCCGGGTCGGGCGTGCCGCTGATCCGGAACTGGAGCAGGGTACGGGTGTTCGGGCCGTACCCGGGTTCGGTGGGCGGCGGGCCGCCCTCGGCCGTCCGGTCCGGTGCGTCGGTGTGCTGGTCGTAGCGCGGATCGAAGCCGGGCAGCGGGGCCGGGGCGTCGTTGTACAGGATCAGCGTGCTGCCCGGGGCCACCGTGGAGAAGTCCACGAGCACGTCGGCGCGCTCACCCGGGGCGAGCAGCAGCGTGTGCCCGTACACGTTCAGCACTGTCGGGTCGAGCCGGTCGTAGCGGTACCCGATCGGCCGGTTCGGCAGCACCACCGGGGCGGGCAGTAGCCCGGCCTCGTTGCCGATCTGCACGAACTGCGGCCCGGCGGCCCGTGGGTCCGGCACACCGCCGTCGCGCCCGTCGCTCGGCCAGAAGGCGGGCCGGTCCGGCGCCCGTACGGCGGGCACCATCGGCACCTCGCCAGCGTCCGCGTCGGCCAGAGCGCCGCCCTCGGTCCACATCGGCGCGTCCGAGCAGGCCCGGTAGAGCTGGAGGTTGAGACTGCGATCCAGGCAGGCGTTGAGGATGCGGAACCGGTACACGCGTGGGCGCACCTCCAGGTACGGGTACGCGACGCCGTTGACAAGCGGCGTGTCGCCGTACGTCGCGGGCACCGCGGACGGGTGGGGCACCCCGGGGCGCAGCGGCGGCTCGGCGGGCGCGCCGACGGGGTCGTGGTGCGGGTTCGGCACCGGCCCCGGCCCGGTCGGCGGCGGCCCGCCGGCGATCCGGTCCGCCAACGGCCAGCCGTCCACTGTGGGTCCGCCGTCGATCCGGCCGCCGTCCGGGGCGGGAGTGCGCGACCAGGGGCCGTAGTCCCAGCGGCCGGTCGGGTTGCGCCCACCGGACCGGTACGGGTTCTGCCGGGGCTGGTAGACGTGGGGGTGCCACAGGCTGCCCCGGGCGCCCCACCGCTCCCGGTCCCACGTCGGGTCCTCGGCGGCGAGCTGGGTGTCGTCCGGCACGAACGTCTTGTCCTCGATCACCAGGGGCAGCTGCTCGGCCGGCAGCACCCCGTCGGCGACGAGCTGGTCCTCGACCGGGTCGGTGAGCAGGTAGGGCGCGAGTTGCCCGCCATAGACGGTGAGCCGGGCCAGGCCGAGGGTGTTGTCGTGGAACCACAGCAGTCGGCCGCTCTGCTCGTTGGGGAAGTAGAGGGTGGTGGCGCCGGCCCCGGGCGGCGGCATGTCCGGCACGGGCGTCAGGCCCGTCCCGGTCGGGTACGGGGTGATCTCCCCGGCCGGGGTGATCCACTGCCCGGGGTTACCCGCGCTGGTCCAGCCGGTCTGCGCCCCGGCCAGGTGCAGCACAGCCCGGTTCTGCGGGTACGGCGCAGGGCCGTCCAGCGGGCCGATGCCGGCCCCCTCGACGGTCTCGTCGACAGGCAGGAACAGTTCGCCGGCCCGGCCGGTGGGGAGCTGGTTGATGAACTTCACCCGGACCGGCCGGCCCCGCCGGGCGTGGATCATCGGGCCGAGGTGCCAGGGCCGCTCCGGGGGCGCCACCGTGTTGTGGCCGGACGCGTCGGTGCCCAGATTGAGCTGCCGGTAGCCGCGCAGCCGGGTGGCCGGCAGGTCCCGGTGCAGGCGTTGCGCGTACTCCTGGAGCCCGATCTCGTAGTAGTCGCAGCCCGGGTAGCTGATCGTGTCGGGAACCGCCACCGGCAACCGCCCGACGAGGTCGGCGCCGCCCGCCCGGCCCGGGGTCGGCAGCGCGTCGACGAATTTCCGCAGCCCGGTGCCCGGCACCAGCCGGCCGTCGGGGGCGCGCGTCGGGCGGGGACTGTACGCGACGTTCGGCACCGGCCCGAAACAGCGCGGCACGGCGGCCGGGTCCAGGCTCGCCGCGGGGGCGGCCTCCTCGGCGGTACGCGCGGACGGGACGGACACCGTCCGGCCGAGGCCGTCGGGAGTGGGCCGGTAGAAGAAGGTGGAGCGGAGTCTGCGGAAGATCGCCATGACTCTCCCCGAGGTTGGGGCAGGAGGATCGCCACCCCGGCGTGGCGGCCCCCGGCACTCTGCTGACGGGCGGTGAGCACTCAACCGCAGCATGCGACGTCGGAGGCCGGATAGGAATTACCCAATCGTCCGTTTCTGGGCCGACAGGGGTCGACGGAGGCATCGTCAGGCGGGCGGCGGAGTTCCCGGTTGCTCCGGCTGGCAGACCGGGCACCAGTAGGTGACCCGTTCGCCCAGCTCCTCCTTGCGGATGGCGGCGCCGCAGCGGCGGCACGGCTGGGCGCGGCGGCCGTACACGTAGCTGGTCTGACCTCGGTGCAGCGAACCGGTGGTGCTCTGCGTCCAGCGGCCCCGGTTTGCGGCGAGCAGCCGCTGCGCGAGCGCCACAGTGCCGGGCAGGTCGGGCACCGCGCCGACGGGCGTCCACGGTGACACGCCCCGCAGGAACAGCACCTCGCACTTGTAGAGGTTGCCCACCCCGGCGAGGTTGCGCTGGTCGAGCAGGGCCTCGCCGATGGTCTGCTCCGGGTGCGCGGCGAGCCGGTGGACCGCCTCGGCCGGGTCCCAGTCCGGGCCGAGCAGGTCCGGGCCGAGGTGACCCACCAGGGCGTCCTCCTCGGCGGTCGGCACCAGGGCCAGCTCGTGCAGGTGGTAGCCGACCGCCACCGCGCCGGGGGTGCGCAGCACCACCCGGATCAGGTGCGCGGGCCTGCCGCTCCACCGTTCCCCCGGTGCGTACGCCCGCCAGGCACCGTCCATCCGCAGGTGCGAGTGCAGCGTCCACCGCGCCTCGTCCGGGGCGGCGAGGCGGAGCAGCAGGTGCTTGCCCCGGCTGGCCGACTCACGGACGGTCCACCCGGTCAGGTCGGTGGTGGCCAGCTGCGGCACCCGGAAGTCGCACCCGGTGAGCCGTGCGTCGGCGAGCGCGCGGTGCAGCACGCGGGCCGTGTTCCAGACGGTGTCACCTTCGGGCACCCTGCCATCCTCTCTCTTTCGAGCAAGATTCGCATGTATCGCTATTTGTAGTCAGGTTCCCGGTGATCTACAGACATGGAAGGGTCAGGGGGGTTCTGAGGAGAATGCCCATGACGCGACCTCATTGTCGTATCCCATCCGCTACCCTCACCGCCACCCTCGTCCTCCTGCTCGCCGCAGGCGCGGTGCCCACGATCGGCGGTTCCCCGACCACCGCATCCGCAATCGGCGGCTCGCTCACCCTGACCGCCGCCGCACCCGGCGGGGAACTGTGGAGCGCCGACCTCTCGATCGTCAACCGCGACGACGTCAACGTCCGACGTACCCCCGCCGGTCTGCGGCTGCGCGAGGCCCGCGTGGCCGGAAGCAGCCCGCGCAGCCCGCACAGCGCGGTCGCCGAGGGCATGCTGCTGACCGCACCGCGCACCCTCACCCGACCGGCCACCCGGGTCCGCGCCGAGATCAGCGCCGACGTCCCCGCCGGCGCCAGCGTGGAGGCGCAGGTCCGCGGCTGGCGGGTCAGCGGCTGGACCGAATGGCGGGCCGCGACCGCCGGCGCGGTCTTCGACCGGCCGGTCAGCCAGGTGCAGACCCGGGTGGTGCTGACCGCGCGGGCCGGCGGCGCGACCGCGACGGTACGCGCCGTCCAGCTCACCGCCGACGCGACGGCAGCCGTCTCCGCCGCCACGCCCGGCCTCACCTACCGGGTGTACGCCACCCGCATCGGCCTGGTCGGCGAACTGACCGCCAACGGCCGCACCATCCAGCCGCGCGACCACTTCGCGGCGCTACCGTCGCGCCGGGGCCTCTCCCCGCTCAACACGGGTGACTACACCGTGCGGGTCTGCACCACCACTGGCGCCCGCTGCGAGTACGCCCCGGTCTGGGACGTCGGGCCGTGGAACACCCGCGACGACTACTGGAACCCGTCCGCCGTGCGGGAGAACTGGAAGAACCTGCCGCAGGGCCGGCCGGAGGCGCAGGCCGCCTACCAGTCCGGCTACAACGGCGGGCGGGACCAGTTCGGGCGTAAGGTGCTCAACCCGGCCGGCGTCGATCTCGCCGACGGCACCTTCATCGACGGCCTACGACTCACCACAAACGCCTGGGTGGACGTCGCCTACCTGTGGACCGGCGGCGGGCCGCGCGGCGTCGTCGGCGACGGGCCGCTCAACATCCGCAGCGGGCCCAGCACGTCGTACGCGGCCCGTGGACTCGCCGCCCGCTTCGCGAACGTGCCGATCCAGTGCTGGGTCACCGGTCAGTCGGTCGCCGGCCCGTACCGCACCACCACCAGGTGGAACCGCCTCGCCACCGGGCAGTACGTCAGCCACGCGTACATCTCCGCCGTCTACGGCGGCGTCGTGCCGGTCTGCTGAGCGCACTCGCCTCGGCGGGTGCCCTCAGGGGCGCTCGTCGGGGCGGGCGGGGCGCACCATGTCCTGGTAACGCGGGTGGCTCGCTCCGTACACGGCGTAGTTGAGCCGGGCGTGCGACAGGCTCAGGTCACCGTTGGCGCCACCGCGCACCGCGTCGGCGTCGGCGTCGCTCTGACCGTCGTCGGTCCAGAAGCAGACCGGGCAGGTCCCGCCGCCGGTCCGAGAGGCGCAACAGGGACAGCCCACGGGAACTACGTGTTCACCCACCGGGGCAGCATTCCATAGTCGAATGTCACCCGGCCACCCGCAGGAGGTCGCCCGGGCACACCCCGAGGACGTCCACCGCCCGGCCGCCGTTCACCGCCACCGCCACCAGATCGGCCGAGTCGACGTACACCACCAGGCCGCCCTCCGGCGCGTCGCCGAACGTCCGCCCGCGCACTGCCGCGCGGGCCGGCGCGGGTCCCGGCGGGCCGACCCGGACGGTGGCCGGGAGCGGGCCGAGCGCCTCGGCCGGTGCGGCCAGTTGGACGTTCCCGAAGTGGTCGACTGTCAGCACCTCGGCGGTGAAGCCCTCGGCGTCGCGGGCCACGACCGGCGACGGCAGCCGGACCAGCCCATCCGGGTCGACTGCCGGGCCTGCCTCGGCAAGCGGTACGCCGAGGGCCAGGCGGGCCGCCACCGGGGCGAAGACGTCCCGGCCGTGGAACGTGCCGGACACCCGGGCCGCCAGCCAGGTCGGCTCGGTCAGTTCCACAGCCGCGGTCACCCCGCCGAGCGCGTCGGCCGCGTCCGGCAGCAGCCCGTTGTCCGGGCCGACCAGCAACCCACCCGGGGTGGCCAGCGCGACGCCCCGCCGGGCGGTGCCCACCCCTGGGTCGACAACCGCCACGTGAACGCCCGACGGCAGGTACGGCACCGTCTGCGCCAGCACGGCGGCACCCCGCCGGACGTCCGCAGGCGGCACCAGATGGGTCACGTCGATGACCCGGACGGTCGGCGCGATCCGGGCGATCACCCCGTGGCAGGCGGCCACGAAACCGTCGGTGAGGCCGTAGTCGGTGGTCAACGAGACCCAGGGCGTGACAGCCATGCCGGCAGGTTAACCGTCGACGCGCCCCGGTCGCCGTGCGGTCGATCGCCGGTGGCGGATATGGGACAGCGCGGTGACCGACCGGCCACTGCCGGCGGCCGGCGTCGCCGGGCAGACTGCCCTGGTGACACATCGGAGCCTGCCCGCCGTCGGGGTCCTACTGGTCGCCGTCGCCCTCACCGCTGCCTGCGGCAGTGACGACAAGCCCAGCGCGGCGCCGTCGGCCTCCCCGGTCACCGCGCCTGCGGCGAGCGGCCTCGCGAGCGCGCCGACGCCGTCGGCCGTCCCGTCCAGCCCCGCCGGTGTCGCCCAGTCGCCGGGCGGTTCAGCACCGCCGGCCCCGCCGTCCGCCGTGCCGCCGCAGGGCCCGGTCGAGCGCCGGCCGGCCAGCCCACCGCCGGTGGTGCTGCCCCCGCGTCCGCCCGGCGCCCCGGGCGCTCAGCAGGTGGTCGACGCGTTCCGGGCCGCCGGTCTGCGCGTGACACACCCGAAGGACCGCTCGGTGGACTGTGGACCGGACGGCCTGGGGCTGGGCTGCTCCGAGATCGTCGCCACCGACGGCGTCACCGTCTACGTGTTCCCGGACGAGACAAGCGCCGGCGACATCGCCGAGACGTGGGGTGGTCAGTCGTACCGGCGCGGCGCGGTGGTGCTCAACTACCTCGAGGCGAAGACCCCGGCAGCCGACCGCCCGCGCTACGAGAAGGCCCTCAACAGCCTCCACTGACCGCCGCGGTCGTGTGATCCCGCGGCGGGCGGCCTGTGGCGTCCTGTGGCGGCCGTCGTGTCGATGCTGCGCGGGTGGGTCAGCCGCGTAGGCGCAGGCCGCGCGGGGTGGCTCGGAAGCCGGCGGCGGTCAACGCCTCACTGAGCGGCGACGAGTGCACCGCCTCGCCGTCGGCCCGCTCCACCGACATCGCGCCCAATGCTCCGGAGTGGACGGCGTCGGCGAGCGCCTTGCCGGCCGCCGCGAGGGTCTCGGTGTCGTCGGTGAAGGAGAGCAGGGTCCGGCCGCCGCGTTCCACGTACAGCACCAGGTCGCCGCCGACCTGCACCACGAGGGCGCCCGCCTTGCGGCCGGCCCGGTGCCCCGTCGCGGGTGCTGTCCCGTCACCCGAGTCGACGACCCGTTCCGGCCAGGGCAGCGCCGCGCCGTACGGGTTGGCGGGGTCGGTGGCCGCGAGCACGGTGGTCAGCCCGCCGCTTCGGCCGCGCGCGCCGTCGGCCGGGTCGGCAAGCGCGCGGAGCCGGTCCACCGCGCCGGGCACCGCGAACTGCGCCGCGCCGAGGCCCTCGACGAAGTAGCCCCGGCGGGCCGCGCCGCGCTCCTCCAACGCCGACAGCACCGGGTACACCGCCGCGAAGCCACCGACCACCTGCTCGGCCATGACGGCGCCCCGGGTGACCACCCCGTGCCGCTCCAGCAGCACGTCCGCGAGCGCCGCGGCCCGCCGGGTCGGGTCGAGGTCCCGCTCCGGCAGCCGGGACCAGCGGCCGGCGACAGTCGGTGGCCCGCCCCGGGTGGGCAGCGCCACCCGACCGGGCCGCCGGTAGCGGGTGCGCGGCGCGGAGGGCCGGGACCGGTGCGCGCCACCGGCGCCGAGCACCGCCCGCAGCGGGGCGAGAGTGTCGTTGGTGAGGTGCCCCGCCCAGACCAGATCCCAGATCACCCCGGTCAGGGCGGCGTCGTCGGTGGAGCCGACCCGGTCGGCTAGTGCCCGGAAGAACAGCGCCTGCCCGTCACCGAGCGCGTCGAGTACAGCGTCGTGCAGCGGGGTACGCGCCAGCGCCTCGTCGGGCGGCGGGAGCAGCAGCGGAGCGGCGTCCGCGTACGCCAGGGTGACCCAGCCGTCGCCACCGGAGATCGCCCCCGAGCCGGCCCAGAGCACCTCACCGCTGGCGCACAGCTCGTCGAGCTGGGCGGGGGAGTAGTCGGCGACCCGGCCGGGCAGCACCAGCCGTTCCAGCGCGGACGCCGGCACCGCCGCGCCCTGCAACTGCTCCACCGTGGCGGCGAGCGCCTCCACACCTCGGGCGGACGAGCCGACCTGCTGCCAGCGGGGCAGGAACGTGGCAAGCGCCCGGGGTGGCACGGGCTCGATCTCCCGCCGCAGCGCGGCGAGCGAACGGCGGCGCAGCATCCGCAGCACCTCGGCGTCGCACCACTGGGCGCCTGCCGTGTCCGGCGTGAACTCCCCGGAGACGACGCGGCCGGTGGCGGCGAGGCGGCGCAGCGCCTGCTCGACGACGAACACGCCGAGCCCGAAGCGGGCCGCGCAGCTCGCCGCGGCGAACGGCCCGTGGGTGCGGGCGTAGCGGGCCACCAGGTCGCCAAGCGGGTCGGCCACCGGGGCCAGGTACGCATCGGCCACACCGACCGGCAGCGCCACGCCGAGCGCGTCCCGCAGACGGGCGGCGTCCTCGATGCCCACCCAGCGCTGCTCGCCGGCGATCCGGACCCGGAGCACCCGGCGGGTGGCCTCCAGCTCGGTCAGCCACGTCTCGGGCACACCCCGCTCGGTCAACTCGGCGTCGTTCAGGTCGCCGAGCACCCGCAGCAGCTCGACCACGTCCTCCGCGTCACGCGGGCGGCGTTGCTCGGTCAACCAGCGCAGCTGCCGATCGGTCTCGGCGAGCACCGCCGGATCCAGCAGCTCGCGCAGGTCGACCCGACCGAGGAGTTCCCCGAGGAGCGTGGAGTCCAGGGCGAGGGCGGCGGCCCGGCGCTCGGCGAGCGGGGCGTCGCCCTCGTAGAGGAACGCGCCGACGTAGCCGAAGAGCAGCGACCGGGCGAACGGGGACGGCGCGCTGGTCTCCACCTCGACCAGCCGGACCTTGCGGGCCGCCAGGTCGCGCATCAGCCCGGCCAGCGCCGGCTGGTCGAAGACGTCCTGGAGGCACTCCCTGGCAGCCTCCAGGGTGACCGGGAAGTCGGCGTACTCACGGGCGACGTCGAGCAGTTGCGCGGCGCGTTGCCGCTGCTGCCAGAGTGGCTGGCGGCGGCGCGGGTCGCGGCGGGGCAGCAGCAGCGAGCGGGCGGCGCACTCCCGGAAACGAGCGGCGAACAGCGCGCTGGTGCCGACCGACTCCTCCACCAGTTGGGCGATCTCGTCCGGCTCGAAGACCACCACGTCGGCGCCGGGCGGCTCGTCGGCGGTGTCGGGCAGGCGCACCACGATCCCGTCGTCGGAGGGCATCACCTGGGCGTCCACCCCGTACCGCTCGGCGAGTCGGCGGCCCACGGCGAGGGCCCACGGCCCGTTGACCCGCGCGCCGAGGACGCTGTGCACGGCCAACCGCCAGTCGCCCAGCTCGTCGCGGAACCGCTCGACGACGATGGTGCGGTCGTCGGGCAGCGAGCGGGTGGCCTCCCGCTGGTCGCGCAGGTACGCCATCAGGTTGGCGGCGGCCCAGTCGTCCAGCCCGCCGTCGCGCAGCGCGGTGAGCGCCGCCTCGTCGCTCAACCGCAGCAGGGTACGCACCCGCGCGCCGATGGCCCGGCCCAGCTCCACCGGGCGGCCCAGCTGGTCGCCCTTCCAGAACGGCATCCGGGCGGCCTGGCCGGGTGCCGGGGAGACCAGCACCCGGTCGGGAGTGATCTCCTCGATGCGCCAGGACGAGGAACCGAGCAGGAAGACGTCGCCGACCCGCGACTCGTAGACCATCTCCTCGTCCAGCTCGCCGACCCGGGCGGCCCGCTCGGCGCCGGCCAGGAAGACGCCGAACAGGCCCCGGTCGGGGATGGTGCCGCCGCTGGTCACGGCCAGCCGCTGCGCGCCGGGGCGGCCGGTGAGCAGGTCACTGGCCCGGTCCCAGACCAGCCGGGGACGCAGCTCGGCGAACGCGGTGGACGGGTAGCGGCCGGAGAGCATGTCCAGTACGGCGTGCAGCGCGGAGTCGGGCAGCTCGTTGAAGGGCGCGGCCCGGCGGACCAGTACGGCCAGGTCGCCAACCTGCCACGGCTCCAGGGCCACCATCGCGACGATCTGCTGGGCAAGCACGTCGAGGGGATTGCGCGGGTAGTGCAGCTCCTCGATCGCCCCGTCGGTCATCCGCTCGGCGACGACCGCGCAGGACAGCAGGTCGCCACGGTGCTTGGGAAAGACCACCCCGCGGGAGACCGCGCCCACCTGGTGCCCGGCCCGGCCGACGCGTTGCAGGCCGGCGGCGACGCTCGGCGGGGCCTCGATCTGCACCACCAGGTCGACCGCGCCCATGTCGATGCCCAGCTCCAGGCTGGAGGTGGCCACCACCGCCGGGAGCTGGCCGGACTTGAGCGCCTCCTCGATGTGCTTGCGCTCCTCGCGCGAGACGCTGCCGTGGTGCGCGCGGGCGATCACCGGCGCGGCGCCGGCGGCCGCGCCGGACTGGGCCATCACCTCGGCCGGTGGCCGGTTGCGCAGCGGACCGGCGGGGCCACCCCACCGTTGCGCGCCGGACGCCGGGCCGCCGCCCCCCGACAACCCCTGCGGTACGCCGACCGCGCCGTCGCCCGACAAACCGTCGCCCGACAAGCCGTCGCCGAACGAGCCGTCATCCGGCGTGCCGTGGCCTGACGTGCCGTCGGCGACCGCGCTGCCGGCCGACCCGGCGGCCACCTGCTCGGCGGCCAGCTCGTTGAGGCGGGCACACAGGCGCTCGGCACTGCGGCGGGAGTTGGTGAAGACGATTGTGGAGCGGTGCTGCCCGATGAGCGTGAAGACCCGCTCCTCGACGGCCGGCCAGATCGAGGCGCGGCGTGGCCCGGGACCGCCGAGGGAATCCTCCGGCGGCTGCTCCTGCTCGTCCAGGCGGGTCATGTCCTCCACGGGGACCTGCACGCTGACCTCGATGGTCTTCGCCGTGGCCGGTTGCACGACGTCGACCGGCCGGGCGCCGCCGAGGAACCGGGCGCAGGCGTCGATCGGCCGGACGGTGGCGGAGAGCCCGATCCGTTGTGCCGGCGTGGGCAGCAGCTCGTCGAGGCGCTCCAGCGAGAGGGCGAGGTGGGCACCGCGCTTGCTGCCGGCCACCGCGTGCACCTCGTCGACGATCACCGTCTGGACGCCGCGCAGCGAGTCCCGGGCGGCGGAGGTGAGCAGCAGGAACAGGGACTCGGGTGTGGTGATGAGGATGTCCGGTGGGGTGCGGGCGAAGGCGCGTCGCTCGTCGGCAGGTGTGTCTCCGGTACGCATGCCGACGGTGATGTCCGGCGGCGCGACACCGAGTCGGGTCGCCGCCTGCCGGATGCCGGCAAGTGGGGCGTGCAGGTTGCGTTCCACGTCGACGGCGAGGGCCTTGAGCGGGCTGACGTAGAGCACCCGGCACCGCTGCCGTGCCTCTGCCGGCGCCGGCTCGCGGGCCAGCCGGTCCAGCGACCAGAGGAAGGCCGCGAGTGTCTTGCCGGAGCCGGTGGGCGCCACGACGAGGGCGTTGCGGCTGGCGGCGACGGACCGCCAGGCGCCCGTCTGGGCGGCGGTGGGCGCGGCGAAGGCGGCGTCGAACCAGGCTCGGGTGGCCGGGCCGAACCCGTCGAGCACCCCGCCCGCGCCCCCCTCTGCCCTGGTCACCGATCCATCCTGCCCCGCCGGTACGACAACCACGAGCGTCGCGCAGCGGAACGTGCCGAGCTGGACGGAAAAAGCGATGGATGCGTCATTAATACGTTAAGTCTCACTTAACTGCTTGCTTGTACGGAGCAACATAAAGTAACTTCACCCGCAACGCGAACCGGGTGGAGGGGATCGGATGACCGGCGAGCCGCGACACGTCGAGCCCGGCACCGATGTGCTGATCCGCAAGGTCGACAGTCACCTCGCCACGCTCCGCGGCGGTCTGCACGGGCCCGAGCTGGAGCTCGCCGAACGCCTCGCCCGCTGCCTGCGGGAGCTGGTCGTCTCCACCGCCCAGGCCAGCGCCGCCGACCGGGGGCAGGTCCGGGTCGCCGTGCACTATTTCGTGCTTCGCCGGGAGAGCCGTGGCCGGCTGCTCTCGATGCGGTCGCTGGCCGTCGCGGAGCGGGTCGTCGCGAAGGTCGCCCGTCAGCTCGGCCGCGTCGACCTGCTGGCGGACCTGCACCTCGATGGCTCCGACCTCGACGACGCGCTGACCGCGGGCGACGCCCTGCTGCGCTGACCGCCGACCGCACGCCCCGCCCACGCCCACCGCACCCAGGCAGCGCACCCGACACCGGGCACCCGCACCCGGCACACCGCACACAACCCGCCACCGTTGGCGAATTCCGGCAAAACCGCACGGTGGGCGGCGATCTGGCGTCTGATCGCTGCTAGGCGCCACCGCTGTACGGGCGTCGGCCACCTCGATCGGGAGTGCGGGTGCTGGTACTGCTCATCCTCCACCTCGTGGCGGCCCTCGCCGCGCCGCTGCTCGTCCGGTGGTGGGGTCCGCGCGCGTGCTATCCGCTGGCGCTCGCGCCGGCCGCCGCGTTCGGCTGGGCGCTGGCCCGCACCCCGGCCGTCGGCCACGGCGGCGCGGTGGTCGAGACGTACCCGTGGATCGGGCAGTTGGGCCTCGACATCGCGCTGCGCCTCACCACGCTGTCCTGGCTCCTGACCCTGCTGGTGGGCGGCGTCGGCGCGCTGGTGCTGGTCTACAGCGCCCGGTACTTCGAACCGGGCGCTCCCGGGATGGCGCAGCTCGCCGCCGTCCTGGTCGCCTTCGCCGGCGCGATGCTGGTGCTGGTCTTCGCCGACGACCTGCTGCTGCTCTATGTCGGCTGGGAGCTGACGACGATCTTCTCGTACCTGCTGATCGGGCACAGCACCGAACGCCGGTCCAGCCGATGGGCGGCTGCGCAGGCGCTCACCGTCACCACGCTCGGCGGGCTGGCCATGCTTGTCGGGTTCATCCTGCTGGGTGAGCACGCCGGCACCTACCGCTGGTCGGAGATCGCCACCCATCCGCTGCCCGGCGGCGGCTACCTCGTCACGGCGGTGCTGCTGATCCTGGCCGGGGCCCTGTCCAAGTCGGCCGTGCTGCCGTTCAGCTCCTGGCTGCCGGTCGCGATGGCGGCGCCCACCCCGGTCAGCGCGTACCTGCACGCCGCCGCCATGGTCAAGGCGGGCGTCTACCTGGTCGGCCTGCTCGCGCCGGTGCTCGCCACGGTCGGCCCGTGGCGGCCCGTGGTGCTCGTCGCCGGCGTGGCCACCATGCTCGTCGGCGGCTGGGCGGCGCTGCGGCAGACCGATCTGAAGCTGCTGCTGGCGTACGGCACGGTCAGCCAGCTGGGCCTGCTGGTCGCGGTGACCGGCGCGGGCACCCCGGCCGCCGCGCTCGCCGGCACGGCGATGCTGCTGGCGCACGCCCTGTTCAAGGCGGCGCTGTTCCTGGTCGTCGGCGTCATCGACCACGGCGCCGGCACCCGCGACCTGCGCGAGCTGTCCGGGCTGCGGCGCTGGTCCCGACCGTTGTTCGGCGTCGCGGTGCTGGCGGCGGCGTCGATGGCCGGCGTACCGCCTCTGGTCGGGTTCGTCGCCAAGGAGGCGGTCTTCGCGGCGTTCACCGACGACCCGCTGGTCCTCACCGGACTTGTCGCCGGGACGGTGCTCACCGTCGCGTACAGCGCCCGCTTCCTCTGGGGCGCGTTCGCCGACCGGCCGGGCGTCGAACCGGTCCAGCCGGCGCCGATCGCCGCGTCGATGCTGGTCCCCCCGGCCGTGCTCGCCGTCGTCGGGCTGCTCGCCGGCCCCGCCGCCGGCGTGCTGGACGGCCTGCTCCACCCGTACGCCGAGTTGCTCGGCGCGGTCGAGGGGCACCTGACGCTCTGGCCCGGGCCGACCGCGGCGCTCGGTCTGTCCGTGCTGGCGCTGGTCGGCGGCGGCCTGCTCTTCGCGCTGCGCGGGCCGCTCGCCCCGGTGCTGGCCCGGCTCCGCTCACCGGTGGGCGGCAACCAGGGGTACGAGTGGGTCGTGGACCGGTTCGACAGGCTGGCCATCGAGGTGACAGGCGCGACCCAGCGGGGCTCCCTGCCGCAGTACCTCGGCATCATCCTGGTCGCCGTCGTGCTGCTGCCCGGTGGGGCGATGCTCGCCGCCGGACCGTGGCGGGCCCGGCTCCCGATGTGGGACAACCCGCTGCAACCGGTGGTCGTGGTGGTGATCGCGGTGGCCGCGCTGCTCGCGGTCCGCGCCCGCCGACGGCTGACCGCGATGCTGCTGGTGGGGATGACCGGCTACGGCACGGCCATGCTGTTCATCCTGCACGGCGCACCGGATCTCGCGCTCACCCAGTTCCTGGTGGAGACCGCGACGATAGCGGTGTTCGTGCTGGTGCTGCGTCGCCTGCCGGAGCGCTTCTCGGCCCGTCCGCTGCGGCGCAGCCGATGGGCCCGCCGGGCCCTCGGCGTGGCGATGGGCGTGGTGGCGGGCGGGCTCGCGCTCGTCGCGGCCGGCGCCCGGCGCGCGCCGGACATCTCCGCTGCCTTCCCGGACCTGGCGGTGAGCGAGGGGTACGGCCGCAACGTCGTCAACGTGACCCTCGTCGACATCCGGGCCTGGGACACGATGGGGGAGGTGGCGGTGCTTGTGGTGGCCGCGACCGGGGTGGCCAGCCTGATCTTCGAGAGGTCCCGCACCGGGCCGCGACCGCGCCGTCCGGAGTCGGCCGACCGGGCGGTCCGCTCCGACCGGCCGGTCTGGTTGCGGGGCGGCCCGACGCTGTACGAGGAGCGGCGGTCGATAGTGCTGGAGGTGGTCACCCGGCTGATCTTCCATACCGTGGCGCTGTTCTCGCTGTTCCTGCTCTTCTCCGGGCACAACGCGCCGGGCGGCGGGTTCGCCGGCGGTCTGGTGGCCGGCCTCGCGCTCGTGGTCCGCTACCTGGCCGGCGGCCGGTACGAGCTGACCGAGGCCGCCCCGGTGGGCGCCGGCCTGATCCTCGGCGCGGGACTGGCCCTGGCGGTGGGCACCGGCGCGGTGGCGCTGCTGGCCGGTGGGTCGGTGCTGCAGAGCGCCAAGCTGGACCTGTCCCTGCCGCTGATCGGCGACGTCCACCTCGTCACGGCGCTCTTCTTCGACATCGGCGTGTACCTCATCGTGATCGGGCTGCTGCTGGACATCCTGCGCAGCCTCGGCGCCGAGGTGGACCGGCACATCGAGGCCACCGACACGGCCGACGGCGGCCTGGCCGTCGACAAGGGCGGGCGGACATGAGCGCCCGGCGAACGGAGGTCGTTCAGTGACGGCCAGTGACGCCCGACCCACGATGGTGCTGGTGCTCGCCGTCGCGGTGCTTGTCGGATGCGGGGTGATCCTGCTCCTGGAGCGCAGCCTCACCCGCATCCTGCTGGGCGTGATCCTGCTCGGCAACGGCGTCAACCTGCTGATCCTGCTGGGCGGCCGATCCGGTGGCGCGCCGGTGGTGGGCACCGGGCCGGTGGGCGGGATGAGTGATCCGCTGCCGCAGGCGATGGTGCTGACCGCCATCGTGATCACGTTCGGGTTGACCGCGTTCCTGCTCGCCGTGGCGTACCGGAGCTGGTATCTCACAGGCGACGACGAGGTGCCCGACGACCTGGAGGACCGGCAGATCATCCGCCGCGCCGGGCGCAACGAGGCGGGTGCCGTCGACCACGGCGGGGAGGGTCCGGACGGCGACCCGGAGCAGGTCGATCCCGAGCCGGCCCGCCGCCGCCTGCGACGCGGCAGAGGGGACGGGCCGCGGTGACCGGGGCTTCGCGGAGATCCTCGTGAGCAGGCTCCTGCCGCTGCCGGTGGTGGTGCCGCTGCTCGGCGCGGCGCTGACCCTGCTGCTGGCCACCCGCCCCCGGGTGCAGCGTGCGGTGAGCGTGCTGTGCCTGACTGTCACGTTCACCGTCGCGGTGGTGCTGCTGGTCCAGGCGTACCGGCACGGGCCGGTGGTGCTCGCGATCGGCGGTTGGCCGCCGCCTGTCGGCATCGTGCTGGTGGCCGACCAGTTGGCCGCGCTGATGCTTGTGGTGTCCTCGGCGGTCACCCTCTGCGTGCTGCTCTACTCGATCGGCCAGGGTCGCAGCGAGACGAGCGAGAGCGCGCCGGTGGTCATCTTCCATCCGACGTACCTGGTGCTCACCGCGGGCGTCACCAACGCGTTCCTGGCGGGCGACCTGTTCAACCTGTTCGTCGGCTTCGAGATCCTGCTGGCGGCCAGCTTCGTGCTGATCACGCTGGGCGGCACCGAGACGCGGATCCGCACCGGGTCGACGTACGTGGTGGTCAGCATCCTCTCCTCGATGATCTTCCTGGCCGCGGTGGGGCTGGTGTACGCGGCCACCGGCACGCTCAACCTGGCGCAACTCGCCCAGCGCCTCGACGACCTGCCGGACAACGTCCGGTTGACCCTGCAACTGACGCTGCTGCTCGCGTTCGCGATCAAGGCGGCGGTCTTCCCGCTGTCGGCCTGGCTGCCGGACAGCTATCCCACGGCCCCGGCCCCGGTCACCGCCGTGTTCGCGGGGCTGCTCACCAAGGTCGGCGTGTACGCGATCATCCGTACCGAGACGTTGCTGTTTCCGGGTGGCCAGGTCGACGGTCTGCTCATGGTCGTCGCCGGGCTGACCATGGTGGTCGGGATCCTCGGCGCGGTGGCGCAGTCGGACATGAAGCGGCTCTTCTCGTTCACACTGGTCAGCCACATCGGCTACATGATCTTCGGGGTGGCGTTGAGCACCGCCGCCGGACTCGCCGGCGCGATCTTCTACGTGGTGCACCACATCACCATCCAGACCACGCTGTTCCTGGTGGCCGGCCTCGTCGAGGAGCGGGCCGGCAGTACCGACCTGCGCCGTCTCGGCGGGCTGGCCCGAATGGCGCCCCTGCTCGGCGTCCTCTTCTTCGTGCCGGCGATGAACCTCGCCGGCGTGCCGCCGTTCTCCGGGTTCCTCGGAAAGCTCGGCCTGCTCCAGGCCGGTGTGGCAGCCGGCGGGGCGCTGCCCGCGACGCTCGTGGCGGCCGGCACGCTGACAAGCCTGCTCACCCTGTACGTGGCCTCCCGGGTGTGGAACATCGCGTTCTGGCGAGCACCCCGGATCGCCACCAGCGAGCCCGCCGTCCGGCTGCCCACCCTGATGGTCGGTGCCACCTGCGCCCTTGTCGCATTCGGGTTGACGCTCACCGTGCTGGCCGGTCCGCTCTTCGACGTCACCGCCGACGCGGCCACCGACCTGCTCTCGCGTACCCCGTACATGCGGGCCGTCCTGCCCGGAGTCGTGCCGTGACCGGCCCGCGCGCGACGCCCCCGGCGGACGCCGCCCCACCGATGCGGGGCCGGTTCGGGCGTCGACGGGACCAGGCGTTGGCGCTCGGCTGGCTGGTGCTCGTCTGGAACCTGCTCTGGGGTGCGATCACCCCCGCCAACATCATCGGCGGCCTGCTGGTGGGCGGCGCGGTCCTGCTGTTCTTCCCGCTGCCGGCGGTCAGCTTCGGCGGCCGGCTGCGGCCCGGTGCGCTGGTGGCGTTCGCGGGCCGGTTCGCCGTCGAACTCGTCAGCGCGAGCCTGCACATCGCCCGGATCGCCGTGCAACCCGGCTACCGCCCGCGCGGGGCGATCATCGCCGTGCCGCTGCGGGTTCCCACCGACCTGAACCTGGCACTCACCGCCGAGGCGGTCTCGCTGGTGCCGGGCACGCTGATCCTCGAGGTGGACCGGGAGTCGGCCACGCTCTACCTGCACGTGCTGGACACCCACGGGCCGGGGGACCTGGCCCGCGCCCGCGAACGCACCCTCGACGTCGAGCGACGGATCGTCCGGGCGGTGGGCAGTGCCGCCGAACTGCGCCGCGTCGAGCCCGACACGGTCGAGAAGGGAACCTCATGATCACTTTCCTGGGCGTCGTTCTCACCGCGCTGCTGACGGTGACCGCGTTACTCGCGCTGGTCCGGCTCTACCGGGGTCCGTCGCTGCTGGACCGGGTGATCGCCGCGGACATGCTGCTCGCCACCATGGTCAGCGCGGTGGGCGCGGAGGCCGCTGTCAACCGGCACGCCACCACGCTGCCCGTGCTTGTGGTGCTCTCGCTGCTCGGCTTCGTCGGCTCGGTGTCGCTGGTCCGCTTCGCCGTCCGGGAGCAGGCGTGATCGGGGTGGTCGCCGACTGGCTCGGCGCGGCCTGCCTGCTGGCCGGCGCTCTGCTCGCCCTGTGCGCCGGGATCGGGGTGCTGCGCTTTCCGGACGCCCTGTCCCGCATGCACGCGGGTACCAAGCCCCAGGTGCTGGGAGTGCTCCTGCTGCTGCTCGGTATCGCGCTGCGGCTGCGGTCCCCGGCCGACCTCGGCATGATCCTGCTGGTGGCGGTCTTCCAGTTGGCCACCGCGCCGGTCGCGGCGCAGATGATCGGCCGGGCCGCGTACCGGTCCGGCCGGCTCGACCGGAGCCTGCTCGACGCCGACGAACTGGCCGAGCGCCCGACGGGCGGCGGATCCGGCGAGGGCCGCGCCCAGCCGGGGTGAACCGGACGATCGACGCCTTCGGCCCACCCTCAGCGGAGTCCCAGCCAGCACCGATAAAATGACAGCATGATCGACTCTTCTGCCCAGGAGGGCAGCAGTAGCCAGCCGGGTCGTGCCCGGCATATCCCCGTCCCGACGACCACGGGAGCCCTGAGCGACAGGTGCTGATCGTCGTCGGCCTTCTCTTGATCATCGTGCTCACCGCCGCCACCGGTTACTTCGTGGCGCAGGAGTTCGGCTATGTCGCCGTGGACCGGGGCAAGCTGCGCCAGCTCGCCGACGACGGCGACCAGGCCGCCGCCCGGGCCCTCACCGTCACCAGCCGGCTCTCCTTCGTGCTCTCCGGCGCGCAACTCGGCATCACCGTCACCGCCCTGCTGGTCGGCTACGTCGCCGAGCCGTACCTCGGTGGCGGCCTCGCCGACCTGTTCGGCGTGGCCGGCCTCCGCGAGTCGGTAAGCCTGCCGCTGTCGGTGGCGCTGGCCCTGGTCATCGCCACAGTCGTCCAGATGGTCCTCGGCGAGCTGGCCCCGAAGAACCTCGCCATCGCCCGCGCCGTGCCGCTCGCCCGGGCGCTGAGCCGGTCCACCCTCCTCTACCTGGCCGTGGCCGGGCCGGTGATCCGGCTCTTCGACCGCGCGTCGGTACGCCTGCTGCGCCGGGTCGGCATCGAGCCGATCGAGGAGCTGCCCAGCGGCGCCACTCCGGCCGACCTGGAACAGATCATCGCCGAGTCCCGCGAGGAGGGCAGCCTGGACGCCGAGATGTCCACGCTGCTCGACCGGGGGCTCGACTTCCGTGAGCTGATCGCAGGCGAGGCCATGGTGCCGCGCGTCGACGTGCACACCGTCCGGGCGCACGAGCCGGTCAGCCGCGTGGTCGAGCTGCTGGACACCGGCCACTCCCGCTTTCCGGTGCGCGGCGCGGAGGGCGTCGACGACCTGATCGGCATCGTCGGGATCGCCGACGTGCTCGGCGTACCCCCGGGGGAGCGGGCCACCACCCCGGTGAGCGCGGTGGCGGGGCCGCCGCTGCTCGTACCGGAGACTCTGCCCCTGCCCACGGTGCTGGACCGCCTGCGGTCCGGGCACCGGCAGATGGCCTGCGTGGTGGACGAGTACGGCGGCTTCGCGGGCGTCATCACGCTTGAGGACATCGCGGAGGAGTTGGTAGGCCCGATCCGGGACGAGGACGACCCGCCGGAGCGCGCGCCCGCCCGGCAGGAGGACGGTTCCTGGGTGGTGCCGGCCCGCTGGCGGATCGACGAGGTCGCCGACAGCACAGGCATCGCGCTGCCCGAGGCCCCGGAGTACGACACGCTGTCCGGGTTGGTCATGCGTGAGCTGGGCCGTGTGCCGGAGGTCGGCGACCGCCTGGAGATCAGCCTGCTGCCCGAGGGTGTCGGGGTCGACGACGGCGAGGAGGAACCGCGGGCCCTGGTCGAGGTGCTCGCCGTGGACCGCCACGTCGCCGACTCGGTACGGCTGCAACTGAGCACGCCGGGGGTGTCCGCGTGAGCCCCGGCATCGCGCTGTTCAGCTCGGGGATCCTGCTGGCGCTGAACGGGTTCTTCGTGGCCGCCGAGTTCGCCCTGGTGGCCAGCAAGCGGTACCGGCTGGAGCAGGCTGCGGCCAGCGGCGGCCGGGCGGCCCGCGCGGCGCTGGACGGTGTCCGCGAGCTGTCGCTGATGCTGGCCGGGGCGCAGTTGGGCATCACACTGTGCACCCTGGGGCTCGGCGCGTTGGCCGAGCCGGCGATCGAGCACCTGATCAGCCCGTTGCTGCACGGGGTGGGGCTGCCCGACGCGGCCAGCCACGTGGTCGCCCTGGTGTTCGCCCTCGGTCTGGTGACCTTCCTGCACCTGGTGGTGGGGGAGATGGCGCCGAAGTCGTGGGCGATCACCGACGCCGAACGCTCGGCGACGCTGCTCGCGCTGCCGTTCCGGGCCTTCGCCCGGGTGTCCCGGCCGGTGCTGTCGGCGTTGAACGCGCTTGCCAACGCGGTCCTGCGCCTCGTCGGGGTCAACCAGCAGGATCAGCTGGCCCAGGTGCACGGCCCGGACGAGCTGCGGATGCTGCTGGAGCAGTCCCGTGAGCACGGCCTGCTCGGCGCCGAGCAGCACCAACTGCTCACCAGCATGCTGGAGTTGCAGGGCACGTCGGTGGCGCAGGTGATGGAACCGTTCGCCACCATGGTCACCGTCCGGCGCGACGACCCGGCCGAGCGGATCGAGCAGGTCAGCCGGGACAGCGGCCGGTCGCGGATGGCGGTCCTGGACACCGCTGGTGACGTCTGCGGCCTGGTGCACGTCCGGGAGGCGGTGCGGGTGGTCACCACCGGCCGCGCCGCCACCGCCGGGGAGCTGATGACGCAGGCGTTCACCCTGCCGGCGACGTCCTCGGTCACCGAGGCGGTGGCCGCGATGCGCGCCCGGCAGTCCCAGCTCGCGCTGGTCCGCAACGGCGGTGGTCCGGCCCGCCCGATCGGCTTCGTCGCACTGGAGGACCTGCTGGAGGAGGTCATCGGCGAGTTCGACGACGAGACCGACACGGTGCCGCGCGGGCGGCGGTTGCGGTGAGGCGTACGTCGGCGGGTCGGCTTTCGGTCGGGGCGGCGGGCGTGAGGTGACCTCGACGGGGTAGGCGCGGCTGGTCCGGGGCCGGCGGGGCCTCGTCCGCGAGGGGGCGCGCGGTGCGGTTGACGGGGGTGTCTCGGGAGTCCGGTGGGACCGGGCTGTCCGTGCGGACCACGCTGCCGAACCCGAGCACCCGTCCGGGTCTGCGTCTGCCGGGGCGGGTGATCCTCGCCGCCGGGCCGGACGACGTGCTCGTACGCCACATCCGGCTCGGCCTGGTCACCACCGTCGAGCCGGACGACCCGGCCGCACCCCGGCGGCTCGTGCAGTTTCACCAGGTGCCCATCGCCGGGCGGTTCGTCGTGCCGGCGGGGCGTCGGCGCGCTGTCGACTTCGCGCTGCCGCTGCCGTGGGAGACGCCGTTGACCACGTTCGGCGGGGTGCCGTTGCTGAGTCTGCGGATGGGCCTGCGGACCGAGGTGTCCGTCGACCCGGATCTGGACCAGGGGGCCATGGTGCCGGTCCTCGTGCACCCGATCCCCACCCAGCAGCATGTGCTGGCGGCGCTGGCCACGCTGGGCTTCCTGATCCGCCAGGCCGGGTTGCAGGAGGGCGGGCTGCCGGGGGTGGAGCACACCCTGCCGCTGCACCAGCGGTGGGGCTACTGGGTGGGCCCGCTCTACGCCGGCCCGATCACCGAGCTGGAGCTGATCTTCGTGACGAACTCGGCGGGCCTGGAGGTGATCGTCTGGCTGGACCGCCGGTTGTCGCTGGCCGGGATCACCCACCAGAGCATCAGCCGGTTCCGGATCTGGCACGCGGACGCCGGGCAGCGGGACTGGGTCGCCACGGTGGACGGCTGGATACGTCAGGCGATCAACAGGCACGCCGCGGCCGCCGCGCACGCCGACTGGTCCGCGAACATCAGCGGGTCCGCCCATGTCAGCCGCCACCCCGACGAGCCGATCAAGCCCGGCTACGGCCTGGGCGGCACCGCCGGAGGCGCCGGCGTCGGTGGCGGCGGCTCCGGTGGAGGCGACGGGACCTGACCGGGGTCAGCCGGCGCTGGCGGTGGCGAGCTTGAGGCTGAAGGCGAGGAAGAGGGCCGCCACGGCTGTGGTGCCGCCCACGGCGAGGCGGCGACGCCTGCGGAACTGGGTGGCCAGGAACGTGCCCGCGAAGATCAGCGCGGTCAGGTAGAGCGCGCTGGTGACCTGGGCGATCAGGCCGAGCAGCAGGAACGACAGCGCCGGCCAGGCGTAGTCGGGGTCGACGAACTGGATGAAGAACGAGATGAAGAACAGGATCGCCTTCGGGTTCAGCAGGCTGATCACCAGCGCCTTGCGGAACGGGCTGCGCATCTGCGCCGGCTCCGCGGCGTCGATGAGCCGCGGCGTGCCCGGCTCGTTGCGGTCGCGCCAGCGCCGCGCGGCGCCGAGCAGCATGGTCACCCCGACATAACCGAGGTACGCGGCACCGGCGTACTTGATCACCAGGAACAGCGGCGGGTACGCCTTGAGCAGGGATGCCACCCCGGCGGCGGAGAGGATCATCAGGACCCCGTCGCCGACGAACACCCCGCCCGCGGCCCGGTAGCCGACGCCCACACCGCGCTTGGCGGCAGTGGAGAGCACGAAGAGTGAGTTCGGCCCGGGCAGCAGGATGATGGCCACGGTGCCCAGCACGTACGTCCAGATGTCGGTGATCCCCAGCACGCCCGCCATCATCACGCCACCGGTGCCGTCCGCAGAAGTCTTTCTCGCAGCCTGGCCTGTGCGTTCGGCCACTCGTCGACCGTCATCGAGTACTGCACGGTGTCCCGCCACGAGCCGTCGGGGCGTTGCCGGTGCATCCGCAGCACACCCTCCCGGGTCGCGCCGAGCCGTTCGATGGCGGCCTGGGAGCGAGCGTTGCGGATGTCGGTGTGCCAGACGACCCGTACCGCGCCCAGGTCGTCGAAGGCCCGGCCGAGCAGCAGCAGCTTGGCCTCGGTGTTGATCCCGGTACGCCACCACGGCCGGCCGAGGAAGGTGTGCCCGATCCCCACCGACCGCCGTTCCGGGTCGATCTCGTAGTAGGACGTGGTGCCGACGACCGCCCCGGTCACCGCGCAGCGCTGCACCCAGGGCACCCGCTCGCCGCGTTGCTGGGCGGCCAGCGCGGAGGCGATCACCGCGGCAGTCCCGGCCGGTTCGGTGGGCCGCGGAACGCTGAGGTGCCGCCACACGTCGTCGTCGGCGGTGGCGGTGTGCAGGTCATCGGCGTGCGCCAGGTCCAGCGGCTCCAGCAGGACGTGCTCGCCGCCCAGCGGGGCCGGGTCGTGCCAGGGCGTGTGCACCGACCGCAGGTACGCCGGCACTGGTGCGGTGACCTCGGCGGCGGGTTGCGGCAGGCCGGCGGTCAGCCGCAGCGGCAGTACGCCGGCCCAGTGCGGCAGGTGCAGGTCTGCCTCGTCCTCGCGGACCCCGCCGGTGCGGGACCGGACGGACACCTCCCGCAGCGGCAGCGCCAGCACGGCGGTCTCGGCCAGTTCGCGGCGGTTCGGCGGGCGGCTGTCCGCGCTGCGCCCCGCGCCCACCTTCTCGACGAGCGCGGTGAGCATGGCGCTCTTCTCGCGCTCGTCGGTGACCAGGTGGGCGGTGCCGAGCGCCACCACCGAGCGGTAGTTGGCGCTGTGGTGGAACTGCGAGCGGGCGTAGACCAGCCCGTCGAGCAGTGTCACCGTGACGCAGACTTCCAGCCCGTCGCCCCGGGCGGCGAGCAGCGGCCGACTGCCGGTGGACCCGTGCAGGTAGAGGGTGTCACCGATGCGGACGTGCAGGGTGGGGAGCACCCGGGGATCGCCGTCGACTGTGAAGCCGAGCGCGCAGTGGTACGCCTCGTCGAGCACGGCGTGTGTCGCCTCGCGGTCGTAACTCATCCGGTCGCGCGAGCGGGTGGGGGTGGTCCGGGCGGTGGGTGGGTACATCGACGCCCCTTTGTTCTAGTACAATCTCTTATTTGTGTCAGCACACTATCAGTTCAGTGGGACGACGGCCGCCACGATTTCGGCAAGCATCGAGTCGGGCATCCGTGCCGGCGCACTGTCGCCAGGCGCCGCCCTGCCGCCGGTGCGGGCACTCGCCGCCGAGCTGGGCGTCAGCCCGGCGACTGTCGCCCGCGCCTACCAGGAGCTGCGCCAGCGTGGTGTGCTGGCCACCGCCGGCCGACACGGCACCCGCGTCCGCCCGCGCCCACCGGTGGCCGCCCGCCGCTCCGCGCTGCGCCCCGCGCCGCTGCCCGGTGCCCGCGACCTGTCCCGCGGTGAGCCCGATCCCCGGCTGCTGCCCCCGATCGGCAGGCACCTGGCCGCCATGGCCGCCGACACCGGTCCGCCGGTCGGCTACTCGCAGGCCGGCGTGCTCCCGGAGCTGACCGAGGTAGCCCGTGCCCGGTTGAGCGCCGACGGCGTGCCCGCCGGGGATCTCACCCTGACCGGCGGCGCGCTGGACGGCATCGAGCGCCTGCTCGGCGCCCACCTTCGTCCCGGCGACGCGGTGGCGGTGGAGGATCCCGGCTGGGCCAACCTGCTCGACCTGGTCGCCGCCCTCGGGCTGCGGCCGATCGGCGTGCCACTGGACGACGACGGTCCACTGGTGGCCGGCGTGGCGGCCGCGCTGACCGCCGGCGCGCGGGCGCTCGTGGTCACCAGCAGGGCGCAGAACCCGACGGGCGCCGCCGTCTCCGCCGCCCGCGCCGAGGAGCTGCGCGCACTGCTCGCCGGCCGGCGGGACCTGCTGCTCATCGAGGACGACCACGCCGCCGAGCTGGCCCGCGTACCCCTGCACCCGCTGGCCGGCGTGACCGGAAGCTGGGCCTTCGTGCGGTCGGTGAGCAAGCCCTTCGGTCCGGACCTGCGGCTGGCGGTGCTGGCCGGCGACGAGACCACGGTGGCCCGGGTGACCGGCCGGACGCGGGTCGGTGCCGGCTGGGTGTCCACCGTGCTGCAACGGCTGGTGCTCGCCCTCTGGCGGGACCCGGCTGTCGACGAGCTGGTGCGGCGGGCGGCGCAGAGTTACGAGCTTCGGCGCGAGGGGCTGCTCGAGGCGCTCGCCGAGCACGGCCTGCCCGCGCACGGCCGCAGCGGCATCAACGTCTGGATTCCGGTGCCGGACGAGACCAGCGCGGTCACCGCGTTGCGGGATGCGGGCTGGGCGGTGGCGCCCGGCGCCCTCTACCGGATCGCCGCCCCGCCCGCCCTGCGCGTCACCGTCAGCTCGCTGGCCGTCGAGGAGCTGACCCCGCTGGCCGCCGCGCTGGCCCGCGCCATCCATCCCTCCCCTCCGTCGGGCTTCGCCACCTGACCTGCCGCCGAGCGGGTTGTGTAGTCGGGTTGCCCAGTCAAAAGGGGGGAATCGCGACGATTCGGAGCGACCGAGATGGGTATGCGGGCCGCCGGAGGTGCCTGACCATGGCTGCAAACGGAAACCGTAGGGGACTGTGGATCGCGATCGCGGTCGCCATCATCGTGATCATCATCGTGCTGATCGCCCTCGCGTCCTGCGGCGGCGGCGGGGGCGGCAACGGCTACTGACGCGGCCGGGCCGGGCGGCAACACGTCGCAGCTCTACAGCCTGGGACACACACTCCATCACGAGCATCAGGGAGCGGCCTCGGTGGCGTGCGCCGGCCCCTGACGAGACCGAGGCTCTACGTCTGCCCGGTGGTGTCGGGGTAGTTCAAGGCGGGGCTGGGGCCTGCGGCAAAGGGCGTGGCCATCCGCTGTGGCTGCCCGCCGTGTCGATGTGCTGTTGAGCGGTATACCTCAGAGGTATGAATATGACTCTGAGGTATACCGCTGACGACCGCATCCGCCCCCACGGAGGTGACCGAGGGTTACCTCCGGCCGCCGGCTGCGCCCACCGCCGGGGCCGGTCGTACCCGGCAGACGATACCGAACGGGTATATAACAGTCGGCATGGCTGAGCAGACCGACAACGCTCCCGGCGCCCAGCGGTTCATCCCGCCCGACGCCGACACCATCGCCGAGCTGCGCACCGCATCGGGCGGCTGTCGGGGCTGCGAGCTGTACCGGGACGCCACCCAGACCGTCTTCGGCCGGGGCGACGAGAGCGCCCGTGTGGTGCTCGTCGGGGAGCAGCCCGGCGACATGGAGGACCAGAAGGGCCTGCCGTTCGTCGGTCCCGCCGGTCGGCTGTTGCGCAAGGCCGTCGACGACGCCGGGCTCGACCCCGCGCAGATCTACCTGACCAACGCGGTGAAGCACTTTCGTTTCGAGCTGCGCGGCAAGCGGCGCATCCACCAGACCCCGGACCGGGTGCACATCACCGCCTGCCGGCCCTGGCTGGTCGCCGAGTTCGCCCGGCTCGACCCGGAGATCGTCGTGGTGCTCGGCGCGACCGCCGCGAAGGCGTTGCTCGGCCCGTCCTTCCGGGTGACGAGACAGCGCGGCGAGCTGCTGCCCTGGCCGGCGTCCGCCCAGCACCCGGAGGACTTCACCCAGGTGCCGGTGGACAGCGCCGGAGAGCGGGCCGACGCCCCGCCGGCCCGGCTACTGGCGACCATCCACCCGTCCGCCGTGCTGCGCGCAGACGACCAGGACAAGGCGTACGAGGGTCTCGTCGCCGACCTCACCGTGGCGGCCCGCGCCCTCGCCGGCTGACCTGAATGTCGTGCCCGTCGGAAACCGCCACCACCGGCGGGCCGGGAGGCGATACCTGCCGGAAACGGCGTTGCGTGATCCACGTAACAGGTCCTCTGCAGACTCACGTGAGTCGATCTTGTAGGGGAGGCGTTCATGAGCGATCAGACGCAGTCAACGGTGAGCCGGCGCGGGTTCCTGCGCGCGGTCGGGGTCAGCGGCGGTGCCGGTGCGATGCTCGCCACGATGGGAGCAATGGGTCTCGCACCCAGCGCCGCCGCGTCGGTGACACCGGCGTTCCGGGCACCCGAGCGGTCCGACTTCACCCTGACCGGGCGCTCGGGGGCCAGCGTCGTCGTGCTCGGCGGTGGCATCGCGGGGCTCACCACCGCGTACGAGCTGGGCAAGGCGGGCTACCACTGCACGATCCTGGAGGCGCGGCACCGCGTCGGCGGGCGGAACCTGACCATCCGTGGCGGCGACGTCGAGACCGACCTCGACGGGCACACCCAGCGGGCCGGCTTCTCCGACGGCGTCTACTTCAACGCCGGCCCGGGCCGGATCGCACAGTGGATGGTCACCATGGACTACTGCCGGGAACTCGGCGTACCCATCGAGGTCTTCACCAACCAGAACGCCGACGCCTGGATCTACAACGAGTCCGCCGGGATGACCGAGCCGATCCGCTACCGCACCGCCAAGGCAGACGTGTACGGCTACGTCTCGGAGCTGCTCGCCAAGGCCACCGACCAGGGGGCGCTTGACGCGCGGCTCACCACCGAGGACCGGGACCGGCTGCTGTCGTTCCTGCAGAGCTTCGGCGCGATCGGCGGGCGTACCAGTGACTGGGCGTACACCGGGACCAACCGTCGCGGCTTCTCCGCGTACCCCGGCGCCGGCAACGAGGTGGGGACGCTGCTCGGCACGCCGCCGGCGCTCTCCGACGTCTTCGCCAGCAACGTGGGCAGGTACTTCTCCTTCGAGTTCGGCTACGACCAGGCCATGCTGATGTTCCAGCCGGTCGGTGGCATGGACCAGATCCCGCGCGCCCTCGCCAAGGCCGTGGGTGGGCACCGGATCCGACTCAACGCCGAGGTGACAGGCGTGACCGACCGGGGCAGCCGCGTCGAGGTGACCTACCGGCAGGGCGGCCGGCAGTTGCAGATCACCGCCGACTACTGCGTGGCCGCGCTGCCGCCGCACCTGATGGCCCGGGTGCCGCACAACCTCGGCGCCGGGGTGACCGCCGCCCTGGCCGACTTCCCGGTCACCGCCGCCGGCAAGATCGGCCTGGAGTACCGCAGCCGCTGGTGGGAGACCGACCAGCGGATCTACGGCGGCATCACCGAGACCGACCTGGACCTGTCGCACATCTGGTACCCGTCCTACGGCTTCCACGGCAAGCGCGGCCTGGTCGTCGGCTACTACAACACCGGGGCGAACGCCAGGGCGTACAGCGGGCTCACCCCCGAGCAGCGCCGGGAGCGGGCGGTCAGCCAGGGGGTGAAGATCCACGGCGACAAGTACCGCAGCGAGCTGGTCACCTCGTACTCCCACGCCTGGGACCGGACCCCCTACATCGAGGGCGCCTGGACCTCGCCCCGCTACGACACGGCCGGATACAACCTGCTGCTCCAACCGGCCGGACGTGTCTACTTCGCCGGAGACTGGCTGAGCCACGAGGTGGCCTGGCAGCACGGCGCGTTCGTGGCGGCACGTTCGGCGGTCTCCGCGCTGCACCAGCGGGTGATGGCGGGCTGATCGAAACGCCGTGCGCCGTCCAGATCTTGGACAGTTCCCCGTTACGCCGGCGGGCCCCAACCCACCGGGAACACCATGATCGCGGGGTGAGGGCGATCCGGTCGTCTGTTCGGCTGTCGGCTAAACCCACTGCCGCTGGTCGGTGCGGGTGCGCGAGGATGAGTCGTCCCCTTCCGACAGGAGCGCCGATGGCGACCGACCTGACCGCGCCGCGTACCGCCGCCCAGCCCGACGTCGCGTCGATCCAGCGGCGTACCCTGCGGCTGCTCTTCACCACCCAGGTCATCGGCGGCATCGGTGTGACGATCGGCATCTCCGTCGGCGCGTTGCTCGCCGCCCGCGTCGCCGGCACCGCGGTGGCGGGCGTCGCGCAGAGCGCCGGAGTGGTCGGTGCGGCGCTGCTCGCCGTCCCGGTCACCCGGATCATGACGCGGCACGGCCGTCGTCCCGGCCTGGTCCTGGCGTACACGGTGGGCGCCGTCGGTGGCGTCCTGGTGGTGCTGGCGGCTGCCACCCGCTCGGTGCCGCTGCTCTTCCTCGGCATGCTGCTCTTCGGCGGGGGCACCGCCGCGAACCTCCAGGCCCGTTACACGGCGGTGGACCTCGCCGAGCCGGCCCGCCGAGGGCGGCAGCTCTCCCTGATCGTCTGGGCCACCACCATCGGTGCGGTGGCCGCGCCGAACTTCGCCGCGCTGGCCGACCGGGTCACCACCGGCTGGGGGCTGCCCCCGCTGGCCGGCCCGTTCGCGTTCAGCGCTACCGCGTTCGTGCTGGCTGCCGTCGTACTCCTCGGGTTGCTCCGGCCCGACCCGCTGCTCACGGCGCGGCGGCTCGCGGCGGCCGACGCGCCGGCCACCGACGCGACGGCGACCGCCGTGGCGGCCGAGGCGCCGGCGGCAGGTGGCGGCGCGACGCCGGACGCCGCGCCGGTCAAGGTGCGCGCGCCGCGCGGCGCCGGGATGCGGCTGGCCTGGTCTGTGGTACGCGGACAGCCCGCCGCCCGACTCGGCATCGCCGCCGTGGCGATCGGGCACCTGGTGATGGTGGCGGTGATGGCGATGACCCCGGTCCGGCTCGGTGAGTCGCACGCCGACGCCGACGTGCTGCGGCTGGTCGGGATCGTGTTGAGCCTGCACATCGCCGGCATGTACGCGTTCTCCCCGGTGGTGGGCTGGCTCACCGACCGGCTCGGCCGGCGGGCGGTGATCCTCGGCGGGGTCGGGCTGCTGCTGGCCGCCTGCGCGGTCGCCGGCACGGCCGGGCACCACACGCCCCGGCTCTCGGTCGGTCTGGTTCTGCTCGGGCTGGGCTGGTCGGGGACGATGGTGGCCGGCTCGACGCTGCTCTCCGAGTCGGTGTCGGCCGGTGTGCGGCCCAGCGTCCAGGGGTTCTCCGACCTGATCATGGGGTTGGCGGGGGCCAGCGCAGCGGTGCTCAGCGGGTTTGTCATGCAGCTCGCCGGTTATCCGGTGCTCACCCTGCTCGCGGCGGTCGCGACAGTGCCCCTGGTGGCGCTAGCGTTGCGCCCGGTGCCGACGGGGGCACCGGGCGAGGAGGGTTGATCACGTGCGGCTGACGGACTTCTGGGCGCGGCTGGAGGAGGCGTTCGGGCCGGGCTACGCGGCAAGCATCGCCCGCGACCAGGTGCTGTCCCAGCTCCATGGGCGGACCATCGAGCAGGCGCTGTCGTCGGGAGAGCAGACGCACGTGGTGTGGCGGGCGGTCTGCGCCGCGTACCCCGACCGCGTGCCCGCCCGACTACGCTGAGCAGCCTTTTCGCCGGTTCCGCGTGTCGCTTGTCGAGTCGTACACCTGTTCGGCTATTGTCCACAGCGGGGTGCTCGTCCACAGCTCGCGGCCCGTCGGCTGGTTTTCTGTCGGACCCAGCGCCTAGCGTGTCTCGCGTGACGAGAAGCTCAGCAGGAAAGACGCCGGCGAAGGCAGGGGTGGCAACGATGGCAGCAGGTCCTGACCGGGAGAAGGCGCTCGACCTTGCTCTCGCTCAGATCGACAAGCAATTCGGCAAGGGCTCGGTGATGCGGCTGGGTGACCGGCCGGTCGTCCAGACCGCGATCATTCCGACCGGGTCCATCGCGCTCGACGTGGCGCTGGGCATTGGTGGTCTGCCCCGTGGCCGGGTGGTCGAGATCTACGGCCCGGAGTCCAGCGGTAAGACGACTGTGGCTCTGCACGCGGTGGCCAACGCCCAGCGCAACGGCGGCATCGCCGCCTTCATCGACGCCGAGCACGCGCTCGACCCGGAGTACGCGAAGGCCCTGGGCGTCGACACCGACGCGATGCTGGTCTCGCAGCCGGACACGGGCGAGCAGGCGCTGGAAATCGCGGACATGCTGATCCGCTCCGGCGCTCTGGACATCATCGTGATCGACTCGGTGGCGGCCCTCGTGCCGCGCGCCGAGATCGAGGGCGAGATGGGCGACAGCCACGTGGGCCTCCAGGCCCGGCTGATGAGCCAGGCACTCCGAAAGATCACCGGTGTGCTCAGCAACACCGGCACCACGGCGATCTTCATCAACCAGCTGCGGGAAAAGATCGGCGTCATGTTCGGCAGCCCGGAGACCACCACCGGTGGTCGGGCGCTGAAGTTCTACGCCTCGGTCCGGCTCGACGTGCGACGCATCGAGAGCCTCAAGGACGGCACCGACGTGGTCGGTAACCGCACCCGGGTCAAGGTCGTGAAGAACAAGGTCGCCGCGCCGTTCAAGCAGGCCGAGTTCGACATCATGTACGGCAAGGGCATCTCGCGTGAGGGCTCGCTCATCGACGTCGGCGTGGAGCAGGCGATCATCCGCAAGTCCGGAGCGTGGTACACGTACGACGGCGACCAGCTCGGCCAGGGCAAGGAGAAGGCCCGGGAGTTCCTGAAGGAAAACCCGGACGTGGCCGCCGAGATCGAGAAGAAGATCCTGGAGAAGCTCGGCGTCGGGGTCGGCGCGGGTGACGCCGCCGGTGGCCCGGAGCTGCCGCCTGTCGACTTCTGATCGGTCGCTGACCAGTGGCAGGACGACGCGCCCGTACGGGACGGGGCTGGGATGCCAGCCCACCCCGTACGGGCGACGCCACCGATCCTCCCCGCCCTCGCCGGGGTCGCCGGGCCGAACAGCAGAGCGACGAGCCGCAGTCCCCGCCTCGTGACGAGTCGGAGGTGGCTCGCGAGATCTGCCTGCGCCAGCTCGCCGTCCGGCCCCGCACCCGGGCCGAACTGGCCGATGCGTTGGCCAAGCGGGGCATCTCCGACGAGGTCTCGGCCGAGGTGCTCGACCGCTACGACGAGGTCGGCATCATCGACGACGCCGCGTTCGCCCGCGCCTGGGTGTCCAGCCGGCACACCGGTCGCGGCCTGGCCCGTCGGGCGCTCGCCAATGAGCTGCGCCGCAAGGGCGTCGACGGTGAGGTGGCCACCGAGGCGCTGGGCGAGCTGGACGAGGAGACCGAGGCGGCGACCGCCCGCGCCCTGGTGGACCGCAAACTGCGTACCGCCCGGGGTGAGCCCGACGCGGTCTTCCGCCGTCTGGTCGGGATGCTGGCCCGCAAGGGCTATCCGCCCGGCGTGGCCATCCGCGCGGTGAAGGACGCGCTCGCCGCGCAGAGCGCCGAGGCGGCCGAGTTCGCCGAGCAGATCGACGCCGACGCGCTCGCCGACGCCGAGGGCGATCTGGAGCGCGACAACCGTCCGCTCGACTGAGTGGCGCGACGGCGGCGGGTGCCCATCGAGCCGCTGACGCCGGGCCGGGGGGCTCTCCACGATCGCCACCCGTCCGTCCCGCCGTCGTTGTCGAAGCCAGGTCGTTGGTGTCACACAGTCGGCTCGGCGGATGGTGTCCTCGTCGCTGAACAGGTACGACATCCGGATCGACGCCCGTCAGCTCGCCGCGTTTGTCCCCCGTTGTCCGCAACGACATCAGCTTTGGGTGACGCTACAACTTCGCTCCGTTCGGGGGGTTTGATCATGAGTCCTTGACCAGACCGCCCTCGGCGACCTAGCCTCGCCATACAGGCTCACATTGCCCGACCAGCGCAGGCTAAGCGCACAACATAGATCTCGTAACAGAACAGCATCACTTTGGCCGACTCCGCGGCCTTTGGCGGCAGTTCCGGACTGGCCGGTCCGGCGCTCCGCGACAACTGCACCCGGTCGCCGACGATGCCCGAGGGCACCGCCGGCGGAGAGAGCTATCCACGGCCAGCCGCTCCGGTCGGGCGTCCACAGCCGCAGGAGTGTGCCTCGGGCACAGTCGCTGCGGTCTCGACGTTCAGGGGAGGCGGCCATGGCGGGGCGGCGGCACAGGTTCACCGGTAGACCTCACGGGGTCCCGGCATGAACGCCCTCGACGTCGTGCTCCTCGCGGCCGTCCTGATGCTCGCGGTGGTCGTGGTCGGGGCGGTGCTGGTCGGCATTCGGACACTGCGCCGGATGGGCACGGCGCCGGCCCCGGAGGATCCCGCCTTCATCGCGGAGAAGGATCGTCAGGAGCAGTCCCTGGCCGCGCTGCGTAACGCCGCCGACCAGGCGAACAGCACGATCGACGTGGCGAAGTCCGCCGCCTCCGCGGCTCGTGCCGAGGCGGCGGCGGCGAAGGCCGAGGCGAAGGCGGCCCGGGCCGAGGCCCGGCGGGTGCTCGACGACGCCCGCGCCGAGGCGGACACCGTGCTGGAACGGGCGCACAAACAGGCCGAGGCGGACGCCGAGCAGCTCCGTACTACCGCGCGGCGCAGCGGCGAGCGGGAGGTCGCGGTGCTCGCCGCCACGACCCGGGAGCAGGCCGCGGAGGTGGAGCGCCGGGCGGCCCGGATGGACGAGCGGGAGCGGCTGCACACCGAGGAGGTGGAGCGGTTCGCCGAGCGGGAGCGGCAGCTCACCGCCGCGAGCGCCGCCCTCGCGGCCCGGGAGTCCGCGCTCGCCCAACGCGAGACCGAGCTGGCCGAGGCCGAGGAGTTGCGCCGTCGGGAGCTGGAGCGGGTGGCCGGTCTCACCGCCGACTCGGCCCGACTGGAGTTGATCGACGCGATCGAGACGTCCGCCAAGCGGGAGGCCGCGCTGCTGGTGCGCGACATCGAGTCCGACGCGCGCAACACCGCCGAGCAGCGGGCCCGACACATCGTGGTGGACGCGATCCAGCGGGTGGCGAGCGAGCAGACCGCCGAGAGCGTGGTGAGCGTCCTGCACCTGCCCGGCGACGAGATGAAGGGCCGCATCATCGGCCGGGAGGGGCGCAACATCCGCGCCTTCGAGTCGGTGACCGGGGTCAACCTGATCATCGACGACACCCCCGAGGCGGTGCTGCTGTCCTGCTTCGATCCGGTGCGCCGGGAGGTCGGCCGGCTCACGCTGGAGAAGCTGGTGCTCGATGGGCGGATCCACCCGCACCGGATCGAGGAGGTCTACGACCTGGCCCGTCAGGAGGTGGAGCAGCTCTGCCTCCGCGCCGCCGAGGACGCCCTCGTCGAGGTCGGCATCACCGAGATCCACCCGGAGCTGGTGACCCTGCTCGGTCGGCTGCGCTACCGCACCTCGTACGGGCAGAACGTGCTCAAGCACCTGGTCGAGACCGCGCACATCGCCGGCATCATGGCCGCCGAGCTGCGGCTGGACGTGCCCACCATCAAGCGGTCGGCGTTCCTGCACGACATCGGCAAGGCTCTCACCCACGAGGTCGAGGGCAGCCACGCCATCATCGGCGCCGACCTGGCCCGCAAGTACGGCGAGCACGAGGACGTGGTGCACGCCATCGAGGCGCACCACAACGAGGTGCCGCCGCAGACCATCGAGGCCGTGCTCACGCAGGCCTCCGACGCCTGTTCCGGCGGTCGGCCGGGCGCGCGTCGGGAGAGCCTGGAGGCGTACGTCAAGCGGCTGGAGCGGATCGAGGAGATCGCGGCCGGAAAACTCGGTGTCGACAAGGTGTTCGCGATGCAGGCCGGCCGGGAGATCCGGGTGATGGTCAAGCCGGACGACGTGGACGACATCGGGGCGGCCGTGCTGGCCCGCGACGTGGCGAAGCAGATCGAGGAGGAGCTGACCTACCCGGGACAGATCCGCGTCACAGTGGTCCGCGAGTCCCGGGTCACCGAGATCGCCCGCTGACCCGGCGGGCCCTTGATCGACACGCCTTCAGCGATATCGGGGTATCCCGTCGCCGGTGATACCCCGATATCAGCGAACTCGTGTCGATCACCGGCCGGACGGCCCGGTCAGATCATCCGGGCGGAGTCCAAGCCGGCGTCCTGGGCGGGCAGCACCTTGGCCGCCGTGTGCGGGATGCGCCCCATCCGCTTCTGCAACCACCACGCCAGGGCCGACAGGGCGCCGCAGATGGTGATGTAGACCGCCGCCACGATCAGGTACGCCGGCACGTACGGCAGCCCGAACGGCAACCGACCGCCGATCTGCTTACCCACGAACAACAGCTCGGGGTACGTGATGATGAACCCCAGCGCCGTGTCCTTGAGCAGCACGACGAGCTGACTGACGATCGCCGGGAGCATCGACCGGACAGCCTGCGGCAGCAGGATCAGCCGCAGCACCTGGTTCTTGCGCATGCCGATCGCGTACGCGCCCTCGGTCTGCCCGTACGGCACGGCGTTGATGCCGGCCCGGAAGATCTCCGCGAGCACCGAGCCGTTGTAGAGCGTCAGCCCGATGACCAGTGCCCACAGCTTGTCGATCGACCAGCCGTACTGCAGTGGGACGTAGTAGCCGAAGAAGATCAGGATCAGCAGCGGGATGGCCCGGAACAGCTCCACCACGAACGTCGCCGGGGCTCGCAGGATCCACTTGTCGCTCAGTCGACCGCTGGCGAAGACCGCGCCGAAGAGCAGCGCCAGGACCGCGGCGATGCCGGCGGCCTTCAGCGTCGCCCCCAGGCCGACGAGGAGTTCCCGTTGCACCGAGGCGTACTGGAACTGCTCCCACTTGCGGGCCTCGAACTGGCCGGTGTCGGCGAACTTGTAGCCGATGTAGGCGAGCAGCGCGATGATGCCGACGGTGGAGGCGACGCCCAGGATCGCGTTGCGCCGTTTGGCGCGCGGGCCGGGCAGGTCGTAGAGGATCGACGCCTGGCTCAACTCAGCCACCTTCCGTTCGCGACTGCGGGGCTCGCAAGCTCACTCCTCGCGCTCACCGCGCCACCCTCCACTTGCGCTCCAGGAACCGCTGCAGGGCGACCAGCGGCAGGATCAGGATCAGGAAGCCGATGGTGATCCAGAGCAGGACGGCGAACTGCGGCTCACCCCGCTCGGCCATGTACGACGGGATCGCACCGGCCTCCAGCACCGAGAACCCGGCGGCGATCGTGGTGTTCTTCAGCATCGCGATGAACACGCTCATCATCGGCGGGACCATCGCCCGCAGGGCCTGCGGCAGCACGATGAGCGTGAGCACCTGACCGAAGGTCATGCCCAGCGCGCGGGCCGCCTCGGCCTGCCCGGCCGCGACCGTGTTCACGCCGGAGCGGATCACCTCGCAGACGAACGCCGAGGTGTAGACGGTGAGCGCGATGGCGGCGCTGGGAAAGTAGTCGATGTTGACGTCGAGCTTCGGCACCGCGAAGACGAGGAACGCGAAGACGAGCGTCAGGGGGGTGTTGCGCACCAGGTTGACGTACGTGGCGCCGAACGCCCGCAGGGCCGGCACGGGGGAGACCCGCATCGCGCCGAGCAGCGTGCCGAGGACGAGGCTGCCGACCGCGGCGATCAGGAAGAGTTTGACGGTGTTGGTGAACCCGTCGACGAACAGTTGCCCGTTGTCCGTCAGTACGCGGAAGAACTCGCCCATGCCTCGCTCTCAGTCCCTGGGGCGGGCGCCGGACGGGGACGAGCCCCGTCCGGCGCCGCAACTCGTGTCGAGCCGGTCGGTCAGTACCGTTCGAGCTTCGGCGGGGTGCCCGCCGAGCCGGACTTGCCGAGCGTGCCGTCGTAGATCTTCTGCCACGTGCCGTTCGTGAAGGCGGCCTCGATCTGGTCGTTCACGTAGTCGCGCAGCGCCTTGTCGTCCTTCGGCAGGCCGATGCCGTACTTCTCGGTGCTGAACGGCTGGCCGACGACCTTGAGCTCGTCCGGGTTCTGCGCCGCGTAGCCCTTGAGGATGGCGTCGTCGGTGGTGACGGCGTCGACCTTCTTGTCCAGCAGCTGCGAGACGCACTCCGAGTAGGTCTTGAACTCGACGATGTTGTTCGCCTCGGTCAGACCCTCGTCGCGGACCTTCTGGATCGGGGTCGAGCCGGTGGCCGAGCAGACCTTCTTGCCCTTGATGGTGTCCTTGCCGGTGATCGACGTCTCGTCCTTGCGGACCAGCAGGTCCTGGCCGGCGACGAAGTACGGGCCGGCGAAGGAGATGTCGTTCTTGCGCTTGTCGGTGATCGAGTAGGTGCCGACGTAGTAGTCGACCTCACCACCCTTGATCGCGGTCTCCCGGTTGGCCGACGCGATCTCCTTGTACTCGATCTTCGAAGGGTCGACGCCGAGCGTGCTGGCCACGTACTGGGCGATCTCGATGTCGAAACCGCACCGGTTGCCCTGGGCGTCCTTGTAGCCGAGGTTCGGCTGGTCGAACTTGACGCCGACGGAGACCTTGCCGGCCGCCTTGATCTTCTCGAAGGCCGGGCTGCCGGCGACGGCCGCGTCCGTCTTCGGGGTGAAGGTCGCGCCGGAGCTCTTGCAGGTGTCTCCCTGAGCGCCACCGGAGGCGTTTCCACCGGCGCTCGGCGTCGGCTCACCCTCCTTGCCGCAGGCCGCGGCGGACAGGGCGAGGGATGCCATCATGGCGACCGCCGCCACGCGCTTCATACGCATACTCTTCTCCTTCTTCGACGGAGCCCACCGAGGTGCGGTGGTAGCTCCACTACGGACGCCTAGTGCGTGAGGATCTTGGAGAGGAAGTCCTTGGCCCGTTCGCTGCGCGGGTTGGCGAAGAACTCCGCAGGGGAGGCGTCCTCGACCAGCTTGCCGTCGGCCATGAAGATGACCCGGTTGGCGGCGTGCCGCGCGAAGCCCATCTCGTGGGTGACCACGACCATGGTCATGCCGTCGCGGGCCAGCGAGGTCATCACGTCCAGCACCTCGCCGACCATCTCCGGGTCGAGGGCGCTTGTCGGCTCGTCGAAGAGCATCGCCTTGGGCTGCATGGCCAGGGCACGGGCGATCGCCGCACGCTGCTGCTGGCCACCGGAGAGCTGGGCCGGGAACTTGTCCGCCTGGTTGGCGATGCCGACCCGGTCGAGCAGGGCCAGGCCGCGCTCGCGAGCCGCGGCGGGCTTCTCCCTACGGACCTTGACCGGCCCGAGGGTGACGTTCTCCAGGATGGTCTTGTGGGCGAAGAGGTTGAAGGACTGGAAGACCATCCCCACCTCGCTGCGCAGCCTCGCGAGGGCCTTGCCCTCGGCCGGCAGCGCCTGGCCGTCGAAGGTGATGGTGCCGGAGTTGATCGGTTCCAGTCGGTTGATGGCGCGGCACAGCGTCGACTTGCCGGAGCCGGACGGGCCGATCACCACGACCACCTCGCCCCGACCCACCGACAGCGAGACGTCGTCCAGCACGTGCAGCGGCCCGAACCACTTGTTGACCGCGTCCAGCACGATGAGCGGTTCGCCCGTCGTCACGTCGTCCACCGTCCCCTGTCGTCTGCCCGGATCGGGGTCGGTTGACCCCCGGTTGGGCAACTGTAGGCGGCGGGCTGTGGCGGAACGCAACTCAGTTGGTCACGGAGCGGTAACACCGGTCACGATCGGTGTCGAGGGTCCGATTTCGGTCATCGCGCGGGCCGCAACGGTGGCGGCGACACCTGATGCCCGCGACGATAAGGACATGACCGAACCGGTACGCCTGACGAAGTACGCCCGCGGCGGTGGCTGCGCCTGCAAGATTCCGCCGGGCGAGCTGGAGGCCATGGTCGCCGGTCTGGGCCCGGCCACCGGAACGGCGGAGCTGCTTGTCGGCCTGGACCACGGCGACGACGCCGCGGTGGTCCGCCTGGACGAGCGTACGGGCCTGGTCAGCACCGCGGACTTCTTCACACCTGTCGTCGACGACGCGTACGACTGGGGGCGCATCGCGGCGGCAAACGCGCTCTCCGACGTGTACGCGATGGGTGGCATCCCGCTGGTGGCGCTCAACCTGCTCTGCTGGCCGCGCGACGTGCTGCCGCTGGAGTTGGCGCGCGAGGTGCTGCGCGGCGGCCAGGACGTGGCCCGGGAGGCGGGCTGTCACCTGGCCGGCGGGCACAGCGTCGACGACGACGGTCCGAAGTACGGTCTCGCGGTCACCGGCACCGTCTGCCCGGAGGAGCTGATCACGCTGGACGCCGGTCGGGCCGGGGTGCCGCTGTCGCTGACCAAGCCGCTGGGCGTGGGCGTGCTCAACACCCGGCACAAGGCCACCGGCGAGAGCTTCCCGGAGGCGGTCGCCACGATGAGCGCGCTCAACCGCGACGCGGCGCGCGCGGCGGTCGCCGCCGGTATCCGCTGCGGCACCGACGTGACGGGCTTCGGCCTGCTCGGGCACGCCTCGAAGCTGGCCCGCGCCAGCCGGCTCACGGTGGCCATCGACACCGCCCGGGTGCCGTACCTCGCCGGTGCGCGGGAGGCGCTGCGCGACGGGTACGTCAGCGGCGGCAGCCGTCGCAACCTGGACTGGGTCACCCCGTGGACGGATTTCGGCGCGGCGGACGAGGGTGAGCGGTTGCTGTTGGCCGACGCGCAGACCTCCGGCGGTCTGCTGGTCGCCGGTGAGCTGCCGGGCGCGCCAGTGGTGGGCGAGCTGCTGCCCCGCGGGGAGCACCTGGTGGTCCTGCGCTGACGGACACGGCGGCGCGGGCGAATACGGCGGCGCGAGGACACGCGGCCCCGATGGCACGGCGAGCGCACGATACCCGATAAACTGTCACCTTCCCGCTACTCCGAGCAATGCCGCTCAGGGAAATTTTGCCCGGAATGGTCACAGACCGGTAACTTGCCCCCGGCTGGGGTCAAATGCCCCCCACCATCGTGAGTAAGGCCCGATCCGGAGGCCGGTGGGACGAACGCAGCGAGGAGGCGGAATGACCGAGCTGTGGAACTGGAGAATCGATCGGGTACGACCCGTGGAGGTCTACCCGGCGCTGGCCGAGGCGCTCGGCCGGGTGGTGATGCCGCTCGCGGTGGCGGACCCGGCCCGACTGCCGGCGTACGCGGTGGTGTGTGACGTCTGGCAGGCGCCGGGCGAGTTCTCGACGGTGGTCGACTGCTACGGGGTGCCGGACCGGCTCCCCGAGCACGCCAGCATCGCCGCGCTGGCCCGGCTGCTGGGCCGCGACTGTCTGCTGCGCGACGACACGCTCGACGCCGGCCGGCACCTGCTCGTCGCACCGGACGGGACGGTCCGCCCGGTGCACTTCGACGTCCGGGACACCGACGACGGCGAGGTGCTCAGCCGGCGGCGGCTCTGCTCGGTGGGGGACCCGGGCTGCCGGGGCTGGTCGCAGTGTCACCGCTCGCGGTGGGCGCCCGACACCGTCGCGCCGGTGCTCGCGGCGGCCTGACCCGCGGCGGCGGAGCCCGACCCGCCACCCCGCACGACCAACTGGTCGAGCAGGGTGCGGGTGGCCTCCGTCACGGCGGCCACCGCGGCCTCGAACGCGGCGGCGTTGTGCGCGGCGGGCGCCCGGAAGCCCGAGATCTTCCGGACGTACTGCAACGCCGCCGCCTCGATGTCCGTGTCGGTCACCTGCGGGGTGAACGGCTCACGCAGCGTCTTGATGCTTCGACACATGTCGGGTGCTCCTCGGTTCGGGGCGATCCGGCCGACCCGGATACGCTGTCCTGGTCATGACTACCGCAGCGGCGGGCAGCCCGCGCACCTACCAGGTGCGCACCTACGGCTGCCAGATGAACGTGCACGATTCCGAGCGCATCTCCGGCCTGCTCGAACAGGCCGGCTACGTACGCGCGCCCCAGGCCGACGACACCCCGGACATCGTCGTCTTCAACACCTGCGCGGTACGGGAGAACGCCGACAACCGCCTCTACGGCAACCTCGGTCATCTGCGCCCCGTGAAGGACAAGCACCCGGGGATGCAGATCGCCGTCGGTGGTTGCCTGGCGCAGAAGGACCGTGGCGAGATCGTGCGCAGGGCGCCCTGGGTGGACGTGGTCTTCGGCACGCACAACATCGGCGCGCTGCCGGTGCTGCTGGAACGGGCCCGGCACAACGCGGCCGCCGAGGTGGAGATCCTGGAGTCGCTTGACGTCTTCCCGTCCACGCTGCCGACCCGCCGCGAGTCCACGTACGCCGGCTGGGTCTCGATCTCGGTGGGCTGCAACAACACCTGCACGTTCTGCATCGTGCCCTCTCTGCGCGGCAAGGAGAAGGACCGCCGTCCCGGCGACGTCCTCTCCGAGGTGCGCGCCCTGGTCGACGAGGGCGTGCTGGAGGTGACGCTGCTCGGGCAGAACGTCAACTCCTACGGCGTCGAGTTCGGTGACCGGTACGCGTTCGGCAAGCTGCTGCGCGCCTGCGGCGAGATCGACGGGTTGGAGCGGGTCCGGTTCACGAGCCCGCACCCGAAGGACTTCACCGACGACGTGATCGCCGCGATGGCCGAGACGCCGAACGTGTGCCACTCGCTGCACATGCCGTTGCAGTCCGGCTCCGACGACGTGCTGAAGGCGATGCGCCGGTCGTACCGTTCCGAGCGCTACCTGGGGATCATCGAGAAGGTCCGGGCGGCGATGCCGGACGCGGCGATCACCACCGACATCATCGTCGGCTTCCCCGGCGAGACGGAGGCCGACTTCCAGCGCACCCTGGACGTGGTGCGCGAGTCCCGGTTCTCCTCGGCCTTCACCTTCCAGTACTCGAAGCGCCCCGGCACCCCCGCCGCCACCATGGACGGCCAGCTGCCAAAGCAGGTCGTGCAGGAGCGCTACGAGCGGCTGATCGCCTGCGTCGAGGAGATCTCCTGGGCGGAGAACAAGCGCCTGGTGGGGGAGACCGTCGAGGTGCTTGTCGCGGTCGGCGAGGGCCGTAAGGACGAGCGGACCGGGCGGCTGTCCGGCCGGGCGCGTGACGGCCGGCTCGTGCACTTCGACGCCGGCAGCTTCGCCGGGTCGATCCGGCCAGGCGACATCGTGCACACCACCATCACGTACGCCGCGCCGCACCACCTGAACGCCGACGGAGCGCCACTGTCGCACCGGCGGACCAGGGCGGGCGACGCCGCCGAGGCGGGCCGCTCCCCGCGTACCCCCGGTGTGTTGCTCGGCCTGCCCACGATCGGCGCACCGGCGGTCGCCCCCGCGCCGACGACCGGCTGCGCCGCGCACTGACCCCGACCGGGGTCCGCCGCCACGGCGGACCCCGACCGGCCCACGGTCAGACAGTGATGCGACCGGCGCCGGCGCCGCCCGTCACGATGGACTTGACGGTGCTCGCGGTGTCCAGTTGGTACGAGTACGGGATGCTGGCGACGCTGCCGCCGGTCTGTCCGGCGGGCGAGTTGACGAAGTGGTTGTTGCGGGCGACCAGGCGGCCCGGCCCGGAGTCGGCCTCGCCAAGGTGGTACGTGTCGTTGACGTTCTCGAAGTAGTTGCCCTCGACGAGCACGCCGGCGTTCTCGGTGGAGGCCACGCCGTAGCCGCCGTTGGCCCGGTAGTAGTTGTTGTAGACGTGCACCGGGTTGCCGAAGCGCACCCGGGGGTTGCGCTGCCTGCTGCCGTCGAACCAGTTGTGGTGGTAGGTCACCCGCAGGTGGCCGGTGTCCTGTGCGCCGTTGTCGTCGCTGTGGCCGAGCAGCATGGTCTTGTCGTGGTTGAAGACCCGGTTCCACGACACCGTGACGAAGTCCGACCCGCGCTTGATGTCGACGGCGCCGTCGTACCCGTTGCTGAAGGTGTTGTGGTCGATCCAGACGTTGGTGGCCGACTCCTGCACGTTTATCGCGTCGTCGTTCCAGTCCCGGAAGGTCAGGTTCCGGACGATGACGTTGCGGTCACCGCTGACGTTGAGTCCGCAGCCGACGATCGTCGCGCCGGAGTTGCCGAGGATGGTCTTGTTGGACCGCACCCGCAGCATGCCCGAGCAGGAGATCGTGCCGGACACCCGGATCACCGCTGCGCCTGTCGCGTTCAGGGCGCTGGTCAGCGCCGAGGCGTTGCTGACGGTGGTGGCCGGTGCGCCGCCGCCGCCTGTGGTGCCGCCGTTCTGGGTGGCCCATCCGACGAGACCTGTCGGTGGCGGGACGCTGGGCGGCGGATCGCTCGGGATCGGTGGGGTCGTCGGGGCACCCGGCGTGCCCGACGTGTTCGGGGTGCCCGGCGTGGTCGGGGTGGCCGGCGTGGTCGGGGTGGTGGTGCCGCCGGTGCAGGCGACGTCGTTCAGGGTGAAGCCTGTCGGGTCCGGATTGCTCGAGTTGTTCCAGCTCGCGTTGAACCCGAACGAGGCGCTGCCGTTGGTGGCCAGGTTGCCGTTGTAGTCGACGTTCGTGGCGGAGACCTGGGCGCCGCTCTGGGTGGCGGTGGCGCCCCACGCCTGGCTGACCTGCTGGCCGGCCCCGTACGACCAGCGCAGCGTCCACCCGGAGACCGGGTCGCCGAGGTTGGTGACAGTGACGTTGCCGGTGAACCCGCCCGGCCACTGGCTGGCGACCGAGTAGGCGACCCGGCAGCCGGCGGCCGCCTGGGCGGAGACGGCGGTCAGGAGCCCGCCGGTGACCAGGGCCGCGGTGGCGGCGGCGGTGGTGGCGAGCAGCGTCATCCGACGCTGTGGTGTGCGCATGCTGCTTCCTCTCGATGAGGCGGACGGACCGCCGCGACGCCCATGCCCGTGGGCGGCGAGGTGGGCCGGGACCCGTGGGTCTCGGGCCCGCCGGTGCAGTTCGGGGAAAGCGGCTCCCGCGCTCGCGCCGACCACTGCGGAGGCAAGCGCTTTCCCGATGGGAACATAGAACCCCCTGGATGTAAATGCCCGGAGTGGCCGGCGCCCACGACGTGAGCGCCGGCCACTCCGGTGGCTCAGCAGCCGGCGCCGTTGAGCTTCACGCTCGCCGGGGTGCTGGCCGTGCCGTTGGCGGTGAAGCCCACGGTGACCGAGGCGCCCGCCGCCAGGGATGGCGCGTGACTGGGCGCGGCAGCCGTGACCGTCGTACCCGACTGGGTGACAGTGGCGTTCCAGCCACTGCCCAGCGTCACGCCGGACGGCCAGGTCCAGGTCACCGACCACGGGTTCACCGCGGCCGTACCGGTGTTCTTCACCGTCACCTCACCCTGGAAGCCGCCCTGCCAGGCGTTCACCTGCCGGTAGGTGACCGTGCAGGCGCCCGGGGGCGGGGTCGTCGGCCCGCCTGTCGGTCCGCCCGTAGGCCCACCCGTCGGCCCGCCGGTGGGCCCGCCGGTGGGTCCGCCACCGGACGGCGCGATCAGGTACGGCTGGAGGATCGCCTGCTTGGTGGTGTTGACGTTCGTCCAGTCGTCGAGCGCGATGCCGCCGGTGTCACCCGAGTTCGGGTTCCACGACCAGTAGGTGAACGACATCCCGGTCACCCCGGTACCGGTGTACGCCATCAACTTCTCCAGCCACACCCGGTCCTTCGGGTCGGCCAGGGTGCTGCCGAACTCACCCATCATGATCGGGGCGATGTTCTGCTTGTAGAGGTAACCGAAGTACTTGTCCCAGATGGCCGGCATGTTGGCCGGGTAGTCCGGGGCGTCGAACCAGGTCTGCCGGTAGACCGACGTGGCGTACTCGTGCGGCGAGTAGACCAGCCGGTTGGCCACGTTCAGCCGTACCGGGAACTGGCCGGCCTTCGACAGGTTGCCGCCCCACCAGCCGCAGTCCTCGTCGTTGCTCGGGTCGTTGTCCCACACGTTTGAGAGGCCACCGCTGGGGCAGCTCACGCCCTCCACGAAGATCAACCAGTTGGGCTGGACACCGAGGATCGCGTTGCCGGCCCGCTCGGCGGCGAGCCGCCAGTCCCGCGTGGTGTCGCCGCAGCCCCAGCACGCGCCGGTGGCCGCCGGGTTGGTGCCCTCGGCGTGCGGCTCGTTGTGCAGGTCCGCGCCGATCACCGTGGGATTGCCCGCGTACCGCTGGGCGAGCATCTTCCAGTCGTTGATCCAGGTCGCCTCGGAGACCGTCGGCGTGTACCAGAGCGGAGACTGCCCGGCCGACGTCGGCCGGTGCCGGTCCAGGATGATCCGCATCCCCTTGCTGCCGGCGTAGGCGATCACCTTGTCCAGGATCTGCAACGGCGAGAGCCCGATCAGGTCCGGGTTGACGAAGTCGTTGATCCCGGTGGCGGTCGCGCCCGGCTTCAGCGCGTCGTTCGAGTACGGCACCCGCAGCGTGTTGTAACCCAGCCGGGCCATCGTGTCGAGCTGCCCCCGCCACGGATTGCTCGACCAGAGCCCGTGGAAGGTCTTGTTGTCGGTCTCCATGCCGAACCAGTTGATGCCGGTCAACCTCACCGTGGCGCCGGTGCTGTCCACGATCTGACTGCCGTTCGTGTGCAGGTAACCGGTGCCGGTGCCCGCGGCGGAGGCCGGGGTGGTGCTGACGGCGGCGGCGAAGAACACGCCGGCCGCGACGGTGGCGAGCGCGGTCAGCGCACCGCCGAGAGCTTTGGGACGGAACATTCGAGCTCCACTTCACAGGCCCGACGTCGGCCAGGGGCCGCGCGGGCGAGCTGCCGTCGGCACGTCACGGCCCTTTTCGGGTACGCGGACAGTGCGCGACGGTCCATGTCACGCGGACGGGGACACTCGCGGAAGCGCACCGGCCGATCCTCGACAGCGGAACCCCGCCGTCGTCGCCCTCGTCCCGGTGGCCCTACCTGACTCCGTCGCCCATTCTCATCAGCCCGCCTCAATGCGTCAACCGCCCACCCCGCGCTCGGCCCGTGCCGCGCTCATTCCGGACGCGCGAGAGCCCCCGGTCCGCACGGGACCGGGGGCTCTCGGACAGCGTCAGGTCAGCCGGCCTGCTCGGCGAGCTGGAGGAACTGCCGCTTGGAGGCGAGGGCCTGCTCGGCCTCCTTGATCCGCCGGGCGTCCCCGGCGCTCTGCGCCCGGGCCAGCCGCTCCTCGGCCTCCGCCACCTGGGACCGCATCTGGGCGAGCAGCGGGTTGTCCTCCTTGGTGGTGCGGCGCCACGCCGAGTCCATCACGTCGCGGACCTTGTCGTCGATGACACGCAGCCGGCGCTCCAGCCCGGCAGCGGCCTCGCGGGGCACCCGGCCGGCCTCGTGCCACTGGGCCTGGATCTCCCGCAGCTTGGCCTGGGCGCCCTTCGGGTCGGCGTCGATGTCCAGGGCCTCGGCCTCGGCCAGCAGGGCCTGCTTACGCTCCAGGTTGCCGCGCTGCTCGTTGTCCCGGGCGGAGAAGACCTCGCTGCGCCGGCTGAAGAAGGCGTCCTGTGCGGCCCGGAACCGTTCCCAGAGCTTCTGCTCGGCCTCCTTGGAGGCACGCGGGGCGGCCTTCCACTGCGTCATCAGCTCCTTGAGCTGGTTGGCCGTGGCCGCCCACTCGGTGGAGTCCTTGATGGTCTCGGCCTCGGCGACCAACTCCTCCTTGACGGTCTGCGCCTGCTTGCGCGTCGCGTCCAGAGAGGCGAAGTGGGCGCCCCGACGCCTGGTGAAGCCGTCCCGTGCGGCGGCGAACCGCTTCCACAGTTCACCGTCGGCCTTCTTGTCGACCCCGCGAATGGTCTTCCACTCGTCGAGGATCTCCTTGAGCCGGTCACCCGCCGTCTTCCACCCGGTGGATTCGGCGGCGAGCTTCTCGGCCTCCTCCACCAGGGCGGTCTTGCGGGCCAGGGCCTCAACGCGGGCGGCGTCCCGGGCGGCACGCGCCTCGGTGGCCTTCTCCTCGGCGAGGGTCGCCAGCTTGTCCAGCCGAGCGGTCAGGGCGTCGATGTCGCCGACCACGTGGGCCTCGGGAAGCGTGGCGCGGATCCGCTTGATCGTGCTCAGCGAGTGCCCGGCGTCCGCCGCGCCCGAGTTGAGCCGCGCTTCGGTCAGGTCCACTTCGGTGACCAGGTCGGCGAAGCGGCGTGCGAAGTGCGCGAGGCCCTCCTCCGGTGCTCCCGCCTGCCAGGATCCGACCACCCGCTCGCCCTCGGAGGTCTTGACGTAAACGGTGCCGTCCGCGTCCACCCGTCCGAAGGCAGTCCAGTCGCTCATGTGCCCATCCTCGTTCTCCCGGCGTCGAGGGAGCCGTCCCCCGTCGCCGCCACGGCGCAGCCAAGTTACTTCCGGCATTGTCACAGGTCCGACCCGGTCCGCGTCGAGCGCCTATCGCCGACCGTGACCATACGGTGTCCTAGAGCCTGTTTGACCGGATCGGCGCGGAGACGCACCGGGCATTCCCGCTACGGTGGAAGGGTGCCACTGGTCGCCGCCGCTGTCTGCCCGCATCCGCCCCTGCTCGTGCCCGAGGTCGCCGGTGCCGCCGCGGGGGAGTTGGACGACCTGCGGGCCGCGTGTGACCTCGCCGTACGCCGGCTGCTGGCCGCCGATCCGGACGCGGTGGTGCTGCTCGGTGTCGGCCCGTCGACCGGCTCGATCCGACCTCCGGCCACCGGCTCCCTGCAGCCCTGGGGCGTCGACCTGGACGTGCCCCTGGTCCCCGGTCAGCCGGACCGGGGCGCCGTGCTGCCGTTGAGCCTGACGGTCGGCGCGTGGCTGCTGGCCCGGCACGCCGCGCGGCTCGCCGTGGCCGCCGCGCCGGTGAGCGCCGTGCAGGTGACCGCCGACGCCGGGCCGGTCGAGGTGGCCGCGCTCGCCGAGCAGGTCGCCGCGGCCGGTGACCGGGTGGCGCTGCTGGTGCTCGGCGACGGGTCCGCCTGCCGGGGGGAGAAGGCCCCCGGGTACGACGACAAGCGTGCCCTCCCGTACGACAAGCGGGTCGCCGCGGCCCTGGGCGAGGCGGACCTGGACGCCCTGCGCGACCTGGACACGGATCTGTCGGCGCGGTTGAGGGTTGCCGGCCGGGCGTCGTGGCAGGTGCTCGCCGAGGTGGCCCGGTCGAGTGGCGGCGGGTGGCGCGGCGAGCTGCTGCACGACTCGGCCCCCTACGGCGTGGCCTACTTCGTGGCGTCCTGGGAGCGGGCGTGACCGGCGACGGGGCGGTTCCGGCCGGCACGGTCGTGGCGGTGGTCGGGCCGACGGCGGCGGGCAAGTCGGCGTTGAGCATCGCGCTCGCGCAGGCCCTGGACGGGGAGGTGGTCAACGCCGACTCGATGCAGCTCTACCGGGGCATGGACATCGGCACCGCCAAGCTGACCCCCGCCGAGCGGGACGGCGTGCCGCACCACCTGTTGGACATCTGGGAGGTCACCGAGCCGGCCAGCGTCGCCGAGTACCAGCGGCTGGCCCGCGCGGCCGTGGACGACATCCTGTCCCGAGGTCGGGTGCCGTTGCTGGTGGGTGGCTCGGGGCTGTACGTGCGGGCGGTGCTGGAACGCTTCGATTTCCCCGGCACCGACGCGGCGCTGCGGGAGCGGCTGGAACGGGAGTTGGCCGAGGTGGGCCCCGCGCCGCTGTACGCGCGGCTGCGCGCCGCCGACCCCGTCGCCGCCGAGGGCATCCTGCCCGGCAACGGCCGGCGGATCGTGCGGGCCCTGGAGGTTATCGAGCTGACCGGTGCGCCGTTCGCGGCGTCGCTACCGCAGCCGACGCCGTACTACCCGTCGGTGCAGCTCGGTGTCGACCTGGACACCAGCGTGCTGGACGAGCGGATCGCGCTGCGGGTGGACCGGATGTGGGCCGACGGTCTGGTGCCGGAGACCCGCGAGCTGGTGGGTCGAGGGCTGCCCGAGGGGCGGACGGCGAGCCGCGCGCTGGGCTACCAACAGGTGCTGCGGATGCTCGCCGGTGAGCTGACCGAGGCGCAGGCGCACGATGAGACGGTCCGGGCCACCAGGCGTTTCGTCCGCCGGCAGCGGTCCTGGTTCCGGCGCGACCCGCGGATCCACTGGCTGGACTCGGCCGCGCCGGACCTGATCGGGGCCGCCCTGCGTCTGGCGCCCGCCGAGACGCGATAATGGGGGCGTGGAGTTCACCAAGGGCCACGGCACCGGCAACGACTTCGTCCTCCTGCCCGACCCGGACGGTCAGCTCGATCTGACCCCGGGGCTGGTCGCCGCGCTCTGTGACCGGCGGCGGGGCATCGGCGCGGACGGCGTGCTGCGGGTCGTCCGCGCGGCCAAGCACCCCGACGGCGCCGACCTGGCCGGCGAGGCCGAGTGGTTCATGGACTACTGGAACGCCGACGGTTCGTTCGCCGAGATGTGTGGCAACGGCGCGCGGGTCTTCGTCCGGTACCTGCTCGACAACGAGCTGGCCACGCCCGCCGGCGCGGCGTTGCCGGTGGCCACCCGGGCCGGCGTCGTGCGCGCGCTGGTCGAGGGTGACGCCGTGTCCGTGGAGATGCGACGACCCCGGGTGTACGACGCCTCGACCGCCACCCTGGGCGGGCTGACCCTGCCCGGCACCGCCGTGGACATCGGCAACCCGCACCTGGTCTGCGTCCTGCCGGCGGGCGTGGAGCTGGCGGCGCTGGATCTGACCGTCGCGCCCGGGTTCGATCAGGAGGTCTTCCCGGCCGGCGTGAACGTGGAGTTCATCGTGGCGGGCGACCCGGTCGACGCCACCGACGCGCACTCCCTGATGCGTGTGTACGAGCGTGGCAGTGCCGAGACCCTGTCCTGCGGCACCGGCGCGTGCGCGGTGGGCGCGGTGGCCCTGCGCGACGCCGGCCGGGACACCGGAGTGGTCGCCGTCGACGTCCCGGGTGGCCGCCTGACGGTGACGATCACCGAGAGCTCCTGCTGGCTGTCCGGCCCCGCCGTCCTGGTGGCGACAGGCGAGATCAACCTCCCCACCGTGCTGTAGGCCCCGCCACCCGGGTGTCCGCCACCCGGGTGTCCGGCGCGTCGATCATGAAGTTATTGCCAGCCAGCTCGGCGTGTCATGGCAATAACTTCATGATCGACGAAGAGGGTGGGGGCGGTGGGGGCGGTGGGGGCGCTTTACGGGGTTGCGCTCGCGTTTGCCGCGATCTCGGGGAGGTCGGACGGGCCGGGGTCGGCCGCCGGCAGCGGGCTGGGGTTGTGCGCGGCGGCGCGGACGGCGGCGGCGACCGCCGGGGCCACCCGCGAGTCGAAGACGCTCGGCACGATCACCGTCGGATTGATCTTCTCTTCGCCGACGACGTCGGCGATGGCCCGGGCGGCGGCGATCGCCATCTCCTCGGTGAACTCCTCGGCGTGCGCGTCCAGCATCCCGCGGAAGACGCCAGGGAAGGCGAGCACGTTGTTGATCTGGTTCGGCTGGTCCGAGCGGCCGGTGGCGACCACCGCGGCGTACTTGCGTGCCTCCCGCGGGTCGACCTCCGGGTCGGGGTTGGCGAGCGCGAAGACGATCGAGTCCTTCGCCATCTGCGCGATGTCGTCCCCGGTGAGCAGGTTCGGGGCGCTGACCCCGATGAACACGTCGGCGCCCCGGATCGCGCCGGGCAGGTCGCCGGAGTAGTTCTCCTTGTTGGTGTTCTCCGCCAGCCACTGCCACGCCGAGTTGAGGTCGGTCAGCCCGCGGTGCAGGGCGCCCTGGCGGTCGTACGCGATGATGTCTCCGACGCCCTGGCGCAGCAGCAGCTTCATGATCGCGGTGCCGGCCGCGCCGGCGCCGGAGACGACCACCCGCACGTCCGCGAGCTGCTTGCCCACGACGCGCAGCGCGTTGGTCAGGGCGGCCAGCACGCAGATCGCGGTGCCGTGCTGGTCGTCGTGGAAGACCGGGATGTCCAGCGCCTCGCGCAGCCGGGCCTCGATCTCGAAGCAGCGCGGCGCGGCGATGTCCTCCAGGTTGATCCCGCCGTACGCGGGCGCGATCGCCTTGACGATCTGCACGATCTCGTCGGTGTCCTGCGTGTCCAGCACGACCGGCCAGGCGTCCACGCCGCCGAAGCGCTTGAACAGCGCGGCCTTGCCCTCCATCACCGGCAGCGAAGCGGCCGGGCCGAGGTTGCCCAGGCCGAGCACCGCCGAGCCGTCGCTTACCACCGCGACGGTGTTGCGCTTGATCGTCAGCCGCCGGGCGTCCGCCGGGTTCTCGGCGATCGCCATGCAGACCCGGGCCACCCCCGGGGTGTACGCCCGGGACAGCTCGTCACGGTTGCGCAGCGCGACCTTGGAGGTCACCTCGATCTTGCCGCCGAGGTGCAGCAGGAACGTGCGGTCCGACACCTTGCGCACGTCCACGCCGTCTAGCGCGGTCAGCGCCTCGACCACCTGGTCGGCGTGGCCGGCGTCGGCGGTGTCGCAGGTCAGGTCAACGATCACGTGGGTCGGGTCCGAGTCCACCACGTCCAGCGCCGTGACGATCGCCCCGGCCTCGCCGACGGAGGTGGTGAGCCGGCCGATCGAGGACGCGTCCGCGGTAACCGCGATCCGGATGGTGATCGAAAATCCGGCGCTCGGCAGTCGGGTGATGGCCACGGGATCCCTCCGTCACGGCTGTGCGGCCGGTCGGCCGCCGCCTGAGCATTTCTACCGGGTTGCCGAGGTCGACCGGTATTCGCCCCCACTTTTGGCGACGTCCAGCACGGGCATATAGCAGGTGCGTTCGGCGTTGTGTCATGTCAGGATTACGTTCTACTCATCATTTCGGACAGGAGAACCGCTTGCGAGACCAGGAGAGCTTCGTCCCCGTCGAGGACGAGTTCGACGACGTCACCACCGGCGAGATGGAGCTGTCGGAGCGACAGTCCCTGCGACGCGTTCCGGGCCTGTCAACCGAGCTCTCCGACGTCACCGAGGTGGAATACCGCCAGCTGCGGCTGGAGCGGGTCGTCCTGGTGGGCGTCTGGACCGAGGGCACGGTGACCGACGCGGAGAATTCCCTCACCGAGCTGGCCGCGCTGGCCGAGACCGCGGGCTCGCAGGTGCTCGAAGGGCTGATCCAGCGACGTACGCGACCCGACCCGGCCACCTACATCGGCCGCGGCAAGGTCGACGATCTGGGCGCGGTGGTGCTCTCCACCGGCGCCGACACGGTCATCTGCGACGGTGAGCTGTCCCCGTCGCAGCTGCGCAACCTGGAGCAGCGCACCAAGGTCAAGGTTGTCGACCGCACGGCGCTGATCCTCGACATCTTCGCCCAGCACGCCAAGAGCAAGGAAGGCAAGGCGCAGGTCGAGCTGGCTCAGCTCCAATACCTGCTGCCCCGGCTGCGCGGTTGGGGTGAGACGCTCTCCCGCCAGACCGGTGGTTCCGGCCGTGGCGGCGGCGCCGGCGGTGGCGTGGGCGTGCGTGGTCCCGGTGAGACCAAGCTGGAGACCGACAGGCGGCGTATCCGCCACCGCATCTCCCGGCTGCGCCGCGAGATCAAGAGCATGCGCACGGTACGCGTCACCAAGCGCGCCCGTCGCACCCGCAACTCCGTGCCCGCCGTGGCCATCGCCGGCTACACCAACGCCGGCAAGTCCAGCCTGCTGAACCGGCTGACCGGCGCAGGCGTGCTGGTGGAGAACGCGCTCTTCGCGACGCTCGACCCGACCACCCGCAAGGCCACCACCTCGGACGGGCGGCTCTACACGCTCTCCGACACGGTGGGCTTCGTCCGGCACCTCCCGCACCAGATCGTCGAGGCGTTCCGCTCGACGCTCGAGGAGGTAGCGGAGGCGGATCTGGTGGTGCACGTCGTCGACGGCACCCACCCGGATCCGGAGGAGCAGGTGCGGGCGGTGCACGAGGTGCTCGCCGAGGTGGGCGCGGACCGGCTGCCCGAGCTGCTGGTGGTCAACAAGACCGACGCGGCCGACGAGGACGCGCTGCTGCGGCTCAAGCGCCTCTGGCCGGAGGCGATCTTCGTCTCGGCGTACTCGGGGCGGGGGATCGACGCCCTGCGGGCGGCGATCGAGGAGCGGCTGCCGCAACCGGCTGTCGAGGTCCGGGCCGTCCTGCCGTACGACCGGGGCGACCTGGTGTCTCGCGTGCACCGCACCGGTGAGGTGCTCAGCACGTCGCACCTGCCGGAGGGCACCCTGCTGCACGTGCGGGTCAGTGCGGCGCTCGCCGCCGAGCTGGCGCCGTTCGACGTCGCGCGGGAGGGCCAGGCGGTCGGCAGTCGGCCCTGAGCGGCCCCGGCGTCATCCACCGGAAACGCGCGGCATGCGACACTGGCCGAATGCGCCGCGTTGTTTCCTCGGTCACGGTTGCCCTCGGCCTGCTCGGGGCAACCGTGGCGCTGGCCGGAGCGGCCGTGGCCGCTCCCGCTCCCGGATCATCCCAGCCGCCGCCCGCCGCCACCCCCGGCAAGAAGCGCTGCACCGTCGCCGACGAGCGGCTGCGGGAGCTGTCCGGCCTGGTGGCGACCAAGAGCGGCTACATCGTCATCAACGACGGCACCGAGGTTGAGGCGCGCAAGCGGGTCTTCTTCCTCGACAGCAAGTGCAAGATCGCCAAGGATCCGGTCCGGTACTCGGGCCAGGGGCCGTTCGACACCGAGGACCTCGCGGTCTCGCCCAAGGGCGACACCCTGTGGATCGGTGACATCGGCGACAACACCACCAGCAAGGAGCGGCGGTCGCGGATCGCGGTCTGGACCATGCCGATCAACGGCAGCAAGCAGCCTGTGCTGCACCGGCTCTCCTACCCCGAGAACAAGCCGCACGACGCGGAGGCGTTGCTGGTGGGGGCCGACGGCCTCCCCCTGATCATCACCAAGGTGGCGAGCGGCAACTCGGAGATCTTCACCCCCACGGCGAAGCTGAAGAACGGCGACACCGCGCCGGTGCCGATGAAGAAGGTCGGCGAGATCAAGCTGCCGAAGACCACCACCGAGAACCCGCTCAGCGTCTACGGGCGGGCCGCGGTCACCGGGGCCGCCCGGTCGCCGGACGGCAGCCGTGTGGTCGTCCGGACGTACGCGGACGCCTTCGAGTACGACGTGACCGGCGGCGACATCGTCGGGGCGCTCACCACTGGTAAGCCGCGGGTGACGCCACTTACCGATCCGTTCGGTGAGGCGATCTCCTACACCTCGGACGGGAAGACCTTCGTCACCGTCTCCGACGGCGGGCAGTTCACCGCGGACGAGCCGGTCGACATTCTGAGCTACACGCCGTCGACAAGCGTGGCGGCGGCCGTGGCCGCTCCCGGGGGCGCCAAGCCGGTCGCGGACAAGTCCTGGTTCGACGGGCTCAGTTTCGACGACATCACCTACCTCGTGGGCGCGGTCGGTGTCCTCGGTCTGCTGCTCGTCGGCGCCGGCATCGTCGGCATCCTGCGAGCCCGTCGCCGGCCACCGACGGCGGAACCGGGCGACGGGCCGGGCTCGAATGTCGATCCCGACGACAGGCGTGGCGCCCCCCGGGACGGCGCCGTACCGGCGGCCGGAGGCCGTCCGGCCCCCGGCGTCTACGGCGGCGCGGCGGCCGGTGGCGGCGTCTACGGCGGCGGTGGCCCCGGCCGGGGTGGTGCCGCTCCCGCCGGAGGCGGCGTCTACGGCGGCGGTGCACGCCCACCCGGCGGTGAGGGCGGCGGTTACGGTCCCGCCCGTCCGGGCGGTCGCGGTGGTGCCGCTCCGGCCGGTGGCGGTGTGTACGGCGGCGGCGGAGGCCGTCCGGCGGGTGCGGGCGGCGGGGGCCGTCCGGCGGGTGCCGGCGGTCGGCCCGGCAACGGGGTGTACGGCGGTGGTGGCCAGCCCGGCGGAGGTCGGGCGGAGCCGCCACGGCGCGGCGGGCAGGAGCCGGATCCCCGGGGCCAGCGACCCGGCCGTCGGCGGGACGGCGACGTGCCCGGAGACCCGTACGGGCAGTACCCCGGTGGTGGCCGTGGCCCGCGCGGCGACCGCTACTGACACGATCGGCGCTTCATCGGTCCGGCCGAGCGGGTGAGCGCCCTAGGCCCCCACCCGCTTCGCCGGCCGGTCAGATTCTGCGGAGCACCGCCACCACCCGGCCCATGATGGTGGCGTCGTCGCCGGGGATCGGGTCGAAGGCGGGGTTCTGCGGCATCAGCCAGACGTGCCCGTCGCGGCGCCGGTAGGTCTTGACGGTGGCCTCGCCGTCGAGCATGGCGGCCACGATCTCACCCGAGTCGGCCGTCGGCTGCTGCCGGACGACCACCCAGTCGCCGTCGCAGATCGCCGCGTCGAGCATCGAGTCGCCCTTGACCTGGAGCATGAACACCTCGCCCTCACCGACCAGCTCGCGGGGGAGGGGGAAGATGTCCTCCACCGCCTGCTCGGCGAGGATCGGTCCACCGGCGGCGATCCGGCCGAGCATCGGCACGTACGCCGGGGTGGGCCGTTGGGCGCGGGACAACTCGTCGTCGATGGCCTCGCTGGGGGCCCGGACGTCCACCGCGCGGGGACGGTTGGGGTCGCGGCGCAGGAAGCCCTTCTTCTCCAGCTCCTTGAGCTGGTAGGCGACGCTCGACGGTGACACCAGGCCGACCGCCTCGCCGATCTCGCGGACGCTCGGCGGGTAGCCGTGCCGCTCCACCCACGTGCGGATGAACTCCAGGATGCGGCGCTGGCGGGCGGTCAGGTCGACAGTCGCCGGGTCGGGGAAGGCGCTGACCACCGGCGTGACCGGGCGCACTGCCGGCTGACCCGTCCGGCTGCGCGCGGCGGTGCGGCGTCGGGTGGCCGGCGGGCCCGCCTCGGTGATCTGCTGCGGGCTCTTCGGCCGGCTGGCCCGGTCCTCGGTCACGTCCGTCCTCCCTGGTCGGCGCTGGGTGCCTCGTCGGCTCGTGGTGCGTGCGGTGGTGCCATGAGTCGTGCGTCGCCGGGTGTGGTGAAGATCCATCGCGCCCGGTTGTTCCTGACCGTATAGGTGAGATCGGTCATTTTCAAACATCTGTACGACCTCTCACCGGCGTGTCGGGGTGAAAAACCCCTCCGCTCGTACGGATGTTCTGATAAATGGTACGTCGGATAGCACGCGTGTTCGAAGTCTGGCCATTTTCCGGGGTGCTCCGGCCGTGCGGCCGGTAACCCGGTGGGGTCCTCGGCGTTGGTTCTGCGGTGGAGCGGCGGGGTGCGGATGGCCGGATGGTCCGTGACGCGCCGGACACGCCGGTCAACTTGACCGGGGTTCGTCAGCGACATACGGTCAACCCCTAGATGTAGTAGTGACACGGGCGTAAGTTGCCTACAGGTTGGGTTCGACTACCGACCGCACTTCCGTAACGTCGATCACGGCGAGCGCCGCCCAAGGGTGGCAGCGCCGTGGTGAGTCGTGTCCGGGAGTGCCCGGTGTGTCCGCGGTTGATCAGAATGTGGAGGTTGGGCGATGCGGTGTCCGTACTGCCGGCACGCCGACTCCCGGGTGGTCGACTCGCGGGAGGCCGACGACGGCCAGCTCATCCGGCGGCGACGCTCCTGCCCGGAGTGCGGCAAGCGGTTCACCACCGTCGAGGAGGCGGTCCTCGCGGTCGTCAAGCGCAGCGGGGTGACCGAGCCGTTCAGCCGCACAAAGATCATCGGCGGGGTGCGCAAGGCGTGCCAGGGCCGGCCGGTGGACGACGACTCACTCGCGCTGCTCGCGCAGCGGGTGGAGGAGACCGTCCGGGCCAAGGGGGCCGCCGAGATCCCCAGTCACGAGGTGGGCCTGGCGATCCTGGGCCCACTGCGCGACCTGGACGAGATCGCCTACCTGCGGTTCGCCAGTGTCTACCGCTCCTTCGACTCGCTCGCCGACTTCGAGCGCGAGATCGAGACGTTGCGGGCCGTGGCGCGAGCCCGGGAGCAGGGCCGGGCCGACGCGGTTGAGGCCGCCGGCCGTACCAGCTGAGACTTCACGGTTTTTCAAGAGATTGGGACGCGCGGTGGGTGACCGCGCAGACGAGGGGGGCAACGGCGTGACTACTAGCCGTTCACGGAACAAGACAGGCGCGGGGCTGAAGATCGAGCGGGTGTGGACGACCGAGGGGGTCCACCCGTACGACGAGGTGTCGTGGGAGCGCCGCGACGTCGTGATGACGAACTGGCGGGACGGCTCGATCAACTTCGAGCAGCGGGGCGTGGAGTTCCCGGAGTCGTGGAGCGTCAACGCGGCCAATATCGTGACCACCAAGTACTTCCGGGGCGCGGTGGGGACCCCGGAGCGTGAGTGGTCGCTCAAGCAGTTGATCGACCGGGTGGTCACCACCTACCGCACCGCGGGTGAGGAGTACGGCTACTTCGCCAGCCCGGCCGACGCCGAGGTCTTCGCCCACGAGCTGACCTGGATGCTGCTGCACCAGGTGTTCAGCTTCAACTCGCCGGTCTGGTTCAACGTCGGCACGCCGTCGCCGCAGCAGGTAAGCGCCTGCTTCATCCTCGCCGTCGACGACTCGATGGACTCCATCCTCGACTGGTACAAGGAGGAGGGGCTGATCTTCAAGGGCGGCTCCGGCTCCGGCGTCAACCTGTCGCGGATCCGCTCGTCCCGCGAGCTGCTCTCCTCCGGGGGCAACGCCTCCGGCCCGGTCAGCTTCATGCGCGGCGCGGACGCCTCGGCCGGCACCATCAAGTCCGGTGGCGCGACCCGCCGGGCGGCCAAGATGGTCATCCTCGACGTCGACCACCCGGACATCCAGGAGTTCGTGGTCACCAAGGCGCGCGAGGAGGACAAGATCCGCGCGCTGCGTGACGCCGGGTTCGACATGGACCTCGGCGGCTCCGACATCGTCAGCGTGCAGTACCAGAACGCCAACAACTCGGTCCGGGTCTCCGACGAGTTCATGACGGCTGTGGAGAACGACGGCGGCTTCGACCTGCGGGGTCGGCTCGACGGCTCGACCATCGAGACGGTCGAGGCGAAGAAGCTGTTCCGTTCCATCGCCCAGGCCGCCTGGGAGTGCGCCGACCCGGGCCTGCAGTACGACGACACGATCAACGACTGGCACACCTGCCCGGAGACCGGGCGGATCACCGCGTCGAACCCCTGCTCGGAGTACCTGCACCTGGACAACTCCTCGTGCAACCTGGCCTCGCTCAACCTGATGAAGTTCCTCCGCGCCGACGGTGGCTTCGAGGTGGAGAAGTTCGTCAAGTCCGTCGAGTTCGTCATCACCGCGATGGACATCTCGATCTGCTTCGCGGACTTCCCGACCGACAAGATCGGTGAGACCTCCCGCGCCTACCGGCAGCTCGGCATCGGCTACGCCAACCTGGGCGCCCTGCTGATGGCCACCGGCCTGCCGTACGACTCGGACCAGGGCCGCTCGGTCGCCGCGTCGATCACGTCGCTGATGACCGGCACCGCGTACCGCCGCTCGGCCGAGCTGGCCGGCGTCGTCGGCCCGTACGACGGCTACGCCCGTAACGCCGAGCCGCACAAGCGGGTCATGCGCAAGCACGCCGCCGCCAACGACGAGATCAAGCCGACCAGCCCGGTGGCCACCGCGATCGTCCGTGAGGCGACGAAGCAGTGGACCCAGGGCAACAAGATCGGCGACAAGTTCGGCTGGCGTAACGCGCAGGCGAGCGTCCTCGCCCCGACCGGCACGATCGGCTTCATGATGGACTGCGACACGACCGGCGTGGAGCCGGACCTGGCGCTGGTCAAGTTCAAGAAGCTGGTCGGCGGCGGTTCGATGCAGATCGTCAACCAGACCGTGCCGCGCGCCCTGCGCAGCCTCGGCTACCCCGAGGAGCAGGTCGAGGCCATCGTCGAGCACATCGCCGACCACGGTCACGTGGTGGACGCTCCCGGCCTCAAGCCGGAGCACTACCCGGTGTTCGACTGCGCCATGGGGGAGCGGACCATCGCCCCGATGGGTCACGTGCGGATGATGGCGGCCATCCAGCCGTTCGTCTCCGGCGCCATCTCCAAGACGGTGAACATGCCGGAGGCGGCCACCGTCGAGGACGTCGAGAAGATCTACTTCGAGGGCTGGAAGCTCGGCCTGAAGGCGCTGGCGATCTACCGGGACAACTGCAAGGTCGGCCAGCCGCTCTCGGTGGCCAAGTCCAACAAGGCCACCGAGCCGGCCGCCGTCGAGACGGCACCGGCCGCACCGGCCGCGGTCGAGAAGGTCATCGAGTACCGGCCGGTGCGCAAGCGCCTGCCGAAGAAGCGCCCGTCCGAGACGGTCAGCTTCTCCGTCGGTGGCGCCGAGGGTTACCTGACCGCGTCGTCCTACCCGGACGACGGCCTCGGCGAGGTGTTCCTCAAGATGTCCAAGCAGGGCTCGACGCTTGCCGGTGTGATGGACGCCTTCTCGGTGGCCATCAGCATCGGCCTGCAGTACGGCGTGCCGCTGGAGACGTTCGTCAGCAAGTTCACGAACATGCGCTTCGAGCCGGCCGGTATGACCGACGACCCGGACGTGCGCATGGCGGCCTCGGTGATGGACTACATCTTCCGTCGCCTGGCGCTGGACTTCCTGCCCTACGAGCGCCGCGCCGAGCTGGGCATCTTCACCGCCGGCGAGCGGGCCGCCCAGCTGCGGGCCGAGGCCGACGCGGAGGCCACCGCCGTCACCGGTGCCGAGCTCACCGCGATGGCGTCGTCCGCGCCGGTCGAGGCTCCGGCCAAGACCGAGGCCGTCGCCCAGCCGGCCCAGGAGATGGCCGACGTGGCCGCCGCCAAGCCGGCCCCGAGCGTGGGTTCCAGCACCGAACTGCTGGAGGCCGTGATCGGCAAGGCCGCGGACGCGCCGCTCTGCTTCACCTGCGGTACGAAGATGCGCCCCGCCGGTAGCTGCTACGTCTGCGAGGGCTGCGGCTCCACAAGCGGCTGCAGCTGACGTACGCATCAGCGCTGCCCCGGCCCTCCTGCCAGGAGAGCCGGGGCAGCGCCGTTTCCGCCGTCCACATGGTCACTCGGGTTTCAGAAAGCCGGGGTATCGCGCCCGCCCGGACACCCCGACTTCAGCGAACCCGCGATCACCCACCGAGGCCGCAGCGGCTACTGGCTCGCGCGCTCGGCGGCGCGGACGGCGTTGCGGAACAGCATCGCCACCGTGGTCGGGCCGACCCCGCCGACCCGGGGCGTGATGGCGCCGGCGACCTCGGCGCACGCCTCGTCCACGTCCGGCAGGAGCCGCCGCCCGGCGTAGCGGACGCCGGCGCCGATGACGACGGCGCCCGGCTTGACGTGCTCGGGCTTGACGATCCCGGGTACGCCGGCGGCGGCGACGAGGATGTCGGCGCGGCGGGTGTAGCGGGCCCAGTCGGGCACGCCGGTGTGTACGACTGTGACGGCGGCGTTGGCCGTCGGGCGCTTCTGGGCGAGCAGCATCGCCAGGGGTCGGCCCAGGGTGGCGCCGCGACCGAGGATGACTACCTCGCGGCCGGCGACGGGGATCTCGTGGTGCGCCAGGAGGGCTTCGATGCCTGCGGGGGTGCACGGCAACGGGCCGGGCAGGCCGACGGCGAGACGTCCCATGTTCAGCGGATGCATGCCGTCGACGTCCTTGTCCGGGTCGATGGTCTGCAACGCCGCGTCGTAGTCCAGATGCCCCGGAACGGGGTACTGCACGAGCAGTCCGTGCACGGCCGGATCCGTGTTGAACGTGGCAATGGCCCGGTGCAGATCGGCCTGGGTGGCGGTGGCGGGCAGGTGCACGTGCGGGGAGTCGAAGCCGAGCGCGGCAGCCTGACGTTGCTTGATGCCGATGTAGCCGGCGCTGGCGTCGTCGTCGCCCACCAGGATGGTGGCGAGGCTCGGTGTGATCCCGCGGCCGCGGAGGCGCGTGGCCGCGGCCGCGACCTCGGCGAAAATGGCGTCGGCGACGGGTGCGCCCGGCAGGAGCCGAGCCTCGCCGGGTGTGGTGTGCGTCTCTAGAGATTCGCTGGTCGTGGTCATGATTGCCCCTCGACGCGGGCGCCCAGGCGGTCGACGTCCGCGAGAGGCTCCCCGATGGTTCCAACCATCCCCGTGCCGCCAGTCGCCGGTGCTCCGATGATGCCCCATCGGCGAGGCGGTCGCCCAGCGGGGGACGCGCGGCGGGGATCACCTGCCACGCTCGCGCCGTGAGCCGTTCCCTCGGCCGGGGGACGATGCGGCACGAAGCTCCCACCACGGCGGGATCCCGACGGCCGACACCCGGGAGAGGATCGCCGGGTCGGAGTCAAAGCCGGAGCCGGATGGGGCGTAGCGGCGGAGGGCGGGGCCAGTGACGGATGCACAGGTCGGCGTGACGGTGGCGGCCGTGCCGCCCGAGCGGGACATCGGCGCGGGGTGGAGCGCCGCCCGCAAGGTCGCTGGCTACTCGGCGGCGTCGGCCATGTCCCTGTACCTGCTCGTCAAGGTCGTCTGGATCGCTGTCGCGCTGCACCGTCGGGCTGGCGCTGGCCCAGGACTGGGGCAGGCGGATTCCCCGCGCGACCGCTGATCTTCTTCGCCTGGGTGGCGGGTGGCTTCCTGGTGCCGATGCTTCCGTACCTGGTGGTCAGCGGTGTTCTCGCGGCGCTGGAAGGTGGCGGGTCCGTCGACGGTGGCAGTCAGGCGCCGGCCTGGGAGGGTCTCATCGGAGTCGGCTTCCTGATGCTGTCCGTCGTCCCGGCCCGAAGGCCTGTCGCCGTTGGGCGGTATACCTGAGGGTCATAAGTATGACTCTCCGGTATAGGAGTCAACGTGATGAAGGCCGCCGGTGGCACCGGGGCCGCGGGGCTGAAAAGCCGGCGCGATGTTGCGAGCATCGGGGCATGACAACCAGCGAGGCGTACGTCGAGTTCGGTAACCGCGAGGCGCACGGCGTCTCACCGACGTACGAGCGGCTGTCCCAGGCCGTCGCCCACGACGGCGACCTGCTCGCCCTGCTCGACACGCTCCCGCCCGGCAAGCGACAACCCAACCTGCTGTTCGGCGTCGTGCGCTGGCTGGGCGGGCCGGTCGACGACCCGGTCGCCTTTCACGACTACACGGTGGCGCACTGGCCGGTCATCGAGACGGAGTTGCGAAGAAGGGCAACCCAGACGAACGAGGCCGGCCGGTGCGCGGTCCTGCTGCCAGTGCTCGCCGGGTTGCCGCAGCCCCTCGCCCTGCTGGAGGTCGGCGCGTCGGCGGGCCTCTGCCTCTATCCCGACCGGTACGCCTACCGCTACGGCGAGCACGAGGTCGGCGAAGGCACGCCGATCCTGGAGTGCGCGGCCAGCGGGGTGGTGCCGCCGGCGCGCGTACCCCAGGTGGTGTGGCGGGCCGGCCTGGACCTGAACCCGCTCGACGTGACCGACCCCGGCGACGTGTCCTGGCTGGACGCCCTGATCTGGCCGGAGCACGCGCACCGGCGGGCCCGGCTGCGCGCCGCGGCGGCGATCGCCGCGGCCGACCCGCCGCTGCTGGTCCGCGGTGACCTGGTGGACGACCTGGCGGCGCTTGCCGCGCGGGCGCCGGCGGACGCGACGCTTGTCGTCTTCCACACGTCGGTGCTCTACCAGGTGCCCGTCGCGCGCCGGGAGGCGTTCGTCCGGCTGGTGCGTGAGCTGCCGGGGCACTGGATCGCCAACGAGGCCCCGGAGGTGCTGCCCTACGACGGGCTGCCCGACCCGCCGGACGCGGCGCTGCACAACGTCCTCGCGCTCGACGGCAAGCCGCTGGCCTGGGCTCGGGGCCACGGTCAGGCGATGACCTGGTTCGGCTGAGATCAGGCCCTCGCCGGCAGCCGGGAGCGCAGCGCGCGACTGAACCAGTCCACCGCCGGCGTCACCCCGCCACCCGTCGCCCAACCGTTGAGCACCGACAGCAGGTCGAGGTAGCGGTCCCGGCGGCTGTCGTTCGCCAGGGTCAGCCGGTCCAGCAGCCGACGGCGCAGGTCGGCGTCGTCGGGGAGGTTGTGCAGTCGCGCGTACCGGCTGGTGACGGCCGCGACCACCGGCTCGGCCTCCGGGCCGGTCGGATCCAGACCGGCGGCCAGGGCGTCGACCACCCCGTCCCGGACGATCGCGACGGCGTCCGGGCGGGGCGGCCCGGGTACGTCGTGGTCGGCGGCGTGCTGCCGCGCCAGCCGCCGCATGCTCGCCCGGAAGGTGGCGTCCCGGCACAGCTCGGCCAGCTCCAGCCACGCCTGCACCTGCTCGGTGGTCGGGTCGTCGGGCAGCTCCGGCGTCATCGAGACGATCACCCCCGGGTACGTCGGCGGGTCGCCCGTGAAGACGCTGTCCAGGAAGTCGTCCACCAGTTGCTTCCGTTCCCGGGCGCTGAGTTGGGCCAGTCGGTGCAGGTCGTCCACCTCCGCCGGGCCCGACCCGCGTCGCGCCGCCACCGTGAGCACCGCCCGGCGCAGCCGCAGCACCCGAATCTGCACGGCCAGCGCCTCGGCGTGCGCCGCGGCCACCTCGTGCAGGGGCACCTCCTGGTCCACCACCCGCCGGATGGACGCCAGGTCCACGCCCAGGTCGCGCAGCGTCCGGACCAGTTCCAGTCGGGCGACGGCGTCCGGGCCGTACCGCCGGTAGCCGGCCGGGCTCCGATCGGTGGGCGGCACGAGCCCACTGTCGGCGTAGTACCTGATGGTCTTGACGCTCAGGCCGCTCCGCCGGGCCAGGTCGCCGATCGTGTACCGCGTTTCCCCGTCCATGCCCCCACCCTGCTGTCTCCCCCCGGTGGAGACTCAAGCACCGGCCGGGCCGGCGAGGAACGCCGCGAGCGTTGTGCGGAACGCCTCGGCGTCGTCGAGCCACGGGTAGTGGCCCGCGCCCGCCTGCACGACCACCTCGGCGCCGGGAATCAACTCGCCGAACTGGGCCACGAGGCCGGGCGGCGCGCCGAGGTCGACCTCACCGGCGAGCAGCAGCACCGCGCCTCGGTGCGCAGCGAGCGCGGCACGGGTGGCCGGCGGGTCGAAGGCGTCCTCGCTGCCGAAGATCCGCGCCGCCTCCTCGTTGCGCTGGCCGGGCTCGGCAGCCTGGTGCGCCTGGGCCGCCTCGTCCCACCGGCCGTAGAAGAACGGCGCGATCGCCTGCCAGGCTTCCGGGCTGGCCCACCCGGCCACCATGGAGTCCAGGGCCTCCGCCGCCGCCGGAAACCACTGCTCGGCCACGCGGGCGCGGGTGACCTCCTGACGCAGCGCGGCCGTCGCCGGCAACCCGACCGCTCGGGTGCTCGGGGTGACAAGCGCGAGCCGGCCCACCCGGTCGGGGTGCCGGGCCGCGTACTGTACCGCCACGTTGGCGCCGGCGGAGTGCCCGAGCAGGTCCAGCCGGTCGAGGCCCAGGTGCCGGCGCAGTGCCTCCACGTCGTCGACCAGTCGGTCGCAGCGATAGGTGGCGACGTTCGCCGGCGCCGCCGACCGGCCGGTGCCCCGCTGATCGAGAACGACAAGCGTCCGCAGCGCGCCCAGGCCACCGAGATCACCGAGGTACGCGGAGTCGCGCATCGGGCCGCCCGGCAGGCAGACCAGCGGGTCTCCGCCCCCGAGGGTCCGGTATGCGAGCGCCGTCCCGTCCGGCGCGGCAAAGGTGGCCATCGTCGGACCCTACGACGAAACCGGCGGCGGCATGTCCCGCATTCGGCGCAGCGGCGAGCAGACCACGAACAGGCACGCCGCCCAGGTGCCCAGCACGCACACCCAGAGCGCCCCGCGCAGCCCCAGCGCCGTGCCGAGCGCGCCGCCGGTCAGCGCGCCGAGCGGGACCACCCCGAAACAGATCCAGAGGAACGCGGCGTTGACCCGGCCGAGGATCGCCGACGGGGTGATCCGCTGCCGGTACGACATCGCCGCCACGTTGAACAGCACCACGTTGGCCGAGAACGCGGCCAGCCCGAACCCGTAGAGCAGCAGTCCCCAGCCGGGTCGGGCCAACGGCATCAGCAGATAGAACGGGCCCGGCGCGGTCATCGCCACCCAGATCACCCGGGCCGAGCCGAGCCAGGCCGACAGGCGGGCGGCCAGCACCCCCACCACCAGCCCACCGACGGCGCTGACCGAGAAGACCAGACCCACCTGCACCGGCGCGGCGTGCAGCTCCCGCACCAGGAAGGTCACCTCGATCGAGGCGGACGCCATCACCCAGAAGTTCGACCACGTCGTGCAGGCCAGGATGCTGACCAGGATCGGCTGTCGCCGGATGAAGCCGAGCCCGTCGGTCAGCTCCACCCGCAGGGGTACGCGGGGAGCGGGCTCGCGGCGTACCGGTGGCTGCCGGATCAGGATCAGCGTCAGCGCGCTGACCAGGAAGGCGAATCCGTTGGCCAGGAAGGTGCGGGCGGCGCCGACCAGCCCGATCAAGGCGCCGCTCACCGTCGGGCCGACCAGTTCGGCGGCGTCCTGGCTGATGGTCAGCTTGGCGTTGCCGTCCACCAGCAGGTCCGCCGGCACCAGTCGGGGCAGCAGGGTCTTGTACGCCACGGTGAACAGCACGGTGAGCACGCCGCCGAGCCCGACCACCGCGTACAGGAAGGGAAGGGCGAGGTGGCCGACAAGGGCGGCCACCGGCACCGACAGCAGGAGCGCGGCCCGACCCAGGTCGCACGCGATCATCAGCCGCCGCTTGTCGAGCCGGTCGGCGACGATGCCCGCCGGCAGGGAGAACAGCAGGTACGGCAGCCAGGCCAGGACGGTCAGCAGGGAGATCTGGAACACGCTGGCGTGCAGGGTGTCGGCGGCGAGTAGCGGCACCGCCACGTTCGCGATCCGGGTGCCCAGCTCGCTGACGGTCTGACCACCCCAGAGCAGGAGGAAGTTCCGGCTGCGCCACAGCGACGGGGTCGTCCCCGTCGCGACCGCCGGAGACTGCTCCACCTGCTGACTCACTGTCGCCGCCTGTCCGTGCGGGTAAGTGCCACCGGCCGGCGGCCCGCGGACTCTATCGGGGCGTCACTCCGGCCGGCACCGCATTTCCGTCGGCAGGGGTCCTCCCTAGACTTCTGCGGGTGAGTGGAGAGCGACGACCCCTGGCGGATCGGCCGCTCACCGAGCCGCACCCGTCCCGGCTGCCGCCGGACCACCCCGAGCGGACCCGGATCCTCGCCGCGCACGCCGCCGCGCTGGCCGCAGGGGAGGCCGGCTACCTCGACCCGGCGACGGGGCTGTTCGTGCTCAGCGCCGGTTTCCTGGCCCGCCGTGGCACGTGCTGTGGACGCGGCTGCCGCCACTGCCCGTACGTGGACGATCCACCGACGGGAAAGGTGTAAACGAGGACTTCCGCCCGACCCGGACACCCCGTACGGTTTCCGACGGACATCCGGCGGGCGCCTTCCGCCGTCGGTCGGCGAGAGGGTGGAGCGTGCGCGGGCGGATCGTGGTCGCCGGGCTGGCGGGCCTGCTGGTGAGCGGTTGTGCCGCCGAGGCCGAGCCGGTGGCGGTGCCGCCGCCGGCGCCGGTCGCCCTGGACGTGTCGGCGGCCTCCTCCGGGGGCGCCTGCCGGCTGCTGGACTTCGCGGTGATCGAGCAGCTCGTCAAGGTGCGCTTCGACGTGGCGGCGGCCAGCGAGCGGGGCGACACACACACGTGTGTCATCCGGGCCGAGAGCGCGGCGCTGCCGGAGCTGATGCTCAGCGTGTCCGAGACCACTATCGACAAGGCCACCTTCGGCGCGGACGTGGTGCCCGGCAAGGCGGCGAAGGTCACCGGGCTGGGTCAGCAGGCGTACCGGCGTACCGTCGCCGCGACCGGCGGGCACGGGCCGGTCGCCGAGGTCGGCTGGCTGGCCACCGACGGACGCCTCGCCACGCTGGCCTGGACCGGTGCCCGCGACGCCGAGCGCGCGGCCGCCGAGAAGATGGCCACGGACCTGGTCGCGCTGGCCCGGAAGGTGGACACCCGGGCGCTGTGACGCCCGGGTGCGCGGTGCGTCAGTTGGCGGCGACGAAGACCCGGGAGGCGACCTCGCGGGGCAGCCGCACCCGGTCGCCGGAACGGTCGATCGACACCCCGTCGCGCTCCTGGGCCACTGTCACGGTGGCGCCCGGGTCGACACCGGCGGCGTGCAGCTGACGCAGCACGTCGGCGTCCTTCTGCACGCTCTCGCAGATCCGCCGCACCACGACCGACCCGGAGAGGCCGGGGAAGGCCAGGTTGCGCTCGCCCTCGGCGGCCTCGGTGGTCTCCGCCTCGGGCGAGCCCAGCTCCTGAAGCCCCGGGATCGGATTGCCGTACGGGGAACGGGTCGGCCGGTTGAGCAGGTCGTACACCCGCTTCTCCACGGCGTCGCTCATCACGTGCTCCCAGCGGCAGGCCTCCTCGTGGGCCTCCTCGTAGGGCATCCCGATGACGTTGACGAGCAGCAGCTCGGCGAGGCGGTGCTTGCGCATCACCGAGACGGCGCTGCCGCGGCCGAGCGCGGTGAGCGTCAGGTGCCTGTCGCCCTCGACGGTGAGCAGGCCGTCGCGCTCCATCCGGGCGACGGTCTGGCTCACTGTGGGGCCGCTCTGCTGCAGCCGTTCGGCGATCCGGGCACGCAGCGGCGGCACCCCCTCCTCCTCCAACTCGAGGATGGTGCGCAGGTACATCTCGGTCGTGTCGACCAGGTCGTGAGACTTCATAACGTCAGCGGCCCTCCGGTGCACGATGCTACCCCGCGGCGTGGCCGACGACCGCCGCCGAACCGCGTGCTGCCGTCCCGGATGGTGTTGGATGGTCGCCATGTCCGGTACCGAGGAGCTGCTCGTCGAGGTCGACGGGCTCGCCGTCGAACTCGACCACGCCGATCCCCCCACCCTGCTCGACGTCCGCTGGCGGCTCACCGGCCCGCCCGGCCATGACGACTACCTGGCCGGTCACCTGCCCGGCGCGGTCTTCGTCGACCTGGACACCGCGCTGTGCGGGCCGCCCGGGGCCGGCGGCCGGCACCCGCTGCCCGACCCGGACGCGCTGCGGGCCGCGCTGCGGGCGGCAGGCGTCCGCGCCGGTCACCCAGTTGTGGTGTACGACGGCGGTGACGGCCTGGCCGCCGCGCGCGCCTGGTGGACGTTGCGCTGGGCCGGGCACCGGCCGGTGCGCCTGCTGCACGGCGGCTTCCCGGCCTGGGTCGCCGCCGGACGACAGGTCTCCACCACCGCGTCCGCTCCGGCCGACGGCGACGTCGAGGTACGCCCCGGTGATCTTCCGGTGCTGGACGCCGGGCAGGCCGCCGCGCTGGCGAGCGCCGACGATGCCGTGCTGCTCGACGTGCGGGCGGCGCTCCGCTACGCCGGTGAGGTCGAGCCGATCGACCCGGTCGCCGGTCACGTGCCCGGCGCGGCGAACCTGCCCGCAGGTGAGTACGTGGGCCCGGACGGGCGCTTTCCGGCCGCCGACGTGCTGCGCGAGCGGTTCGCCGCCGTCGGTGTCACCGGGGCGCGGGCGGTCGGGGCGTACTGCGGCTCCGGGGTGACCGCCGCGCAGGCCGTCCTCGCGCTGCACCTGGCCGGCCGCACGGACGCCGCGCTCTACGTGGGTTCGTGGAGCAACTGGGTCGCCGACCCGGCCCGGCCGGTCGCCTCCGGGCCGACACCCGGCCGCTGACCAGCGCGTGCGGTGGGTTGACGACGGTCCTCGTGCGACGATGAGCTCATGTCCGACGACACGGTGGTGGTGTGGGACCCCTCGCTGCTCGCCTACAACATGGGTGACCATCCGCTGGACCCGGTCCGGGTGGAGCTGACCGTCGCGCTCGCCCGGGAGCTGGGCATCCTGGACCGTCCCGGGGTCCGCGTGGTCAAGCCGGAGCCCGCCGACGACGCCCTGCTGACCCGCGTGCACCACCCGGCCTACCTGGCCGCGGTGCGGGCCGCCCCCCGTGACCCGCTCTTCGCCGGGTACGGGTTGGGCACCTCCGACAACCCGATCTTCGAGGGGATGCACGAGTCCAGCGCCCTGATCGCCGGAGCGACGGTGGCTGCCGCGGAGGCGGTGTGGCGTGGTGACGCCCGGCGAGCGGTGAACGTGGCCGGCGGCCTGCACCACGCGATGCCCGCCCGCGCCTCCGGCTTCTGTGTCTACAACGACCCCGCGGTGGCCATCGCACGCCTGCTCGACCTGGGCGCGGAGCGGATCGCGTACGTCGACGTGGACGTGCACCACGGCGACGGCGTGCAGGACATCTTCTGGGACGACCCGCGGGTGCTCACGGTAAGCCTGCACGAGACGCCTCTCGCGCTCTTTCCCGGCACCGGCTTCCCGGACGAGACGGGTGGGCCAGGCGCGCAGGGCAGCGCGGTCAACATGCCGCTGCCACCGGGTGTCGACGACACCGGCTGGCAGCGGGCGTTCCACGCGATCGTGCCGTCGGTGCTGCGCGCGTTCCGGCCGCAGGTGCTGGTGAGCCAGTGCGGCGCGGACGGCCACCGGCTGGATCCGCTCGCCGACCTGAACCTGACTGTGGACGGGCAGCGCGCCACCTACCTGGCGTTGCGGGCGCTCGCCGACGAGCTGTGCGAGGGCCGCTGGGTCGCCACCGGCGGCGGCGGGTACGCGCTTGTCGAGGTGGTGCCCCGAGCCTGGAGCCACCTGCTGGCCGTGGCGACCGGCGACCCGATCGATCCGGCGACGCTCACCCCGTCTGCCTGGCGGGAGCTGGCCGCGACCCGTCGGCCGGGCCGGGAGATTCCGCTGCGGATGACCGACGACGCGGACCCGTCGTTCGAGCCGTGGCAGCCGACGGGCGAGCCGAACGCGGTGGACCGGGCGATCGCGGCGACCCGCAAGGCGGTCTTCCCGCTGCTCGGGCTCGACCCGCACGATCCCCGGGACTGAGCCGGGCCGTTTCCGGTGACGACAGTGGACCACCCGGTGGACGTGCTGCTCAGCGACGGCAGCACCGTCCAGTTGCGACCGATCGACCCGGCCGACGCGCCGGCGATCGTGGCGATGCACAGCCGGTTCTCCGAGCGCACCCGCTACCTGCGCTACTTCTCGCCGTACCCGCGCATCCCGGAACGGGATCTGATCCGGTTCGTCACTGTCGACCACCACGACCGGGAGGCGTTCGTGGTGCTGGCCGGTGACCTGCTCGTCGCGGTCGGCAGGTACGAGCGGCTCGGCCCGCAGGCGCCGGAGGCGGAGGTCGCCTTCGTGGTCGAGGACGCCTTCCAGGGCCGGGGCATCGGCTCGGTGCTGATGGAGCACCTGGCCGACGCCGCGCGGCGCAACGGCATCATGAGCTTCGTCGCCGAGGTGCTGCCGGCCAATGGGACGATGTTGCGGGTCTTCTCCGACTTCGGCTACCAGGTGCAGCGCGCGTACGCCGACGGTGTGGTGCACCTGAGCTTCCCGATCGCCGCGACGGAGACGACCCTCGAGGTGCAGCGCGGCCGGGAGCACCGCACCGAGGCCCGCTCGATCGCCCGGCTGCTCGCCCCGCGCGGCATCGCCGTCTACGGCGCGAGCGCCACCGGCCAGGGCGTCGGCGCGGCGGTCCTCGGTCACCTGCGCGACGGCGGGTTCACGGGCGCTGTGGTGCCTGTGCATCCGAGCGCGTCGACGGTGGCGGGGCTGCCCGCGTACCCCAGCGCTCTCGACGCCGGGGTGGCGGTGGACCTGGCGGTGGTGGCGGTCGCGCCGGAGGCGGCGATCGGTGTGGTCGCCGACGCGGCCGCCGCCGGGGTGCACGGCCTGGTCGTGATCTCGGCCGGCTTCGCCGAGGCCGGGCCGGAGGGCGCGGCCACGCAACGTGCGCTGGTCCGTGCGGCGCACGCCGCCGGGATGCGCGTGGTCGGCCCGAACTGCCTGGGCGTGGCCAACACCGACCCGACGGTACGCCTCAACGCCACCCTCGCCCCGGCGCTGCCGCCGGCCGGTCGGGTCGGCATCTTCAGCCAGTCCGGCGCGTTCGGGGTGGCGCTACTGGCCGAGGCGGATCGGCGCGGCCTCGGGCTTTCCAGCTTCGTGTCGGCAGGCAACCGGGCCGACGTCTCCGGCAACGACCTGCTGCAGTACTGGCAGGACGATCCCGGCACCGACGTGATCATGTTGTATCTGGAGACGTTCGGCAATCCGCGCAAGTTCGCCCGGCTGGCCCGGCGGATCGGCCGCGCGAAACCGGTAGTGGCGCTCGCCTCGCAGGCCCGCCCGGTGGGGGTCGGTGACACCGCCGGGCCGGACGAGGTGGCGGTGGCCGCGCTCTTCGCCCAGTCCGGGGTGATCCGGGTGGACACCGTGCCCGAGCTGCTCGACGTGGGGGTGTTGCTGGCCAACCAGCCGCTGCCGACCGGCGGCCGGGTCGGCGTAGTCGGCAACTCCTCGGCGCTGACCGGCCTGGCCGCCACTGCCTGTGTCGGGCAGGGCCTGACCGTCGCCGAGGGCTATCCGCGCGATGTCGCGCCGAGCGCCGGCGCCGACGAGTTCGCCGCCGCCCTCGCCGAGACGGCCGGCGACGACCGGGTGGACGCCCTCGTCGTGGTCTTCGCCCCACCGCTGCCCGGCCAACGCACCGAGGTGGACGCCGACGTCACCGCCGCACTACCGGCCGCCCTCGCCCTGGGCAAGCCCACCGTTGCGACGTTCCTGGTCGGGCGGTTGCCGGCCGGGGTGCCCGCGTACGGCGGCGTGGAGGAGGCCGTCCGGGCCCTCGCCCGGGCACACCGGTACGCCGAGTGGCTGCGCCGTCCTCCCGGAGTCGCGCCCGAACTGCCCGGGATCGACCGGGACGCCGCGGCGGCCGCGCTGCGCGCCGACAGCACCGACGCGCAGGCGCTGCTGGCCGCGTACGGCATCGAGACCGTCGCGTCGGTGCCCGTGGATTCGGTCGACGCGGCTGTCGACGCGGCGGCCCGGGTGGGTTTCCCGGTGGCCCTCAAGGCCGCCGCCGCGGGGCTGCGACACCGGCTCGACCTGGGCGCGGTCCGCCTCGACCTGCCCGACGAGGCGAGCGTCCGCCGCGCGTACGCCGAGATGGCCGCCGGCTTCGGCGCGGACGTGCTGGTGCAGCCGATGGTCCCGCCCGGCGTGGCCTGCGTGGTGGAGCTGGTGGAGGATCCGGCGTTCGGGCCGGTGGTCGGCTTCGGCCTCGGCGGGGTCGCCACCGAGCTGCTGGGCGACCGGGCCTGGCGGGCGGTGCCGCTGACCCACACCGACGCCGCCGAGCTGGTCGACGAACCCCGGGCGGCACCGCTGTTGCGGGGGCACCGGGGTGCCGCACCGGTGGACCGGGCGGCCCTGGCCGACCTGCTGCTGCGGATCGGTCAGCTCGCCGACGACCAGCCCCGGGTGCGCTCGTTGACCCTCAACCCGGTGCTCGCCCGTCCGGACGGCATCTCGGTCCTGCACGCCGAGGTGCGGGTGGGCGGCGTGGCCGCCCGCCCGGACACCGGCCCCCGGCGCCTCTGAACGCGGCCGGTCAGGTGCGGCTGGAGATCTGCTGGACACCCCAGGTGTTGCCGTCCGGGTCGGCGAAGAAGACGAAGCCGACATTGTCCAGCGGGTCCGGCACCGGGCGCGGGTTCTGGCCCACCACCTGGATGTCGCCTACCTGCACGCCACGTTCGACAAGCTCGGCGTGGGCCCGTTTCAGGTCGGGCACCACCAGCTGGAGGCCCCGGAGCGAGCCGGGCGGCATCTCCGGGACCACACCCGTGCCGATGACGATCGAGCAGCCGGAGCCGGGCGGCGTCAGCTGGACGATGCGCGCCTCGTCACTGATCACCGTGTCGTGGTCGACGACGAAGCCGAGCTGGTCGGCGTAGAACGTCTTCGCCCGTTCCACATCGGAGACCGGCACGATCACCACTTCCAACGTCCAGTTCACGGTAGCTCTCCTCGCGGCTATGGATCGGTGCCACAGTCAAACACCCCGACAGTGGGGAAGGCCCCGGCGAACCGCCGGGGCCTTCCTGTCGGAGCGGGTGCGTCAGCAGGCGTACGCCTCCAGGCGCTGCGCCCGCTCCGGAGCGCGCAGCTTCAGCAGCGTCACCTTCTCGATCTGCCGGATGCGCTCACGCGACAGGCCGAACTCCCGGCCGACCTCGTCCAGGGTGCGCTGCCGGCCGTCGTCCAGCCCGAACCGGAGCCGGATGACCGCCTGCTCCCGCTGCGACAGCGTGGCCAGCACGATGCTCACCTCGTTGCGCAGTTCGCCCTGCGCGGCGCCCTCGCCCGGGTCGGTGCGCGGGTCCACCGAGGCCACGAAGTCACCGAGCGCGCTCTCGCCGTCGTCGCCGACGGCCTGGTCCAGGCTGACCGGCTCGCGGTCGTACGAGATCAGCTCGATGACCTGGAACTCGGGAATGTCCAGGGCGCGGGCGACCTCGGCGACCGTGGGCTCGCGACCCAGCGTCACGGCCAGTTCGCGGCGGGCCCGGACCATCCGGTTGACCTGCTCGACCATGTGCACGGGGATGCGGATGGTGCGGGCCTGGTCGGCCATGGCCCGGGTGATGGCCTGCCGAATCCACCAGGTGGCGTACGTGGAGAACTTGTAACCCTTGGCGTAGTCGAACTTCTCCACCGCCCGGATGAGGCCGAGGTTGCCCTCCTGGATCAGGTCGAGGAAGGCCATCCCGCGTCCGGTGTAGCGCTTGGCGATGCTGACCACCAGCCGCAGGTTCGCCTCCAGCAGGTGGTCCTTGGCGGCGCGGCCCTCGGCGACGATCAGCTCCAGGTCGGCCCGCAGTTCCTCGGAGACCGGGGTGCAGGTGGCGAGCTTCTCGTCGGCGAACAGGCCGGCCTCGATCCGGCGGGCCAGGTCGACCTCCTGCGCCGCGGTGAGCAGCTTCGTCCGGCCGATCCCGTTCAGGTACGCCCGGACCAGGTCGGTGGAGATGCCGCGCTCGTCGGTGGCGTCCAGGTCGGTGAGGGCCTCTGCGGGCCCGTTGCTCTCGGTGCTGGTGGCCGGGCGCGTCCGGTGTTCCGTCATCTGCAGGACCATCTCTGTCTCTCCCCGTGTCCACGTCTGTGCCGTGTCTCCGGCCCAGTGGTGCCGGTGTGAAACACAGCTTGGCGGGCAGGGCGTGAAACGGGAGTGAGGCGATCGGGCACCCGACAGGAATCCGGCCGGATCGTTGCCGCGGTGTGTCGTCCGGGCGGTTGCGTGCGCCGCCCGGCTACGTTGCGGGCAGGTCGGCCGCCCCGGGTCGGCGTGGTCCGACGATGGAGGACGGTGTGGTCTTCAAGCGGCTCATGAAGGCGATGGGGGTCGGTGGCCCGTCGGTCGAGACGGTGCTCGCCAACCCGAACTGCCGCCCCGGCGGGCAGTTGGAGGGCCGCATCCAGGTGCTCGGCGGCGACCACCAGGTCGACATCGAGCACGTCACGCTCGGCCTGGTCACCCGGGTCGAGGTGGAGAGCGGCGACAGCGACTACGACACCACGCAGGAGTTCCACCGCCAGCGGATCACCGGCGCGTTCCGGTTGGAGCCGGGGCAGCGCCACGACCTCCCGTTCCGCTTCGACGTGCCCTGGGAGACACCCGTCACCGAGCTGTACGGACAGCACCTGCACGGAATGACGATGGGCCTGCGGACCGAGTTGGAGGTCGCCCGCGCCGTCGACACCAGCGACCTGGACGCCGTGACAGTGCACCCGCTGCCCGCGCAGGAGCGGCTGCTGGAGGCGCTGCTGCGACTGGGCTTCCGCTTCGCGCGCGCCGACGTGGAGCGTGGGCACCTCTACGGCGTACGGCAGACGTTGCCGTTCTATCAGGAGATCGAGTTCAGCCCGGCACCGCAGTACGCCCGGTCGATCAACCAGTTGGAGGTCACCTTCATCGCCGACGCGCGACAGATGCAGGTGGTGCTGGAGGTCGACAAGCGCGGCGGCGTCTTCACCGAGGGCCGGGACGCCTTCGGCCGGTTCACTGTCGAGTACGCCACCGCCGACCACACCGACTGGCCCGCCGAACTGGACACCTGGCTCCGCGGCTCCCTGTCCCGCCGAGGCCTCTTCTCCTGACCCCCGGGTGCCCCACCCGGCCCTGCGCCCCAGGCCCCTACCCGTCGATCATGAGGTTGACCGGCCCTTCGATCTTCAGAATGCCCGCCAACCTCATGATCAACGCGGGAGAGCTGTTCGGGGTGGGGGTGGGGTGGGGTTAGAGGTCCAGGAGGAGGGTTTGGGGGCCTATGTTGGTGCTCTCCACCAGCATGTGGGCTCGGAAGCGGCCGGTCTCGACCTTGGCGCCTCGTTCGCGGAGGGCGTCGACCACCGCTGTCACCAGGGGTTCGGCTGCCTCGGCGGGGGCGGCTGCGGTCCAGCTCGGGCGGCGACCCTTGCGGGCGTCGCCGTACAGGGTGAACTGGCTGACCACCAGGATCGGTGCGCCGGTGTCGGCCGCGGAGCGCTCGCCTTCCAGGATGCGCAGCTCGTGCACCTTGCGGGCCATCGTCCGAGCGGTCTCCGCGGTGTCGGTGTGGGTCACCCCGAGCAGCACCAGCAGGCCGTTTCCGATCGCGCCGACCACCTCACCATCCACGGTCACGCTGGCCCGCCCGACGGTCTGCACCACGGCCCGCATCAGCAGCCCGCCGTGAGGCCGCTCGCCGTGAGGCCGCTCGCCGCGGTGCCGCGCCGCACGTCTGCTCGCATCACGCGGTCACCGGCTCGATGAAGCCGCGCTCCACCAGGTGCGCGACGATGGGGCCGGCGGCCTCGGCCATCTCCACGGGTGCGACGTCGTGGGCCGCCGCGAGCAGGGCGAGCTGGTCGCGCAGCGGCAGCCGGCCATCGGCACCACCGACAAGCGCCAGCACCAGCGGGTCGATCTCCTCGGTCCAGCGCAGGCCGTGCGGCATCGCGAGCACCTGCCGGTCCACCGCCCAGCCCTCGTCGCCCATGGTGGCCTCCTGGCGCAGCTGGAGGCCGTCGGCGGCCCGGTAGCGCTCGGCGAGCAGCCCTTCGGTGTCGCGTACCCGCAGGAAGTCCTGGCGGTCGAACCAGGCGCCGATGTGGTCGCCCAGTGGCGGCTGGACCTGCTGACGCAGGTCCTCGACGCGGACCACCGGATCGGCGTGCCCACCTCGGCGCAGCGACACGATGCCGAAGCCGACTCCCTCGATCTTGTGCGCGTCGAACCAGTCCAGCCAGACGGCGGCCCGCTGCGGGTCGGCGCCCTCGCCGACGTCGTTGAGCCACAGGTCGACGTACGCCATCGGGTCGGCCACCTCGCGTTGGATCACCCAGGCGTCCAGGCCGGTCCCGGCGAACCAGCCGGCCACCCGCTCGTCCCACTCCTCGCCGGCGACGTGCACCCAGTTCGCCAGGTACTGCATGGTGCCGCCCTCGGTGAGCAGGCCGGGAGCGGCGGCGGCCAGTTCGGCGGCGATCGCGTCACCCACCCGCCCCGAGTCGCGGTAGACGTGCGTGGTGGTACCCGGGCCGACCACGAACGGCGGGTTGCTCACCACCAGGTCGAAGCGGCGCCCGGCCACCGGGGCGACCAGGTCGCCGCGCAGCAGCTCCCAGTCCTGGCCGTTGAGGGCGGCGGTGGTCGCGGCGAAGCGCAGGGCCCGCTCGGAGAGGTCGGTGGCGGTCACCGTGTCCGCGTGGGTGGCCAGGTGCAGGGCCTGGACGCCGGAGCCGGTGCCCAGATCCAGAGCGCTGCCCACCGGCCGGCGCACCGTCGCGCCGATCAGGGTCTGGGTGGCGCCGCCGATGCCCAGCACGTGCTCGGCGTGCAGCGGGCGACCCGGCCGGGCGCTGGCCGGCACGTCGGCGAGCACCCACCAGTCGTCGCCGTACGGCTCCAGGTCGACGCCGGCGCGCAGGCCGTCGCCGTACCGCTCGACCAGCCCGCCGGCCAGGGCCTCCTCCAGCGGGAGGGGCGCCAGCGCGGCGGCCACCGCGGCCTCCGGCTCGGTCTGGTCGCAGATGAACACCCGGATCAGGGTGCCGAGCGGGTCGCCGTCCTCGGTCGCGCGCAGTGCGGCCCGGTAGTCGTTGCGGGCGACCGCGGCGGTGGCCTGCGCGCCCAGCCGCTCGGCGATGCCGTGGCTGGTGAACCCGGTCCGGGCCAGCGCGGCGCGCAGCGCGTCGACGCCGGCGGGGGAGAGCAGCATGTCGTGTTCGTCCACGCCCTCATCCTGCCTTTCGTGTCGTCCCGCGTCGGCAGCACCCGCCGGACGACCGCCGGAGCGTCGGTGCCGGCCCGGATCCGCGGGCCAGGCAAGATGGCGGGTATGACGCTCGTGCTGCCCATCGATCCGGAGGCCAACCGGCTGCTGGAGCGCAGCCCACTGGCCCTGCTTCTCGGCATGACCCTGGACCAGCAGGTGCCGATGGAGAAGGCGTTCTCCTCGCCGTACGTGCTCACCCAGCGGCTCGGCCACGACCTGGACGCGGCGGAGCTGGCCGGCCACGACCCGGAGGCGCTTGTCGCGCTCTTCGCCCAGCCGCCCGCGTTGCACCGGTTCCCGAAGGCGATGGCGGCCCGGGTGCAGGAGGTCTGTCAGGTGCTCGTGGAGCGCTATGACGGGGACGCCGCGCTGCTCTGGGCCGACGTCGCCGACGGGCCGGAGCTGCTGCGGCGGGTCGCAGGGCTGCCCGGCTTCGGCAAGCAGAAGGCGCAGATCTTCGTGGCCCTGCTCGGCAAGCGGTTCGGGGTGACCCCGCAGGACTGGCGGACGGCGGCCGGCGGGTACGGCGACCCCGGCGCCTACCGGTCGGTGGCGGACGTCACCGACGCCGACTCGCTGCGCCGGGTGCGGGAGTACAAGCAGCAGATGAAGGCGGCAGCCAAGGCGAAGACAGCCGGCGGCTGACCCGCGCGCTCAGGCGGCGGTCGGGTGGGCCAGCGAGGCGAGCGCCCGCCGGACGTCGGCGAGGGAGACGGTCGCGGAGTCGTCCAGGTCGGCGAGGCCGGCCTCGATCCACTGCCGCATCAGCGTGGTGACCCCGATGCCCCGGGCGTCGGCGGCGGCGCGCACCCGCTCGTACGTCTCCAGTGGCAGCCGCACCGATCGGCTCACCATCGGCACGTCGGTGTCGGGGGTGGGCAGATCGACCGAAGGGCTGTCGTCGATCAGGTCGGCGAGCCGGTCGTCGCCGCTGTGGAACTGCTTGGTCGCGTCGTTACGGTGCATCGTCACGGCCTCCTCATCGGCGATCTCTCCGCACGGCCTCGTCGTAGCGCTTCGACTCGACGTCGCTCAGCTCGCGGGCGGAGAGGATGTCCCAGTCGTTGTCGGTGCCATCGGCCTCGGCGAGCAGCACCGCCAGGCGGCGGCCGCGTCGGCCGGCGGCGTAGACCACCATCACGTCGTCACCCAGGTGGCGGATGACCCGTCGGGCGCTGTGCAGCGCCTCCCAGACTTCCCCGGGCGTGACGTCGTAGACCCTCAGGTTGGCCAACGCCTCGTCGGTGAAGCTGAACCTGCTGCCCACGTCGCGCAGCGTACCACGCACGTAACACGTACCGGGCCAGGTCAATTTTCGCTGATCACGCCTCCGTGGTGACAGGATGGGGCGTAATCCCCTCGAGGAGGTCCATGGTGAAGCGTCAGGCGTACCAGCCGATTCTGATCACCGATGCCTCGCGCAGCCAGAATGATCAGCTCACCAGCCGTCAGCGCCGCTATGTCCTCATGATGGGCATCCGGGTGGCCTGCATCATCGTCGGCGCGATCCTGGTCGGCGCGAACGCCCCACTGCTCTGGGTCTGGCTGCCGCTGTGTGCCCTCGGCATGGTGCTCATTCCGTGGCTGGCCGTGCTGCTAGCGAACGACCGGCCGCCCAAGGAGGAGCACCGGCTGGCCAATCGGTTCCACCCCCGGCGACAGGACGAGACCCCGCCGATGAGCCTCACCGCCGAGGAGCGCCCGCACAAGGTCATCGACGTCGAGCCCTGACCCGCGTCGCGTGGGTCAGGGCTCGATCGGCCGTGCGGTGACCGTCGGCCGGCCGTTACGCCCGCCGTCGACAGTTACGGCTGCGGCCGCGCGCCTGCTGTGGAGACGGCCAGCGCGCCCAGGTCGGTGGCGCGGTTCAGTGCCGCGGTCGGGGTGGCACCGGCGAGCCACGCGGTGAGCAGACCGGCCGCGAAGGCGTCGCCCGCACCCGTGACGTCCACCACCGCCACCCGCCGGGCCGGAGCCACGCAGACCGGCGAGGTGCGGTCCACCCAGACCGCTCCCGCCGCGCCGCGTTTCACCACGACCCGCCGAGCCGTCGCCGACAGCGCCCGCCCCTGCGCCGCCGGGTCCAGACCGCCGGCCAGCACCGTGGCCTCGTCCGCGTTGACCAGCAGCAGGTCGACATCGCGTACCCAACCGAGAAAGGTCCGCGCGCCGACCCGCCGCAGCGGCGCCGCGGACGCCGCGTCGACGCTCGTGGTGAGCCCGCGCTCGCGGGCGGCGGCCAGCGCCCGCAACCCCGCGCCGCGCGACCCGGCGTCCAACAGGGTGTACGCGGACAGGTGCAGATGCCCCGCGTCGGGCACCGCCGTGAGGGCCTTCTCCACGTGCTCGGCGCGCAACGCGAGGTTCGCGCCCCGCGACGTGACCATGGTCCGCTCGCCGTCGGCCGCCAGCACGATCACCGTGCCGGTCCGGGCGCCCACCACCCGCTCGAGGGTGCAATCCACGCCCGCGCGGTCCAGCTCGGCCACCCGGTCGCGCCCGGCGTCGTCGTCGCCGACCGCGCCGACGAGTGTGACGGCCATTCCCTGCGCGGCGATCCAGGCGGCGGTGTTGGCCGCCTGCCCACCCCCGCCGAGACTGATCTCGGCGCCGGTGTCCGACCCGGCCGCGAGCGGCCCGGACAGCACCGCGACCACGTCGGTGATCACGTCCCCGACGACGACCACGCGGGCCCCAGGGGTCATGCCGGGACGGCGGAGGCGCGGGCGACCGCGGCGACCGCGATGCGCGCGGCCAGGTCGGCGTTGCGCAGGATGATCCGGACGTTCACCGCCAGGCTGGCGCCCTCGGTGGCCGAGTGGAAGTGCGCCAGGAGGTACGGCGTCACGGCCTTGCCGGTCACCCCGTCCCGCTCCAGCCGGGCCAGCCCTTCGGCGAGGGTCCGGTCGTGCAGCTCCGGGTCGAGCTGCTCGTCGACAGGCAACGGGTTGGCGACGAGCAGGCCGCCGGTGTGCACGGCGTGCTCGTCGCGGGCGGCCAGCACGGCGGCGACCTGCTCCGGGGAGTCCACCGACCAGTCCAGGTCGAAGCCCGCGTCGGTGAGGTAGAAGCCGGGGAACCGGCGGGTGCGGTAGCCGATGACGGCGACCCCGAGGGTCTCCAGGCGCTCCAGCGTCGCGCCCACGTCGAGGATCGACTTGACCCCCGCGCAGACCACAGTGATCGGAGTCTGGGCCAGGGTGACCAGGTCGGCCGACTCGTCGAAGGTGTGCGCCGCCTCCCGGTGCACGCCGCCCAGGCCGCCGGTCGCGAACACTCCGATCCCGGCGGCGGCGGCCACCGCGCTTGTCGCCGCCACGGTGGTGGCGCCGTCGGCGCCGGTCGCGGCCGCCACGGCCAGGTCGCGGACCGAGAGCTTCGTCACGCCGTCGACGGTGGCCAGCCGGGTCAGCTGCGCGTCGTCCAGGCCGACCACCAGCTCGCCGCCGATCATCCCGATGGTCGCCGGCACCGCCCCGGCGTCCCGGACCGCCTGCTCGATCTCGCGGGCCACCCGCAGGTTCTGCGGACGGGGCAGGCCGTGCGAGACGATGGTGCTCTCCAGCGCGACGACGGGCCGGCCGTCGCGCAGGGCTTCGGCCACCTCGGTGCCGAAGCTGATGCGAAAGTCAGTCACACCGGCACGGTACGGGTCGGAACCGGACCGGGCTCAAGTGGACCCGGCCGTGATGACCTGCCAAACTTGGCGGTTGGAGGTGCAGACGTGAGCACAGAGGTTCTCGAGCGTCCGGAACTGAAGGACGCCGACACCGGTCCCGAGATGTTCCACTACGTCCGCAAGGAGAAGATCGCCGAGAGTGCCGTCATGGGCACCTTCGTCGTCGCGCTCTGCGGGGAGACCTTCCCGGTCACCAAGGCGGCCAAGCCGGGCTCGCCGGTCTGCCCCAAGTGCAAGGAGATCTACGACTCGTACCGCGAGTGAACCCCGGCCGGCGCTCCGGCCGGCGACGTAGCCTGCGGCGGTGACCACCTCCACCGCCCTGCTCCTCGCCGACCTGACCGGGGTGGCGGTCTTCGCCGCCTCCGGCGCCTCGGCGGCGGTGGCCAAACGACTCGACCTGTTCGGCGTCGCGTTCGTCGGCTTCGTGGCCGCGCTCGGCGGCGGGATCTTCCGTGACCTGGTCATCGACGAGGTACCGCCGCTCGCCTTCGCCGACTGGCGGTACGCCACCACCGCGGCGATCACCGCGCTCGCCGTCTTCTGGCTGCACCCGCAGCTCGCCCGACTGCGCACCACGGTGCTGGTGCTCGACGCCGCGGGCCTCGGTCTGTTCACCGTCACCGGCACGCTCAAGGCGTTCGACGCCCGGGTGCCGGCGGTCGGCGCCTGTCTGATCGGCATGCTCACGGCGATCGGCGGCGGGCTCGGCCGGGACCTGTTGACCGCCGAGATCCCGGTGGTGCTGCGCCGGGAGATCTACGCGGTGGCAGCCCTGGCCGGATCGGTCGCGGTGGCGTTGCTGTACGTCACCGGGCAGACCGGGCCGGCGCCGCTCACCGCCGCCGCGGTCGGGGTCTTCGGGCTGCGCCTGATCGCGCTGCGCCGCCGCTGGTCCGCGCCGGTGGCCACGCTGCGGCCACCGCCGACCGGCGACCCGGAGTGGTGAGGCTCGTCCTGCGCGGGTGGTGAATGTGACAGGCGTGGTGTCGCCTGGGCCGACGGGCCCGCGCTGGTTATGCTGAGTCGGCCTTCGCGGCAGCTTCTGCGCGGAGGCGTTTTCATGGGCGGCGGTACTCGTGGCCCTCGCCCGGTGTCCGCCCTCGTGCGGTCGGAGAGGAGCTTTCGCGTGGCAGCCCGGACGCCGGTGCTCGAGACGTTCCCGGCACTACGTGCCTGGCAGCGCAAGGCCCTGGTGGAGTACCTGCGTCGGCGTACCGAGGACTTCACAGCCGTCGCGACGCCGGGCGCCGGCAAGACCACCTTCGCCCTGCGGATCGCTGCCGAGCTGCTCGGCGACGGCACCGTCGAGGCGGTCACCGTGGTCGCGCCCACCGAGCACCTGAAGAACCAGTGGGCCGAGGCCGCGGCGCGGGTGGGCATCCAGCTCGACGCCGCGTTCCGCAACGCCGACGTGCACTCGGCTGCCGACTTCCACGGCGCGGTGGTCACCTACGCCCAGGTGGGGATGGCCCCGCAGGTGCACCGGCGGCGCACCATGACCCGTCGCACCCTGGTCATCCTCGATGAGATCCACCACGCCGGCGACTCCCGTTCCTGGGGCGACGGCGTGAAGAACGCCTTCGAACCCGCCGTACGCCGGCTGATGCTCACCGGTACGCCGTTCCGCTCCGACGACAACCCCATCCCGTTCGTCACCTACGAGCGGGGCGGTGACGGGCTGCTGCGCTCCCACGCCGACTCGGTGTACGGCTACGCCGACGCGCTGCGCGACGGCGTGGTCCGGCCGGTGCTCTTCCTGGCGTACTCCGGGGAGACCCGCTGGCGCACCAACGCGGGGGACGAGTTGGCGGCCCGCCTCGGCGAGCCGATGACCCAGGACCTGGTGGCGCAGGCGTGGCGTACCGCCCTGGACCCGGCGGGGGACTGGATGCCGCAGGTGCTGCGCGCCGCCGACGCCCGCCTCACCGTGCTGCGCAACGCCGGCATGCCCGACGCCGGTGGTCTGATCATCGCCACCGACCAGCAGACCGCCCGCTCGTACGCCAAGCTCATCGAGCAGGTGACAGGCGAGAAGGCCGCCGTGGTGCTCTCCGACGACCAGGGCGCTTCCGCGCGGATCGCGACGTTCGCGGCGTCCGACCAGCGGTGGCTGGTCGCGGTGCGGATGGTGTCCGAGGGGGTGGACATCCCCCGGCTCGCCGTCGGCGTCTACGCCACAAGCGCCAGCACCCCCCTCTACTTCGCCCAGGCCATCGGTCGGTTCGTGCGGGCCCGCCGCTCCGGCGAAACGGCGTCGGTCTTCCTGCCCAGCGTGCCGCACCTGCTCGGGCTGGCCAGCGAGATGGAGAACGAGCGGGACCACGTCCTCGGCAAACCCAAGGACTCCGACGGCCTCGACGACGACCTGCTGGAACGGGCGCAGCGCGACGACCAGGCCAGCGGGGAGCTGGAGAAGCGCTTCGCGGCGCTCTCGGCCACCGCCGAACTGGACCAGGTGATCTTCGACGGCGCGTCGTTCGGGACCGCCGCCCAGGCCGGCACCCCGGAGGAGGAGGAGTACCTCGGCCTGCCCGGCCTGCTCACCGCCGACCAGGTCTCGCTGCTGCTGACCAAGCGCCAGGCGGCGCAGCTCGCCGCCCAGCGCCGTCGTACGGCCGACGGGGCCGCTCAGCCGGCCGCTGCGCCCACGGCGGCGCCTCCGGCACCCATGAGTGCCGCCCAGCGTCGCGTGGCGCTCCGACGGCAACTGAACGCTCTGGTGGCCGCCCGGCACCATCGCACGGGCCAACCCCATGGCAAGATCCACGCCGAGCTGCGCCGGCTCTGCGGCGGCCCGCCGAGCGCCCAGGCCACCATCGAGCAGCTCGAGGAACGCATCGCGACGGTGCAGACCCTCTAAGCCCGGCTGCTGCCCCCTCGACTTCCTTGAAATCGCGGTGTTCGACCGAGGTGGAAAGCGCGACTTCCCTGAAACTGAGTGGATCACGGGGGGCCGGGCGGTGCCGAGGCGCGGGGCGGTTGGGCGCTTGGGCAGGAAAAAGCCGACCGGAGGCACCCTCGGGGTGCCTCCGGTCGGCTATGTCGGTCTACGGACTCAGTTCGCCATCAGGTCGGCGCCACGCCAGCTGAAATCGGGCTCCGTTGCGAACCGCTCGGTGATCTTCACGAGATCCTCCGCGTACTTGTTCGCGTGGTGCCCGCAGAACACCAGCTCGCTCCCACCCACCAGAGTGATCCGGAGCTTACCGGCAGCATTGCAGCGGTCGCACCGTTCATCGGCGGCTGGGGGTGCCACCGTTTCGGGCGGCGGCGTGAGGGTCGAGTTCATCGCCTTCCTCCTCTGGTCGTCACCGATGAACAATCTCTTCGGTCGTTGCTCACCTATCGTGCAACACCCTTGCTAGGCGCTGCCTTCCCTGTGTGCCCGCGGGGGACCGAGGTCACACCTGGCAGGGACAGTGTGCCGTGCACCAAGGGTGCCACGTCAACGATCACATTCGTGCATCCGGACGATCTCCATCTGGTGTTGCACACCAGGTGGCCAAAACGACACGTTCGGTTGACGAAACCGGCTCAGTCCAGGTAATCCCGGAGAACCTGCGACCGGGACGGGTGACGCAGCTTGGACATCGTCTTGGACTCGATCTGCCGGATCCGCTCCCGGGTCACCCCGTAGACCTGACCGATCTCGTCAAGCGTCCGCGGCTGACCGTCGGTCAGGCCGAAACGCAGACGTACCACACCCGCCTCACGCTCGGAGAGCGTCTGCAGCACCTGCTGGAGCTGGTCCTGCAGGAGCGAGAACGAGACCGCGTCGACGGCCACCACGGCTTCGGAATCCTCGATGAAGTCACCGAGCTGGCTGTCGCCCTCGTCGCCGATGGTCTGGTCCAGCGAGATGGGCTCCCGGGCGTACTGCTGGATCTCCAGCACCTTCTCCGGTGTGATGTCCATCTCCTTGGCCAGCTCCTCCGGCGTGGGCTCACGGCCCAGGTCCTGGAGCAGCTCGCGCTGTATGCGGCCGAGTTTGTTGATGACCTCGACCATGTGCACGGGGATGCGGATGGTGCGGGCCTGGTCGGCCATGGCCCGGGTGATGGCCTGTCGGATCCACCAGGTGGCGTACGTGGAGAACTTGTAGCCCTTGGTGTAGTCGAACTTCTCCACCGCGCGGATGAGGCCGAGGTTGCCCTCCTGGATCAGGTCCAGGAAGGCCATGCCGCGTCCCGTGTACCGCTTGGCCAGGGAGACGACCAGACGGAGGTTCGCCTCGAGGAGGTGGTTCTTGGCGCGCTCGCCGTCGCGGGAGATCCAGCCCAGGTCGCGGACCATCTCCCGGACGAGCTTCTCCTCGCCCTCGTCAGCGGCGCGTAGCTGCTCGGCGGCGTAGAGCCCGGCCTCGATCCGCTTGGCCAGCTCCACCTCCTGCTCGGCGTTGAGCAGCGGAACCTTGCCGATCTGCTTCAGGTACGCCCGGACGGAGTCGGCGGAGGCCGTCAGCTCGGCGTCGCGCCGGGCCTGCTTGAGGGCCTCGGACTCCTCGTCGTCCCACTCGAAGTCGTTGTCGGTGGCCGACGCGGCGGCGTCGGTCTCGGCGGCCTGGGCCAGCTCGGCCGGCTCCTCCACCACCACGTCCTCGATGGCGGCGGCGAGCTCCTCCGGGTCGATCTCACCCTCGGCGCCCTCGCCCTTGGCCTTACCGCCGGCCTTGACCGGCTTGGCTCCGGCCGCCGCGGCCACCGTCGCCTTGGTGGCGCGGGTGGACTTGGTCGCCTTCGCCGGGGTGGGCGCGGCGGCGCCATCGGCGGCCTTGCGAGCGGCCACCTTACGTGGCGCCGGGGTCGACGGCGGCTCGTCGGAGGCCGGCGCCTGCTTCGGGGCGGGCGCGGCGGCCTTCTTGGTGGTCTTGGCGGTGGTGGCCCGGGACGCGGGGGTCGTCGAGCGGGCCGCGGCGACCCGGCGGCGGGTGCTCGCCGAGCCGTCCACCACAACGGTCACTCCCGCCTCGGAGAGCGCCCGGAGGATCTTCTTGGCCTGGGCCGGAGTCACCTCGGCGGTCTCGACGGTGCGCGCGAGCTGAGCCGACGTGAGCTGACCACCGGCGCTCTGCGCGTGGGCGATCAGGGTGTCGGTGAGCGAGCGAACGTCGGCGCCGGGCTGGCGGGGTTCTGTCACGAATGACCTTCCGGAGGCGAAGAGCGGGCACGGCCGGGTCGTCCGGCACAGCGTGGGGCAACCGGGCCGGGCGATGTGGTTGAGGGACCCCCGTGTCCCGGGCCGGCCGGTGGTCGGCGGTCCGTGGCGCGTGGGCAGGGGTGAATTGTAACGCCGTCTGCGGCGATCATCCTGCGCCGCACGGCGTAACGGCGGCGGGACCGCCGATTCGGCGCAGATGTGGACTTTGTAAGGATGATACTCGCGCACGGCCCGGAACGCCCCGGTCGTACGGGAAGGGGACCCTGGAATGGACCGTTCGGCGCCGCCACCGCGGGAACTGTTGGCGATAGCGATCGAGGTGGCGCGGGACGCCGCGGCCACCGCGTACCGGATGCGGGCCGAGGGCGTGTCCGTGGCGGCGACCAAGAGCACTGTCACCGACGTGGTCACGGCGGCGGACCGCGCCGTCGAGCGGCAGGTCCTCGACGCGCTGCGCGCGTTGCGGCCGGGGGACGCGGTCCTGGGTGAGGAGTACGGCACCCAGGACACCGGCCCCGCCGAGCCGGGCGGCGTGCGGTGGATCGTCGACCCGATCGACGGCACCGTGAACTACCTCTACGGGTTGCCGTACAGCGCGGTGTCGCTGGCGGCCGAGGTGGACGGGGTGGTGGTCGCCGGCGTGGTGCGCAACGTGAACACCGGCGAGGAGTGGACCGCCACCGGGGGCGGCGGTGCCTGGCGCGACGGTGTCCGGCTGCGCTGCTCCGGGGAGACGGACCTGGGGCAGGCGCTGGTCGGCACCGGCTTCGGCTACGACGCCGGTCGGCGGGCGCACCAGGCGTCGGTGGTGGCCGGGCTGATCGCGTCGGTGCGGGACATCCGCCGCCTCGGCGCCGCCGCCCTGGACCTCTGCCTGGTGGCGGAGGGGCGGCTGGACGCGTACTTCGAGAAGGGTCTGGCCGCCTGGGACCTGGCCGCCGGCGGTCTGGTGGCCGCCGAGGCGGGCGCGCGGGTCTCCGGCCTGGCCGGTCGCCCGCCCGGCCCGGACCTGGTCATCGCGGCCCCGCCCGCCCTCTTCGCCGGGCTGCACGACCGGCTGGCCGCCCTGGACGCCTCCGGCGGCCCCTGACGACGTCCTGAGCGCGTCGGGAGCGCCGGGGGTGGACCGGGGTGGCAGCGGGCGGATCCGGGCGGTTACGGCGTCACTTCTTGGCGGCCGGGGACGGGCAGGAGCCGGCGGGCGCGACCGGCGGGCCCAGGTCGCCGAGGGACTGGTTGACCTCGGTGGTGGTGGCGAGCTGCTGGAAGCCGTTGCCCAACACCACGTCGACCACGTCGTCAGTGCGCTTCTCGTCGTAGACGGGCTCGGCGTTGTTGAGGAAGTACGCCTTGAGCAGGTGGGCGGAGCTGACACCCTTGGGACCGAACTTCAGCACGGCGACGTCGTCGATGCCCTTCGGCGCGTTGCCGACCTTCTTGACCTGGAACTTGCGGTTGCGGAAGTCGTCCGCGACCGCGCCGGCCCGGCCCGGCTCGTCGGTCGCGTTCAGGACGTTGATCTTGACGTCCTTGGTCTCGTGCAGGGTGACGTCGGCAAGCGGCCAGCCGTCCGGGCAGCCGCCCGCCGCGCCGGCCTCGCCCTGGCTGTCGCGGACGATCGCGGTGATCACGAAGGCCAGGGCCAGGACCCCCAGCAGGCCGACGACGACGAGTGCTCGCACTCGCGCAAAACTCATCTGGGCGCTCCCGGGACCTCAGGTGGGTGGCGGCGGCCGCCACCGATCGCACTGACCGCCGGCCGTCGAATACGCCGCTGAGGTTAACGGTTGTCCGGCCGTCGCGTGGAAACAGTCCGACATGCCGGCGCGCCGACCGCGAACCGGGTACTACTACCCCTATCTTCGTGTCGCCTGAATCACATTGGGAACAACTTCGCGTGCGGGGGCGTACATCTCAGCCGCAAGGGCGGTATACATGCCTCGCCCAAGGGGGGGTAAGGTTCCGCGCTCGCAGGGGAGTGGCCCCAGCGGTCTCGACCCGTACAGTCCCCGGGTCGGGTGCCCGACACAAGTGGTGGTCGGCCAGCGGAACCGAAACAGCGTCGTCCGGCGTTACAACCGGAAGCGACAACATCGATATGGGAGAGTGACAACCGATGGCCACCGACTACGACGCCCCGCGTCGCGACGAGGTCGACCTCGGCGAGGACAGCCTGGAAGAGCTCAAGGCACGGCGCGTCGACTCACAGTCGGGCGCGGTGGACGTCGACGAGGCCGAGGTCGCCGAGAGCTTCGAGCTGCCCGGCGCCGACCTGGCCGACGAGGAGCTCACTGTCAAGGTGCTACCGATGCAGCAGGACGAGTTCCGGTGCGCCCGCTGCTTCCTGGTCCACCATCGCAGCCAGCTGGCGGTCGAGCGCAACGGCGAGCTGATCTGCCGAGAGTGCGTCTGACACTCACGACACCGGCGGCGGCCTCCTGATCGGGGCCGCCGCTACCGGTGTAGGCATGCGACGCCGGTGGGTACCTGCTTGACTCGTAGCGGGTAGCCACAGCACCGGGAGGTCCGACCCATGAGCGATCGAGGCGACACCACCGACGGCGGCGCGGACGACCTCGGCGCCACCGTCGCGGCGTTGACCGCGGACGACATCGCGCCGGCCCGGCGGCGCCAACTGCTCACCCGGATGGTGAGCCAGGCCCGCAGCCGGGGCATTTCCGACCTGTTCAAACCCCGCGCCGCAGTGCGCTGGATGACCGACACGGTGGCCGAGATCGCCCCGCACGTACCCGTGCGGGACCTGGCCACCCTGCGCCGACACTTTCCCGGCCTGGACGACGCCGCCCTGGCCGAGCGACTGATCCGCAACGCCTCCCGCGCCACGGCCGGGATCGGCGCCGCCGGCGGGGGAGTCGCGGCAGTCGAGTGGACCGTCGCGCCCACGCTGCTCTCGGCGCCCGTGCTGCTCGCCGCCGAGACCGTCGCCGTCGTGGCTGTGGAGCTGAAACTGATAGGTGAGCTGCACGAGATCCACGGCGTGGCGCTGCCGGGCGCCGGCGGTCAACGGGCGGTGGCCCTGGTGCACTCCTGGGCCACCCAGCGCGGGGTCAACCCGATGGTGCCCGGCGTGGGCGTGGGCGCGGTGCTCGGCACCGCCGCCCGCAAGGAGATGCGGGACATGCTGCTGCGCCGCTTCGGGCGCAACCTCACCACGCTCGGGCCGTTCCTGACCGGCGCGGCGGTGGCCAGCTTCCTCAACCGCCGGGCCACGCGCCAGATGGCCGACCAACTCCAGGTGGACCTGCGCCGTCAGGGCATCGCCCGGCCAGCGCCACCGCCGGCCCTGCCCGGCCCGCCCACGGGCACCTGAGCGGCCTGTCAGCGTCGATCAGCCCGGCTCGCCGGCCGTACGGTCGGCGAGCCGGCGGGCGTCCCGCTCGGCCAGCACCGCCTCGGCCAGCTCGACCGGCCGCCTGCTGCTGACCACCCAGAACGGGGTCGGGTCGGCCGGGTCGTCGAGTACGACCTGCACGGCGCCGCCGACCCACGGCCGCTGCACGACGAAGGCGAGCGGGTCCGCGCCCACCCCGAGCACCTCACGCCGGCCGGCCACGTCCAACGGGATCACGTCGGCCACGAAGCGCACCGGCAGCCGGGCGTCGTCCACCCGCAGCTCGGAGTCGACGACCGTGACGCGGATCCGGCCCAGCCACCACAGCGCGGCGGCGGTGACCGGCAGCAGCACCGCGAAGGGCACCCAGGCGCGGGCGCCGGACCCGCCCATCCAGATCTCGACGGCCAGCAGCGCGGCGGCCACCAGCCCGGTCAGCCACAGCCACCAGGGCAGGTCCAGCCGTTCGGCGTACGCCGGACGGGCCGGGACCGGCGGCCGATCGGCGGACGGGGAGGGCGACATGCTCACTCCTGCGAGGGTACGGCGCACGGCGGGCCAGCCAACCGGCAGGATGGCAGGGTCACCGGAGACAACCGGACGAAGAGGGGACCCGTGACCGACGTCGTACCCGTGCCCGTACGGCTGCTCGATGCCGAGCTGCCGCTGCCCACGTACGCCCATCCCGGCGATGCCGGGGCCGACCTGGTGGCCGCCGCGGACGTGGAGCTGCCGCCCGGCGGTCGGGCCCTGGTGCCCACCGGCGTGGCCGTCGCGCTGCCGGACGGGTACGTGGGCCTGGTCCATCCGCGCTCCGGCCTGGCGGCGAGGCTCGGCGTGACGGTGCTCAACGCGCCCGGTACGGTCGACGCCGGCTACCGGGGTGAGATCATGGTCAACCTGATCAACCATGATCGGGACACGCCCGCGAAGATCTCCCGTGGCGACCGGATCGCCCAGCTCGTCGTCCAGCGGGTCGCGCGGGCGCGGTTCGAGCCGGTGGCCGAGTTGCCCGGTTCCGCGCGCGGGACCGGCGGGCACGGCTCGACCGGCGGGCACGCCGGGCTGGTGCCGTCACCGGCCGGCCAGGAGTGGGCCGACCAGCGGCGGCCCGGGCCGGGCCCCGGGCAGACGGAAGAGGTGGCAGGGTGATTGTGAACAGCGGAGGGTGGGCGCAGTGATCTTCTCCCGAAAGCGGGCCGATGCCGGGCGGCACACCCGCGACGAGCGGACCGCCGAGGTCCTCGACGAGGGCGCCGGGGCGTCGACGCCGGGGCTGGTGCGCGGGCCGTACGACATCTCCGAGGTCGACGACGACGTGCAGCGACTCGACCTCGGCAGCCTGCACATCCCGGCGGTGGCCGAGGTGGAGGTGCGGGTGCAGGCCGACCCGCAGGGCGTGATCCAGCAGGTGGTGCTGGTGCACGGGGACAACGCGCTGCAGCTCGGCGTCTTCGCCGCCCCCCGGTCCGAGGGGATCTGGGACGAGGTGCGCGAGGAGATCCGTCAGTCGCTGCTGGGCGACGGCGCCGCCGCCCAGGAGGTCGAGGGCGAGTACGGCCCGGAGCTGCACGCCCAGGTGCGGACCGCGGACGGCCCCACGAACCTGCGGTTCGTCGGCGTCGACGGGCCGCGCTGGATGGTCCGGGGCGTCTTCCAGGGCCCGGTGGCCACCGACCCGGCCAGCGCCGGGCCGCTCGCCGAGTGCCTGGACGGCCTGGTGGTCGACCGTGGCCAGGAGGCGAAGCCGGTCCGTGAGCCGCTGCCGCTGCGGCTGCCCCGCGAGATCGCCGACCAGGCCGAGGGCGCGGACGCGTCCGCCGCCGCCGAGCCCCGTCAGGTCTGACCGACGGCGCACCGGCCCGCCGGAACCGGGCCCGTCGGCGTACGCTGGCGGGACGGTTCCGGCGTCGCCGGAGCTGGGCCGGTGCCGGCCAGCGCCGGCGAGTGTGGAGAGGGTGACGCGGAGGTCATGACGACCGACGAGAGCAGGGTGTCGCTGCGGCGCATCCTGCAACGGTTCACCGCCAGCGAGGCCGAGATCGACGCGCAGGAGCTGCGTCAGGAGAGCGCCGAGTGCGGTGGCGTCCTGGCCCAGCAGTGCTCCCGAGGTCAGGTGGTCTCGGTCGCTGGTCGGCTGCGCACAGTGGTCTACACGCCGCGCACCAACCTGCCCACCCTCGAGGCCGACCTGTACGACGGCAGCGACGTGGTCACCCTGGTCTGGCTGGGCCGGCGACACATCTCCGGGATCGAGCCGGGGCGGCACCTGACCGCGCGCGGTCGGGTGGCCATGCGCGACGACCGCAAGGTCATCTACAACCCTTACTACGAGCTGGACTCGCCGAAGTGACGGCACCGCGGACGGAAGGCCGGGCATGACGACGGGACAGCACCGGGCGACACAACCGGAGACCGATCCTCCGCAGGACGACGAGCCACTGCCCACGATCGCCGAACAGATGGCCGACCAGCTCGGCGGGTGGCGAGGGCTTGTCGAGTCCAGCATCCCGGTGGTCGTCTTCGTGCTCGCCAACATCATCGGCGACCTACGGCCGGCCGTGATCGCCTCGGTGGCCGTCGCGCTGTTGATCGCCGGGTTGCGGCTGGCCCAGCGCCGGCCGATCCGGCACGCGGTCAACGGGCTGTTCGGTGTGGGCATCGGCGCCGCCATCGCCTGGCGTACCGGCGACGAGCGGGACTTCTACCTTCCCGGCATCCTCTACGGCATCGGCTACGGCATCGCCCTGCTGATCTCGGCGGTCGTCCGGCAGCCCCTCGTCGGGTGGATCTGGTCGGTGCTTGTCGCCAAGGGTCGCTCGGAGTGGCGGGCCGACCCGAAGCTCGTACGCACCTTCACCCGGTTGACGGTGCTCTGGGGCGTGGTGTGGCTCGCCAAGGTGGGCGTGCAGGCCGGGCTCTACCTGGCCCACGAGGACACCGCGCTGGGCGTGGCCCGGCTGGCGTTGGGCTACCCGCCGTACGCGCTGCTGCTGCTCATCACCGTCTGGACGGTGCGCCGGGTCACCCGGGAGCCGCAACCCACCCCGCTGCCCGGCGCCTGAGCTGTCGCGTCACCCGCGCCGGCGGCGGCCCAGCGCTCAGCGTGAGCCGCGGGTCCGCTCGACGCTGTCCGGGCCGAGGATGACCGCGCGGACGTCGTCCTCCACCTCGGCGGTGCAGACGAAGATCAGCTCGTCACCGGCCTCGATGGGGTCGTCCGGGCTGGGCACCAGGACGCGCTTGCCGCGCAGGATCGCCACCAGGGCGGAGTCGCGGGGCAGCGGCACCGCGTGGATGGGCTGACCGACGTAGGGCGCGGTCGGCGGCAGGGTGATCTCGACGAGGTTCGCCTCGCCCTGCCGGAAGGTCATCAGGCGGACCAGGTCGCCGACGGTGACCGCCTCCTCGACGAGCGCGGCCATGACCCGCGGCTTGCTCACCGCGACGTCCACGCCCCACTGCTCGGTGAAGAGCCACTCGTTCTCGGCCCGGTTGACCCGAGCCACCACCCGGGGCACCGCGAACTCGGTCTTGGCCAGCAGCGACAGCACCAGGTTGGTCTTGTCGTCGCCGGTGGCCGCGACCACCACGTCGCAGCCGGCGACGTTGGCCTCCTCCAGGCTGGCCACCTCACACGCGTCGGCGAGCACCCACTCGGCGGCCGGAACCCGGTCCGGCCGGAGCATCTTCGGCTGCCGTTCGATGAGCATCACCTGGTGGCCGTTCTCGATCAGCTCCTGGGCGATCGAGCGGCCGACGTTGCCGGCGCCCGCGATGGCGATCCGCATGGCTCAGTGCCCCCCTTCCGGCGGCGTCGCCGCCACCGACGTGACAGTCGCCACGATGTCGTCGCTGACCAGCATGAACACCTGGTCGCCCTCCTGGACGACTGTGGACGCGGTGGGCAGCGTGCCGATGCCGAAGCGGATCAGGTAGGCCACCCGCGCGCCGGCCGCCTCCTCCAGGGCGCGCACCGGCCGGCCGATCCACTCCTTGTGCACCGGGACCTCGACTATCGACACGGTGCTCGTCGGGTCGCGGAAGATCTCCACGTTGCCCTCCGGCACGAGGTGCCGCAGCATCCGGTCGGCCGTCCAGCGCACCGTCGCCACAGTGGGGATGCCCAGCCGCTCGTAGACCTGGGCCCGGCGCTGGTCGTAGATGCGGGCCGCCACGCGGGACACACCGAACGTCTCGCGGGCCAACCGCGCCGAGATGATGTTGGAGTTGTCACCGCTGGAGACGGCGGCGAAGGCGTCCGCGCGTTCGATGCCGGCCTGGCGCAGCACCTCGCCGTCGAAGCCCGCCCCGGTCACCGTGATCCCGGCGAAGTCGGGGCCGAGTCGCCGGAAGGCGTCGGCGTCCTGGTCGATCACCGCCACCGAGTGCCCCCGGGATTCCAGGCTGTGGGCGAGGGTCGACCCGACCCGGCCACATCCCATGATCACGACGTGCACGCTGTCCCTCCCAAGGTGCGTACCGCTGCCGCTGGCCTTCCGCCGCCTGTGGCTTCGGGTCCGAGCCTGCCACGTCCGGGTCGACAGCGGGACCGACCGTACCCCCTCATCGCGGCCGATCGTGATCGCCCACCCCCGCGTTCGCACAGTGGTGGTCGTACCCTTGGCGTTCGTGGCCAGTCCCACCTCGCTGTTGAAGCGAATGCTCCTCGGTCGACCGTTCCGGTCCGACCGTCTGCAGCACACCCTCCTGCCGAAGCGCATCGCGCTGCCCGTGTTCGCCTCCGACGCGCTATCCAGCGTCGCGTACGCGCCTGACGAGATCCTGCTGACCCTCTCCATCGCCGGCACCTCGGCGTACTTCTTCTCCCCGTGGATCGCCCTCGCCGTGGTGGTGGTGATGCTCACGGTGGTGGCCAGCTACCGGCAGAACGTGCACGCCTACCCCTCCGGCGGCGGCGACTACGAGGTGGCAACCGTCAACCTCGGGCCGAAGTTCGGGGTCGGCGTGGCCAGCGCCCTGCTCGTCGACTACGTGCTCACGGTGGCCGTGTCGGTCTCCTCCGGGGTGGCCAACCTCGGCTCGGTGGTGCCGTTCGTGGCCACCCACAAGGTCATGATCGCGGTGCTCGCGGTGGTCCTGCTGACCGCCGTCAACCTGCGCGGGCTGCGCGAGTCGGGCACCGCGTTCGCCATCCCCACCTACGGCTTCGTGATCGTGATGGGCGGAATGCTGCTCACCGGTCTGTTCCGCGTCTTCGTGCTGGGCGACGACCTCCGTGCGCCAAGTGCCGACCTGGTCATCCAGGCCGAGCACAGCGTGACCGGTTTCGCGCTCGTCTTCCTGCTGCTGCGGACGTTCAGCTCGGGTGCCGCCGCGCTCACCGGTGTCGAGGCGATTTCCAACGGCGTGCCCGCGTTCAAGGCCCCGAAGAGCCGCAACGCCGCCACCACGCTGCTGCTGCTGGGCGTGATCGCGGTGAGCCTGCTGGTCGGGATCATCTGGCTGGCCCGGCTGACCCGTCTGCAGTTCGTCGAGGACCCGGCCCTGCAGATCGTCTCGGGCCCCGACGGGTACGTGCAGAAGACGGTGACCACCCAGCTCGGCGAGACGGTCTTCGGCTCCGGCTCGTTCCTGCTCTACGTGGTGGCCGGGATGACCGCGCTCATCCTCTTCCTGGCCGCGAACACCGCGTTCAACGGCTTCCCGGTGCTCGGCTCGATCCTCGCCCAGGACCGCTACCTGCCCCGCCAGTTCCACACCCGGGGTGACCGGCTGGCCTTCTCCAACGGCATCACCTTCCTCGCCCTCTTCGCGATCGTGCTGATCGTCGGGTTCCAGGCCGAGGTGACACGCCTCATCCAGCTCTACATCGTCGGCGTCTTCGTCTCGTTCACCGTGTCCCAGGCCGGGATGATCCGACACTGGAACCGGCGCCTGCGCACCGAGCGGGACCCGGAGGCGCGGCATCGGATGCTGCGGTCCCGGGCCATCAACACCTTCGGCATGGGGCTGACCGGCACTGTGCTGGTGATCGTCCTGATCACCAAGTTCCTGCTCGGCGCCTGGATCGCGATCGCGGCGATGGCGGTGATCTACGCGCTGATGCTGGCCATCCGCCGGCACTACGACCGGGTCGCCACCGAGCTGACCCCGCCGGACGAGGGCCGGGCCGTGCTGCCCGCCCGCAACCACGCGATCGTGCTGGTCAGCAAGCTGCACCAGCCGACGCTACGGGCCATCGCGTACGCCCGGGCGACCCGACCGGACACGCTGACCGCGGTGACCGTCAACGTCGACGAGAAGGACACCCGCGACCTGCAGGCCGACTGGGAGCGGCGGGAGATGGCGATCCCGCTCACAGTCGTCGACTCGCCGTACCGGGAGATCACCCGCCCGATCCTGGACTTCGTCGCCTCGACCCGCCGTATGTCACCGCGCGACGTGGTCACCGTCTTCATCCCGGAGTACGTGGTGGGGCGCTGGTGGGAGAACCTCCTGCACAACCAGAGCGCGCTGCGTCTCAAGGGCCGGCTGCTCTTCGAACCGGGGGTGATGGTGGTAAGCGTCCCGTGGCAGCTCGCCTCGACCGCGAGCAAGAACCTGGACCGGCTGGACGCCGCGCTCTCCAACACGCCGGCGCGGGGGCCCCGGGGCACCGTGCCACCGGCGGTCACCGCACCGCCGCAGGACGAGTCCGGCCCGGTGGGCACCGAGACGGGCGGGAACGGCCGTGACTGAGCGGACCGGACCGCCGGTGGCGGTCGAGCGTGGCCTGGCCGAGGCGGAACGTGGCCTAGCGGAGGCGGACCGCGTCGAGCTGACGGTCGACGCGGTCGCCCCCGGCGGGCACTGCGTGGCCCGCGTGGACGGGCAGGTGGTGTTCGTCCGGCACGCGCTGCCCGGCGAGCGGGTGATCGCCGAGGTCACCGAGGTGCACCGGGGGTTCGTCCGGGCCGACGCCGTGACCGTGCTGGACGCCTCGCCGGACCGGGTGGAGCCACCCTGCCCGTACGCGAAGCCGGGCGCCTGCGGCGGCTGCGACCTGCAACACGTCGCCCCCGACGCGCAGCTGGCCTGGAAGACCGCAGTGGTGCGCGAGCAGCTGGTCCGCCTCGGCGGGCTCACCGACGCCGAGCTGGACCGGCTCGGCGTCCGGGTCGAGGCGCTGCCGGGCGGGTTGCTGGGCTGGCGTTCGCGGGTCCGCTACGCGGTCGACGCCGCGGACCGCGCCGGCCTGCTCAAGCACCGCTCGCACGAGGTCGTGCCGATCGACAGATGTCGGATCGCCCACCCGGCCATCCAGCAGCTGCCGGTGCTCACCCCCAGCGGCACGCGCTGGCCGGCCGCCGAGGCGGTGGAGACCGTCGCCAGCACCGGCGGGGACGTGAGCGTCGCCGAGGTCCGCGACGGGGTGGCCACGCCGGTGAGCGGGCCCACCGAGGTGCGCGAGGTCGCCGCCGGACGGGACTGGGCGCTGCCCGCGTCCGCCTTCTGGCAGGTGCACCCGGCGGCGGCGGACACCCTGTCCACGGCCGTGCTGGAACTGCTCGACCCGCGCCCGGGGGAGGTGGCCTGGGACCTCTACGGCGGCGCCGGGCTGTTCGCCGCCGGGCTGGCCGCCCGGGTGGGCGCGTCCGGGCGGGTGACAGTGGTGGAGGCCGCCGCACAGGGCGTCGCCGCGGCCCGCGAGAACCTGGCCGACCTGCCCCGCGTGGAGGTGGTGGCGGCCCGGGTGGAGACCGCGCTGGCCCGCCGACGGATCACCGGCCCGGTCGACGTGGTGGTGCTCGACCCGCCGCGCTCGGGCGCCGGCGCCCCGGTGGTGCGCGCGCTGGCCGCCGCCGGCCCGCGAGCGGTCGCGTACGTGGCCTGCGACCCGGCGGCCTTCGCCCGGGACGTCCGCACCTTCACCGGGCTGGGCTGGCGGCTGGCCGCGCTGCGCGGCTTCGACCTGTTTCCGATGACCCAGCACGTCGAACTGGTGGGGCTCCTGCTGCCTGTCGACGTGCCCGCCGTGGATCGCCCCTGACCAGGCGCTCAGCAACCCGTCGCGGTGCGCCCGGCTCGGGCCAGGCTGCGGAGTGTCGGGCGGCCGATAGACTCTCCGGTCATGAGCGTTGAAGAGGAAACGGCCAACCACGGTCGGTTGCTGGGGACGGTACGCGGTCCGCAGGACGTCAAGCGGATGTCGGGCGAGGAGCTGGATGTTCTCGCCGCGGAGATTCGGGACTTCCTGATCGCCAAGGTCTCCCGCACCGGCGGGCACGTCGGGCCCAACCTCGGTGTGGTCGAGCTGACGCTGGCCATGCACCGCGTCTTCGACTCCCCCCGTGACCGGCTCCTGTTCGACACCGGCCACCAGGCGTACGTGCACAAGATCCTCACCGGACGCCAGGCCGGCTTCGACAAGCTGCGCCAGCGCGGCGGCCTCTCCGGCTATCCCAGCCAGGCGGAGAGCGAGCACGACCTCATCGAGAACTCGCACGCCTCCACCGCCCTCTCCTACGCCGACGGCCTCGCCAAGGCGTACGCCCTGCGGGGTGAGGCGCGCAGCGTCGTGGCCGTGGTCGGCGACGGCGCGCTCACCGGCGGCATGTGCTGGGAGGCGCTGAACAACATCGCCACCGCCGGCAACTCCCTCGTCATCGTGGTCAACGACAACGGGCGGTCCTACTCGCCGACGATCGGCGGCCTCGCCGACCACCTCTCCTCGCTGCGGCTCAACCCCGGCTACGAGAAGGTCCTCGACACGGTCAAGGACGCCCTCGGCTCGACGCCGCTCGTCGGCAAGCCGATGTACGAGGTGCTGCACGCGGTCAAGAAGGGCATCAAGGACGCCGTCGCCCCGCAGGCCATGTTCGAGGACCTCGGCATCAAGTACGTCGGCCCGGTGGACGGGCACGACGTGGCTGCCGTCGAGTCGGCGCTGCGCGCGGCGAAGAACTTCGGCGGCCCGGTGATCGTGCACGCCGTCACCCGCAAGGGGTACGGCTACCGCCCGGCCGAGGAGGACGAGGCCGACTGCCTGCACGGCCCCGGTGGCGCCTTCGACGTGGAGACCGGTGCCCTGCTGGCCGCCCCGGCGGTGAAGTGGACGCACGTCTTCGCCGACGAGCTGCTGGCCATCGCCGACGAGCGTCCGGACGTGGTGGGCATCACCGCCGCCATGGCCGAGCCGACAGGCATCGCCAAGCTCGCCCGCAAGTACCCCGAGCGGGTGTACGACGTGGGCATCGCCGAGCAGCACGCCGCCACCTCGGCGGCCGGTCTGGCGCTCGGCGGGCTGCACCCGGTGGTCGCGGTCTACGCCACCTTCCTCAACCGCGCCTTCGACCAGGTCCTGCTGGACGTCGCCATGCACAAGCTGCCGGTGACCTTCGTGCTGGACCGGGCGGGCATCACCGGTCCGGACGGCCCCAGCCACTACGGCATCTGGGACATGTCCGTCTTCGGAGTAGTGCCGGGTCTGCGGATCGCCGCTCCCCGGGACGCCGCCACACTGCGCGAGGAGCTGCGCGAGGCGCTGGCCGTCGACGACGGCCCGACAGTGGTGCGCTTCCCGACGGGCACGGTCGCCGCGGACCTGCCGGCGCTGCGCCGGGTCGGCCCGGTCGACGTGCTTGCCGAGTCGGCGCGTACCGACGTGCTGCTCGTCGCCGTGGGCTCCTTCGGCCAGTTGGGCATGGAGGTCGCCGCCCGGGTCGCCGAGCAGGGCTACGGTGTCACGGTCGTCGACCCCCGCTGGGTCCGCCCGGTCCCGGCCGAGCTGGTCGAGCTGGCCGCCCGCCACCGGCTCGTGGTCAGCGTCGAGGACGGCGTCCGCGTCGGCGGCGTCGGCGACGCCCTCGGCCAGGCCATGCGCGACGCCGACGTCCGGGTGCCGCTCAAGGACCTGGGTGTACCGGCCGACTGGCACCCGCACGGCACCCGCGCGCAGATCCTCGCCGACCTCGGCCTCACCGCGCAGGACGTGGCCCGCGACGTCACCGGCTGGATCTCCCGCCTGGACGCCACCCCGGACCGGCTGACCCCCACCAGGACCCCCGCCCAGAACTGAGCCGGCTCGACCCGACGGCGGGCGCCCCACGGGGCACCCGCCGTCGGGCTTTCGGTCGCCGTGCTGCGGCTTCCGCCCCCGTCTGTCGGGGCGGAGAGAGCACGATCGGGGCTCAGCGGGAGCGGGGCGTGACCGAGCGGTAGTGGGTCTTGTCGGTGTTGGCCAGGCTGTAGGTCTGGGTGCGGGCCGGCTCGGGGACGACCACCAGACCGGGGCGCTCCACCAGCAGCGGGGTGCCGGGTGGCACCGACAGGGAGCTGTCCCGGGTGGCCCGCCAACTCAGCACCACAAGCGGCTGGCCGGGCACCGGCAGCTGGTACGTCTGCAACGGTGTGGCCCGGTCGGCCGGCGAGACCACCGGCGCGCTCCCGTCCGCCGGGCGGTAGACGACAGCGGTCATCATGCCGGCGTCGGTGTCCCAGCTGAGCTGCTGCAACTCGGCCGGCTCGCCGCCGCCGAGAGCCACCTCGCCGAGTGAGCGGACGGAGAGCTTCGCCATCGGCCAGGACGTCGGCACCGACTTGGGCGCGTCCCGGTCACCGATCCGACGCGGGATGCTGCCGAACGGACCCCGCTCGCCGGCCAGCACACAGGTGTCCAGGCCGGTGAGCGCCCGCCGGCCCGCGCCGGACTCGTCGCGGACCAGCGGATAGCGCGGGTCGGTCGTGCCGGTGCCCAGGTCGAGCAGCCGGTCGGCGGCCCGTCCGCGGGGCAGCGACTCGGTGGCCCGCAGGGTCGCCGTCACGCCGACCGCCGTACAGGTCGGCACGTCGACCGGGGCGCTGAGACCGTCGGCGACGGTAAGCGCCCGGCCCTGCGGCCCGAGCAGCTGCTGCACCCGGGCGGAGACCAGGTAGCGCCGACCGCCGGCCGTCTGCACCGGCAGCACGTCGGAGTAGACCAGGTAGCCGGGGTCGGTGTATTCGGTGGCTCGGGCGACCGCGTACCGACCGCCGGCGCCGGTGAGCTGCAGCAGCCAGGACGCGCTCTCGCCGGGCACGTCGGCCGCGATCAGGGCCACCGGGGCCCCGTCGACCCGGCCCGAGAAGAGGATGCCGGACGAGGGCAGGTGTGCCCGGTCGTCGGTCGGTGAACGCCAGTCGCGTACCGCCCTGGTGACCGCCGCCGTCGCCGCCGCATCGGCGGCCAGGTCGCCCCGGGGCGGCCACACCGTCAGCGTGCCGTCGAGGCTGTCGTACCCCACCCGCAGGTCGCGGGGGGCGCGCTCCGCGACGGGACCGCACGCGGTGGCGGCCAACAGCGCGGTCAGCAGGATGGCGAGCGTCCTGCCGTGCCGGCGGCCCGGAGTCACCTGATCCGCCCCCGATCGCCTCGCCGTCGTTGTCGGAAAGCGCCATAGTACGAGATGTCCGACGCGACGCCGCCGGTGGCCGGTCCCGCACCCACCACAATGGACGCCACCGGGGCTTTAGTGCCTTTTCGCCGCTCGGGTAGACTCCGCCGACTGTGACGCCTCCCGAGTCCCGCGCCCTGTCCGCGCCGCACCCGGAGGCGGCCGGCCCCGACGAGACAGTGAGCCACCACACTCGCACCGCTTCCCGGGCCCGGGCTGTCGACGCTCCCGCCGCCCCGGCCGCCCGTCCCGGCGGCGCTGTGCACACCGCCGAGCCCGAGACCGCGACCGCGCCTGAGCCCACGCCGAAGCCTAAGCCCACGCCGAAGCCTGGGCCCACGTCCCCACCCGTACCGGGGACGGCCGCCGCGCCGGCCGAAGCCCGACCGGCGGCACCGATCGAGGCCCCGCCGGCGCCGCCGGTCGAAGCCGACCCGGCTGCCGTACCGGTCGAAGCCGACCCGGCTGCCGTACCGGCCGCGGCCGACGGCGACGGCGACGGCACCGAAGGGGCGGCTGGACCGCGCCGACGGGCCCGCTGGACGCGGCGGCGGCAGCACCTGGCGGTCGGCGTGCTGTTCCTGCTCGCCGCGCTCTGGGTGACCAGCCGGATCTGGATGGACCCGGCCGGCCGGGTGGCGTCGCTCTATACCGGAGACCCCGCCCAGGTGCAGTTCTTCCTCGCCCACTCGGTGCGGGTGGTGCTGCACGGCGAGTACCCGTTCTACACCGAGCAGTTCAACTATCCCGACGGCGTCAACCTGATGGCGAACACCGCCGTACTGGCGCTGGGCATCCCGATGGTGCCGGTGACCCTGCTGTTCGGGCCGGCGGTGTCCTTCGTGGTGCTGGTGACGCTCGGCCTCGCCGGCACCGCCATGGCCTGGTACCTCATGCTCCGCCGCCACGTCGTGCGGACGCCGCTCGCGGCCGCGGCGGGCGGCTGGTTCTGCGGCTTCTCCCCGGCGATGCTCTCGCACGCCAGTTGGCACCCGAACATCATCAGCCAGTTCCTGCTGCCGTTCATCGTCTGGCGGGTGCTGGTGCTCACCCGCTCGCGCCGGCCGGTCCGCGACGGCGCCCTGCTGGCCCTGCTCGTCACCGCGCAGGCGTTCATCAACGAGGAGATCCTGCTCTTCACGGCGCTGGCCTGCGGGATCTTCCTGCTCGCGGTGGTGGCTCAGGAGCCGGCCCGCTGGCGGGCCGCGTGGCGACCGCTGGCCGCGGGCCTCGCCGCCTGCGCGCTGCTGGCCGGGGCGCTGCTGGCGTACCCGCTGTACGTGCAGTTCGCCGGGCCCATGGCGTACCACGGGCTCAGTGACGCGGTGCAGGACTACGGCAACGACATCGCCTCCTTCTTCGCACCCGGCTCGGCCACTCTCGGCGGCAACCAGCGGGCCAACGTCAACCTGGCCCCGAACTACTCCGAGGAGAACGCCTTCTTCGGCTGGAGCCTGTCGCTGCTGGCCGTCGGCGTCGTGGTGTGGCTGCGGCGGGAGATGGTGGTCCGGGCGCTCGCCGCGACCGGTGGCTTCTTCGCCCTGCTCTCCCTCGGCGAGCGGATCTCCTGGTGGGACCGGGAGCTGATCGCCGGGCCGTGGGAGCTGCTGGTGCACCTGCCCCTGCTGGACGCGGTCGTGCCGACCCGGTTCGGCCTGATCACCACCGTGGTCATCGGTCTGCTGCTCGCGCTCGCCGTCGAACGGGCCTGGGCGCTGCGCCCGGCCGACAGGCGTACCGTCCGGATGCTCACCGCCGCCGGTCTGGCGTTCGCGCTGCTGCCTATCGCCCCGATGCCGCTGCGGATGGTCTCCCGGCCTCCGGTGCCGCAGTTCATCACCGCCGACCGCTGGCGGGCATACGTCGGCCCGGACCAGACGCTCGTGCCGATCCCGGTGCCCAGCATGGGCAACACGCACGGCATGCGCTGGGCGGCGGCCACCAACCTCGGCTTCAAGATCCCCGGCGGCTACTTCCTCGCCCCCCGCAACGGCAACACGGGCGACCCCGGTCGTTTCGGTGGTCGGCCCAGTGGGGTGGGCCAACTGCTGGAGGAGGTGGCGACCACCGGCCGGACCCCCAAGTTGGACGACAGGCAGCGTCGTCGCTTCACCGACGAATTGCGGCACTGGCACGCGGCGATCCTGGTGCTGCCGATGCGTCAGCAGCACGTCGAACCGCTGCGGCGTACCGTCGAGGAGCTCGTCGGCCCCGGTCGGCAGGAGCTGGACGTCTGGGTGTGGGACGTCCGGGCGCTTACCGACCGCTCGGTCTGATGTCCACCGGAACGACGTCGTCGGCGGCGACGGAGGCGGCGGGGGATGCGGCGGCGGCGGCCGGTCCGCCGCGCTCGCGCCCCACCCGGCCGGCTTGGCTGCCGGACGCGCTTGTCGTCGCCGGCTACCTGGGGCTGGCGGTGCTGCTGACCAGCGCCCAGTGGGGCCATCCCGGGCGGCTGTTCCACCAGGCCGGCGACCAGGTGCTCTTCGAGTGGATGCTGGCCCACGCGGCACACGCCGTCGTCGCGGGGGAGAACCCGCTCTTCAGCACCGCCCTGAACGCCCCGGACGGGGTCAACCTGATGGCGAACACCTCGGTGCTCGGCCTCGGTGTCCCACTGACCCCTGTCACGCTGCTGTTCGGCTCGCAGGTGGCGTTCTGCGTGGCGGTTGTCTGCTGCCTCGCCGGCACCGCCGCGGCCTGGTACGTGCTGCTGCGCCGTCGACTTGTCACCGCCCGTTCCGCGGCGGCGCTCGGCGGGCTGGTCTGTGGCTTCGCCCCCGGGATGATCGCCCAGGCCGGGGCGCATCTGCACGTGGCCGCCCAGTTCCTGCTGCCGGCGATCCTCGCCCTGGTGTTCCGTCCCGCGTCGAGCCCGCGCGGGGTGTGGCGGCCCGGTGTCGCCCTCGGCCTGCTGCTCGTCTGGCAGGTGTTCATCGGCGAGGAGGTGCTCGTCTTCCTGGCGTTCGCCGCCGGGGTGTTCACGCTGGGCTACGCCCTCGCCGACCGGGCCGCGGCCCGCCGCCTCGCGCCGTCCCTGCTCGGTCGGCTCGCGGTGGCGGCGGTGGTGGCGGCGGCGCTGCTGGCGTACCCGCTGTGGTTCCAGTTCCACGGGCCGCAGCACTACACCGGGATGGCCTTCGCCGCGCACGGCTTCCAGCTCGACGCCGCGTCGTTCACCGCGTCGGCCCGGCAGACAGTGCTCGGTGACGACTGGCTGCCGGGGCTGCTCGCGCCGAACCCGACAGAGGAGAACTCGTTCTTCGGGCCTGGGCTGCTGGTGCTCGCGGTGGTCACCGTGAGCTGGCTGTGGCGGCGGCCACTGGTCCGCGCGCTGGCCGGTTGCGGTGTCGTCTTCGCCCTGCTGTCACTCGGCACCGACCTGCGGGTGGACGGCACCGCCACAGGCGTCGCCGGCCCGTACCGGCTGGTCGCCGGCCTGCCGCTGCTCGACCTCGCGGTGCCGGCCCGGTTCGCGCTGGTCTGCGTGCCGGTGTTGGGCGTCCTGGTGGCGCTCTTCGCCGACCGGGTCCGGACGGTTCGCCGGTCACCGGCCGCGCCGGGACTGCCGGTACGACTGCTGGGGGCCGGCGCGGTGGCCGCCGCGCTGCTGCCGCTCACGCCGACGCCGATCCGGGCGGTGCCTGTCGCGCCGGTGCCGGGGTTCGTCGCCGACGGAGGGTGGCGAACGCTGGTGCCCGTGGGCCGGACCGTGGTGGCGGTGCCCCCGGTGACCGGCGCCGCGCTGAGCCCGGTGATGCTCTGGTCCGCCCGCACCGGGCTGGCGTTCCGCGCCCCGGGTGGGTACTTCATCGGACCGAGTGGCCCGGACGATCCCGCGGCCCGCTGGGGCGCCCCGGACCGGCCCACCGCCGTGCTGCTGCGTCGGGTCGCCGAGACGGGCACGGTGCCGGTGCTCACCGAGGCCGACCGCCGCCAGGCCGTGGAAGACCTGCGGCACTGGCGGGCCGCCGTGGTGGTGCTCGGCCGGTTGACGCACGGTGAACCGGTCCGCCGGACCGTCGAGGAGCTGCTCGGCCCCGGCCGCCAGGTCGACGGCGGCTGGGTGTGGGACGTGCGCGCTCTGGTCGGCTAGCGCTGATCCACGAGCGCGCGAACGTCCCAGACCCAGACGTCGTCGACCCGCTGCGGCGGCCCGATCAGTGCGGTGACCAGCTCACGCAGCACCGCCTCGCGCGGGTGTGCGCCGAGCACCACCACCGACGCCTTCCAGAACCGCAGGTCCTCGACGGCCTGGCGGCGGTTCTCCTCGGTGAGGACGGGGACCGCGTTCTTGTCCATCGTGGAGTAGATGAGGCTGCTGGTGGGCCGGTTCGGCGCGCCGAAGACACCCTCGCCCAGCTCGTTCGGGCCGATGAAGTAGCCGCCCGGGACGGGGAACTCCTGCTCGGTCAGCGCACTCCACCGCAGCGTGGGCAGGCCGTGCACGTTGCTCGGGATCGGCACCGGCACGAGCGTGCGGCCCTCGGGCACGTACGGCCGCCAGCCGCCGGCGGTGATGAAGTGCGGCGGCGGGTCGATCTGCTGGGCGGGCAGCGGTCGGGGAAAGAGCGGCAGCAGGGCGAGGGCGACCGCCGCGTACCCCAGCGGGCGCAGCCACCGTCGGCGCGGCGCGACAGGCGCGGTCGCGGCCTGCTCGTCGGACGTCGCCGGCTCTCCGGCGCGCGGGGCCGGCACGCGACCCGGCGCGGCCACCGGGCGGCCCTGCCGGGCCGCCGCGTCCCAGGTCAGCGCCAGCAGTACGCCCACCGCGGCGGTGACCACAAGGGTCAGCCGGGTCGGCATCATCATCTCGACAAGCGGCAGGTCGTCCGGCACGTACGACCAGGGGCCGCGCACGCCGGTCTCCACGCCGTCGAAGCGCACCCGGGGCCCGATCGATGCCACCGTGAAGACCACGATCAGCACGGCGACGATCCGGGCGGCCAGCGACCGGCGCACCAGCAGCACGAGGGCCACCACCGACAGCAGCACCAGCGGCCAGCCGAACCACGTGTTCTGCTCGGTCATGCCGATCGTCTGCTCCACCGCCGGGTCGCCCGCCCAGGTGTCCCGGGCGAAGGTGACGAAGGCGACCAGGTCCTCACCCCAGTTGTGGAACACGCCACCCTGGAGCCCGCGGTAGGACTGCGGGCCGTTGAACTGGAACCAGATCGGGTACGCCGCCAGCAGCAGCGCCAGCCCGCCGGCGACGCCCATTCCGGCCAGGAACGGCCCGGCCGCGGCGCGCGTCGCCCGTGGCCGCTGCACCGCGTACGCCAGCACGACGACCAGGCAGGCCAGCGCCGTGAGCAGCAGCATCTCCTCGTTGATGAAGATCTGGTAGGCAACCAGCACCCCGAGCACCAGCCCGTTGCGCCGCCACCGGCCCGGCTCGCCCATCCGCAGCACCCGCACCACGATCAACGGCAGCAGGAAGTTGGACACGAAGTTCGGCTGGCCGTTGGCGTGGTGGATGATGCCCGGCGCGAAGCCGAGGAACGCCCCGCCGACGAAGGCCGCCGCCCGGGAGCGCACCAGGTGCCGCGAGAGCATCCAGTAGGAGGTGCCGGCGGTCGCCGCCAGGGCCCCTCCCAGGTAGAGCGCGTACGTGACCTGCGGGCCGAACAGCATCGTCAGCGGCGACAGCGGCAGGGTCAGCCCGAGCAGCGAGGTGTTGGCCATCATGTTCACCCCGTCCGGGGCGTTCTGCCGGGCCGTGAACAGCGGGTTCTCCAGGTGCCGCACCGAGTACGCGCCGTGCGCGAACAGCCACTCGAACCAGCTGTGGTCGGTGGGCAGGTGCGACGAGACCCGACCGGTCACGTCCCCCCAGTAGTGGAGGCAGACGAAGACGCCCAGCACCACATAGGCTCCGAGGGCCAACAGGTCGCCTCTGGCCGGGCGGCGTCGAGGCCGCCGTGTCGGCTCGACCTCGGCCGGCTCGGCGTCGGTCACGGGATTCAGCGAAGGGTCTACCACCGGCACGGCCACGACGCGCCATCGTACAGGCGGGGATGCGTCGCTTTTGCCGGGCCGGTACGCCCTCGGCCGGTTTGCCGGGGCCGCCGCCTCCGGTCGGCCCACCGGCGATGAAGGGACGGGCGTTGTCGATCATCGAGCTGGGCGAGGTCCGGGACGAGCCCGAGTCGCCGCCGACGGTCCGCCGACCGCGCGCCGCCGGCCGCCGGCTGCGGGCGGGAGCGGTGCTGCTGGCGGCCCTCGTCGTGCTGGCCGGGGCGGCGCCGGTGCCAGGGCGGACGGTGGCGTCGGTGCCGGCCGCGCCGGGCGCCTCGACGTACCTCACCGAGGACGGCGTCGTCGTCGTCGACGCGACGACGCCCACCGGGGATCGCTACCTGACCGCCTACGCCCTGCCCACGGAGAACGACGACAGCGTCGTGCGGCGCCGGTGGCGGACGCCGCTGGCGCGCACGGGTGACTACCTCGCCGTGTGGGCTCGACGCGGCTTGCTGCTGGCCGCGGGCGTCAGCGCCACCAACAGCACGATCGAGACGACAGCCTTCGACGCCGCGACGGGTCGCCAGCTCTGGCGGCATCCCGGGGTCGCCCGGGGGACGGCCGACGGGGGCCTGCTCCTCGTCAACGACGAGATCGAGGGGTCGGGCGCGGTGCGCAAGGTGACGCCCGACACCGGTGCCGTCCAGTGGACGGTCTCGGTGCCGGTCTCGGGCAGCCCCGAACTCCACGGTCCACCCGATCAGGTTGACCAGCTCGTGCTCGTCCAGCCGACCGGCGAGGTCCAGGTGTACGACGCCGGTTCCGGCCGCCTGCTGCGCGACCTCGACACGCTGGCCGGTGCCCGCTCGGCGTTCCAGCGGGTGCAGGTGGTGGGCGACCTGGTGCTGCTCGTCCCACCCGGCAGCACCAGGCTTGTCGCGTACGGCCTGCCCGGCCTCGATCCGGTGTGGACGTCCCCGGTGCCGCTGGTGTCCTGGGCGACCACGTGCGGAGAGCTGCTCTGCGCGGTCCAGCAGACCGGCGGCATCCAGGCCGTCGACCCGGCCACCGGCGCCGTCCGCTGGGCCGACTCCGGCCCGGACATGCTTGTCGAGATCCGGGGAGACAGGCTGCTGGTGACCGGGCCCGACCAGCGGTACGCGGTCCGCGACGCGGCGACCGGGCGGGAGCGCATCGACCTGGGTGAGTGGCAGCTGGTGTCTCAACTGCGGCGAGGCGACGAGCTCCTCGGCGTGCGGACGGCCGGCAGCCACCTCGTGGTCGCCGCGCTTGACCTGCGCACCGGAGGGACGCGCGTCCTGGACGTGCTGCCCTACGTCGCGGGCGGGTGTCAGGCCGCGCTGCCCGTCCTGCTCTGCCGCCGCCTCGACGGATCGACCGGCCTGTGGCGGTTGTCCCGGTGACCGGCGGTGTGATCGACCTGGGGGAGCTGGGGCACGAGCCGGACCTCGAACCGCTGCCCCGCCCGCCGTCGACCCACTGGCGGCCCCTGCGGTGCGCGCTGGTCCTGGTGCTGCTGCTGGCCGGCCTCGCCGGTTCGGGGTCGTTCCAGAGGCGCGAGGTGGTGACGCTGCCCGCCGATCCCGGCGCCGACGCGCTGGTCTCGGGCGACCTCTTCGTCCTCGTCGAGCCGCTCGGCAGGACCGGGCAGCGGCGGATCACCGCCACCCGGCTGCCCGGTGGCGAGCCGGTCTGGCAGGTGCCGTTACCGGCCGAGGGCCGGTACTGGGGAGTCGCGCAGCAGGGCGAGACGTTGCTCGTCACCGGCCACGAGGTCGGCCCGGACCGGCAGGGGACGCTCACGCTGGCGCTGGACCGCCGGACCGGGGCGTACCGCTGGCAGCAGCCCGGCAGCCCCGCCGCGCTCCCCGACGGCAACATCCTCATGTGGTCCCAGGTCAGCGATGACCAGCCCGGCACCCTGCGCGGGGTCGACCCGTGCTGCGGCACCGTGCGCTGGCAGGTGCCGATCAGCCCCGGCGGTGAGTTCGTCTTCCGCGACGGCGAGCACGGGGTGGACCGCCTGGTGGTCGCCCGCCTGAACGGCCCGACGGAGGTCCGCGACGCGACCACAGGCGTGGTGCTGGCCCGCGCCGACCTGGGCACCGCCTCGGGTGGGTCCGGCCTGTCCGTGCAACTGGTGGACGACCTGCTGCTCACCATCGGTGGCCCGTCGCCCACGACCACCGCGTACGGGCTCGACGACCTGCGCCAGCGGTGGCGCGTGCCCGCCGGCGATGCGATGTACGCGTCGGACTGCGGAGTCGTCATCTGCTTGCTGACCCGCTCCGGCGGAATGCGGGCGCTCGACGCCGCCACCGGTCGGGAACTCTGGGGGAGCGGCCGCTGGGGGTGGGTCTGGCCGTACGCCGGTCGGCTCCTGGCCACCACGCTGAGCAGCGCCGGACCCGGCGCGGACGACCTGGTCGTGCTCGACCCACCGACCGGCCGGGTGCTGGCCGAGCTGGGTCGGTGGGAGCTGGCCGGGTTCGCCCAGGGCGGCCCGATGATCGGCGTACGCCGTCATCCCGGCGGGGGCCTGCTCGTCGCCGACCTGGACGTCACCGATGGCGGGGCCCGGCTGCTGGACGTGCTGCCGGACGCGTCCGGGGACTGTCAGGCCCTCCCCGGGCGACTGCTCTGCCGGCGCCGCGACGGCGCGTACGGGCTGTGGTCGTTGCCCCGCTGACCACCGGCGGGTCGGTACGGGCGGCGAGGGAGGATTGTTGCCCGCCGGCACTAGGTTGTCGGTGGTCAGCAGCGAGGAGGCCGGGATGCGGGTACTGGTGGTGGAGGACGAACGCAACCTCGCCGACGCAATCGCGCGCGGGTTGCGCAAACGGGGCATGGCGGTGGACGTGGCGTACGACGGCGACGCCGGCCACGAGGCGGCGTTCGTCACCAGGTACGACGTGGTGGTGCTCGACCGCGACCTGCCCGGCGTGCACGGCGACCAGATCTGCGCCGACCTCGCCGCCTCCGGGGCGCTGACCCGGGTGTTGATGCTGACCGCGAGCGGCACCGTGGCCGACCGGGTGGAGGGGTTGCAGCTCGGGGCGGACGACTACCTGCCCAAGCCGTTCGCGTTCGACGAGCTTGTCGCCCGGGTGCAGGCGCTGGGCCGACGGGCCACCCCGGCCGCGCCGCCGGTTCTCGAACTGGCGGACCTGGTGCTGGATCCGGCCCGGCGGGTCGCCACCCGCGCCGGTGTGCCCATGGACCTGACGAACAAGGAGTTCGGCGTGCTCAGCGAGCTGCTCAAGGCGCGCGGCGCGGTGGTGTCCAGCGAGGAGCTGCTGGAGCGGGTGTGGGACGCCAACACCGACCCGTTCACCACGATCGTCCGGGTGACGGTCATGACGCTGCGTCGGAAGCTCGGCGATCCGCCGTTGATCGAGACGGTGGTGGGGGCGGGTTACCGCACCGCCGAGGTCCTGCCGTGAGCCGGCTGGGCCGGCTGCGACCCACCCTGCGGTTGCGGTTGACGCTGCTCAACGGGGTGCTGCTGGTCGGCGCGGGCGCGATCCTGGTGCTGCTGGCCTGGCTGTTGGTCCGCGACGCGCTGCGGCCCACCGACGAGCTGCTGCCCGGCACGGTGGTGGTGCTGTCCGACAACCGGACGATGGATGCCGCGCAGTGGCAGCGGCAGTTGGTCGACGCCGCCTCCGGGGAGCTGCTGGCCAAGGGCCTGGTCGCGCTGTTGGCGATAAGCGTGGTCGGGGTGGCGGGCGCGTACGCCGTGGCCGGCCGGGCGCTGCGGCCCCTGCACCAGGTCACCGCGACCGCGCAGCGTCTCGGCGAGGCGACCCTGGACCAGCGGATCGGCTACTCGGGCGCGGACGACGAGGTGGCCGAGCTGGCCAAGACGTTCGACGCGATGCTGGACCGGATCGCGTCCGCGTTCGAGGCGCAGAAGCGGTTCGTGGCCAACGCCTCGCACGAGCTGCGTACCCCGCTCGCCGTGATGCGGACCGAGATCGACGTGACGCTCAGCGACGACGACGCGGACGCCGCCGAGTACCGCAGGATGGCGACAGTCGTCCGCGACGCCTCGGAGCGGGCGAACGGCCTGGTGGACGCGTTGCTGGTGCTGGCCCGCAGCGAGGCCCAGACCGGGCGGCGACTGGGCCGGCGTACCGAGTGTGACCTCGCGACGGGCACCGCCAACGCGCTGTCGGCGATGCGCCGTGAGGTGGAGCGGATCGGCCTGCGCGTGCAGACGTCGCTGGAGTCCGCGCCGGTGGTCGGCGATCCGGGGTTGCTCGACCGGCTGGCCGGCAATCTGATCGAGAACGCCGTCCGCTACAACCACCTGCACGGTCGGCTCTGGGTGCGTACGGGCACCGACGGCGAGCGCTCGTGGCTGGTGGTGGGCAACACCGGTTTCGAGGTGGACCAGGCCGACGTGCCGGGGCTGTTCGAACCGTTCCGGCGCGGTGGCCGGGAACGCACCGGGGCGCGCGGCTCCGGGCTGGGCCTGTCCATCGTCCGGGCGGTCTGCCAGGCGCACGGCGGCACCGTGCGGGTGGTCGCCCAGCCCGGCGGCGGCCTGGAGGTGACTGTCACCCTGCCGACGGCGGACGCCCCGGCGGTGACCGGCCCGGTGGCCGCCGGAGGCTGAAACGGGGTTGCGCGCGGCGCTCGGTCGCTGGCAAGATCGCCTACGTCAGCCCGAGAGCGGAAGGGGGTGCGTCGATGTCCACCAATCGTGACTCCGCGCCCCAGGTCTTCGCCGGCTGACCCCGGGCAGCGGAGCGTCCCCATCCGACCAATGGAGGGACCACCCGTGTATCCACGGATCCGCAACATCAGTTTCGACTGCCACGACACGTACTCCCTGGCCGGCTTCTGGTCGGCCGTGCTCGGCTACGCCCGGCACAGCGAGGACGTCCCCGGTGATCCGGAGGCTGCCGCGCTGCCGCAGGACGAGGCCATGCCGAACCTGTTCTTCCAAGAGGTGCCGGAGGACAAGGTGACCAAGAACCGGCTGCACATCTGCCTGGAGCCGGTCGACCGGACCCGGGACGAGGAGGTCGAGCGGGTGCTCGGCCTCGGGGCCACCCTGGTGACCGACCGCCGGCACGCCGACGGGACGGGTTGGGCCGTGCTGGCCGACCCGGAGGGCAACGAGTTCTGCGTGGTCCGCAGCGCCGGGGAACGTGTCGTCACCACCACTCTGGAGGACCAACCGTGAGTTCGACGATCCACAACATCAGCTTCGACTGTCGCGACACGTACGCCCTGGCGGGTTTCTGGTCGCAGGTCTTCGAGTGCCCCCGGCATCCCGACGACTTCCCGGGCGACTCGGAGGCGATGCTCCTGCCGCCGGGCGGACCGGAGGTGCTGTTCATCGCCGTGCCCGAGGGCAAGGCGGTGAAGAACCGACTGCACCTGGACCTGGAACCGGCCGACCGGTCCCGGGCCGACGAGGTCGAGCGGCTGCTCGGCATCGGCGCGACGCTCGTCGCCGATCAGGTCGGCCCGACCGGCGGGGGTTGGGTGGTGCTGGCCGACCCGGAGGGCAACGAGTTCTGCGTGCTCGGCAACGCCGCCGAGCGAGCGGCGGCAGCGGCGGCGCGGGCCGCGGCGACGGGTACGGGCGAGCCGGTCTAGCGCCGGCGGCACCGCTGCCATCCCATGATCGCATCGGTGGGGCCCCGGTCACCCGCAGAGGTGGCCGGGGCCCCGTCGTGCACGGGTCAGGAGCGCTGCTCGATCTGGCCCCGGATGGTGACGAACTCGGCCTTCGTCTCCTCGGCCGACTTGAAGTACATGACCACCAGGCCCACGCTGCCCCGGTCGGCCCAGACGCAGACGCCAAGCGGCACGCCGTCGGTCTTGCCGTCACCGCAGCGCGCGTCGCCGCCCAGCGGGCCGGCCTCGACCGCCGCCATGTTTGTCACCGTCAGCTCGCTGGAGAGCCCGGTCACGGCCTCGTCCAGCTCCTTCTTCGGGTCGGCCATCACGCCGGACACCGCCGTGATCATGATGAGGTCCTGCTTGGCCGGATCGCCGTAGAACCCGCCGACGGTGCTGGTCTCGTTCTGCACCTCGGCCTTCATCGAGGTGACCATCTGGTCGGCGATCGACTGCAACTGCGGGTCGGTGTTCTTGGCCCGGCCGGCGAGGGTGGCCGGCGCGACCACCCGGGTCTTGGTGGCGTCGACGACGTCGCCCACCTCGTCCTTCACCGCGAACCAGGTGATCGCCGCCCCGCCGAGGCAGAGCACGAGCACCACGGCCAGCACGATTAGGATGATCTTGCCGACGTTCGACTTCTTCGCCGGTGGCGGGCCGCCGAACTGGTTCGGGGCGCCGTACGGCTGGCCCGGCTGAGCCGGCGGGAAGCCCTGCTGGTGCGGCGGCGGCCACCCACCCTGCGGCTGGCCCTGCTGCTGCGGTGACCAGCCACCGGGCTGCTGCGGCGCTGGCGGCTGGCCGGGCTGCTGCGGGGGAGGGGAATCGTGCGGCGGGCCGAAGGGGTTGGCCGGCGGCTGGGACATCAGTCAGCTCCAGGATCGGGGTGCGAAGCGCGTGATCCTAACCCGGTGCCGACGGCGGTGTCGCCCGCGCCGGGTCCCCCAGCGCCACGGAGTGACCACCAACGAGCGCGGTGGCCGGCCCGGTCCACGAGGGACGGTCCGGCCCCCGCGACTGTGGTGCGGGGATTTCCTCAGCCGGGCAGGCTCGCCGCCCCGCGCGGCAGGAACCGGCGGCCGGTGACCCGCTCGCTGGTGCCGGTCCGGTCCAGGTACGGCGTGACACCGCCCAGGTGGAACGGCCAACCGGCGCCCAGGATCATGCACAGGTCGATGTCCTGCGCCTCGGCGACCACACCCTCGTCCAGCATCAGCCGGACCTCCTGCGCGAGCGCGTCGAGCGCGTTCTGGCGTACCTGCTCGGCGGTCAGCGGCTGGTCACCGACGACGAGCAGCTTGGCCACCTCGTCGTTGACCTGGTCGTCGACCACGAGCGGCTGACCCGAGTCGGCGATCCGCTTGAGGTTCTCGCTGACGGAGAACCGGTCCGGGTACGCGGCGTGCAGGGTGCCGCCCACGTGGTACGCCACGGCCGGTCCGACGAGCTGGAGCAGGGCGAGCGGGCGCATCGGCAGGCCCAGCGGGTCCAGTGCGCTGTTCGCCACGTCCAACGGGGTGCCGGCGTCGACGGCGGCGAAGACGGTGCCCAGGAAGCGGGTGAGCAGCCGATTCACCACGAACGCCGGGGCGTCGGAGACCAGCACGCTCGACTTCTTGAGCTGCTTGCCGACCGCGAACGCGGTGGCCAGGGTGGCGTCGTCGGTGCGCTCGCCCCGGACGATCTCCAGCAGCGGCAGCACGGCCACCGGGTTGAAGAAGTGGAAGCCGACCACCCGCTCCGGGTGCTCCAGCTCGGCGGCCATCTCGGTGATGGACAGCGAGCTGGTGTTGGTGGCGAGTACCGCCTCCGGGGAGACGATCTTCTCCAGCTCGGCCCAGACCTGCTTCTTGACGCCCAGGTCCTCGAAGACCGCCTCGATGACGAAGTCCGCGTCCGCGAAGGCGCTCTTGTCGACAGTGCCGCTGACCAGGCCGTACAGCTTGGCGGCGGTGCCCTTGTCCATCCGGCCCTTGGTGACGGCCTTCTCGATCTGGGTGTGCACGTAGCCGACGCCCTTGTCCACCCGGGCCTGGTCCAGGTCGGTCATGACGACAGGCACCTGGAGGCGGCGGGCGAACAGCAGCGCCAACTGGCTGGCCATCAGGCCGGCGCCGACGATGCCGACCTTGGTGATCGTGCGGGCCAGGCCCTTGTCCGGTGCGCCGGCCGGGCGCTTGGCCCGCCGCTGCACCAGGTCGAAGGCGTACAGGCCGCTGCGCAACTCCTCGGAGAAGACCAGGTCCGCGAGGGCCTCGTCCTCGGCGGCGGTGCCGGCGGCGAAGTCACCGTCCTTCGCCGTCTCCAACAGGTCGAGCGCCTTGTACGCGGCCGGGACCGCGCCGTGCAGCCGCTGGTTCAGCGTCTCCCGGGCGAAGTAGAGCACGCCCGCCCACATGTCCTTGTCGACCTCGGGCCGGGTCACGGTGATCTGGCCGCGCACCACGTCGGCGGCCCACTCCAGGGACCGCTCCAGGAAGTCGGCCGGCTCCAGCAGCACGTCCGCGATGCCCATCTCGGCGGCCTGCTTCGGCTTGAGCATCTTGTTCTGCATGAGCGGGTTCTGGATGATCACCTGGGTCGCGGCGGGGATGCCGATCAGGTTCGGCAGCAGCTGGGTGCCGCCCCAGCCGGGCACCAGACCGAGGGACACCTCGGGCAGGGCGAGCGCCGCCGCGCCACCGGAGAGCGTCCGGTAGTGGCAGTGCAGCGCCAACTCCAGGCCGCCTCCCATCGCCGCGCCGTTGACGAAGGCGAAGGTGGGAACGCTGCTGTCCTTGAGGCGGGCGAAGACCCGGTGGCCGAGCCGGCCGATCTCCAGCGCCTGCGCGCGGTCGGCGAGCTGCGGCAGGCCGACGATGTCGGCGCCCACACAGAAGATGTACGGCTTGCCGGTGACCGCGATGAACGCCGGGTCGGCGGCGAGCGCGGCAGTGATGGCGTCGTCCAGGTCGGTCAGACCGGCCGGGCCGAAGGTGTTCGGCTTGGTGTGGTCGAAGCCGTTGTCCAGGGTGATCAGGGCGGCGGGCCGGTCCAGCCCCGGCACGGTCACCGAGCGCAGCAGCGCCTTCGTGACGACCTCGTTCGGTGCGGCCAGTGCGCTCACTTGTCGCCCTCCCAGTTCGGGTTCTCCCAGATCACGGTGCCGCCCATGCCGATGCCGATGCACATCGCTGTCACGCCGTAGCGGACCTCGGGGTGCTCGGCGAACTGGCGGGCCAGTTGGGTCATCAGGCGTACGCCCGACGAGGCAAGGGGGTGGCCGATGGCGATCGCGCCGCCCCACGGGTTGACCCGCGGGTCGTCGTCGGCGATGCCGAAGTGGTCGAGGAAGGCGAGCACCTGCACGGCGAACGCCTCGTTCAGCTCGAACAGGCCGATGTCGTCGATGCTGAGCCCGGCCAGGCGCAGGGCCTTCTCGGTCGACGGGATCGGGCCGACGCCCATCACCTCCGGCTCCACACCCACGAAACCGAACGACACCAACCGCATGGCGATCGGCAGGCCCAGCTCGCGGGCGGTCGCCTCGTCGGCGAGCAGGCTCGCGGTGGCGCCGTCGTTCAGGCCCGCCGCGTTGCCCGCGGTGACCTTGCCGTGTGGGCGGAACGGGGTCTTCAGGGTGGCCAGCTTCTCCAGCGACGTGTCGCGGGGGGCCTCGTCCACTCCGGCCAGACCCCAGCCGCCCTCGGCGTCGCGGATCGCCACCGGCACCAGGTCGTCCTGGAGCTTGCCGTTGGCGTACGCCTTCGCCGTCTTCTGCTGCGAGGCGAGCGCGAACGCGTCGGTGCGCGCCTTGGTGATGTGCGGGACCAGGTCGTGCAGGTTCTCCGCGGTGGCGCCCATGACCAGCGCCGACGGGTCCACCAGCTTCTCCGCGATGATGCGCGGGTTGGGGTCGACGCCCTCGCCCATCGGGTGGCGGCCCATGTGCTCGACGCCGCCGGCGATGGCGACGTCGTACGCGCCCATGGCGATGCCGCTGGCCACAGTGGTCACGGCGGTCATCGCGCCGGCGCACATCCGGTCGATGGCGAAGCCGGGAACGGTCTTGGGTAGACCGGCCAGCAGGGCGGCGGTTCGGCCGATGGTGAGGCCCTGGTCGCCGATCTGGGTGGTGGCCGCGATGGCGACCTCCTCGACTCGCTCCGGCGGCAGCTGCGGGTTGCGGCGCAGCAGCTCACGGATGCAGCGGATCACCAGGTCGTCGGCGCGGGTGTTGGCGTACATGCCACCCGCCTTGCCGAACGGGGTACGGACGCCGTCGACGAAGACGACATCCCGGACTTCACGGGGCACTTGAGCCTCCTAGCCGATGGGCGCGTTCCCCCGAATGCTACTCGCCAGTAACCAAACTGCTGCCGACCCCCCGATGTGGCCCACCCCACACCCACGCCCGGTTGATCATGAAGTTATTGCGCCGACACGCCGACGCGGAGGGCAATAACTTCATGATCAACGCCGTCAGAGGGCTGTCAGGGGATGGGGTTGGGGGCCAGGGCCTTTGTTAGGTGGGGAGTTAGCAGGGCGATCTGCCACTCGCGGGCGTTGAAGCCGCGCAGGGTCTCCGCCACCGCGTCCTCGGTGACCTCCTCCGGCGGAGTCCAGGCCAGACGACGTACCGAATCCGGGGTGATCAGATTTTCCGGGGGCAGGCTGTGCTCGCCCGCGATGCGGACCACCACCTCCCGGCAGCGGGCCAGGCGACCGGCCGCCACCGGGTCCCGCTCGGCCCACCGGTGCGGCGGTGGTGGACCCTCCACCGCCGGGGTGGCCGGAAGCGCGTCGTCCGGCAGCTCCCGGGCGTCGTCGAGCGCGGCCAGCCAGGTGCGGGCCAGCCGGCGGACCGACCGCCCCCCGAAGCCGGGCAGCGTCAGCAGTGTCTTCTCGTCCTTCGGGTCCAGCTCGGCCGCGGCGACGATGGCCGAGTCGGGCAGCACCCGGCCGGGCGCGGCGTCCCGCCGGGCCGCGATCTGGTCCCGGGCGTACCACAGCGAGCGGACCCGGGCCTGGGCGCGCGCCCCGCGCACCCGGTGGATGCCCGACGTACGTCGCCAGGGTTCCGCGCGGACCCGAGGCGGCCGGGCGCCCGTCCGGACCAGGGCGGCGAACTCCTCCGCGGCCCAGGCCGACTTGCCCTGTCGGGCCAGCTCCGCGTCGAGCGCGTCGCGGAGGTCGGTGAGCATCTCCACGTCGAGCGCGGCGTAGGTCAGCCACGACTCGGGCAGCGGTCGACTCGACCAGTCGGCCGCCGAGTGGTGCTTCTCCAGGGTGAATCCGAGTAGCTGCTCGGTCAGCGCCGCCAAGCCGACCCGCTCGAACCCGGCCAGCCGAGCGGCCAGTTCCGTGTCGAACAACCGGCGCGGACGCAACCCCACCTCGGCGAGGCAGGCCAGATCCTGACTGGCCGCGTGGAGCACCCACTCGGCCTCGCCGATCGCCGCGTCCAGCGTGCTGAGGTCGGGCAGCGGCAGCGGGTCGATCAGCGCGGTGCCGGCGCCCGCGCGGCGCAACTGCACCAGGTACGCGCGCTGGCTGTAGCGGTACCCCGAAGCGCGCTCGGCGTCCAGGGCAACCGGCCCGGTGCCCGCCGCGAACCGGGCCACGACCTCGGCGAGCTCGGCCGGGGTGGTCACCGGATCGGGGGTGCCGTCGCGCGGGGCGGTCAGCGGAACGGGCCCACCGTCGGTCGGGTCGGGCCCCTCGTCCGCCGGCCGCGGCTGGGCCGACGGCGGCTGCTGGGGTGCGTGTCCCGGGAGTTCTTCGGTGGGCCGACGGCGCAGGGGTGGTTCGTCGGTCACCTGCCAACCCTAGTGCGCGCCGTGATCCGGCGTGTGCAGCCGGTCCGGCGTGTGCCGGTCAGGTGTCCGCAAGGTGTCCTTTCGGATGCCGGACATCGGGGGAGACAAAGCCCGTTCGCGCAGGTACGGTCCATCGAGCCGCCGACCCCGATCGGATGATCCTGGGTCGTGGCCGCAAGCGAAAGACCACGGGGAAAGGCAAGATGATCATGACGGCTGGCTTCGGCGCGGGGGACGCACGGCCAATGGGCGCCGAGCCTGACGACGTGAGCGGACAGGTCCCCGATCGACCGGGTCCTCTGCCGCCGCGCATCGAACCACACCCGGAGGCCGGTGCCACCTGGTCCGGGGCACCCGGTCAGAGCGCCGAGCCCTCCGCCGCCGTCCCGGCACCCCGTACCGGCTGGGTGGCGCCGCCGAACGCCGGCCAGTGGGGCGCGGCGCCCCAGGGGCCCGTGCCCGCTGGCCCGTACGCACCGGGCACCGCCGCCGCACCGGGCATGACCGCCGCGCCGGCCACGGCGGCTGCTCACGGCACTGCCGCGCCGTACGCGGCGGGGTCAGCGCCATACGCGGCGGGGCCGGCGCCGCACGGCGCGTACACCCCGGGCGCTCCCACGTCCTACGGCGCCGGCGGCTACCCGCCCGCCGGTGACCTGGCCAGCGCGTCTCCGTTCGCCACCGCGGGTCACCCCGGCCAGCCCGGTCAGCTCGGCTGGCCGGGCGTCACCCCGCCCGCGCGACCCACCCGACGTCGGTGGCCCGTCGTGCTCGCCACGCTGCTCGTCGTCGCGCTTGCCGTCGTGGCCGGCCTGCAGGCGTACCAGCTCGACCGGCTCGGCGACCGACTCGCCGCGACCGACCGCCGGCTTGCCCAGGCCCAGGACGCCGACGGCACCCGTCTCGACGGCCTGGAACAACGCACGGACGCGCTGGAGAAGCAGGCCGGGGCGGCATTCAACCCCGAGGCGGTGGCCAGCGCCGTGCTGCCCAGCGTCTTCCGGGTGCGGGCCGGCCAGTTCACCGGTACCGCGTTCGCGGTGGGCAAGCCGGCGGCCGGCGGTGGCACCAACCTGTTCACCAACTTCCACGTCGTCGAGTCGGTGTGGGAGAGCGGCGGCCGGCAGGTCTTCCTGGAGCGTACGGACCAGCGCTTCCCGGCCACCATCGTCAAGGTCGACAAGGCAAACGACGTGGCGCACCTGCGGGCGACCGGCAAGTTCACCGGCCTGGTCACCGCGCCCACAGCCGTGAAGTCCGGGCAGCAGATCATCGTCGTCGGTGCTCCGCTCGGCCTGGAGGACAGCGTCACCACCGGTGTGGTGAGCGCGTTGCGCGCCGCGCAGGGCGGCTCCGGACCGGCCATCCAGTTCGACGCCCCGATCAACCCCGGCAACTCCGGCGGCCCGGTGATCAACGGCAGCAAGCAGGTGGTCGGCATCGCCACCGCCAAGGCGCGTGACGCCGAGGGCATCGGGCTCGCCATCCCAATCAAGATCGCCTGCGACGGTTTCAAGATCTGCTGATCCGCGGCCCCGGCCGCTCGCACCACCGACGGCCCTCTCGGCCGTCCGCGCCACCCACGGCCTCCCCCGGCCGCCCGCGCCACCGACGGCCTCCCCGGCCGTCCCCGACCCGTCCGGGTCCTCGGCCTCGGACGACGACCCCACCGCTGCATCCGGTCCGTCGCGCCTACCGGCGGAGGGCCTGCTCACCTGGAGGAAGAAATGTCCCAGCCACCGACCGGGCCGGAGGGTCTCCCGCCCGCCACCCCGACGCCGCCGGCCGGCTCGCCCGACCCCGACGCGACGGTGCGGCACGCGGCCGGCAACGACCCGACCGTGCCGCACGCGGCCGGCGCCGATCCGACCGTGCAGTACCCGGCCGGGCAGCTTGCGCCGCAGCAGTACGCGCCGGGCCACGCCGCGCCGCAGTACGGTACGCCCGCGCCCGCGCAGCCGCAGTACGGTACGCCCGCGCCCGCGCAGCCGCAGTACGGCGCCCCGCCGACGTCCGGCTACCCGGCCAGCGCCCCGCCGTACGCCGGCCAGCCGATGTCCGCGCCGCCGGTCTCCGGTCCGGCGTACGGCCAGCCGATGTCCGCGCCGCCGGTGTCCGGTCCGGCGTACGGCCAGCCGATGTCGGGCCCGCCCGGGATGCCGCCCTACGGTGCCGCCCCGGCTCCACGGCGCGGTCGCGCGGTGCTGGTGCTCGCCCTGGTGGCCGCGCTGCTCTTCGTGGTCAGCGGGGTGATGACCGGTCTGTTCGTGACCAAGAACAACGAGCTGAACCGGACCGAGAAGCGCCTCACCGCTCAGGTCAACCAGCGCGACGGAACCATCGCGGCCAACACCACCGAGATCGGGAAGCTCAAGACCGATCTGCAGGCCATGCAGGACAAGCTCGACAACACCGAGCAGGACCTGACCGGCACCCGCAACGACCGCGATGAGCAGGCCCGGCAGAAGAAGGTCATCGCGAGCTGCCTGGACAAGCTGACCACCGCGCTGGGTGCGGCGGCGGCCGGGAACAGGAGCGCGTACAACACGGCGATGAAGGGCCTCGACAAGGTGTGCGACGAGGCGGAGAACTACCTCTGATCCGCTGGCGACCGTGCCGGCCGCCGCCGAGGTGTCAGGCGGTGGCGGCCGGACGGCGGTCGGCCAGGGCGGTGACCCCGGGTGGGGGCAGGCCGGCCGTCGAGGCGAGCAGGGCGCACCAGCCGAGCAGGTGGGGCGCGAGGTCGTCGTCGACGGGTGTCCAGGAGGCGCGGATCTCGATGTCGCCGGCCGTCGGTGGGCCGGCCAGGTCACCGAACCGGGTCGACATGGTCTGGGTGACAGTTCCGCCGATCGCTCGATGACCGGCGTCCTGGGTGTCCAGGGCGTCGGTCAGCCACGTCCAGCCGACGCCGGGGAGCAGCGGGTCGGCGGCGAGGTCGACCTCCAACTCGGCCGTCACGTAGGTGACCAGTCGCAGCGTCCCCTGCCAGGCCTCGTGCCCGGCGGGGTCGTGCAGCAGGATCAGCCGGCCGGTGGCCACCTCGTCGCCGTCGCGCAGCACGGTCGCGGAGAGCGCGAACGTGAACGGTGCGAGCCGCTGGGGAGCGCCGACCTCCTCGAGGGTGATCTCCGATCGGGGCGCCGGCGACCGCAGCCCGGCGACCGCGCGGGCGAAGGTCTCCGGGAGCGCGATCGGGAGGGCCATGTCGGCAGCCTATGCCGCCGTCGGTCCACAGGCTTCGACGGCGCGCCGACACGTACCCCGACCGCCCCGGAGCGCGACGGACGTTAGGTGCGTCCCCTTCCGTTCACCCCCGGCGGCCTGGGGTCGGGCGGCGTGGCACGATTGCGGCGATGACCACGGACACCACGGGCACTGCCGCCCGAGACGGACACCCGCGCCCCGGCGGCCCGGCCGACTCGCCCTTCATCCGGGCCTGTCGGCGTCGCCCCGGCCCGCACACCCCGGTCTGGTTCATGCGCCAGGCTGGCCGCTCACTGCCGGAGTACCGGGAGATCAGGGCCAGCGTGCCGATGCTGGAGTCCTGCCGTCGCCCGGAGCTGGTCACCGAGATCACCCTCCAGCCGGTGCGCCGGCACGGGGTCGACGCCGCCATCCTGTTCAGCGACATCGTGGTGCCGGTCGCCGCGGCCGGGATCGACCTGGACATCGTGCCGGGCACCGGTCCGGTGGTGGCCGAGCCGATCCGTACCGCCGCCGACGTCGAGCGGATCCGCCTCATCGGCCGCGACGACGTCTCGTACGTGGACGAGGCCGTCCGTCAGCTGGTGGTCGAGCTGGGCGACACCCCGCTGATCGGCTTCGCCGGCGCGCCGTTCACCCTGGCCAGCTACCTGCTCGAGGGCGGCCCGTCGCGGACCCACGCGAAGACCAAGGCCCTGATGTACGGCGATCCCGAGCTGTGGCACGCGCTCTGCGGCCGGCTGGCCGAGGTGACGCTGGCGTTCCTGCGGGTGCAGATCGAGGCGGGCGTGTCCGCCGTGCAACTGTTCGACTCGTGGGCCGGCGCGCTCTCCGAGGCCGACTACCGCCGCTATGTGCTGCCGCACTCGACGGCCGTGCTGAGCGGGCTGGCTGACGCAGGCGTGCCGCGCATCCACTTCGGGGTGGGCACCGCCGAGCTGCTCGGCGCGATGGGCGAGGCCGGCGCGGACGTGGTCGGTGTCGACTGGCGTACGCCGCTGGACGTGGCCACGCACCGGATCGGCCCGGACAAGGCGGTGCAGGGCAACCTGGACCCGACAGTGCTGCTCGCGCCGTGGCCGGTGGTGGAGGCCGAGGTGCGCCGGATCCTGGAACAGGGGCGGGCGGCTCCCGGGCACGTGTTCAACCTCGGCCACGGTGTGCTGCCGGAGACCGACCCGGACGTGCTGACCCGGGTGGTAGCGCTTGTGCACGAGGTCTCCAGCCGCCGGGCCGACCAGGGCTGACACGGCGATGCGGCAGCCCTGGCGGGTGGCGGTGGTCGGCGGCGGAATCGCCGGGCTGGCCGCCGCGGTCCGGCTGCGCGACCGCGCGCCGGAGGGCACCGAGATCACTGTGTACGAGCAGTCCGGCGCGGTGGGCGGCAAGCTGCGTACCGGGACGTTGGCAGGTGCGCCTGTGGAGTTCGGCGCCGAGTCGTTCCTGATGCGCGATCCGACCGGGGCGCAGAGCGCTGCGGTGGCGTTGGCGCACCGGCTCGGGCTGGCCGACAGGATCGTGCACCCCACCGTCGGGCAGGCCGCGCTTGTCGTCGACGGAGGGCTGCGCCCCATCCCGGGCGGGACGCTTGTGGGCGTACCCGGGGATCTGGAGCGGGTGGCGACTGTCGCGCGCCCGGCCGCGGACGCCGACACCGACGACGGTCGGCCGCTGGTCGGGCCGGACGCGGACGTCTCGGTGGGCGCGCTGGTCCGGTCCCGGTTCGGCGACGAGGTCGTCGACCGGCTGGTCGACCCCATGCTGGGTGGCGTGTACGCGGGCCGCGCCGACGACCTGTCCCTGGTCACCACGATGCCGGCGCTGGCTCGCACGGCCCGGGTGGAGCACACCCTGGTCGGCGCGGTCCGGGCGGCGCAGGCCGCCGCGCCGCGCGCTCCGGGCGCCCCGGTCTTCGGCACCCTGGTCGGCGGGTTGAGCACCCTGGTCGAGGCGGCGGTGAGGGCGAGCGGCGCGACGGTACGCCGGGACGCCGCCGTGCGCGAGGTGACCCCGACCGGCACGGGTTGGCGGCTCACTGTCGGCCCGACCCGCGCTCCGGACGTTGTCGACGTGGACGCCGTGGTGCTTGCGGTGCCGGCCCGGCCGGCGGCCCGGCTGCTCGCCGGCCCGGCCCCGGTGGCCGCCGCGGCCGTGGGTGAGCTGGACTACGCGAGCGTCGCGCTTGTCACCCTGGCGTTGCCGGAGCCGCTGCTGCCCGAGCTGTCCGGCTTCCTGGTGCCCAGCACCGAGGGGCTGTTGATCAAGGCGGCCACGTTCTTCACCACGAAGTGGGGGCACCTGCGTCGGCCGGACGGGCTGGCACTGGTGCGCGCCTCGGTGGGCCGCTACGGCGAGGAGGCGCACCTGCAGCGCCCCGACGCGGACCTGGCCGCGACCGTGCACCGGGAGCTGTCGGCGGTGCTCGGCGCCCCGCTGCCCGCCCCGGTCGACGGGCACGTGCAGCGGTGGGGCGGCGCGCTGCCCCAGTACGCCCCGGGGCACGCCGACCGGGTGAGTGCCGCGCGCGCGGCGCTGCGGGCGGCGCATCCCACACTGGTCCTGGCCGGCGCCGGCTACGACGGTGTCGGCATACCGGTCTGCGTCCGCTCCGGCGAGACGGCAGCCGACGAGATCATCACAGCACTGGGAGGATCGGCGAGATGACCGAGCAGACCAACGCGGCCCGGTTGCGGGAGCTGAACGACAGCATCCGCTACACGATGTGGTCGGTGTTCCGGGCCAGCGCCCCACTGCCGTCGCTGCGGGACAACGTCACGGGCGAGGTCGAGTCCCTCTTCGAGGAGTTGGCCGGCAAGGACGTGGTCATCCGGGGCGTGTACGACGTGTCCGGGCTGCGCGCCGACGCGGACGTGATGATCTGGTGGCACTCCGCGTCCAGCGACGCGCTACAGGACGCGTACCTGCGGTTCCGTCGCACCACGCTGGGTCGGGCGTTGACCCCGGTCTGGTCGCAGATGGCGCTGCACCGGCCGGCGGAGTTCAACAAGAGCCACATCCCGGCGTTCCTGGCCGGCGAGGAGGCCCGCCCCTACCTGTGCGTCTACCCGTTCGTGCGCTCCTACGAGTGGTACCTGCTGCCCGATGCCGAGCGGCGCGAGATGCTCGCCGAGCACGGCAAGATGGCCCGCGGCTACCCCGACGTACGCGCAAACACGGTCGCCTCGTTCGCGCTCGGCGACTACGAGTGGATGCTCGCGTTCGAGGCCGACGAGCTGCACCGGATCGTCGACCTGATGCGGGACCTGCGCGCCTCCGGCGCCCGGCGGCATGTCCGCGAGGAGGTCCCGTTCTACACGGGCCGCCGCCGCTCGGTCGCCGAGATCGTCAACTGCCTGGTCTGATCCCGGCCGGCTGGCTGATCCCCGCCGGCCGGCGCCGCGCCCCCGCCCGGGTGCGGCGCCGGACGGGGATCAACTGGTCTTCGTACAGGAGACCAGGGGAACGGGGTTGCTACCGGTCCACGAGCCGAGGAAACCGAACGTGGTGCTCGCTCCGCCGGCCAGGGCGCCGTTGTAGTTCACGTTGCGTGCGGTGACGAGCGTGCCGTTGGTGGTGAGATCGGCGCTCCACGCGGACGCGACCTTTTGGCCGTTGTTGTAGTTCCAACTCACCGACCAGCTCTGGGTCGGCGAGTTGGCGCCCGCGGTCACCTTCACCTCGGCCTGGAAGCCGCCGGCCCACTGGCCGGTGATCTCGTACGTCGCGTAGCAGGCGCCGGCCGGCACGGGAGTGCTCGGCGGAGGCGTGCTCGGCGGCGGGGTCGTGGGCGGGGGAGTGGTGGGCGGCGGGGTCGTCGGCGGCGGGGTCGTCGGCGGCGGCGTGGTGGGCGGGGGAGTGGTGGGCGGCGGGGTGCTCGTGCCGCCGGAGAAGTCCACGTCACTGCACAGGTAGTACGACTGGTCCAGGTGGCTTGCCTGCCAGACGGTGTAGACCATGTGCCGCCCGGTGCGGCCCGGCGCGCTGACCGGGATCTGGATGGAGACGCCACCGGTGTCCCGGTCCCACTGCGACGCCGGGGTGTTGCCGATCTGGCCGGCCAGTTCCAGGTCGTCCCAGCCGAGCGCCTCGGTCGACGAGTTGAAGCCCTGCTTGGTCACGTACACCCGGATGTAGTCGGCGCCGTGGCTCGCCTGGTCGAAGAAGCGCAGCCGGAAGTTGTTCGACACCGGGGTGGCCTTCCACGCGCCGACGGTGTCCAGCGCGTTGTAGCGACCGTTCTGGGTGTGCCCGCCGCTGCACAGCTGGCCGTTGGGGACGGCGGCCTGGTGGTTACCGGCCACACCCTCGCGGAACAGGCCGTTCCAGTTCCACATGGCCTGCGGGTCGGCCTGCCAGGCCTGCCAGCACATCGGGTCCTCGGTGGCCATCCGGGGATTCTGGAATTCACTGCCCCAGCGTTGCCAGCAGCTGTAGCTGCGCGAGGCCGGGTCGACGACCGAGCCGTGCGCGGAGGCGGGCTGGACCAGCGCGACGCTCAGCGCGGTGGTCAGCAGGAGCGTGGCGGCCGCCGCGATGGCGAGTGGCCGGCGCACGCGTGGTGATCGGGCGAGACTGGACATGGAGCCCCCGGGGGGATGAGGTCGGACGACGACACCCGGACGGCCGGGAGTTGCCCACTCCCGTGCCTACTGCGTTGCTCTCGCGCTGGCTCCACCCGGAACGATGCCAGGCCGATCGTCAGACGTCAATGGTCGGAGTCGTCGGCGCGGCCCCGCGGTGCGGCGCATCGGGGTGTGCGGGATGCCGTCCTCGACGTACTCCGGGCCGCTCACCGCGAAGCCGTGCCTGGCGTAGAGACCGACCAGGTGTGACTGGGCCTCCAGCACGCAGGGCCGGTCGCCGACCAGATCCAACGCCGCCGTCATCAGCCGGCCGGCGTGCCCGCCGCCGCGCGCCGCCGTTGCCACCACCACCCGACCGATCCGGGCGACGCCGTCGGGGTCGGCCAGGATCCGCAGGTACGCCAGCGGCGCGCCGCCGTCGGTCAACCAGAGATGCCGGGTGCCTGGCTCCACATCCCGCCCGTCGAGTTCCGGGTAGGGGCAGTTCTGCTCCACCACGAACACGTCGATGCGCAGCTTGAGCAGGTCGTGGAAGGTGCGGGCGTCCAGGTCGGCGAACCCGGCCGCCCGGACCTCGGTGGTCTGCTGGGGCACGCACCGATCCTAGGCCGGGGGGTTCACGCGGTATCTGCCCGGTCGGGTGCGAGGTATGTCGCAGCCACGGCGGTGAGCAGCAACGCGCCGCCGACGAGCACCGGCAGCGGGAGCGGCTCGTGCAGCAGCGCCACGGCCAGCGCGGCCGCCGTCAGCGGTTCGAGCAGGGTCAGCACGGCCGCGACGCTGCCGGCGGTCGTCCGCAGCCCGGCGTAGAACAGCGCGTACGCCACGGCGGTGGTGACGACGCCGAGGTGCAGCAGCAGCGCCAGGGTGTCGAGGCGTACGTCGACGGCGACGCCGGAGACCACTGCCATCGGCGCCAGGGTCAGCGCGCCGACCACCGTGGAGATGGTGGTCAGCGTCATCGGCGCGGTGTGCTGCGACACCTGGCGGCTGATCAGGGTCGTCACCGCGTACCCGAGGCCGGACCCGGCGGCCGCGAGCAGGCCCAGCAGCGGGGCCGGCGCGGCAGTCGTGGGCTCGGCGGTGGCCCCGGTGATCAGGGCGAGCCCGGCCACGGCGGTGACCAGGGTGCCGAGGCGCACCGGGTCGGGGAGCCGGCGGGCCCGCAGCGACTCCCAGGTCGCGGCGAGCACCGGGGCCAGGCCCAGGCTCACGACGGTGGCCACGCTGACCCCGGCGAGCACCACGGCGGCGAAGTAGAGCGCCTGGTAGAGCCCGAGGCCGACGCCTGTGAGCAGCAGCGGTACGGGTGTGGCGCGCAGGGCGGCCAGGAGCGCGCCCAACCGGCCGGCGGTGCACGCCAGCAGGACGAGCGCGGCGATCGCCAGCCGGTGGAAGCCGATGCTCACCGGGCTGAGCCCGGTGCTCTCGCGGAGGAGTTGCACCGCCACGCCTGTGGTGCCCCAGAGGACTCCGGTGACGCTGATCTGGATGAGGCCCGTGCGGGCCCGGTGGACGGCCGGCGCCGGGGCGGCCGGGCGCGCGGTACGAGAGGTGGACACGGATGCGCTCCGAAGGAACGACCGCATGGGGACGACCGTACCGCAGGGGTTTCGCTCAGGCGGGGCGCGCGCCCACGGCGTCTCGGATCTCGGCGCCCTCGGCGCCCTCGACCGCGCGGGCGCAGTGCCCGCAGCAGAAGAACCGGCCGTTGACCTCCACGCCGTGCCCGACGATCTTGATCTGACAGTGTTCGCAGATGGGTGCCATGCGGTGGATCGCGCACTCGAAGGAGTCGAATGTGTGCACGTCGCCGCTGACGGTGTGCACCTCGAACGCCATCCAGTAGTCGTTGCCGCAGACCTCGCAGGTTGCCACGGAAAACCCCCCGTATCAGGACATGTGCCACCAGGGTGCCCGAGGTTGGGGCGGTGGTGGGCGAATTGCCGCCAGTCGGCGGGGCTTGGCGGCGTGTCGGCTCCGGCGTGTCGTCCGTTAGGCCGGGTGGACCGCCGTGACCCCGGAGGATCGCCATGATCAAACGCAACAAGCTCTTCGGCAGCCAGACCCGGGTGACCTTCTGTCTACCCCGGGACGCCCCGCCCGGTCCGGTGAGCGTGGTGGGCTCCTTCAACGACTGGGAGCCCGGGCTGCACGAGCTGGTGGCCCGCCGCGACGGCACCCGGACGGTGACCGTGAAGCTCGGCCCGGGGGAGTATCGGTTCCGCTATCTCGCCAGCGGCGGGGTCTGGCTCGACGACGAGACGGCCGACGATGTCGACGACCGCGGCAGCCTGCTGCGACTCTGAGGAGTGAAGTCGTCACCATCGATGGATTTATCGATGGCGCTCTTTACTGTTAATAAAGTTTAAATTACCTTGAGGGCACCTCACCGCACCTGGAGAAGGAGCTGCCCCCATGCGTCGAAGAATCACCGTCCCGCTGGTGGCGGCGGGCGCTGTCGCCGCCACCCTCACCGTCGCCGCGCCCGCCCAGGCGCACGGCTACGTCTCCGCCCCGCCCAGCCGCCAGGCGCTCTGCGCGCAGGGCCGGGTGCCCGACTGCGGACAGATCAGGTACGAGCCGCAGAGCGTGGAGGGGCCCAAGGGCCTGCGCAGCTGCAACGCCGGAATCGCCCAGTTCGCCGTCCTCAACGACGACAGCCGGGGCTGGCCCGCCACGTCGGTCGGCAGTTCGCTGACCTTCACCTGGGTCAACACCGCCAGGCACGCCACCAGCAACTGGGAGTACTGGATCGGCAACACCCGCGTCGGCGTGGTCAACGGCAACGGGCAGCAGCCGGGCGCGACGGTCTCGCACACGGTCAACCTGGGCGGCTTCTCCGGCCGGCAGAAGATCCTCGCGGTCTGGAACATCTCCGACACCGCTAACGCCTTCTACTCCTGCATGGACGTGCAGATCGGCGGCGGCGGGTCCACGCCCACCCCCACGCCGACCACCTCGCCCACGCCCCGGCCCACCACCAGCCCGACCACCGCGCCGACGACCCCGCCCCCCACGGGCGGCAGTTGGACCAGCGGACGGGCGTACCAGGTCGGCGACCAGGTCACCTACGGCGGACTGACGTACCGCTGCCGGCAGGCCCACACGGCGATCCCCGGCTGGGAGCCCCCGAACGTGCCTGCGCTCTGGCAGCAGGTCTGACCGCACGGGTGCGGCCCCGGCCGCACCCGTGTCGCCGTCTCGTCGGATGATCGGAGCCTCGGCATGCCCCGCGTACACCTGCTGTCGTGGCTGGTCGCCGCGTCGCTGCTCGCCGCCTGCGCCGGGCCGTCCCCGACCGCGTCGGCTCCCACGTCCCCGGCCGCGTCGGCCGGGTCTTCGGCGGTCGGGTCCGCGCCGGCCGGCGCCGAGCTGAGCGGCATCGACGTGGTGTTCCTGCGCACGATGGTCGGACACGGCGAACGCACCCTGCAGATCGTCCGGCTGGCCCGGGACCGACTGCACGACGACGCGCTGCGCACCCTGGCCGCCGCCGTCGAGGCGACCGAGGCCGACGAGCTGTCGGCGATGAGCGGCTGGCTGCCCACGGCCGGGCCGGGCACCGGCACGGCCGGGCACGACCACGCCGGGCACGGCGACGACACCGCGCTCGACCGGCTGCGGGCCGCCGGGGACGCCGACGTCGACCGGGTGCTGCGCGAGGTGCTCGCCGAGCACCAGCGGGCCGCCGCCGACCTGGCCCGGGCCCAGGTCGACGTCGGTCGCAACGAGCGGGTCCGCGACCTGGCCCGGCGGATCGAGCGGTCCCGGACCGCCGAGGTCGAGCTGCTCCAGGGGTACGCGGCTCAGATCAGCGCGGCTCCAGCCGGACGGAGATCGAGTTGACGCAGTGCCGGGTGTCCTTAGGAGTGAAGCCCTCGCCGTGGAACACGTGCCCGAGGTGGCTGTCGCAGCGGGCGCAGCGGATCTCCGTACGGGCCATGCCGAGGCTGCGGTCCTCGATCTCCTTGACCCGGCCCGGAATGGCGTCGTCGAAGCTCGGCCACCCGCAGTGCGAGTCGAACTTCGTGTCGCTGGAGAAGAGTTCCAGGCCGCAGGCGCGACAGTGGTAGACCCCCTGGGTCTTGGTGTCCACGTACTCGCCGACCCACGGGCGCTCGGTCCCCGCCTCCCGCAGGACGTGGAACTCCTCGGGGCTCAGGCGGACACGCCACTCGTCCTCGGTCTTGGGCAGGTTGTTGTCGTCAAGACTCACCCGTCAACGGTACGTCGAACGTCGGGGGCGTGGCATAAGGTCGCGGGATGGGTGGCACCAAGGCAGCGGTCGCCGAGGTCGAGGTGGCCGGGCGCAGCGTACGGCTGAGCAGTCCGGACCGGGTGATCTTCCCGCAGCGGGGGTTCACCAAGGCGGACGTCTTCCACTACTACCTCGCGGTCGGCGACGGCATCATGCGCGCCCTGCGGGACCGGCCCACCACGCTGCAACGCTTCCCCGAGGGCGTCGAGGGTGAGGCGTTCTTCCAGAAGCGTGTGCCCACCCGTGGCGTGCCGCCCTGGGTGACGACCGCCCAGATCACCTTCCCGAGCGGTCGCAGCGCCGCCGAGCTGTGCCCGGCCGACCTGGCGCACGTGGCCTGGGCGGCGCAGATGGGCACGATCGTGTTCCACCCGTGGCCGGTGCGCGCCACCGACGTGGACCGCCCCGACGAGCTGCGCATCGACCTCGACCCGCAACCAGGCACCGACTTCGCCGACGCGGCGCGGGCCGCCGGGCAGGTCCGCGCTGTCCTCGACGAGCTGGGCGCCACCGGCTGGCCGAAGACCTCCGGCGGTCGCGGTGTGCACGTCTACCTGCGCATCCAACCCCGCTGGACGTTCACCGAGGTGCGCCGGGCCACCATCGCGCTGGCCCGGGAGGTGGAACGCCGCAACCCTGACCTGGTGACAACCGCCTGGTGGAAGGAGGAGCGCGGCAGCCGGGTGTTCGTCGACTACAACCAGATGGCCCGCGACCGCACGATCGCCTGCGCCTACTCGTTGCGGGCCAACGCGCGGGCGACCGTCTCCACACCGGTCACCTGGGACGAGCTGCCCGACGTCGACCCGGACGACTTCGACCTGCGCAGCGTCCCGGCCCGGCTCGCCGAGCAGGGCGACCCGCACGCCGGCATCGACGACGCCCCGTGGGACATCACGCCCCTGCTGGAGTGGGCCGAGCGCGACGCCTCCGCCGGCCAGGGCGACCTGCCGTACCCGCCAGACCACCCCAAGATGCCCGGCGAACCCAAGCGCGTGCAGCCCAGCCGCGCCAAGCGCACCCCCGACGAGAGCGCCTGACTCTCTCTCCGCTAGTTGCCGGGAGCCTCGGGGGCGTCCGGCAGGTCGAGGTACGCCAGCAGCCGCAGGAGCCCGCTCACGTGCTGGAGGTCGTGCCACAGCGACAGGAGGTCCTCCGGACCTCGCTGCACGATGCCGATCAGCTCTGCGAGATCGTCGCTGCTCTGCCCGCAGTCGATCGCCAGTTCCAGCTGCGGAGTCATCTCGAATGCCGCACGAAGATCGATGTTCCAGTAGTGGTCGACGCGGAACTGGGACAGCGGGATGTGCGGGCCGAATCTGCTCTCCGCCGCGTCCAGCAGCATCGAACAGGCTCGGCGCAGATCCGCGATTCTCAACATTGCAGCGGCATCGGTCACGCCGAATGATCCCTCGGGGTGCCGCTCAAGGGCCATCGATTCTGGTCGCGTTGGCTGTCTGGCGGGCCATCTTCGGAAAGCGGCGCTGGGGGCCGAAAGTGTCGTACACCTGTTCTAAAATTTGGGTGTGATCGATGAGTTGGCGCGGGCGGAGAGTGCGGTGGCGAGCTGCGCCGACGCTGCCCCGTGGGCGCTCTCCGAGCACGATCTGATCGCGGTGCTCGACACCACGCACCGGCTCCAGCAGCGACTTGCGGCCGTGCAGTTGGCGGCGGTGCGCGAGCTGGATGGTCGGGGGACCGCGGTCGCGCAGGGCGCGTCCTCGACGGCTGTGTGGCTGCGCGACCGCCTGCGCCTCGACGTCTCTGCGGCGCGCCGCCTGGTCGGCCTCGCCGCCACGCTCGACGTGGCCCCGCCTGGCGTGCGGGCCGCCCTCGCCGACGGGGTGGTCACCGTGGAGCAGGCCCGCGTCATCGCCGACACGGCCGCCACCGTGTCGACCTCGGCGGGTGTCGAGGTCGCCGACGGGGCCGTCGGCGTGCTGGTGGAGTGGGCCGGGCAGTTCGAGCCCTCGGTGCTGCGCAGAATGGGTGCCCGGATCCTCGACCACGCCGCCCCCGACCTCGCCGACGCCGCCGCCGCGGCGGCCCTCGCCGCCGACGATGCCCGAGCGGCCCGCGACCGGCACGTCACCATCTCCGAGCAGGCAGGCGGGCGGCTACGGCTCACCGGCACCCTGGACGCGGAAGCCGCCGCGCTGCTGCGCGCCGTCATCGACCCACTCAGCGCACCCTCCGGCACCGACGACACCCGCTGCGCCGGGCAGCGTCGCCACGACGCCCTCGCGGACGTGTGCCGGCTCGCCCTGCGTACCGGTGAGCTACCCGAGAACGGCGGCGATCCGGCCCATGTCGTGGTCACCACAAGCTACGACGGGCTGACCCGGCAGTTGGGGGCCGGCGTGCTCGACGTCGGCCTGCGGCTCACAGCGGACGCGGTGCGCCGGCTCGCCTGTGATGCCGCCGTCCTGCCCGCCGTGCTCGGCGGCGCCGGCCAGGTCCTCGACGTGGGCCGACAGCGCCGGCTCGTCACCGGCGCGCTGCGTCGAGCACTGGTCCTGCGCGACGGCGGCTGCGCCTTCCCGGGCTGCGACCGGCCACCCCGCTGGTGCGCCGCCCACCACATCCGGCACTGGGCCGACGGCGGCCCGACCAGCCTCGACAACGCGGTCCTGCTCTGCGGCCACCACCACCGGCACGTCCACCGGAGCGACTGGGCGGTCCGCCTCGGCGCTGACGGCCACCCGGAATTCGTGCCTCCGGCCTGGCTCGACCCCGACCAACTGCCGCGCCGCAACCACTACCACCGGCGGACGTGAGCAGCCGGCACCGCGATCCGTCGCACCATCACCACTCGACGAGCGCGCAAGCCCAATGAACGAAAGCACGCTGAGCGCCGTGCTGCGACGTGGCCAACCCCGGAAGCATCCGTGCCGGGCTCTTCTCGCTCTTTCGCCGAACGGCCGCCGCTGTCGGGGCGGTACGGCTTGTCCCCTGGACGTCGGCGAGCTCACCGAGGACGTCCTCCTGGCCGGCTGCCCCAAGTTCCTCGGCTTCCTCGTGCAACTTGGCGACAAGGGCCGGCAGGAGCCGCTCCCGAGGAAGGACGCGAAACTTCGGGACCCGGCCGTTGCCCGCGATGATCTCGGGAATGCGGTCACGTACCAGCTTGCCGTGAAGTGTTCTCCCGATCTGCGCCACGTCAGCATCCTCGCAGTGCCGGACAGCGCCTTGCTACGCCGTCTGACGGAGCATGTCCCATCCGCGCCCAAGCCAGGGCTCTGTCCCCTGCCGAAGCACCTCCGCGCAGCGCTCGGCCGTGGTCTGCGCAAGCGTCGCGTCGTCCGACGTCATCCAGCCGTTCCGGCGCGCCTGTTCGAACTCGTCCCAGTCCTCGATCTCCACACGTCCGTCGGCCTCGTGACGCACCGGATCCAGCTCAAGATCGACATACCGCCAACCCGCTTCGACGGTCTCTGGTGGAAGGCACACGTCGATCTCCAGCCGCCTGTCGGCGGGGTCTTCGACCCACCAGGCCACCCACGGGCGGTCCGCGGCCAGCAGCACCACTGTCGGCACGGGCAACCTGCCACTGTCGCTCGGAGTGCCCCACGGTGAACCGACCGGACCCCGCAGCCACGTTCCCGCGTCGTCCTGCGCGAGCCGCTGGAGATCGAACCATAAGACCCCACCCGGACGCTTGACCTTGCTGAGCCGCACGCTGGCGGGTGTCTTCCCGATGCTCACGGATGAACCCTAGGCGAAGTTGGGCTCGGCAGTCGCGCCGACAACCGATTGACTTTCGATAGGTAACGAGCGAGACTCAATACATGTTTGTTGAACGTCGAGCGGTAGCCGCTCTCCGAGTCTTTCTCGTGGTGCTGTTCGTGGTCCTGGTCGGGTTCCAGTCGTTCTCGCTGCCGGGGCAGTTCGCGCACATGGCGCAGGAGTCGCCCGAGCACGCCTACCTCCGGTGGCCGTTGACCGCCGTGACGGTCTTCTGGGTGCTGTGCGTCCAGGTGGTGATCGTGTCCACCTGGAAGTTGCTCAGCCTGGTCAGGGACGACCGCATCTTCACCGAGGCGTCCCTGAAGTGGGTCGATCTGATCGTGTGGGCCATCGGCGCGGGGTGGGCGGTGCTCGTGGGCGTCTTCCTCTACGTCGGCTTCAACGCCGACGACCCGGGTGGCCCGATCCTGCTGTTCCTGTTGACGATGGGCGTCACGGTGCTCGGGCTGCTGATGGTGGTGATGCGGGCGCTGCTGCGGCAGGCCACCACGCTGCGGACCGACATGGAGGCGGTGATCTGATGCCCATCATCGTCCGCATCGACGTCGAGTTGGCCAAGCGCAAGATGAGCGTCGGTGAGTTCGCCGAGCGCGTCGGGCTCACCCCCGCGAACGTGGCGGTGCTGAAGAACGGCCGCGCCAAGGCCGTCCGCTTCAGCACCCTGGAAGCGATGTGCCGGGTGCTCGACTGCCAGCCCGGAGACCTGCTGGAGTGGGTCGAGGAGGACACCCCATGAGGTACGTCATCGCCACCCTCGCCGTCGCCCTCGGCGTGGCCGCGGTCGCGTACGGCGGAGCCGACGACTCGCCGGGCCTCCAGCTCATCGGCGTGCTGCTCGTCGTGGGCGCTGTCGTGTTCGCGGTACGGACGGCCCGCCGCGGAACGTGACCGCACCTGTCGTACTCGTAATAACGATCATGTAACGGGCGCGAACCTTTCCCCGTAGGTGACCTGTCTTGAAGGTCGTCGGCCCGCCAGGGCCAGGGGAGGCGTCGGATGAAGCTGGTGTGGAGGCGGGCCCGCGAGGCGCGGGGTCTGCTGGTTGCCGCGGTGATCGCCGCTCTGGTGGCGGTCGCGTTGGTCACCGGCCTGTCCGACTACAACCGCCGGGCGGTGGACGCCGGGCAGCGGGCGCTTGTCGCCGCGTCGCCGGCCGAGGAACGCGGTCTGCTGATCAGCGGCGCCGGTGGTCGCGACGCCGCAGAGTTCGCCAAGCGCGACCAGGCGGCACGAGCCCAGTTCGCCGACGGGCTCGCCGGGGTGCCGGTCACCGTCGCCGGGGCCCGATACGGCACCGGCCGGGAGCTGACCGGCGACCTCGGCTCGGTGCCGCGCACGGGCGACGAGCCGATCTTCGCGAACCTGGCCACCCTCGACGACCTGGCCGCGCACGCCGAGCTGACCAACGGAGCGTGGCCGCGTCCCGGAGCGAAACCCGTGCAGGTGAGTCTGCCGGAACGGGTCGCCACGACACTCGGCCTGACCACCGGCGAGCGGATCCCCCTGCGGGACCGCTCCACCGAGAAGGCAAGCGAAATGGTGCTCGCCGGCACCTGGCGGCCCCGCGACCCGACCGAGGCGTACTGGCTGCTGGCCCCCGGTGTGGGTACGGGCAGCGCCGGGTCGGCCACCTCGTACGGGCCGTTCGCGCTGGACCCGGCCGACTTCGCGACCGCCTTCCCGGGCTCGGTCACGGCGTCCTGGCTGGCCGAACCGGACCTCGGCGGCGTCGACGCCGGTGACCTGCCCGCGGTGCGTGCCGCCGTGAACGCCGCCGCGACGGCGGTGCCCGACGCCGCCCAACTGGGCAGCTCCGCCCAGACGCTGACGAAGATGGACCAACTGCTCGACCGGATCGCCCGCGCCGACCTGGTGGGACGCTCCGCGCTGGCCACCCCGCTGCTGCTCATCCTGGTGCTCGGCGGGTACGCGCTGGTGCTGGTCGCCGCCCTGCTGCACGAGGACCGTCGTCCCCAGACCGCGCTGCTGCGCGCACGTGGCGCCGCCCGGCGTCAGCTCGCCGGCCTGGCTGCCCGGGAGGCGACCCTCGTGGTGGCACCGGCAGCCCTGCTCGGGCCGGTGATCGCCGGCGAGGCGCTGCGGTTCGTCCGCCCCGGCGGGACGGCAGAGCTGTCCACCGCCGGTGGCAACACCACCCTGGTCTGGGCGGCTGCCGCGGCGACCGCCGCCGGATGCCTGGTGGCCATGGTCGCGCCGACGCTGCGGGGGGCCGGCACGTACGTGGCCGACATGGCCGCCCGGTCCCGGCCGAACCGGTCGGCGAGCGTCCAGCGGGCCAGCGTCGACCTGGTGCTTGTCGCGCTCGCCGTGCTCGCCTGGGTGCAGCTGCGCCGGTACGCCTCGCCGCTGGCCGGCTCGAACGGCCGTCTCGGACTCGATCCGCTGCTGGTGGCAGCGCCGACCCTCGGTGTGCTGGCCGGGGCCGTACTGGCGCTACGGGTGCTCCCGCCGCTGACCCGGTTCGCCGAGCGGTTCGTCGACAGGCGACCGTGGACGGCCACCATGCTCGGCATGTGGCAGGCCGGCCGGCGTCCGCACGCCGGGCCGGTGCTGCTGCTCGCCCTCGCCGTCGGCGGGAGCACCCTGGCCTGGTCCCTGGTCAGCACGGGTGAGCGGTCCCAGGTCGAACAGGCCGGCCACACGGTCGGCGCCGACCTGCGGGTGACCGAGAGGGCCGGCTCCGCCCCGACCAGCCGGGCAGGTCAGCTCGCCGCGCTGCCGGGCGTGCACCGGGCAGTGCCGGCGTGGCGAGATGAGGTACGGGTCGGCCGAGCGGACCTGCCCGTCACCGTGATCGGCCTCGACCCGGCCAGCGCGGCCGGCGTCGTCCGGCTCGCCGACCGACTCAGCGACGAGCCGGTGTCGACGCAGTACCAGCGGATGGTCGCTGCCCGCGGCGCCCCCACCGGCGTCGAACTCCCCGCCGGCACCCGCGCGATCACCGGCACGGCCCGTACGCCCGTCGGCGAGGCCGACCGGCCCCTGAGGATCGCCGTGGCGTTGCTGGTCACCAGCTCCGACGGGCTGGCCTTCCGGTTGCCGGCCGTCAGTGCCACAAGCGACGGACGGGCCGCGCCGTTCACCGTGCAGCTGCCCGACGTGGGCCCGGCGCGACTGCGGCTCGCCGGCTTCGAGGCCGACGGCGGGGCGGCGGCCGGGAACAACTACCGGCTCCAGGTGGACGGCCTGACTCTCGTCGGCGCGGACGGCGCCACGCGACCCGCCGAACTGACCGGGGACTGGGTCGCGGCGACGGGCCGCCAGGCGACCGACGGCCAGGCGCCCCCCAGGGCGCAGTCCACCGCGACGGGCGTCGCCGCGAGCTTCCCGGTGGAGGTGATCCCCGGCGGGCAGTTCGCCTACCAACCGCCCACCCGGTTCGCCATCGTGCCCGCCGGGCAGATCGCACCCGTTCCGGTGCTGATGACCGCCGCAGTACGTGACGCGTTGAGCCTGCACACCGGCGACACCTTCAACCTGACCCTCTCCGGCGCGTCCGTGCAGGCCCGGCTGCTCGGTGAACTGGACTCCGTGCCGACCACCACCGGCGCGGGCGTGCTGCTCGACCTGCCCACGGCTGTCGACGCGCTGATCCGCGCCGGCGGGACCATCCGGCCGGTGCCGGAGTGGTGGATCGGCGCCGACGACCCGGCGGCTGCCGCCCGCGCCACCGCCGAACTGACCGGCGTCACAGTCCTCGACCGGCGCGCCGTGATCAAGGCCGCCGCCGACGACCCGTACTGGCGCGGGTCGCGTACCGGCATGCTCGCCGCCGCGCTCGGAGCGGTGCTGCTCGCCCTGGTCGGTCTCATGGTCGACGTGTGGGCCACCGCCCGGCGTCGCGTGGGCGAGTTCGCGGTGCTGAACACCCTCGGCGCCACACCTCGGCTGCTGGCCCGGGCGCTGCTGGCCGAGCAGACCTTCCTGGCCGGCATCGGCGTCGGTGTTGGGCTCCTGCTCGGTGCCACGGTCGGAGCCACCATGGCTCCGTTGGTCATCCTCACCACGGCCGCCGGCCGGCCGGTGCCCCCGGCGGCATTCGCGCTGCCCTGGGTGCCCATCGGCCTCACCGCGGTCGGTCTGCTGCTGGCGGCGCTCGCCTTCAGCGCGTTCATCGCCGCCGGCATCCGTCAGCGGGTGGCGGCGGTGCAGCTGCGAATCGGGGGAGAACGATGAGCGTCGGCGCGGCCGCCCGGCGGGTCCGGGCGTACGGCGGGCAGTTCCTGCTCCTGGCGGTGCTGACCCTGGTGGTCACCCTGCTGGTCAGCGGAGTGCCCCGACTCGTCAACCGGCTCGCGGAACAGGGGTTGCGGGCGCAGCTCACCAGCGAGCCCCCCGCCCGCCGGGACCTCTCGTACACGTCGAACGCCCCGGTCCCCACCACGAAGACGGCGATGGCCGACGCGCAGGAGCGTTTCGACGCCCTCGCCGCCGGGATGCCGCCGCAGGTGCGCTCGGCGATCACCGAGCGGTGGCTCCGGGTGGATATCCCGCCGACCCGCGTGGTCGGGCCGGACCTCGCGGCTCGCGACCTGCTTGTCGACGTGGGCCTGCGGGCCATGCCCGGCGTTCAGGACGCCAGCACCCTCGTCGAGGGCGCCTGGCCCAGCGAGACGTACGTCCCGGATCGGCCGATCGAGGTCGCGCTCGACGTCGACGTGGCCCGCAAGCTCAACCTGCGTGCCGGCAGCCGGCTCCGCATCGGCACCGTCGACCTCGCGGGTACCTTCGGCAGCCCCAAACCTGTCGTGGTGTCCGGCCTGTTCCGACCCGTCGACCGCGCGGACGGGATGTGGGAGGGACTGCCGCAGCTGCTACGGATCATCGAACCGACAGGCGACAGCGAACCGTTCACCATCACCGGCGTGATCGCCCAGTCCGCCATGAACAAGCGGGCCGCCGAGGGCTGGCCGATCCAGTCCGAGTTTCGGTACCGACTGGGGATCGACCGGATCGCCGCAAGCGGTCTGAACCAGCTCATCGACGGCCTGCAGGAGATGCAACGCAACCTCCCGCCCGGCTACGCGTTGACCATCGGCGTCGACGTTCCGCTGCGCGAGTTCGCCGCCCAGGTGAACGCCGCCCGCACCCTCCTCTCGGTCATCGGCGCCGGTGTGCTGGCCACCCTGGCCGGACTGATCGTGCTCGCGGCCATGCTCGCCACGAGACGGCGCCGCTCGGAGTTCGCGTTGATCCGCGCCCGTGGGGGCGCGGCCACCACCGGGGCCCGGCGCAGCCTCGCCGAGTCGTTGCTTGTGGTGCCGGCCGCCGCCCTGGTTGGCTGGTTGCTCGGCACCCTGTTCCCCGGTGAACCGGATCCGACCGCCCCGTACGCCGCGGCGGTGACAGTCCTGGTCACCCTGGCGTTGCCGCTGGCGACGCTTGCGGTGCCGGCCGGTGGGGCGGCGCGCCGTGACCTGGTCCGGATGCACCCGTCGGCGCGGCGGCTCACCGTCGAGGTGTCCCTGCTGCTGCTTGCCGTGCTCGCCGCGGTGCTGCTGCGCCGGCGCGGGCTGACCCTCGGTGAGGTGGATCCGCTGCTGGTGTCCGTGCCCGTGTTGCTCGCGATCGCCGCGGCGGTGCTCGTGCTGCGCGCGTACCCCTGGCCGTTGCGGTTGGTCAGCCGGCTTGCCGCGCGGACGCGTGGCAGCGTGACGTTCCTCGGCACCGCGCGGGCGGGGCGGTCTGCCGTCGCCGCCCCCCTGGTCGTCGTGGTGCTGGCGATCGGCACGGCGGCGTTCTGCGGGGTCGTCGCCGCCGGCGTCGCCGCCAGCCGCGACCGGGCCGCCGAGCGGATCGTCCCCGCCGACGCGCTGATCCGGGGCGAACGCTTCGCCCCGGACACCGTCGCGGCGCTGGACGGCATGCCCGGCGTCCGGGCCGCCACCCCGGTGCTGATCGAGTCGGACCAGCGGCTGGCAACCGACGACCTCGGCACCGACGCGCGGATGGGGCAGGCGACCGTGCTGCTGGTCGACGGCCCTGGACTGGCCACGGTGACCGAGGAGTCCGACGTGGACGGCGCGGTGCCGGCCGTGTTGCGTTCGGCTCGGGCCCAACCCGGGCCACTGCCCGCGATCGTCTCCCCGGCGGTCGCCGCCGACCTGTCCCGGGGCGGGCTCGCCGACTCGGCGTTCATCTCCGTCCAGGGCCAGCGGTACGAGTTCCGGGTGGCAGGTGCGCAGGACACCTTCCCACTGTTGGCGGCGAACACCAGGCGGTTCGTCATCCTGCCCTGGCAGGCGCTGCCGCCGCGGACCACCACCCCCGTGCCGACCAGCCTGCTGGTAGCCGGGGATCGCCTCGACGCGGATGAGCTTCGGCAGGCTGGTGACGCGGGTCAGTTGCGGTACCAGCAGCAGGGGGCGGTGACCGGCCGGGAACGGCCGCTCGGGGTCACCGTCGACACCCGAGCGGGCGTACGACGGGATCTTGGTGACGGTGGCGCGAACGGCGTGCTGGCGTTCGGGTTCGTGGCGGGCGCCGCCGGAGGCACCGTTCTCGGGCTGCTGGCGATCGCGTTCACCGTGCTGGCCGGTGCGCGGGCCCGGGGGCAGGTGCTGTCCCGGCTGCGTACCCTCGGCCTGTCCCGCCGGCAGTGGCGGGGGCTGTTGCTGGTCGAGCTGGCCCCGCTGGTCGGGGTGTCGGTGCTGACCGGCGCGCTTGTCGGCGCGGTGCTCCCGCTGGTGCTCAATCCGGTGCTCGGCCTGTCCGCGTTCACCGGCGGAATGCCGGTCCGGGTGGCGTTCGAACCCGGCCTGGTCGTCGCGGTGTTCGCGCTCGGGGCGGTCGCCCTCGGCTTCGCGGTCGCCGTCGAGGCCCTGAACAACCGCCGGCTGCGCCTCGGTGAGGTGCTCCGGCTCGGAGAGGAGAGCTGAGATGACCGTTACCGCACAGACTGCACTGGTACCCGACCTGGCCGCCCTTCAGCAGAGGGCCGCACAGCGCGCCGCCGAGCGGGCCGGCGGGCAGGACCGACTGCGCGGACACATCGTCTGCGACGGCCTGGTGCGGATCTTCAAGACCGAGGGGGTGGAGGTAGTCGCCCTGCAGGGTCTGGACCTGGTCATCGACCGGGGCGAGCTGGTGGCGATCGTCGGCGCGTCCGGCTCGGGCAAGTCGACCCTGCTCAACATCCTCTCCGGTCTGGACACGCCGACCGCCGGCATCGCCCGGGTGGCCGACTACGACCTGCTCTCGCTGTCGGCCAAGCGGCGACTGAGCTACCGGCGGGAGCTGGTCGGGTTCGTCTGGCAGCAGACCGGCCGCAACCTGCTGCCGTACCTGACCGCGCTGGAGAACGTCGAGTTGCCGATGCAGTTGGCAGGCAAGCGCGGCGGCAAGGCCCGCCGGGAACGGGCCCGGGAGTTGCTCGACATGGTCGGCGTGGGCTACTGCGCGGACCGTCGGCCGGGTCAGCTCAGCGGCGGCGAGCAGCAGCGGTGCGCCGTGGCGGTGGCGGTGGCCAACGACCCGGAGGTGCTCTTCGCCGACGAGCCGACAGGTGAGCTGGACGAGGCCACCGGCGCCGAGGTCTTCGCGGCGCTGCGCACCATCAACGCCGAACTGGGTGTGACCATCGTCGTCGTCACCCACGACCACGCCGTGGCCACCCAGGTCCGCCGGACCGTCGCGATCCGCGACGGCCGAACCGCCTCCGAGGTACGCCGGACCGCGCGCGTCGATGCGGACGGCAACACCGAACTGGTCAGCGAGGAGTACGCGGTGCTGGACCGCAGTGGCCGGATGCAACTGCCGGCCGCGTTCGTCGACGCGCTGTCGCTGAAGGAGCGGGTCCGGCTCGATCTGGAGCCCGACCACGTGCAGGTACGGCCCGGTGACCGGGCCTCGGACGAGCGGGAGGCACGGGCGTGAGCCCTCAGGACATGGTGGTGACCGGAGCGGCCGGGTTCAGTGGTGGCGCTGGAACACCTGCGGACGAGGTCGTGCGGGTCAGTGGCGTGAGCCGGACCTTCGGCCGCGGCGAACAGGCAGTACAGGCGGTACGGGACGTCTCGTTCAGCGCCAACCGCGGTGAACTCGTCGCCATCCGGGGCCGCTCCGGGGCCGGCAAGACCACGTTGCTGAACCTCATCGGCGGGCTGGACCGGCCGGACAGCGGCCAGGTCGTGGTGGCCGGGCACGAGGTGACCTCGGCCGGGGAGGCCGAGCTGCTGCGGCTGCGGCGCGGCACCGTCGGGTTCGTGTTCCAGACCTTCGGGTTGGTGCCGATCCTCTCCGCCGCCGAGAACGTGGGGGTGCCGTTGCGACTGGCGCAGGTGCCGGCCGTGGAGCGGGAGCAGCGTGTGGCGGTGCTGCTGGAACTGGTGGGGCTGGGCGGGCACGCGGCGCAGCGCCCGTACGAGCTGTCCGGTGGGCAGCAGCAGCGTGTGGCGGTCGCCCGCGCGCTCGCCAACGAACCGGACCTGCTCATCGCCGACGAGCCCACCGGTCAGCTCGACTCGGAGACCGGCCGCTCCATCATGGACCTGCTGCGGGCGGTGGTGCACGCCCGGGGCATGACGGCCCTGGTGGCCACGCACGACCCCGCCCTGATCGACCTCGCCGACCGGGTGCTCGTCCTGCGCGACGGCCGCCTGGTCGACGGCTGAGGCGGGGGTGCGGCCTGCCCACGTCCCCACCGAACCTGCCCGGTGGGTTAGAGCGGGAGCTTCATGCCCTCGTGACTGGCCACGAAGCCGAGCCCCAGGTAGAAGCGGTGCGCATCGGCGCGGGTCTTGTCCGTGGTGAGCTGCACCAGGGCGCAGCCACGCTCGCGGGCCTGCTCGATGGCCCAGGTCATCAGCTCCCGACCGAGCCCCTGGCCACGCCGGTCCGAGCGGACCCGCACCGCCTCGATCAGGGACCGCTCGGCGCCGTGCCGGCCCAACCCCGGAATGTAGGTGATCTGGAGGCACCCGACCAGCTCGCCGCCCTGCTCGGCGACGATCAGCAGGTTGCGCGGGTCGGCGCTGATGGCGCCGAACGCCCGCTCGTACGCCTCGTCGACCTCGGTGAAGTCGCGGGCCCTGCCCAGGACGTCGTCGGCGAGCAGGGCGATGACGGCGGGCAGGTCGGCGCGGACCGCCTCCCGGTAGGTCACATCGGTCATTCCGTGAGCCTGGCACAGCGAAACCGGCGAATGGGTCGGTGCCGCTTGCGGGCAACGGGCAGCATGGGGCGGCATGGAGCTAGTGCTGCTGCCGTTCCGCTGGATCTACCGGGCGCTGGTGTGGTTCGCGAACTCGCCCCGCACCCTGATCACGTCGTACCTGCTGATGATCGTGGTAGCGGGGGTCATCTACGGCGAGGTCGAGCACCGCAGCCCCGCCGACGCCGTCTGGTGGGCGGTGGTGACCGCCTCCACCGTCGGGTACGGCGACATCTCGCCGACCACCTGGGCGGGTCGGACGCTTGCCGCGCTGCTCATCTCGACCATGGTGTTGCTGGTCATCCCGCTGATCACCGCACACTTCGCGAGCCGGCTCATCGTCGACGACGACGCCTTCGTGCACGAGGAGCAGGAACAGCTCAAGGCCGACGTGCGCCGGATGCGGACGTTGCTGGAGGAGATGGCCACCAGGCAGGGAATCGAGCTGCCCCCACTGCCGCCGACCCGACCGGTCAGCGGGCCGGACAGCGCAGGCCCTCGCGGGGAACGGTCAGCTCGAGCAGGTACGCGTCGACGGTCTCGGTGATGCAGGAGGTCTGCGGGTACGCGGTGTGCCCCTCGCCCTCCCAGGTGAGCACCCGGCCCACCCCCAACATGGAGGCGAGGCGGCCGGTCTGCTCGTACGGCGTGGCCGGGTCGCCTGTCGTGCCGACCACCACGATCGGCGGCGCGCCGTCGGCCCGGCCGGTCGGGTACGCATCCCGACCACCCGGCCACTCGACGCAGCTCAACATGCCGACCGCGAGCGCCGGACCGAACAGCGGATACTTCGTGCGCCACTGCGACTGCAACTGGCGGATCTGCTCCCGGCTCGGCTTCTCGGTCTCGTCGGCACAGTTGACGGCGAGGTTGGCGTCGAACAGGTTCGAGTAGTGCCCGTCGCCCTCCCGGCCGGCGTAGGAGTCGGCGAGGCGGAACACGTCCTTCGGGTCGCCCTCGGCCAACTGGTCGATGGCGCGGGCCAGCTCCTGCCAGCCGGCCTCGGTGTAGAGCGAGGAGATGACCGCGTAGAAGACCCAGCCCGCCGTGGCCTCCCGCCCGTCGTCGCCGCGGACCGGAGAGACCTTGGCCTTGTCGATGGCCGAGGTCACGGCGGCGCGGGCGTCCGGGGCGATCGGGCAGCGCGCGGCGTTGGCGGCGCACCAGCGGGTGAAGTTGTCGAAGGCCCGCTCGAACCCGCGGGCCTGGCTCTCCGAGCCGGCGACCAGCCGCTGCTGCGGATCGACGGCGCCGTCGAGCACCAGCGCGCGGACCCGCTGCGGGTAGAGCTGGGCGTAGATGGCGCCGAGCAACGTGCCGTAGGAGTAACCCAGGTAGGTGAGCTTGTCGTCGCCGACCGCCGCGCGGACCGCGTCCATGTCCCGAGCGGCCTGCTCGCTGCCGTACAGCGGCAACTGGTCGCCGTAGCGGTCCCCGCAGCCGCGCCCGATGCGCTGGCTCAGCCCGACGAAGCCGTCGAACGCCGCCTGGCTCGCCGGATCCGGGTCGTAGCCGAAGCTGGTGTCCAGGTCGGCGTCGGAGATGCACTTCACCGGACTGGACCGGGAGACTCCGCGCGGGTCGAAGCCGACGATGTCGAAGCGTTCGGTGACCGAGGCGGGAAGGCCGCCGAACTGGGGGCCGAAGGAGAGGTAGACGGCGGTGTCCACACCGGAGCCACCCGGACCGCCGGGGTTGACGACCAGGGAGCCGATCCGGTCCCGCTGCTTGGTGGACCGTGCCCGCAGCAGGGCGATCTCGAAGGTCTGTCCGGCGCCCGGCCCGGCGGTCGCCCCGCCGCCGGTGCCCCAGTCGCGGGGAACAGCGATCCGGGCACACTCGTAGCGCATGTCGGGCGCGCCCCGACCGACCAGGTCCTCGGCCGCCTCCGGGCAGGGCCGCCAGGTCGCCGAGGAGCCGGCCGGCGCCGCCGTACCCTCCACATCGGTGCGCGGCGCGAACGCCGGCAGCGTGCAGCCGGCGGTGAGCAGCGCCACCACGGCGAAGACGACGAGGCTGCGACGGACCCGGCGACTTGTCGCCATCCGAGGCTGGTCGGCGGTGCGGCTCACGTGATCCTCCGGTGTCGGGTCGACGGCCAGGCTACGCCGGACCGGTGGCGGCCCGATCAAGGGTGATCGCCGGATCGCCGCGCAGCACCTGGTCCACATCGAAGCGGATCGGACGATCGAGCTGGTCGTAGCGGCAGGAGCGGGGATCACGGTCCGGCCGCCACCTGACGAACTGGGCGGTGTGCCGGAACCGTTCACCCTCCATCGCGTCGTAACCCACCTCGACCACCAGCTCCGGGCGCAGCGGCTCCCACTCCAGGTTCTTGGTGCCGGTCCACCGGCTCACCCCACCCGGAATGCGCTGGCCACGCTCGTGGTCGCCGTGCACCCACGGATGCTCGCCGCCGGTGTCCCGGTAGGGCGCGAGCTCGTCGAGCAGCTCGGCGCGGCGGGCCATGCTGAACGACGCGCTCACCCCGACGTGGTGCAGGACGCCCGCGTCGTCGTAGAGGCCGAGCAGCAGCGAACCCACCACCGGACCGGACTTGTGCCAGCGGAAGCCGGCCACCACCGCGTCGGCCGTGCGCGAGTGCTTGACCTTGAACATCAACCGCTTGCCCGGCTCGTACGGCAGGTCGGCCGGCTTGACGATCAGCCCGTCCAGCCCCGCGCCCTCGAAGACGTCGAACCAGCGGCGTGCGGTGTCCGGGTCGGTCGTCACCTGGGTGACGTGCACCGGGGGTCGCACTCCGGCCAGCGCCTGGACCAACCGCTCCCGGCGGCGCGGGTACGGCTGGTCGAGCAACGCCTCGTCACCGATCGCCAACAGGTCGAAGGCGACGAAGTCGGCGGGCGTCGTCTCGGCGAGCAGCTTCACCCGCGACGCCGCCGGATGGATGCGCTGGGCCAGCAGCTCGAAATCCAGCCGGGGTTGACCGGACGGCCCGTCCCGCCTGATCACGATCAGCTCGCCGTCCACGGCGCACCGCTCGGGCAGTTGACGGCGGGCCTGCTCGACCACCTCGGGGAAGTATCGGGTCATCGACTTGCCGCCCCGGCTGGACAGCTCGACCTCGTCGCCGTCGCGGAACACGATGCACCGGAACCCGTCCCACTTGGGCTCGTAGGTCACCCCGGCGGTGGTGGGCAGCTTCGCGACGCTCTTGGCCAGCATCGGCTCGACGGGCGGGTTGATCGGCAGGTCCACGGCGACCAGTCAATCAGACGGGGCCGACAGTCGTGAGGCAGATCACCGTGGGCGCGGCGGGGGCGTGTCCGACCGCGCGCCGCTCGTCCCCGGTGGGCGAATCGGATAACCGCAGGTCAGAGCTAGTTTCGCGGGGTGTCCGAGTGGGTCTGTGACTGCTGCGGGCGGTGGCGGGTGAGCGTCGAGCTGATCCGGGGCCGCTACCGCTACCGGCTGACCCGCCGATACCCGCAGCGGTTCGGCGGTGGTCGCAACGTGCTCGGCGAGGTCGGTTCGGTGGCGGAGCTGGAGGAGCTGCTGCGTCGGCGTACCCCATTGAGCCTCGCCGACCTGCGCGAGGCCGCCTGATCCCGCGCGGCCGGCGGACCCGCGGCCGGCTCGACGATCGGACCGGCCGGTGGATGCCGCCGTCACCATTCACCGGGCAGCGTCGTCGGCAGGGCATGGGCGCCGGCCGGCGCCGCCGGGGAGGGGACGCGATGCGATTCGAAACGGGTACGGAGATCGCCGCCGATGTCGAGCGGGTCTGGGCGGTGCTCGTCGACGTGCCACGGTGGCCGGAATGGACGGCCTCGGTGCGTCGGGCCGAGCGGGGCGAGTCGGGGCCCCTCGCGGTCGGCGCGACGGCCCGCCTCACCCAGCCGAAACTGCGGCCCGCGGTGTGGCGGGTCACCGAGCTGACCGAGGGACGGGAGTTCACCTGGGTCTCCGACACTCCCGGGGTGCACACCCGCGGCGAGCACCGGTTGCTGCCGCTGCCCGACGGGCGTACCCGGGTCGAGCTGGCCATCGACCAGTCCGGACCGCTCGCCGGGCTGATCGGCCGGCTGTACGGCGGCCTGTTGCGCCGCTACCTGGGCCTGGAGGCCGACGGGCTCAGGGCCCGAGCCGAGCGGAGCTGACGGCCGGCTTCTCGAGCACGGCGAGCGGAACGCCGTTCGGGTCCGGTCGGTGCGCCACGACCCGGTAACCGCGCCGCTGGTAGAGCCGGAGATTGCGGGTGCTGTCCGCGCCGGTGAAGAGGGTGAACAGGGCCACCTCGGCCGGGCAGGCCGCCTCGATCGCGGCGAGCAGCCGGGCGCCGATGCCGCGCCCCTGCTGGTCGGGGGCGACCGACAAGCGTCCGATGTGCGCGGTGAGCCCGTCCAGGCGGGCCCGCACCGAGCCGACCAGCCGGTGTCCCAGCCGGGCGGTGAGGACTGTGGTCGGGCCGCTCAGCACCGCCCGGACCTCGTCCAGCGTCTCGGTCAGCGGCGGTAGGAACGGGTCGGCGTAGTGCTGTGCCTCGGTCAGGTACGCGGCGCGCTGCACGGTGAGGATCTCACCGGCGTCCGCGACACCGGCCGGGCTGATGCGGGGCTCGACGCTCATCGCTTCAGCACACCACGGCCACCCCGGGTCCTCAGAACCGGGCGAACGAGCGGATCGGTGCGCGTGGGCCGTACTTCGGCGCCTGGATGCCGGCCGCCTCCAGCAGCAGACAGACCCGACCCCGATGCCCCCGGAACGGCTCCAGCAGGGCCAGCATCCGAGCGTCGTCACCCCTCGGTTCGCCGGCGAGCGCCCAGGCCACCGTGTTCGGGATGTGGTAGTCGCCGACGCTCACCGCGTCCGGGTCGCCGTAGGCGATGCGGACCACCTCGGCGGCGGTCCACGGGCCGATGCCCGCGATGGCTGTCAACCGGCGGGTGGCCTCGGTGGCGTCCACGCAGCGCTCCAGCCGGTCGGCGAGCGCGGCGGCGCGGCGCAGCGTGTCGGCCCGGCGCTGCTCCACGCCGAACGGGTGGAACACCCAGTACGGGGTGGCGGCCACCGCGGCGGCCTCGGGTGGCAGCAGCAGCGGTTGCAGCGGGCCGGGCGCCGGCTCCCGGAAGTGCCGCACGGTCGCCGCGTACGCCCGGTACGCCTCCTTGCCGGTGACCTTCTGCTCGAAGACCGCCCGCAGCAGCCGGGGGAAGACCTGCCCGGTGGTGGGCATCCGCAGCCCGCGGTGCTCCCGGGCCAGCCGGGCGACGAGCGGGTGCGCCGCCGCCAGGTCGGCGAAGCCGGTCAGGTCGTCGTGCAGCCCGGCGATCGCGTCGGCGCGGGCCACCACGTGTGCGGCGCCCGGCCCGTACCCCTCGGCGAGCAGCTCACCGCCGGCCGGCCGCAGAGCGAGGGTGGCCGGCCCGTCCGGGGTGCGGGTCGCCCACCAGAAGGTGCCGGCCGCGATGCGCGCACACGGGTCGTACGGGCTGAAGGTCAGGGCGCGGACCGACGCGGCCAGCCGGTACCCGACCGGCGGGTGCAGGAACCGGGTCGCGGCGGGCTCGGTGTCGGTCACCCCGCCACTCTGCCAGGTCGGGGCGCGACCACGGTCACCGCAGCCCCCGGACCCGACGGTGACCGGCCGCGCCCTCCCCGGGCTGCGACCGGCCACCGTGCCCTGACGTTGTCGGGATCAGTACGAGTAGCCCGAACCGCCGGAATCACTCGTCCCGCTGTCCGCCGGCGGGGCGACGGCCTTCGGCGTGGAGGTGGGCAGGCAGGTGAGGTTCTTCTTGCCGTTCTGGTCGACCACGAACCAGGTGCCGCCGACCGCCTGGCCCTTCCACTGGCCGGGCTTCTTGTCGCCGATGTAGCGGTACACCGGCCAGCCGCCGATGGTGAGCTGGCGGGTGCCGTCCTGTCGGGTGACGCTGCCGACCTTGTCGTCGGAGAGGCCGGTGAGCTGCGGGTTGCCGTCGGTCAACGCCGGCGGCCACACCTGCGCGCACTTGTCGACACAGTTCGACGCGGGCGGGTCGGCGGTGTCCTTGTCGAAGCGGTACAGGACCCAGCCGTCCTGGTCGGTCACGACGTTGCCCATCCGGGCGATCTTCTTGCCGATCAACTGCTCGGTCAGGTCGACGTCCGCGGGCGGCGGCGCGTCGGCGACCGGCGCCTCCGCGGATGCCGACGCCTCGGGTTCCGCCGACGCGGTGGGCTCGGCCGCGGCGACGGCGACCGGCTCGGCCGCGCTCGAGTTCGCCCCGTCGTAACCCGCGGGAGCGCAGGCCGTTAGTGCGACCATCGCGCTCGCGACGATGACGGTCCGCTTCATCTGTGCCACGTGCCCTCCTCATTCTTGGCAGTTCACCCATAGGTACGGCGGGCAGGCTGTCAAGGTTGAAGCAGTAACAGTGGTCAATTTCACTCGACCGGATTGAACCGAACATCGCGGCCATCCGTACGGCTCCGCGCGGGACCTCCGACGACACAGAAAGATCGGCGCCGGCCATTGGAAAATGACCGGCGCCGAGGATGGTACGCGACCCTACATAGGCACCGTGACCAGCGGACTGGCCACACCGTTGCCGTCGACCGACTGCACCTGCAACTGCTTGATGTCGTTCGCCAACGCCGACGTCGACGCACTCAGCTCAAGACCCTGCGGGCGACTGCTCGTGCCGTACCCGCCGTCGGGAACCGACCACGTCGAAATAACCTCAGTGGCGGCGTTCTTGCGTACCACCACCAGTCGGCAGATTCGTGGGCCGGGCAATTTCCGCAGACTGAAATTGATGCGGGTGCCGTACTCCCGCTCGACCAGGAACATTGTCGTCTGCACGCCGGTCGTCGGATCGGTGGCGTCGACCTGGTCGCCCTCCTCCTCGGTGCCGCCGACGCCCGGCCCGCTCGGTGGCGCGGTAGGCGCACTCGTCGGCGGGTCGTTGGCAGCCGCGCTCGTCGTCGGATCCGCGAGAATCCCCGGCGTCTCGTCACCTGCCACACTCACGAAGCCGTAACCCGTCAGACCGCCGAAGACCACCACCGCCGCGGCGGTCGCGAGCATCTGACGAAACCGGGTGCGCCGCCGGTCGGCCCGGACCGCGACCAACGTCCGGTCCAGCAGCGCCGGATCGGTGGCGGTCTGCTCCAGCGCCATCATCGTCTCGCCGTCGATGCCGGAGAGCAGCCCGACCACCGGCACCATCGTCTCCAGCTCCGCCGCGCACGCCCAGCACGCGGCGAGGTGCTCCTCGAACCGCTCGGTGTCCTGCTCGTCGAGCACGCCGAGCGCGTACGCGGCGACGTCCATGTGCTCTGGCCGGCTCATTCTGTCACCCCCCGCTCCTGCAGAGCCGTGCGCAGCGCGCGCAGCGCGTAGTAGACCCGCGACTTGGCGGTGCCCAGCGGAAGCCCCAACTCCTCGGCGGCCTCCGGCACCGTCCGCCCCCGGAAGTACGTCGCGATCAGGATCTCCCGGTGCGACTGACTCAGCGTACGCAGCGCGTCGGCCACCGTCATCGTGCGCAGCACCCGGTCGGTGCTGTCCGCCTCGGCGAACGCGGTCAGGTCCCGGTCGTACGTCTCCGGCGGCCGGGCCTCCTGGCTGCGGTGCTCGTCGATGGCGATCCGACGAGCCACCGTGACCAGCCACGGCCGCAGCGAACCCTGCCCCTGCGCGCCGAGGCGGTGCGCGTTGCGCCAGGCCCGCAGCAGCGTCTCCTGCACGATGTCCTCCGCGCGCTGCCGGTCCCCCCCGGTGAGCCGCATGACGAACATCAGCAACGGACCGGCGTGCTCGGCGTAGAGCAGCCGGATCAACTGGTCGGAGTGGTTCGCCTCGGTTGTCGTCGCCTGATGGCGCCCGGGCGCCGGTCGGGGCGTCACCGGACCATTTTGGCGAGACGTGGCTCGGGCGTCGACCCCCCGGGCAGTCGAGGTCGGCCGCGACGACGACCGCGCGGACAACCAGTCTGCGCGAACCGAGTCGCCATGCCAACCGGCCGCCACCGCATGCATGCAGACCTCCGGGATGTCCGTCACCATCGCCGCCACAAGGCGGGCCGCCCGGTGGTACGCAGCGGCGCCCCGAGCGGATCAACAAACGGCGAAAAAAGTTCGCCAGCGGGTCGGCGGGCGCGCCCAGGCCGGCCGGCGGACTCCGACGGACCGGTCAGCGGCGGACGGAGAACAGCCCCGGCGGCGGCGGATCCGAGCCGGTGGCGTCCGCGTCGCGCACCACGGCCGCGCCACCGACGAAGCGGTCCAGCTCGTCGCCGGCCACCACTCGGCCGGGGAACCAGTCCCCGGCGGCCCGCCTGGTCAACGCGGGCACCGGAGGCGTCGTCCGCCCGGCGACCAGCACCAGATTGCCGTACCGGCGGCCGCGCAGCACCGCCGCGTCGCCGACCAGGCACGCCTGGGGCAGCACCGAGCGGACCGTGGCGACCTGGCTGCGGGCGTACCGCAGCGGCGGTCCGTCGGCCAGGTTCGCCAACAACCAGCCCGCCGGGCGGAGCACCCTGGCCACCTCGGCCGCGTACTCCACCGACGTGAGGTGCGCCGGGGTGCGGGCGCCGGCGAAGACGTCGGCGACCACCACGTCGTAACTGGCGTCCCGGGTCGAGGCCAGCACGGCCCGCGCGTCCTGGACGCGCACCCGCAGTCGGGCGTCCACCGGCCACGGCAACGCGCGGCGCACCAACTCCACCAGAGCACCGTCCACCTCGGACACTCGCTGGGTGGACCCGGGCCGGGTGGCCGAAACGTAGCGGGGCAGGGTCAGCGCGCCACCGCCGAGATGCAGCACCCGCAGCGGCTCGCCGGACGGCGCGACCAGGTCCAGTGCGGCGGCCAGCCGTCGGACGTACTCGAACTCCAGATGTGTGGGGTCGGTCAGGTCGACGTGCGACTGCGGCGCCCCGTCCAGCAGCAGCGTCCACGAACCGGCCCGGTCCGGCGACGGCACCAGCTCGGCCCGCCCGGTGTCCACCTGCTCGACCAGCCGGTCATCGGATCGTTTGCGTCCCATCGCGACAGGTCCCCGCTCAGCGACCGACGCGCGCCGCGGTGCTCAACGCGCGGTGCAGCAGACGGGAATCGCCGAGCAGCGCCCGCAGGCGGCGCTCCAGCCCGGCGATCGGGATGAGGTTCTGCGGCGCCCGCGGATCCTTGTACGGAGTCGACGCGAACCGGGGCAGCGTGACCAGCGACAGGTCGGCCAGATCGATCGCCGCCTCGACGGGCAGGTCGGCGGAACACTCCACCCGGACGATCCCCGCCCACGGCGCGCCCACCGCCACCGGCAGCCGCAAATACCACGACCACCCGCCCCAGGCCGTACCGAGCCGGAACACAGGTGACCGCTCACCGGACGCCAGGCCGGTCACCACCGCCGTCAGCCGGGCGTCCAGATACTGGCTGTGCTGCGTCTTGATGTAGCCGAGCGTGCGCGGCAACTGACGGCGACTGCGCAACGGGCCGTCCACCACCAACAGGTCACCGTCCACCCGGGCGGCGTCGGACACCGCCACCTCCAGCGCGGTCAACGGGCCCTGCACGGCCGCCGGCAGCTTCGCCAACTCGCCGGTGCCGCCCACCCGGTGCACCGGGTAGCGGATCGAACCCGCCACCACGTCCTGCGCCGACGGGCTCGCCGTGAACAGACCCCGGCCCACCCGCGTACCCGCCAACTGGGCCGCACCCCGACCGAGGTCGCAGCGGACCACCCCGGCCGCGTACGACGCCGCCACACCGGGAAACGACACGCCGTCCGGTTCGGCCGTCCAGATGCTCGCGTCGATCCGGCGAACCCCGTCGACGAGCAACACGACGTCCGGGGCCCGCACGTCCGCGCGTACCCCGATCGCCCGCCAGTCGACGGCCGGCAGCTCCACGTCGGCGTCGACCTGCGCGCTGCTCGGCGCCGCCGGCCCCGACGCGGACGCCTCGAACGACGCCCCGTACGCCGGATCCCACGAGTCGACGAAGAACGCGGCGTCGCCCGGCACGCTCACCGGCCCGTCCGTTCCACGCGCGCCGAGCGGGCATCCTTGCGCACCTCGAAGCGGACCGGAATCCGCTCGGCCAGCGCCGAGACGTGGGTGACCACGCCTACCATCCGGTCACCCCGGGCGGCCAGGTTCTCCAGGGTCGCGGCAACCGTGTCCAGTGTCGCCGCGTCCAGCGTGCCGAAACCCTCGTCCAGGACTATCGACTCCAGACTCGCCGCGGTCGTCGACATGCCGGCCAGCTGCTCGGAGAGCGCCAGCGCCAAGGCCAGCGACGCCTGGAACGTCTCACCACCGGAGAGGGTGCGTACACCCCTGCGCAGCCCGGCGTCGTGGTGGTCGACCACGAAGAACTCGCCCTTGTCGTGCACCAGCTCGTACTGCCCCGAGGACAGCTCCCGCAGGATGCCCGACGCGCCGTCGACAAGCAGATCCAACGCCTCCGCCAGCAGCCACCGCTCGAAGTTGTTGGCCCGCAGGTGCCCCGCGAGGGCCCGCGCCACCTGCGCCTCGCGCTCGTGCCCGGCCCGCTGCTCGCGCAACGTACCGGCCTGCTCGCGGCGCTCGGCGAGCCGGCGGAGGTCCGCCTCGGCCCGCTCCACGGCCACCGTCGCCGCGTGTACCGGGTCGTCGCCGACCGGCACGTCCGCGGCGGCGAAGATGTCGGCGATCCGCCGCCGCACCTCCTCGGCCGCCGCCTCCGCCTCGGCAACCACTGTGGCCCGGCCCTCCCGGTCGGCGCGGCGGCGCTGGGCCTCGGCCGTCGCCCAGTCGGTGAGCGCCGTCCACGAGGCCGCCACGTCGTCCCGGTCGGCCGCCGGCGGACCGAACCGCGCCAGCCCGTCGCGGGCGGTGTCGAAACCCCGCCACGCCGCCCGCAACCGCTCCTCGGCCGCGTCCACACCCGCGCGGGCCTGGCGGGCGCTGTCCCGGCCGGCCCGCACGGCGGTCGCCGCCTCCTCCAGGGCACGTCGCAGCCGGGCGTGCTCGGCCAACTCCCGGCGCAGCACCGCCGGCTCGGCCGCGCCCGCGAGCTGCCCGGCCAGCTCGCCCAGGCGGGCGTCCACCTGCTCCTGCCGGGCGTGCGCCTGCACCAAGAGCCGCTCCAGGTCACGCGCCGCGGCGTCGCGCTGCTGCACCGCCGCCTGCGCCGCCTTGGTGGCGGCCCGCGCCGCCTTGCCAGCCGCCGTCGCGGCGGCCACCGCCGAATCCGCCGGAACCGCCGGCACCTCGGCCACCGGCTGCTCGCACACCGGGCAGGCCGCGCCGGCATGCAGGTGCACCCGCAGGCTGACTGCCAGGTCGGTGGCCTTCGCCTCCTCGTGCGCCCGGAAGGCCGCCTCCAACTCGGCGTCGGCCCGCTCGGCGTCCGTCCGGGCCGCCGCCAGCGCCGCCACCGCCGTGGCGTGCTCCTCGTCCGCCGCGCGCACGGCCGCGCGGACCGTTTCGGCCTCGCCTGTCAACCGATCCCGATCGTCGTACGCCCGCAGCAGCAACCGCAGCGCGCTCTCGTCACCGGCGCCGGCCAGTTCACCGCGCAGCTTCTCCTCCCGCTCCTCGGCCAGCGACACCGTCGTGGCCGCGGCGTCGGCCTCGGCCCGCGCCGCCGTGACCGCGCGGGCCACCTCGGCCACCCCGCGCGGGGCACGCACCCCGGACAGCACGCTCAGCTCGTCGTCGAGGGCGGTCAGCGCCGCCGCCGCCTCCCGTGCGCGCGTCCGGGCTGCCGCCAGCTCCGGCACGGCCCCGGTCACGGCGGCGGCCAGCTCGACCATCCGGCCCACCCGGGCGTCGGCCTCGGCCAGCGCCTCGTCGTCCACCCCGGTCAGACCGGCGAGCACCTGGTCGACCGCGTCCAGCCGGGCCTCCGCCTGCGTGGCGCGCGCCGTCGCCCGCTTCTGCACGTCCTCGTAGACACCGAGACCGAGCAGATTGACCAGGATCTGCTGCCGGGTCGCCGGCTTGGCGTGCAGAAAGTCGGCGAACTGCCCCTGCGGCAACACCACGCAGCTGGTGAACTGCTCGTACGGCAGGCCGACCGCCTCCAGCACCGCCTGCTCCATCTCGGCGGGCGTGCCGGCGATCACCTCGCCGAGGTCGTCCGGGCTCAACCCGGTGTCGAGCTTGGTCACGTCGAAGCCGGCCGGCATCACCTGCAACCCGGCGTTCGCTGTCTTCACGTTGCCCCGGCCGTCGCGGCGCACCACCCGGGTCGCCACGTACCGGGCGCCGCCGGACTCGAAGACCAGCCGGACCCGGGCCTCGGTCGCCGACGGCGCCAGCGCGTTGGCCAGCCCTCGGGCGCCACCCCAGCGGGGCACCGTGCCGTAGAGGGCGAAGCAGATGGCGTCCAGCACTGTGGACTTGCCCGAGCCGGTGGGGCCGATGAGCGCGAAGAAATCGGCGTCGGTGAAGTCGACAGTCGTCTCGTCCCGGAAGACCGTGAAGCCGGCCATGTCCAACCGCATGGGCCGCATCAGTGCTCGACCTCCTCGAAGAGCTCGTCGAAGAGTTCCCGCACGCCCTCGTCGGCGTGGCCCCGGCTGTCCAGGTAGTCGGCGAACAGCTCGCGAGGCGAACGCCCCGACCGCTGCGCGATGCGCGCGCCGCTGCCCGGCGCGGCGAGCAGTTCCGGGTCGATCCGGATCTCCAGCGCCCGGGGGAGCAGCTCCTGGATCTCCTCGCGCAGGCCGGCGCGGGGCTGCTCCCGGACGAACACCCGCAGCCAGGCGTCCGGCGCCTCGATCTCGGCGAGCTGGGCCAGAGTGCCGCGCACCGTCCGCAGCGCGCTCGCGGCGGTCACCGGCACCTCCCGCACCCGGGCGGCCGTGCTGGCGGTCACCTCCACCACCGTCACCGAGGGCACGTTCTCCTGTTCGCCGAAGTCGACGGCGAGCGGGCTGCCGCTGTAGCGCACCGGGCACGGGCCGGCGACCTGCTGCGCCCGGTGCAGGTGGCCCAGCGCCACGTAGTGCGCGTTCGCCGGGAAGACCGTGGCCGGCACCGCGTAGCCGAGCACCGTGTGCGCGTCCCGCTCGCCGCCGCCGGCCGCCGCGCCGGTCACCGTCAGGTGCGCGGTGACCAGGTGCACCCGGTCCGGCTCGGCGAAGCCCTCGGTGAGGCGGCCCAGCACCCGGCCCAGGTGATCGGCGTACGTCTGGTTGGCCTCCGCGGCGGTCAGCTCGTACATCTCCAGCGCGCGGATCGCGTACCGCTGGGACAGGAACGGCAGCGCGGCCAGCTGCCACCGTTCCCCGCCGGCAGTGGTGCCGTCGATCACGTGCTCGGCCGGATTTTCCCGGACGCCGCCGCGCAGCGTGATGCCGGCGGCCTCGGCCCACGGCCGCAGCGCGTCAAGCGCCGGGCCGTTGTCGTGGTTGCCGCCGATCGCGACCACGTCCGCGCCGGTGCGACGCAGCGCGGTAAGCGCCCGGGTGACCAGCCTGGTCGCCTCCGAGGTCGGCGCGGCCGTGTCGTAGAGGTCACCGGCGACGATCACCAGATCCGGCTGCTCGGCACGGGCGATGTCGATCACCCCGGCCAGCACGGCCTTGTGCTCCTCGGCCCGGGACTGCCCCTTGAGCACCTTGCCCACGTGCCAGTCGGAGGTGTGCAGGATCTTCACAGTTGCACCGGCCCCTGCCTAGAACGGGATGTCGTCGTCGGTGCCGCCGCCGGAGCCCACCACGGCGAACGGGTCGGCGGACTGGGTGATCGAGCGCAGCGTCTCCGAGGGGGCGCGGCCCGCCTCGGAGACCCGGGTGGCCCACGCCGGGAACGGGAACTCCAGGCAGAGCGGCACCGGGATGTCCGGCTGGTTGACGAACATGGTGCCCGGCTTGGCGAGCAGCGCCCGCTGCCGCTGGGCGGGCGGCAGGAAACCGTACTCCGGGCGGGACGCCTCGGCCGGGTCGAGCCGGCCGACCACCCGGATCGCCGAGTTGGTGACGATGCGCCGCTCCACCTCGCTCGCCGTCTGCTGGGCGCCGATGAGGATGACCCCGAGCGACCGCCCGCGCTCGGCGATGTCGAGCAGCACCTCCTTGATGGGGGAGGAGCCCTCCCGGGGCGCGTACTTGTTGAGCTCGTCGAGGACGACGAACAGCAACGGCTTGGCCGTGCCGGACTTCTCCTTGCGCTCGAACTCGCTCTTGAGCGTCACACCTACCACGAACCGCTGGGCCCGATCCGGAAGGTTGTGCAGGTCGACCACCGTCACCTGCGCCGACTCGCTGGTGTTGATCGAGTGCGGGCGACGGGTCGCCAGGTCGCCACGGATCAGCCGGGCCAGGTCCTTCTTGCTGCCGATCAGCCGGCGGGCGAACGCGTTGACGGTGCCCAGGCCGACCGCGCTGCCCGCCCAATCGGAGCGGGTCTCGTCGTCGTTGAGCGCGTCGACGATGTGGTCGACGAGGTCGCCGTAGGAGCCCAGCCGGACCCCGTCGATGCTCACCCCGCCGTCGGCGGGCTGGGCGTGGCGGGCCAGGTGCGCGGTGACCGAGTGCACGACCATCGTGTACTGCTGGCGCTCGTCGTCCGCGTCGGCGAAGACGTACGGCAGCAGGCGGTCGGCGCAGAACTCGCTGAGCGTCCAGTAGAAGGCGTCCACGCCGGTGAGTCGGCTGCTCACGTCCGGTGTGCCGGCGGCGTCGCCGACCCGCGGCGGGGCGTACACCCGCACGTCGGGGAAGGCGCCGGCGCTCAGGCCCAGCTTCGCGTACGCCGCTCGGGTCGGCTCGTCGAGGCGCAGGTTGGGGTGGTCGAGGAACAGCAGGTCCTCGCCCTTGACGTTGAAGATCAGCGCCTTGGCGTTCACCGCGTCGCCGCCCAGGACGCCGGAGCGGAAGACCGAGTAGAGCAGGAAGGTGGCGAAGCTCGTCTTGGTGGCAACACCGGAGATGCCGGAGATGGAGACGTGCGCGCCCCGGCTGCCGTCGAGGAAGTCGGCGTTGAGGTAGACCGGCACCCCGTCGCGACCCATGCCCATCGGGATGCGCCGCTCCATCCGGTCGAAGTGCAGCGCGCGGGCCCGGGCGTCGCCTTCGGCCCGGTGCACGACCGCGCCCGGGGTCGGCGGCACGTACAGCTCCGGATCGACGCGGGTGGTGGTGACCTCGGCCGCCTCCTGCACCTGTGCGGGCAGCGTGCCGTCGGCGATGGCGAACACGTCGGAGTCGAACTGGGCGCCCTCGTGCCGAGCGCGGACCTGGGTGACCACCCCGGCGATCGTCACCGGCTCCCGGTCGGGCAGCTCGCGGCGGGTGACCACCACGTCGTCGAGCTGGAGGTAACTGCCGGGCGCCACGGCCGTCCAGAACTGCAACGGGGTGGCGTCGGCGGTTCCCAGCACCCGCCCGACCGCCTCGCCAGGGCTGTCGATGTCGGCGTCGGTCATCGGGCGACTCGGGTCGGTCGGGCGGCACGGTCGGGGCGCATGCCCTGCATCCTGCCCGAGGAGTACGACAGGTCGCCACGCGACGCGGCGGACGACACCATGCGCCGTCACACTCATGACGCTGGGTGCTCGGCCGAGCGCACGAGGTGGGCGGGAGTCGTCTCGGCCCGCACCGCGCGAGGTCCGGACTCAACCCCCGAGGCGCGGGTCGCGTTACCTAGGCATGGAGCACGCATGAGTGACGACTTCGGCGCTTTCGTCGCGACGAGCGGCCCGCGCGGGAGGGCAGGCGGCCGAGGTCCTGACCGTCGCGGACGGGGGCGAACCGCGCCGGTTGCTCGACTACCTCTCGTACGACCTGGCCTGTGTCGACGGCGACGTGGTCTGCGCGGCCGTCCGATCCACCGGCGGCGGGCTGGGCGTCGCCGTGGCCAGGCGCTCCGGCGGACGGCTCTACGTCCTGGTCCAGGCGCCGCAGGGCCGTACCGTCGAGGTGGTCGCCAACGGCGTGCCGCATCCGGTCGGCGCGGCGCCGCGGGGCGCGGTGGTCGAGGTGGTCGCCGCCGAGCCCTACGACGAGGTGCAGGTCTGGGCGAGCACCGAGGACGGTAGGCGCTACCGGATCCCGTGGGCTCCTGGGGCGGTGCTCGTCGACTGAGCCCTCAGCCGCGGCCGTGGCGGAGCAGGAGGACGCCGTCGTCGGCGGCGAGCACGTGCCGCAGTGGCAGGTGCCGGGGCGCGCTGGCGTCGCCGGCGGTGATCCGGCCCGGGCCGGGACCGGCGAGCAGCGGTGCGACGGTGAGGCACAACTCGTCCACCAGGTCGGCGGCGGTGAGCGCGCCGAGCAGGTGCGGGCCGCCCTCGCAGAGCAGCTGGGTCAGCCCGCGCCGGTGCAGCTCGGTCAGGCCGGCGGCGAGGTCGACCCGGTCGGTCCCGCAGCGCAGCAGGTCGGCGACGTCGGTCAGGCCGGGCGGCGGGTCGGCGTCGGCGCGGGTGAGCACGATCGGCCGGACCGGCGCGTCGGCGAAGGCGGCCTGCGCCGGGTCCAGGTCGAGGGAGCCGGAGACGACCACAAGCGTGGGGTACGCGGCAAGCCCGTTCGCCCGACGCCAGGCGCGTCGGCCCTCGTCGAGGCGGACCGCGCGGTACCCCTCGTGGCGCAGGGTGCCGGCGGCCACCACCAGCGCGTCGCAGAGCATCCGCAGCAGGCCGAAGACCCGCTTGTCCGGCTCGCCCGACAGGCCTGCGGAGTAGCCGTCCACGCTTACCGCGCCGTCCAGGCTGGCGACGAAGTTGACCCGTAGCCGGGGCTGGTCGGCGCGGCGGTAGAGCGCGGTGAGCGTGGAGTCGTCGAGCGGCTCGGTGGAGGGCTCGGGCCAGAGCCGCCGGATCGGGATTCCGACCGTCATTCGCCGGCCGGACCGGTGACCGGAGGGGTCGGTTCGGCGGTACGGTGCTGGCAGTCGCACCAGTTCCGGCCCGGGCAGTCGTCGTGCCGCCGGGCCCGGCACGCTCGGCAGATCATGCTCGCAGCCTAAGCCGCGGGAGGACAGGACAGCATGCCGCGTCAGATCTTCCAGTTGAAGATGTCCCTCGCCGGTGTTCGTCCGCCGGTGTGGCGGCGGGTGCTCGTCCCGGCCGGCTACACGCTGGACCGGCTGCACCGGGTCGCCCAGCACGCGATGGGCTGGCGGGACTGCCACCTGCACTCGTTCGAGATCGACGCGGTGGCGTACGGCGAGCCGGACCCGGACGGGGGCCTGGCGCTGCACGACGAGCTGGACGTCCGGCTGGACGCGGTGCTCGGCAAGGGCAGCAGGTTCTCCTACACGTACGACTTCGGCGACTGGTGGGAGCACGACCTGGTCGTCGAGGACGCGCTGACCGCCGACCACGACGAGCGGTACCCGATCTGCCTGGACGGTCAGCGGGCCTGCCCCCCGGAGGGCATCGGTGGGTCGCCGGGCTACCAGGCGCTGCTCGCGGCGCTTGCCGATCCGACCCATCAGGAGCGGGCGGAGCTGCGGGGTTGGGTCGGTGACGGCTTCGACCCGACGTTCTTCGATCCGGCCGTCGCCACGACTCTGCTGCGCCGCTTCTGCTGACCCCGCACGGTCGCTCGGGTCGACGTCCGGCACGTCCGGCGTCGGCCTGAAACAGGGCGGTAACGATCTGGGAACGCTCCCAATGGTCTATTGACACCCTGGTAGCGCCCCGGCAATCTCATGGGAGCGCTCCCGGGGGAGTGGCCGAAGTCTCCTTCACAGTTCTCCCCAGATCGTCCACGACCACCGGTCCGGCGACGGCAGGGGCGCTGCAGCACCCCCCCACCACGCACGACACACCAAGCCTCACCACTTGAGAGGGGTCAGGATGAGCGTCACCTCACGTCGCCGCTTTGCGGCGATCGCGCTCGCGTCCGTCGCCGTACTCGCCTCGGCGACCGCCTGCGGCGGCGACGACTCGTCGTCCGACAAGGACGGCGGCAAGGTCACTCTGGTCGTCGACGTCTTCGGCGACCAGGGCTTCGGCTACGAAGATCTTTACAAGCAGTACCAGACTGAGCACCCGAACGTCACCATCCAGGAGCGCGGCAAGGGCCTCGGCCTGGGTGACTACAACACCCGGCTGACGCAGCAGATCACCGCGGGCGCGGGCGCCGGCGACGTCGTAGCCCTCGAAGAGGGCACGATCGTGCAGTTCTTCGCGCAGGCCGACAAGTTCGTGAACCTGGCCGACCACGGCGCCAACGACCTCAAGGGCAACTTCCTGCCCTGGAAGTGGGAAGGTGGCGTCACCCCGGACGGCAAGGTGCTGGGTCTCGGCACCGACGTCGGTGGCATGGCCGTCTGCTACCGCAGCGACCTCTTCAAGGCCGCCGGCCTGCCGACCGACCGCGAGCAGGTAGGCGCCCTCTGGCCGACCTGGGACGCCTTCATCGAGCAGGGCAAGAAGTTCGCCGCCGCCGACACGAAGCACAAGTTCGTCGACTCGGCCACCAACTTCTACAACATCGTGCTGATGCAGACGGCGGGCGCCGGCAGCGGCTACACGTACTTCGACAAGAGCAACAAGCTCGTCGTCGGCGAGAACCCGGACGTGCAGTCCGCGTTCCAGCAGACCACCAAGATGATCAGCGCGGGTCTGTCGAACAACCTGCGCAGCTTCTCCAACGAGTGGAACGCCGGCTTCAAGAACGGCAGCTTCGCCACCATCGGCTGCCCGGCGTGGATGACCGGTGTCATCAAGGGGCAGGCCGGTGACGCTGCGACCGGCAAGTGGGACGTCGCCAAGGCACCCGGCGGCGCCGGCAACTGGGGCGGTTCCTGGCTGGCCGTGCCGAAGTCCAGCAAGCACCAGAAGGAAGCCGCCGAGCTGGCCAAGTTCCTGACCAGCGCCAAGGGCCAGACCGAGGCGTTCAAGAAGGTCGGGAACCTGCCCTCGTCGCCGCAGGCCCTCAACGACCCGGCCGTGCTCGCCGCCACCAACGACTACTTCAGCAAGGCGCCGATCGGCAAGATCTTCGCCGCCGGCGCGACCGAGCTGAAGCCGGTCTACCTCGGCCCGAAGAACCAGGCGGTCCGGGACGCGGTCGAGAACGCGCTGCGCAGCATCGAGCAGGGCAAGGCCGCCGACGCCGCTTGGCAGGACGCGGTGAAGAACGGCCAGGCCGCAGGCAAGTAACGGCTGTGACGCGCTCACGGGTGGTGCCGGACTCCGGCGCCACCCGTGAACCCGCGTCGGAACGCCCTGCCGCGGCGCCCGCGACGGTGCCGCCGAGTGTGAAGGAACGCTCATGAGCTCCCTGAAGACCCCCGCGCCACCGGGTGCGTCGGCCCGCCGGTCGCGCCCCGCCCCGCGGCACTCACCGGCGCGCCGCCGGCAGCTGAACCGGCTGGACCTGCGCTTCACCCCGTACGTCCTCGTCCTGCCGTTCTTCGTGCTCTTCGCGATCTTCGGCGTCTACCCGATCGTCTACACGTTCTGGATCGCGATGACCGACAGGTCACCGATGAACGCGACGATCAGCTTCGTCGGGCTGGACAACTTCGTCGAGCTGTTCACAAACGATCCGCAGTTCTGGAACGCGGTGGTGAACACCTTCGGGATATTCGCGCTCTCCACCATCCCGCAGCTCATCATCGCGCTGCTGCTGGCAAACGCGCTGAACCGGCGCATCCGCGGCCAGATGTTCTTCCGGCTGGCCATCGCGATGCCGATCATCACCTCGACCGCCGTCGTGGCGCTCATCTTCTCGATGATCTACGCCCGCGACTTCGGCCTGATGAACTGGCTGCTCGACCTGGTCGGCGTCGGCCCGATCGACTGGCGTGCCAACCGCTTCGCCTCCTGGTTCGCCATCGCCACGATGGTCGACTGGCGGTGGGTGGGTTACAACGCCCTGATCTACCTCGCGGCGATGCAGTCGATCAACAAGGACGTGTACGAGGCCGCCGCCCTGGACGGCGCCTCCCAGCGCCGGCAGTTCTGGTCGATCACCATCCCGCAGCTGCGTCCCACAATCATCTTCACGCTGATCATCTCGACCATCGGCGGTCTGCAGCTCTTCACCGAGCCACTCATGTTCACCAGCGGCTCGGGCGCACTCTCCGGTGGCACGGAGGGGCAGTTCCAGACGATCACGATGTACCTGCTGGACGTCATGAACCAGCGGTTCCGGTGGGGATACGCGGGCGCCGTCGCGCTGGTGCTCTTCCTGCTGATCGCGTCCGTCTCGTTCCTCAACTACCTGCTGGCCCGCCGAATCAGCTCCGACAAGTGAGGGTGGCCCACCCATGACCAGTACCACTCTGCGACCGCCGGCGGTCCAGCCACCGGCCAGTCGCCCCGGCATTCGCCACCGGGCGGAGAAGCTCTGGACGGCCAGTCCGCTGACCTGGTTCGGCCTCGTCCTCGGCGTGATCCTGTCGCTCTTCCCGTTCTACTGGATGATCGTCATCGCCTCGCGGACCAGCGACGCCGCGAACTCCTGGCCGCCGCCCTTCCTGCCGGGTGGCAAGCTGGGCGAGAACATCCAGCGGGTGCTCGACAACGGCGACGCGAACGTCGTCAAGGGCCTGCTGAACTCGTTCCTGGTGTCCGGCACGATCACGGTGGCTACCGTGTTCTTCGGCTCGCTCGCCGGATTCGCGTTCGCGAAACTGCGTTTCCGCGGCAAGAACGCGCTGTTGCTGATCATCCTGGCCTCGATGATGATCCCCATTCAGCTCGGCGTGCTGCCGCTGTACATCCTGATGGCGAAGCTGGAATGGCTCAACACCATGCCGTCGGTGACCGTGCCGTTCCTGATCGGCGGATTCGGCATCTTCATGATGCGCCAGTACGCCGAACAGGCCGTGCCCAACGAGCTGATCGAGGCGGCCCGGGTCGACGGCTGCTCCACCTGGCGCGTCTACTGGCACGTGGTGGTGCCGGCGCTGCGACCCGCGGCGGCCGTGCTCGGGCTGCTCACCTTCATGGAGCAGTGGAACCAGTTCTTCTGGCCATTCGTGGTGCTCGCCGACCCGGCCAATCCGACCGTGCAGATCTCGCTGCGCAGTCTGAACACCGCGTACTTCGCGGACAATTCTCAGATTTTCGCGGGTACGCTCATCGCGACCCTTCCGTTGTTCATCGTGTTCGTTCTGTTCGGCCGCCAGATCATTGGCGGGATCATGGAAGGTGCCGTCAAGTCGTGAGCAACCCCGCCAGCCCACCCGCCGTCGACGTCCTCGACGAGCGCCCCGGGCTGACCTTCCCACCCGCCTTCCTGTGGGGTGCCGCGACCGCGGCTTACCAGATCGAGGGGGCGGCGGCCGAGGACGGCCGCACCCCGTCGATCTGGGACACGTTCAGCCACGCCGAGGGTCGGGTGATCAACGGACACACCGGTGACGTGGCCTGCGACCACTACCACCGGCTCCGTGACGACGTCGCGTTGATGGCCGAGCTGGGCCTGAAGTCGTACCGTTTCTCGGTCTCCTGGCCCCGGGTGCAGCCCGGCGGCTCGGGCGCGGCAAACGCGCAGGGTCTGGACTTCTACCGCCGGCTGGTCGACGAGCTGCTGGCCCACGACATCGAGCCGTGGCTCACCCTCTACCACTGGGACCTGCCCCAGGAGTTGGAGGACGCCGGCGGTTGGCCGTCGCGGGATACCGCGGCGCGCTTCGCCGACTACACGACGCTCGTCGCCGACGCGCTCGGCGACCGGGTCCGCTACTGGACGACGCTGAACGAGCCCTGGTGCTCGGCGTTCCTCGGCTACGGCTCCGGCGTGCACGCCCCGGGCCGGTCGAACGGGGCGGACGCGGTCCGCGCCGGGCACCACCTGATGCTCGGGCACGGCCTGGCCGTGCAGGCGCTGCGGGCCGCGCGACCCACCGCCGAGGTGGGCGTGACAGTCAACCTGTACCCGGTCGACCCGGCCAGTGACGCCCCCGCCGACGTCGATGCGGCCCGGCGGATCGACGGGCTGGCCAACCGCTTCTTCCTCGATCCGCTGCTGCGCGGGTCGTACCCGGCGGACCTGGTGGCCGACCTGCGCACGGTGACCGACTTCGACCACGTGCGCGACGGCGACCTGGCGACCATCGCCACGCCGCTGGACCTGGTCGGGATCAACTACTACAGCCGGCACGTGGTCGCCGCGCCGGTCGAGGCCGCCGAGCCCGAGCCGAACTGGCGGGAGCCGTCCTGCTGGCCGGGCAGCGAGGACGTCCGCTTCGTCACCCGGGGCTTCCCGGTCACCGACATGGACTGGGAGATCGACGCCCCGGGCCTGGTCGAGACGCTGCGGCGGGTGCACGAGGAGTACACCGACCTGCCGCTGTACGTCACCGAGAACGGCTCCGCGTTCGTCGACACGGTCGTTGACGGGCAGGTCGACGACACCGACCGGCTGGCCTACTTCGACGCCCACCTGCGCGCCTGCCACGAGGCGATCGACGCGGGCGTGCCCCTGCGGGGCTACTTCGCCTGGTCATTGATGGATAATTTCGAGTGGGCCTGGGGTTACACCAAGCGCTTCGGCATGATCCACGTCGACTACGACAGCCAGCTTCGCATCCCCAAGTCCAGCGCCAGGTGGTACGCCTCGGTGATCCGACGCAACGGTCTGGCCGCACAATAGGCTCGGGCCAGCCATCAGGGCGGTCCTGGTGTCCACCTTCCACAGGTGGCACCGGGCCCGCCCGCCGTCGGAGGAGCAGACGATGACAACGCAGCGCACCCGGTCGCTCGGGCGCCCGACCCTCGACGCGGTCGCGGCGCGCGCCGGCGTGGGTCGAGGCACGGTCTCCCGCGTGGTCAACGGCTCGCCCCAGGTCAGCCCGGAGGCTCGGGCCGCGGTCCAGCAGGCCATCGCCGAACTGGGGTACGTGCCGAACCGCGCGGCCCGCGCGCTTGTCACCCAGCGGACCGATTCCGTCGCACTTGTGGTCTCCGAATCCGGCGAGCGGGTCTTCACCGAGCCGTTCTTCGCCGCGATCGTGCGGGGGATCAGCTCCGGCCTGCTGGAGACGCCCATGCAGCTCTGGCTGGCGATGGCCCAGTCGCCTGTCGAGCGGGAGCGCGTCGAGCACCACCTCACCAACCAGCACGTCGACGGCGTACTGCTGCTGTCGTTGCACGACTCCGACCCGCTGCCCACCCTGCTGGAGGAGCGCGGCCTGCCCGCGGTGCTCGGTGGCCGGCCGGCCCGGATGCTGCAACCCGGCGCCCAGCCGGCCTGGTTCGTCGACGTGGACAACGTTGGCGGCGCCCGGCAGGCGGTGGAGTACCTGACCGGCCAGGGACGGCGGCGGATCGCCACCATCGCCGGCCCGCAGGACATGGGCGCGGGTCTGGCCCGCCTGGCCGGTTACACCGAGGCCGTCAAGGCCACCGGTGCCGGCGTCAACCCCGACCTGATCGCGTACGGGGACTTCAGCGAGGGCAGCGGCGCGACCGCCATGCGCCGGCTGCTGGAGTCCTGCCCGGATCTGGAGGCCGTCTTCGTCGCGTCCGACCTGATGGCGTTCGGCGCGCTGCGTACGCTGCGTGACGCCGGCCGGCGTGTTCCCGAGGACGTCGCCGTGATCGGTTTCGACGACGCGCCGGTCGCCCGGCAGGCGGACCCACCGCTGACCACTGTGTTCCAGCCGGTGGAGGAGATGGGCCGGCAGATGGCCCGGCTGCTTGTCGCCCGCATCCGTGGCGACGACCTCCCCGCCCCGCACATCCTCCTGGACACCCAACTGGTGCACCGCGCCTCCGCCTAACCCCCACCCCCACCCCCCCGCACCCCCACCCCCCCGGGGGGAGCGCGTCGATCATGAAGTTATTGCCCTCGCCATCGGCGTGTCAGGGCAATAACTTCATGATCGACAGAGGTCACGGGTGGGGTGGGTGGGTGGTTTAGGTCCAGCGGCGGAGCTCGCGTTTGGCGAGGGAGTTGCGGTGCACCTCGTCGGGGCCGTCGGCGAGGCGCAGGGTGCGGGTCTGCGCCCAGAGGGCGGCCAGCGGAGTGTCCTGGCTGACACCGGCGCCGCCGTACCCCTGAATGGCCTTGTCGATCACCCACTCCGCCATCGCCGGCGTGCCGATCTTGATGGCCTGGATCTCGGTGTGCGCGCCCTTGTTGCCGACGGTGTCCATCAACCAGGCCGTCTTGAGCACCAGCAGGCGGGCCTGCTCGATACGCACCCGCGACTCGGCGATCCACTCCCGGACGACGCCCTGCTCGGCGAGCGGCCGGCCGAACGCGACCCGCCCGAGCGTCCGCTTGCAGAGCAGCTCCAAAGCCCGCTCGGCCATTCCGATCAATCGCATGCAGTGGTGGATCCGGCCCGGGCCCAGCCGCGCCTGGGCGATCGCGAAGCCGGTGCCCTCGGCGCCGATCAGGTTCTCCACCGGCACCCGGACGTCTGTGAAGTCGATCTCGGCGTGCCCGCCGTGCGAGCCGTCGGTGTAGCCGAAGACGGTCATGCCCCGGCGGACGTGCACCCCGGGAGTGTCCCGGGGGACAAGCACCATGCTCTGTTGGCGGTGCCGCTCGGCGTCGGGGTCGGTCTTGCCCATCACGATGAAGATCTCGCAGCGCGGATCCATCGCGCCGGACGACCACCACTTGCGGCCGTTGATGACGTACTCGTCGCCGTCACGGACGATCCGGGTGGCGATGTTCGTGGCGTCGGAGGAGGCGACGTCCGGCTCGGTCATGCAGAACGCGGAGCGGATCTCGCCCTCCAGCAGCGGCATCAGCCAGCGCTGCTGCTGCGCTTCCGAGCCGAACTCGGCCAGCAGCTCCATGTTGCCGGTGTCCGGTGCCGCGCAGTTGACCGCCTCCGGCGCGAGGTGCGGGCTGCGCCCGGTCAGCTCGGCCAGCGGCGCGTACTGCAGGTTGGTCAGGCCGGCGCCGTAGCGGGGGTCGGGCAGGAACAGGTTCCACAGGCCGCGCTTGCGGGCCTCCGCCTTCAGCTCGGCCAGCACCGGGGTACGCGACCACGGGTCACCCGCGGCGACCTGCTCGGCGTGCACGGCCTCGGCCGGGTAGACGTGGTCGGTCAGGAACCGGGTCAGCTCGTCGCGCAGCTCCTCGGTCCGGGTGTCGTACGAGAAGTCCATCACCGCTCCCTGGCAGCGGTCAGCCCGTGCGCGACCAGCGGTGCCACCATCTCGCCGATCCGGTCGAAGCCCTCGCCGAGCGTCTGCCCGAGCGTGTGGCGGTAGTGGATGCCCTCGCAGATGACCGCCAGCTTGAAACAGCCCAGCGCCACGTGCCAGTGCAGCGGTCCGACGTCCACGTCGCTGCGTCCGGCGTACCGCTCGATCAGCTCGGCGCCGGTGGGGAAGCCCGCGCGCGGCCCGAGCCCGTCGGCGACCGGGTTGCCCTCGGCCGTGTCGCTGCCGCCGAGGACATCCCAGTACGTCAGGAGCAGTCCCAGGTCGGCGAGGGGGTCGCCGAGGGTGGCCATCTCCCAGTCGAGGACGGCGTGCACGGCCACCGGGTCGGCCGCGGCGAGGAGGTTGTCCAGTCGGTAGTCGCCGTGCACGATCCGGCCGGCGTTCGCGCCCTCCGGGGCGGTGGCGGCCAGCAGGTCGCGCAGCTCGTCGATGCCGGGCAGGTCGCGGCTGCGCGAGCGGTCGAGCTGCCCGGCCCAGCGGCGGACCTGCCGGGCCAGGTAGCCCTCGGGGCGGCCGAAGTCGCCGAGCCCGACGGCGGCCGGTTCGACTGTGTGCAGCGCGGCCAGCGTGTCCATCATCGCCATGGCGAGCGCCCGTCGTCGCTCGTCGCCGAGCGGGTCGGTCTGCGCGCGGGTGCGGAACACCTCGCCGGGCACCCGCTCCATCAGGTAGAACGGCGCGCCGATCACCTCGGGATCGGTGCAGAGCAGCAGCGCGCCGGGCACCGGGACCTCGGTCGGGGCCAGCGCCGAGATGACCCGGAATTCGCGGCCCATGTCGTGCGCGGTCGCCAGCACGTGCCCCAGCGGCGGCCGGCGCAGCACGAGCTCCCGGTCGCCGAGGCGCAGCAGGTAGGTGAGGTTGGATTTGCCGCCCGCGATCAGCTGGGCCCGCACCGGCCCCGTGGCGAGGTCGGGTCGGTGCGCCGCCAGATAGGCGGTGAGCCGATCGAGGTCGAGCCCGGCGGGGGAGGCCGGAACCGCGCCCGGCCGAAGCGCGCTGACGGCCGGATCGGTCATCCGACTAGTTGATGGCAGCCCGCTCACGTTGTCAAGGTCAGATTTTCCCCTCGGGACATGGCTCGGCAACAGGGACGAAATGGTCAACAGGCAGGCTGTGACGCAGCCTGCCGGCCGCCTGTCGCCGGCCCGCCGAGCGGAGGGACAGACATGTTGCTGCGAGTTCGGGTCACCCTGCCGGACCGTCCGGGCACCCTCGGCCAGGTCGCCCGCACGCTGGGTGTCTCCGGCGCGGACATCGTCCAGGTGGTGGTCCTCGAGCGTCTCGGCGGGCGCGCGGTGGACGACTTCACAGTGGTGTGGCCCGGCGCGGCTCGGGTCGAGCGGCTGCTGGCCGGCCTCGCGGCGATTCCAGGCGTACGGGTGGACGGGGTGTGGCGGGCGATCGGCGCGCCCACCACCACCGGTCAGGACGCGGAGTTGCTCGCGCAGGTCGCCGCCAACCCGGCCGACGGGCTGGCGACCCTTGTCGACGCGGTACCGGGACTGCTGGCCGCCGACTGGGCGGTCGCCGCCGTGGTCCCGGTGGACTGGGCCTCGCGCACCGGGGGCGGTGGCGCCACCGTGGGCCACGCGAGCTGGCGTGCTCCCGTACCGCTGCGGTTGCCGGAGGTGACCCCGCTGCGCGGCCGGTCGATGACCACGCCCGACGGCACCCACCACGCGATCGCGCCGTTCGGCCGGGCCGGCCTCGTGCTGGTGGTGGCCCGCGAGCACAACGACACCCTCTGCGCGGCGAATTTCCACAGCACCGAGGTCGACCGGCTCGCCCAGCTCGTCCGGGCCAGCGCGGTGATCCTCGGTGACCGGCTCGACCTCGTCGGCACTCCGCCGGTGGTCGCCGGCCCCTGAACGGCCTCTGCGCGGCCTGAGGGCCTGTTTCAGAAGAACTGGCCGGCCTGCGGCAGGCCCGGACGACGACCGGCGGCGTTGCGGTTTCGTCTGGATACAACACCGGTATCCGGACGAAACCGCGCCTTGCCGGATCGCCGCCCGGACTCCGCCTCGGCTCGACCGCCCTTCTGAAACAGGCCCGGGGAGTTCCCGGGCCGACACGGCCGAGCAACCGGGCGGCAACAGCCGGGGGTGAGGCTCTGAGGTGGGGAAGGGAGCCAACCATGACGTTGTGGCGGATTCGGGCCACCGTGGACGACCGACCGGGTTACCTGTCGGTTCTCACGGCGAGCCTCGCGCTGCGTGGGGTCAACATCCTCACCGTGCAGGTGCAGCCCACCGAGCAGGGTGCGGTGGACGACTTCCTGGTCGACGCGCCGGACGCGCTCGACGAGGCCGAGCTGATCGCGGCGGTCGAGCGGGGTCGTGGCCGGGACTGCTGGGTGGCGCGCAGCGAGGCGCGTGGCCTGGCCGACCAGCCGACCCGGGTTCTCGGGCTGGCCAACCGACTGGTGCGTGACCCGGACGCGACGGGTGAGGCGCTGCGTACCCTGCTGGCTGCCGATGTTGTCAGCTGGCGGCCAGCGTTGGTCGGCGTCGAACGGGGGATCACCGGGGCCAGCATGTTGCTGGCCGATCCGGCGGGCGGTTCGTTCGCGCTGCGCCGCGCCGCGCCCGACTTCACCCCGGCGGAGTACGCGCGGGCACAGGCCCTGGTCGAGCTGGCCGCCACCGTGACGCGCCGGGCCGCCGAACAGGTCACAGTGGTGCTGCCCGACGGGGCCGAGGTGGTCGTCCGGCCGGCCGGCGCCCACGATCTGTCCGGTGTGGTGGAGCTGCACGAGGCGTGCTCACCGCGCAGTCGGCAGCGGCGTTATCTGGGCGGGTCGGCGCTGCCGCGGCCGGCCCGGCTACGCCGGCTGCTGGAGCCGACCCGAGGGCTGACGCTGATCGCCACCAGCAGCGGTGCCGACGGCGCGGCCGAGTCGGTGGTTGCCATGGCGAACCTGCTCGGCGAGGGCGACGAGGCCGAGGTCGCGCTGCTGGTGCGCGACGACTGGCAGCGGCGAGGGCTCGGCTCGGCGTTGCTGCGCCGGTTGGTCCGGCACGCCGACGCGGCCGGGTACGCGGCGTTGGTGCTGCACGTCCAGGCGGAGAACACCCCGATGCTGCGGACGCTGCGGCGACTGGACCGGCCCGGCTCGGTGGAGCACGACGGCGCGCTGCTCACCCTCACCGTTCCGCTCGCCGTCGCCGTCGCCGCCCCGGCGGAGCGGCCGGGCGTGGCGTCCGTGCCCTGACGAAGGCCCCCGCTCAGGAACCGGGACGGGCACCGTCCACACTGTTCCCACGGGGCGATGCGGGGCGGCGATCTTCGATATCCTGGGGCCCGCCCGGGGCGATCCGTGGCCCCGGTGACCATCGAAGATTCATGGGGGTTCGATGTTCAGTCCGGGCAGAACCATGTCCAGATTCCGGGGCCGAGGTCGGCTCGCTCGCGGCGCGCTGACCGGGGCACTGGCACTGTCGCTTGTGGTAAGTGTCGGCGTCGGCGGGGCGGAGGCCGCCGACGCGCCGCTGTCCGACCGCGCGCAGGTGCTCGCGCTGTTCAAGTCGGGCGGTCCGAACGTGTCCCGGCTCGCCCGCGCGTGTCTGCTGGGTTCGGACGCCGAGGTGCGCCAGTTCCTCGCCACCGGCCAGCAGCAGGCGCGAGAGTCCGACGACCGGGTCCGCCTCGCGCAGATGATGAGCCTGAGCGGCCCGACGACGAATGCCGCCGCGCAGGTGGTGCTCGGCAAGACCGAGCAGGATGTGCGGACCTTCCTGGAGACCGGCTACCAGGAACCGATGGAGCAGGATCTGCGGATCCAGGTGGGTCGGGCCATGAGCCAGGGCGGGCCGGTCATGAAGGCCGCCGGGCAGCAGGCGCTCAACGGTGACGAGAAAGCCATCGCCACCTTCCTGGTCGTCACCCAACAGCAGGCCAAGGAGCAGGACGACCGTATCCTGGTCGGGCAGATCATGACGGCGGGCGGGCCGACCGTCAGGGCCGCCGCGCAGACGGCGCTCAACGGCACCGTGGACGACATCCGGTACTTCCTCGACCATGGTCAGGAGGTCGCGCGGGCGCGGGATCAGGAGATCCTCTCGGTGTCCCAGCTGGCCGAGCTGGCTCGCCAGGCGGGCCAGACGGCCGCAGAGGAGACGCTGGCGGCGGAGGACGCCTCGAAGCGCGCGGTGACGGCCGCCCAGCTCGCCAAGGCAGCGGCGGAGAAGGCAGCGGCGGAGACCGCCGCGGCGCAGGGGTCGGCCGCGAAGGCCGCCGCTGCCGCCGGTCGGGCCGCGGATGCCGCCCGACGGGCCGCCGACGCCGCCCAGGACGCGACGAACGCGGCCAGCGCGGCGAACCGTGCCGCGCGGGTCGCCGCGAATGCGGCGTCCAGGGCCGCCGCCGCCGCGGCGATGGCCGGCAAGGCCGCCTCGAAGGCGTTCTCCGCGGCGGGTGCCGCGGCCGGCGATGCCAGCAAGGCGGCGGGGGCGCGAACCGCGGCGCAACAGGCGCGAGCTGCCGCCGAGGCGGCGGAGACGGCTGCCGCCGCGACCCAGAAGGCGGCGAACGCCGCCGACGCGTCGGGTGCCGCGGCGCACGCGGCGCGTAATGCCGTGACCAACGCCCAGGCCGCCGCCGCGGCGGCCGAGGAGGCGGGTAACTACGCCCAGGCCGCCGGCGGCGAGGCGGAGCGCGCCAAGCGGGCCGCGGCCGAGGCACGACGGCAGGCCGCCATCGCCGACCGTGCGGCGGACGCCGCCGAGGCTCTGGCGCGGGAGTCCGGGCGTGCCGCCCGGCAGGCGTATCAGTTCGCCATGGATTCGGCGCGGCACGCCCGAGCGGCCGCCGCGGCTGCGGACGACGCCGCCGCGCACGCCGGGGAAGCGGCGGACGCGGCGGGCGAGGCGACTCGCCATGCCGCGTCGGCGAAGGTGGCCGCCGACGTGGCGACGCAGGCCGCGGCCCAGGCTGATCAGGTCGAGGCCACGGCCCGGCAGGCCGATGTGCTGCGTCTGGACCTGGAGACCGAGCAGGCTGTCCAGGAGGCGCAGAAGGCGCGCACCGCCGATCTCGACCGTCCGGTGGAGATTCCGTTCGACCGTCCTGAGCTGGATCGGGTGGACGACGAGACCGAGCGGCTGCTGGCCGAGGCGTCGGCTCCGGGAGCGCCCGCCAGCACGGTGCTGGCCAGCGGGCGGCAGGCGGCCCTTCGCCTACTGGACATCGCCGGCCCGTGGACCCGGGCCGCCGCCGAGGACGCCCTGACCGGCTCCGAGGCGGACCTGCGGCAGTTCCTCACCACCGGCCGTCTGCTGGCCGCCGAGCAGGATGACCGTGGGCGGGTGCTGCACCTGGCCGAGGGTGGCGGACCGGCGGCCTTCAAGGAGGCCGCGGAGGCGGCGCTCGGCGGCGACCACAACGCTGTCCGTGCGTTCCTCGACGGCAGGGACTACCCGGGCAAGGAGCTGGACGACCGGGTCAAGGTCGGCCAGATCATGAGCGCCGGCGGGCCCACCACCAAGGCGGCGGCGCAGACCGCGCTGAACGCTGGCACGGACGCCGTGGTCCGGTTCCTGCGCACCGGCCGGTACGAGGCGGCGGAGATCGACGACCGGATCACCGCCGGCCAGATCATCACCGCCGGCGGTCCCGAGGTCAAAGCCGCCGGTCGGATCGCCCTCGAGGGACCTCGGGGCTACATCCGGTATTTCATTGAGACCGAGCAGTTCAAGGCCCGTCAGCGTGACCAGGAGGCAGCGACACACGCCGCCACCGTGCGGCGCTACGTCGCGGAGGCGGGTCAGTACGCCGCCAATGCCCAGAAGGATGCGGCCGACGCCGGTTACGCGGCGGCGGTGGCGCGCAGGGCGCAGGCCGAGGCCGAGGCGTACGCCCGGCAGGCGAGCCAGTCCGCCCAGCTGGCGGCCGGTTACGCCGCCGACGCGCAGGCGTCGGCGGTGCAGGCCAAGGCCTCGGCGGACCAGGCCGCGGCTGCCGCGCAACGGGCCCGGGACGCCGCTGCCTCGGCGCAGCGGGCCGCTCAGTCGGCCACGCGGTCGGCGAGTGAGGCGAACGCGTCGGCCGCCCAGGCCCGCAACTACGCCGTGGCGGCCCAGTCGTCGGCGGCTCGGGCCCGCGCCTCGGCGATCGAGGCAGGAAAGGACGCCGTCCTCGCGGCCCAGGCGGCGCTCGAGGCGATGCAGATCGCGGTGCAGAAGCAGCGGGACGAGGAGCAGGCGCGGCTGGCCGGCCAGTTGATCGTCACCGAGCCCGATCCGCAGAAGGATCCCTACGATCCGACCACGCCTTCGGACAATGGCGCCTTCGGCTCGAAGACCCCGCCGTGGAACGAGCCGACCGCGCTGTTGGAGATGCGGGCGCAACTCTGGACGACCATGCAGGGCGTCTGCGCGTTGACCACCCAGGCCTGCGCGTTGTGGAAGCACTACTACAACGCCTCGGGCGACGACTTCTCCGTCAACGTGGACGACTACCTGAGGGACGGCCAGTTCCGGTCGGCCGTCAACACCGACGTCGAGGGCCTGCTCGCCTCGGCCCGTAGCCGGTGCGCCAGCAGCGGACAGTCGTCCTGCATCTACAACATCGACTCGATGTGGCGGGGGGTGAGCATGACCGAGAACCTCGACTACCGGCTGGGGGTTCGAGGTGTCCAGTACCGGGTGAGCGGGTCCGTCAGCGTCTCGACGGTCAACGGTGTCCCCAAGACGTCGGGCAGCTACCGGGTCGATGTCTACAAGGACTGGAACTTCGACGCGGACGAGGAGATCTGGGGCATCTCGTTCAGCGACTACGCAGCCATGCACACGTACGGGGTGGCACAGGAGTTCACGGTCAAGGGCACCAGCAGCACCCAGAGTCTGGGCTGACAGGTGCCTTCCGCCGTAGGGTTACCGGCTATGGCCTGGAGGCGGCGTCTGGTGGTGGCGGGTGCGGCGTTGGTCGTACTCGCCGCCGCCTTCGGCGTGGCGCTGTGGGGCAAGGGCCCCTTCGACGGGCGGGCCTACCCGTCGAGCAGGTGGGACAAGTCGATGGGTGAGATCTTCGATCAGTTTCGGGTACGCGTGCCCGACTGTGCTCTCGACGATCTGCGCTACTGGTCGGGCGACTACATCGACGACAACCTGTACCTGACGTTCGAGTCCGACGCCGCCTGCGTGGACGGTTTCCTTCGGGACAACGAGCTCGCCGGCGGCACCACCGTCAGTCGAGACGACGCTCTCCGGTTTCGCGACACGAAGACCACCGACTGGGGCTGGTACGAGGACGGTAGTGCCTCCTACCAGCGCCTCCGGAACAGGCCACTTCGGGACACGGAGATCACCGTCGAGGTGGCGACTGCGGGGGAGCGGCGCCGGGTCTACCTGCGTGGCGTGGAGTTCTAGCCCGCAGCCGTCGACTCTTCACAAGTCGCCAGCTCCGGGCTAGATTGACGTCCATCTGTGGGAGCGCTCCCGAGGCGCCTCCGACTCCACCACCACAGCCGCCGGGCAACCCGTACACCCGAAGCCGTCCCGCTCGATCGGGCTGCCCGGCGGCACCACCGACAGGAGTGCGCCATGTCCTACCCGGCACGGATTCGCCGGCGGCCCGCGCAGCCGGTGCGAGACCAGCCCTGGCCCCGACGACTGCTGACCGCCGGCCTCGCCCTGCTCACCGGGCTGTCCCTCGCGGTCACCGCGCCGCCGGCCGGCCCCGCGTCCGCCGCTCCCGCCTTCAACTACGCCGAGGCGTTGCAGAAGTCGCTGCTCTTCTACGAGGCGCAGCAGTCGGGCAAGCTGCCGGACTGGAACCGGGTCTCCTGGCGCGGCGACTCCGCGCTCACCGACGGCGCCGGCGCCGGGCTGGACCTCACCGGCGGCTGGTACGACGCCGGCGACCACGTGAAGTTCGGCTTCCCGATGGCGTTCAGCGCCACCATGCTGGCCTGGGGCGCGGTGGAGTACCGCAGCGGCTACACGGCCTCCGGCCAACTGCCGCACCTGCTCAACAACCTGCGCTTCGTCAACGACTACTTCATCAAGGCGCACCCGTCGGCAAATGTCCTCTACGGGCAGGTCGGCAAGGGCGACGACGACCACAAGTGGTGGGGTCCGGCCGAGGTGCTGCCGATGGCGCGTCCCGCGTACAAGATCGATGCGAGCTGTGGCGGCGCGGACCTCGCCGGCGAGACGGCGGCCGCGATGGCCGCCTCCTCGATGGTGTTCCGGCCCACCGACGCGACCTACGCCGACAAGCTGCTCACCCACGCCCGGCAGCTCTACACCTTCGCCGACACGGTGCGGAAGTCCTACAGCGAGTGCATCACCGACGCGGCGTCGTTCTACAAGTCGTGGAGCGGCTGGCAGGACGAGCTGGTGTGGGCCGCCATCTGGCTGTACCGGGCCACCGGCGACGCCAGCTACCTCAGCAAGGCCGAGAGCGAGTACGACAAGCTCGGCACCGAGCCGCAGTCCACCACCCGCTCCTACAAGTGGACCATCGCCTGGGACAACAAGCAGTTCGGCGCGTACGTGTTGCTGGCCAACCTGACCGGCAAGCAGAAGTACGTCGACGACGCCAACCGCTGGCTGGACTACTGGACCGTCGGCGTGAACGGGCAGCGGGTTCCGTACTCGCCCGGCGGGATGGCGGTGCTCGACTCCTGGGGTGCGCTGCGCTACGCGGCCAACACGTCCTTCGCGGCGCTTGTCTACAGCGACAAGACCACCGACGCCGCCCGTAAGGCGCGCTACCACGACTTCGCCGTCCGGCAGATCAACTACGCGCTCGGCGACAACCCCCGCAGCTCCAGCTACGTCATCGGGTTCGGCGCCAACGCACCGAAGAACCCGCACCACCGCACCGCCCACGGGTCCTGGTGGGACAGCCAGACCGTGCCCGTGCAGACCCGGCACACCCTCTACGGCGCGCTTGTCGGCGGCCCGTCCTCGGCCAACGACGCGTACAACGACAGCCGGTCCGACTACGTGATGAACGAGGTGGCCACCGACTACAACGCCGGCTTCACCTCCGCGCTGGTCCGGCTGACCTCCGAGTACGGCGGCAGCCCGCTTGCCAACTTCCCGGTCGCCGAGACGCCGGACATGGACGAGTTGACGGTGGAGACCACAGTGACGCAGGCCGAGCCGCGGGCCACCGGGCTCAAGGTGATGGTCTACAACAAGTCGGCGTTCCCGGCCCGGGCGCTTACCAACGGGAAGTTCCGGTACTACTTCCGTCCCGACGGCACGGGCCCGGTGCAGGTCACCGCCGGCTACACCCAGGGCTGCCCGTCCCCGACCACGGCCAAGCAGTACAGCGGCGACATCTGGTACGTCGAGGTCGACTGCACCGGGTACACCATCGCCCCGGCAGGTCAGTCGCAGCATCGGATGGAGATCCAGTTCAAGATCGGTGTGCCGGAGGGCGGCACCTGGGACCCGACCAACGACCCGTCGTACCAGGCCACCGCCGGACCCAACCGCAAGGTGCCGCTCTACGCCGGCACCACCCGTGTCTGGGGTGACGAGCCGGGGCCGGTCGTGCCGGACACCACCGCCCCGACCACTCCGGGCAAGCCCGTCGCGTCCGGCCTCGCGCCCCGCTCGGTCACCCTGACCTGGGCCGCATCCACCGACAGTGGCGGCAGCGGGCTGGCCGGCTACGACGTCCGCGAGGTCCTGGTCGGTGGTGACACGGTGGTGAACCGGCCCGTCACCGGCACCACGCTCACCATCTCGACACTGTTGCCGGAGCACACGTACGAGTTCGCCGTCGTGGCCCGCGACGGCGCCGGCAACCGGTCGGCGGCCTCACCTGTGCTCGCCGTGACCACACCGCCCACCGGCTCCGCCGACACGACCGCGCCGAGCACACCCGGCACCCCTGTCGCCTCGGCGGTCACCGCCACCGGGCTCACCCTGGCCTGGACCCCGTCGACCGACAACGTGGGCGTCACCGGGTACCGGGTCTACCGCGAGGCCGGCGCCACCGACGCGCTCGTCGGCTCGCCGAGCGGCAGCACGCTCGCCGTCACCGGGCTGACGGCCTCGACGGCGTACCAGTTCTACGTGGTGGCGGTGGACGCGGCGGGCAACACCTCCGCGGCGTCCGCGCCGGTCGCGGTGACCACCGCGCCCGCCCCGGTCGGCGGCACCTGCTCGGTGGGGTACGCCACCACCGACTGGAGCACCGGCTTCACCGCCACGGTGACGATCACCAACACCGGCACCACCGCGATCAACGGCTGGACGCTGCGGTTCAGCTTCCCCGCTGGGCAGACCGTCAGCCAGGGCTGGTCGGCGACGGTCAGCCAAACCGGCGCCGCGGTCACCGCGACGAACCTGTCCTACAACGGCACGATCGCGCCGGGCGCGTCGGTGAGCTTCGGCTTCAACGGCAACCACACCGGCACCAACCCGAAGCCCACCGCCTTCACCGTCAACACCACCGCCTGCACGGTGGCCTGAGGCTTCGAACCTTCGAGATCGAGGACAGTTTCCGTTCAGCCAGAACGGAAACTGTCCACGATCTGCGCCCGTCGTACGCGCACAGTCGTACCAGGGATGACGTCGCCGGGCGGACGCGGACCGGATCGCGTCGGACCAGGGTGGTGAGATGACTGTTACCGCACGGACCTTCACCATCGCCGGCCTCGTCGTCGGCGCCGCGGGCATCGGCGTGCTGTGGGCCGCCGGAGTCGAGTTCCCCATCGCCGTACCACCCGGGATGATCATTCTGTTGGCCGGCGCTCTCTTCGTCGCGCTCGCCCCGTGGCGCTTCTCGCCCGCGGTGGGGGCGCTGCTGGGCCTGTTCGTGGCCGTCGGGTTCGCGATCAGCCCCACCGGCGTGGACAACCTGCTCGGGCGGCACGGGGCCGACGTGGCTACCGGACAGGCGATCCAGTTGGTCGGGGTGCTGACCGCGCTGGTCGCCGGGGTGCTCGCCACCAACGCCGCCCGGCGGCTGCCGCAGCGGTCGGAACCCACCGCACCGCTCACCTGACCCCGGATCGTGGACAGTTGCCGTGATCTCGCCGCGGACCGGGGATAAGCCGGCGGGATACGGGGCATGCCATCGTCGGCTGATCGCCGACGTCGCGGTGATCGGCCACGAGACGCCTGTGACGCACCTCCTGCCGGGGGGACGGCTCAGCCCACACCAGCCCGCCGAGGGTGCCCGTCGGCGCCCGGACGGGCACCTGTGCCGGGTCGGCTGAGGCCCGTCGCTCCGCGAGCTCGGTCACGTCGTCCGCACCGGTCAGCTCAGCGGGTCGCGGACAGGGCCGTGACCGACATCTTCAGCTCGTCGAGCAGGTCCAGGTCACCGATCGCCGGCCGGCCCGACGCGGTTCCGAAACTTTTCCGAAACATCATTGCCCGGGCTGGCGCGTGTGCAAGCATCGACTGAGTTGGATTCCCCCCGAGACCTCCGGTCGTCCCGCCTCGGCGGCCCTGGTGTTGGCCAATTAGGAGGCCGAAATGGCAATGAGCCCAACCGATCATCCCGGCCGGACTCGGCGACGGCGATCGCCCGCCGTCCGAGCGCTGCTCGCCGGCGCGTTCAGCGTCGTGACTGTGGCCGCCGTGGCGGTGATGATGCCCTCGGCGAACGCCGCCGCGACCACGCTCGGCGCGGCCGCCGCGCAGTCGGGCCGGTACTTCGGCACCGCCATCGCGGCGGGCAGACTCGGCGACTCGACGTACAGCACGATCGCCGCGCGCGAGTTCAACATGATCACGGCCGAGAACGAGATGAAGCCGGACGCGACGGAGCCCCAGCGGGGCCAGTTCAACTTCAACTCCGGTGACCAGATCTACAACTGGGCGACCCAGCGCGGCCTGAAGGTCCGTGGGCACACCCTGGCCTGGCACGGGCAACAGCCGGGGTGGATGCAGAGCCTGAACGGCAGCACCCTGCGTCAGGCGATGATCGACCACATCAACGGCGTGATGGGCCACTACCGGGGCAAGCTCGCCGCGTGGGACGTGGTGAACGAGGCGTTCAACGAGGACGGCAGCCGTCGTTCGTCGAACCTCCAGGGCACCGGCAACGACTGGATCGAGGTGGCGTTCCGCACCGCGCGGGCGGCCGACCCGTCGGTCAAGCTCTGCTACAACGACTACAACATCGAGAACTGGTCGTACGGCAAGACGCAGGGCGTCTACCGCATGATCCAGGACTTCAAGTCCCGTGGCGTGCCGATCGACTGCGTCGGGTTGCAGACCCACTTCACCGGCGGCAGCTCGCTGCCGAGCAACTTCCAGACCACGCTGTCCAGCTTCGCCGCGCTCGGCGTGGACGTGGCGCTGACCGAGGTCGACGTCACCAACTCCTCCACCACCCAGTACGCCGGACTGACCCAGGCGTGCCTGAACGTTCCGCGCTGCATCGGCATCACCGTCTGGGGCGTACGCGACAGCGACTCCTGGCGCTCCAACGAGAGCCCGCTGCTCTTCGACGGCGGCGGCAACAAGAAGGCCGCCTACAACTCGGTCCTCAACGCGCTCAACGCGGCCCCCCCGACCTCGAGCCCGACCGCGAGCCCGACGGTGAGCCCAACCGTGAGTCCGACGGTGAGCCCGACCACGAGCCCGCCGCCGAGTGGCGGCACCGGCCGGATCACCGGCGTGCAGTCGGGCCGGTGCATCGACGTGCCCAACTCCACGCAGACCAACGGCACACGCGTCCAGCTCTACGACTGCAACAGCCAGTCGAACCAGCAGTGGACGTACACCACCGGCAAGCAGTTGCGGGTCTACGGCAGCAAGTGCCTCGACGCGAACGGCGCGGGCTCCGCGAACGGCACCGGAATCATCATCTGGGACTGCAACGGCCAGTCGAACCAGCAGTGGAACATCAACTCCAACGGCACCATCAGCGGCGCGCAGTCCGGCCGGTGCCTGGACGTCTGGGGCACCGGCAACGGCCAGCAGGTTCAGCTGTACGACTGCCACGGGCAGACCAACCAGCAGTGGCGGACCGACTTCGGTGGCACCACGCCGCCGACCTCCGCGCCGCCGACCTCCGCGCCGCCGACCTCCACGCCGCCCACCACGGCGCCGCCGGGCGGCTGCGCGCTCCCGTCGACCTACCGGTGGTCGTCGACAGGCGCCCTGACGAGCCCGAAGAACGGCTGGCTCTCGGTCAAGGACTTCACAAACGTCGTCTACAACGGCAAGCACCTGGTCTACGCGTCGAACGTCAACAGCAGCGGCTCGTACGGCTCGATGAACTTTGGCCTGTTCACGAACTGGTCCGACATGGCCTCGGCCAGCCAGACCGGAATGAGTCAGGGCACGGTGGCGCCCACGCTGCTGTACTTCGCCCCGAAGAACACCTGGGTGCTGGCGTACCAGTGGGGACCGACCTCGTTCAGCTACAAGACGTCGAGCGACCCGACGAACGCCAACGGCTGGTCCTCGGCGCAGACGCTGTCCACCGCCACCCTCCCGGACGCCCCGTACGGCGTGATCGACCAGACCCTCATCGGCGACGACCAGAACATGTACCTGTTCTTCGCCGGGGACAACGGCAAGATCTACCGGTCGAGCATGCCGCTCGGGAACTTCCCGGGCAGCTTCGGCTCGAGCTACACGACTGTCATGACCGACTCGACGAACAATCTGTTCGAGGGCGTCGAGGTCTACAAGGTGCAGGGCCAGAACCAGTACCTCATGATCGTCGAGGCGATCGGAAGCCAGGGGCAACGCTACTTCCGGTCGTTCACGTCCAGCAGCCTGGGCGGCTCGTGGACCCCGCAGGCCGCCAGCGAGAGCAACCCGTTCGCCGGCAAGGCCAACAGCGGCGCGACGTGGACCAACGACATCAGCCACGGTGACCTGGTCCGCACCAACCCCGACCAGACCAAGACCGTCGACGCCTGCAACCTGCAGTTGCTGTACCAGGGCAAGGACCCCAACGCGAGCGGCGACTACAACCGGCTGCCGTGGCGGCCGGGTGTGCTGACCCTCCAGCGCTAGGCGTCACTCCCTTCACGGATAACCGGGGCGTGCCCGGCACCATGCGGTGCCGGGCACGCCCCTCCGATTCAGTCGGTCAGGTCGTCGGCGAGCAGGTCCATCAGCAGGGCATCGTGCCAGCGGCCGTCCTCGCCGCGCTCGTAGCGGCGCATGATGCCCACCGGACGGAAACCCACCTTCGCGTACGCCCGGATGGCCGCGCTGTTCGCCGCGGCCGGGTCGATGGTGAACCGGTGGTGGCCGTACTCGTCGATCAGGTGCCGGGCCAGAGTGCGGATCGCGTCGACGCCGAGCCCGGCGCCGCGCACCGCCGGGTCGAGGAAGATGTCCAGGCTGGCGTGCCGGTAGTCCGGGTCCGGTTCGGCGTGCCACTGGATCGCACCGATCAGCCGGCCGTCGTGCTCGACGGCGTACAGGGCGAGGTCGTCGTCGCCCAGGTCGGCGTGGACGGCGGCGGTCAGGTCGTCGCCGCCGCGCCACCACCGGCGTACCTCCGGGTCGGCCCGGATGGCCGCGAGGGCCGGCACGTCCGCGACTGTCGCCGGTCGGAGGGTCACCGCACGCCCACGCAGCATCGGTTCAGCCCCGACTCTCGCCGTGCTCGACGCAGACCGCCGACCAGCCGACCGGCAGCACCTGCACCTTCATCCGGCGTCGGCAAGCCGGGCAGTAGCGCGGCGGCTCCAGCGCCCGGGCCGCCGCGCACGACTCGTGCCCGGCGGCCGACGCGTCCTCACCGCAGCGGTCACACCAGCGCTGTGCTGCCACAACCTCGGTCACGTCGTCCTCACCGGTTCAGCTCAGAGGGTCGCGGACAGGGCCTTGACCGGCATCTTCAGCTCGTCGAGCAGGTCCAGGTCGGCGGTCGCCGGCCGACCCAGGGTGGTCAGGTAGTTGCCGACGATCACCGCGTTGATGCCGCCGAGCAGGCCGTCGCGGGTGCCCAGGTCACCGAGGGTGATCTCCCGGCCGCCCGCGTACCGGAGGATGGTGCGCGGCATGGCCAGCCGGAACGCGGCGATGGCCCGCAGCGCGTCCTTGCCCTCGACCACCGGACGGTCGCCGAGCGGGGTGCCGGGGCGCGGGTTGAGGAAGTTGAGCGGCACCTCGTGCGGGTTCAGCTCGGCGAGCTGCGCGGCGAACTCCGCGCGCTGCTCGACGGTCTCGCCGAGGCCGAGGATGCCGCCGCAGCACACCTCCATGCCGGAGTCGCGGACCATCCGCAGCGTCTCCCACCGCTCCTCCCACGAGTGGGTGGTGACCACGTTGGGGAAGTACGACCTGCAGGTCTCCAGGTTGTGGTTGTAGCGGTGCACGCCCATGTCGACCAGGTCGTCGACCTGCTCCTGGGAGAGCATCCCCAGCGACGCGGCGACCTGGATGTCGACCTCGGCCCTGATGGCGGCGACGCCCTCGCGCATCTGCTTCATCAGCCGGTCGTCCGGGCCGCGCACCGCCGCGACGATGCAGAACTCGGTCGCCCCGGTCTTCGCCGTCTGCTTCGCGGCCTCGACGAGCGACGGGATGTCCAGCCAGACCGAGCGCACCGGGGAGGTGAACAGGCCCGACTGCGAGCAGAAGTGGCAGTCCTCCGGGCAGCCGCCGGTCTTCAGCGAGACGATGCCCTCGACCTCGACCTCCGGGCCACACCACCGCATCCGCACGTCGTGGGCGAGCTGGAGGGCGGCGGGCAGGTGCTCGTCGGGCAGGTTCAGCACGGCGAGGACGCCGGCCTGGTCGAGGCCGACGCCGTCACCCAGGACCTGGGTGCGGGCCTGGTCGAGGATCTCTGGCATGGCTCGTACCCTACAAGGCCCCCGGTCAGGCGGGTACGACCTGCCGTCCGGTCGATCTCCACCAGCGACGCCGCGCCGACGGCGCGGTGGCAGCGAGTCACTGATCGTTGACGTTGGGTGGTCGCTCGCTCCTCGGCTTCACCAGTGGGTGGCCCCGCGTGCCGTGGATTCGCCGGGTCGGTGGTGGCGGGTGGTAATTTCGCCCGGCGGGTGTCGGCGTGACCGGCGCGGACGGCGGTGAAGGGGTGACGGTGGCGGACTGGCTGGCGGCGCTCGATCGTCGCGCGCAGTTGCGGGCGAAGGCCGGCCTGACCCGTCGGCTGCACCCGCGTCCCGCCGACGACCGGATGACCGACCTGGCCGGCAACGACTACCTCGGCCTGGCCACCCACCCGGAGGTCACCGCCGCGGCCACGGCGGCACTGTCGGCGTACGGGCTGGGAGCGACCGGGTCGCGGCTGGTGCGCGGTTCGACCGACGCGCACGAGGCCCTGGAGAACGAGCTGGCGCAGTGGCTGGGCACCGACCGGGCTCTCGTCTTCTCCTCCGGATACCTGGCCAACCTCGGCGCGCTGCGGGCCCTCGTCCAGCCCCGGACCCTGCTCGTCTCGGACGCGCACAACCACGCGTCGCTCATCGACGGCTGCCGGATCTCCGGCGCGGAGACGGTGGTCAGCGCGCACGCCGACGTGACGGCGGTGGCCGCCGCGCTGGCCGTGGCGCCGGGACGCCCGGCGGTGGTGGTCACCGAGTCGGTCTTCTCGGTCGACGGCGACCTCGCGCCGCTTGCCGACCTGCACGCGGTGGCCCGCCGCTACGGCGCGCTGCTGCTTGTCGACGACGCGCACGCACTGGGCGTGACCGGGCCGTCCGGGGCCGGCGCGGTCGCGGCCGCCGGGCTGGCCGGCGAGCCGGACGTGGTGGTCACCGCCACCCTCTCCAAGGCACTCGGCGGGGCGGGTGGGGTGGTCGCCGGCCCGGCGGAGTTCGTCCGACACCTGGTCGAGACGAGCCGTACGTTCATCTTCGACACCGCGCTGCCGCCGGCCGTCGCGGCCGGTGTGCACGCGGCGCTGCGGCTGGCCCGGGCCGGCGACGATCTGCGCGCCGAGCTGGCCGACCGGGTGGCGTTGGCGGTCGGTCGACTGGGCGCGGCCGGCCTTGCCGTCTCCGCGCCGGACGCGGCGGTGATCTCGGTGGCGGCGCCCGGCCCGGAGGCGGCGACCGCCTGGGCGGCCGACTGCCGGGACCGGGGAGTCGCGGTGGGCTGCTTCCGGCCGCCCTCCACCCCGGACAGCCGCTCCCGGCTGCGCCTCACCGTCAGCGCCGGGGTGTCCCGGTCGGATTTCGAGCGGGCGTTGGACGTCATCGTGGAGTGTGGTCCGGTGAGCGCGAGGAGTGAGCCGGTTTTGCGAGCCCCGCAGTCGCGAACCGAGGCGACGCCGTGAGCGCGTGGGAGGGGCCGGTGCTTGTCACCGGCACCGACACCGAGGTGGGCAAGACGGTGGTCACCGCGGCGATCGCGGCGGCCGCGCAGGCCGCCGGCCTGCGGGTGGCGGTGGTCAAGCCGGGTCAGACCGGCACGGCCGGTGGGGAGCCGGGCGACGTGGACGCGGTCAATCGGCTGGCTGCCCCGCTGACCGGTCGTACGCTTGCGAGTTTTCCGGATCCCCTCGCCCCGCTGGCCGCCGCCCGGGTCGCGGACCTGCCGCCGCTGGAGCTGTACGCGGCGGTGGACGCCGTCCGGGAGGAGGCGGACAAGCACGACCTGGTCCTGGTCGAGGGGGCCGGTGGCCTGCTGGTGCCGATGGGGCTGCGGCCGTCCGGCGAGGCGTGGACGATGGCCGATCTGGCGGTGTCGCTCGGCGCGCCCGCGGTGGTGGTCACCCGCGCGGGGTTGGGCACGCTCAACCACACCGCGCTGACCCTGGAGGCGCTGGACCGTCGTGCGGTGCCGGCCGGCGTGGTGATCGGCGCCTGGCCGGCGTCGCCGGAGCTGGTGCACTGGACGAACCTGACCGACCTGGTGCCGAACCTGCTGGGCGCGGTGCCGGCCGGCGCGGGCGCGATCGACCCGGGGGTGTTCCGGCGGTCGGCGCCGGGTTGGCTCACGCCGGCGCTGCACGGGGTGCTCGACGACTGGCGCGTCTGGGCCGAGGAGAGCAGCTGAACACCTGACTTTCGTCGGTGTCCGCGCAGGTCGGGCGTGGGTAGCCTGGCCGCCGTGAGGATCCTGGACCGGTCGGTGCCCGGGCGGTGGCGGCGTCCGCTGCTGGACGTGCTGCTGTGGGCGGTGGTGTCCGCCCCGATCGCGGCTGCCCGGCTGAGTCCGCCGTACCCGCGTTTCGACGTGGCGCTGCTGCTGGGTTCGCTGGCGCTGCTGGCGGCCGCGGTGGCGTCGGCGCGGCGCTGGCCGCTGGCGGGGTTGCTGCTGGTGGTGCTCGGTTCGCTGGTGGACGGCAACTTCGTCTTCGCCATCCCGGTGTTCAGCTATCTGAGCGGGCGCCGCAGTGCGGGTCCCGCGCCGGCGGCCGTGCTGTTCGGCGTGATCGCCCTCGGTGGCACGGTGCTGAACCTGGGGTTGCTCGGCACCGGGGCGGCGACCTGGTTCCTGCTCGCTTCGGTGCTGCTGTTCGCCGGGGTGTTCCCCTGGCTGGTGGGCCGGTACCGGCGACAGCAGCAGGAGCTGGCCGACGCCGGCCGCCGGCACGTCGAGGCGCTGACGCGGGAGCGGCGGGGCGCTGCGGAGCGGGTACGGCTGCGGGAGCGGGCCCGCATCGCCGAGGAGATGCACGACTCGCTCGGCCACGATCTCAGCCTGATCGCGGTGCGGGCCGCCGCGTTGGAGCTGGCCGACGACCTCGCCCCGGAGCACCGGACGGCAGTGGGTGAGCTGCGGGCCAGCGTCGCCGCGGCCACCGAACGCCTGCACGGCATCATCGGGGTGCTGCGGGAGGAGGGTGGTCCGGCCGGCGTCCGCCCGGTGGGCGAGACCGTCGCGGACCTGGTGGCCGGGGCCCGGGAGGCAGGGATGGCGGTACTGCTGGACGCCCCGCCCGACACCGTGGAGTTGCCCGGGATGACCGGTTCCGCCGCCCATCAGGTGGTGCGGGAGGCGCTCACCAACGCGGCCCGGTACGCCCCGGGCGCGCCGGTGACCGTCACCCTGGCCCGCGACGCGGACGGGGTGGAGGTGCGGGTACGCAACGCGTCGCCGCCGGCCGGCCCGCTGCCCCGACCGGCCTCCTCGGGGAGTGGCCTGCTGGCCCTCGCCGAGCGGGTCCGGCTGGCCGGTGGCGTACTGGATGCCGGCCCGTCACCCGATGGTGGCTTCGCGGTGCGCGCCCGGCTGCCGCTGCCCGTCGAATCGCGCTCCGGCGCGGGTTGGTCGGGGCTGCCCGCTCCGGCGGGGGCCGTGATCGATGCGACGTTCGATGGTGCCGCCCTGGTCGGCGGGGGCCCGGAACGGCCGGCGGACGCCGAGCGTCGGCTGCGGGAGGCGCGTCGGCGGGCTCGGCGCAGCCTGCTGACGGCCCTCGCCGCCCCGGCCGGTTTCGGGCTCGTCCTGTCGCTGCTCTACTACTCGTTCGCCACGGCCGGGACGGTGCTGGACGAGTCGGCGTACGACCGGATGCGGCCCGGGACCGAGCGCGCCGACCTGCCCGGGTTGCCCCGCCGGCAGCTCACGCCGCCGCTCGGCGTGTCGTCGCCGGGCTGCGAGTACTACACCGACGGCAACTTCCCCCTCGCCGAGCCGACGTGGCGGCTCTGCTTCACCGACGGCCGACTGGCCAGCAAGGAGCGGATCGAGTCGTGAACACCGACACGACAGTGCCGGCGCCGGTCCGGGTGGTCCTCGCCGACGACGAGGCGATGATCCGGGCCGGCGTCCGGGCCATCCTCGCCTCCGATCCGGGCATCGAGGTGGTCGCCGAGGCCGGCGACGGGCGGGCCGCGGTGGAGTTGGTGCGCGCGCACCGACCCCGGGTGGCGTTGCTGGACATCCGGATGCCCCGGTTGGACGGACTGGCCGCGGCCGCCGAGATCCACCGGGTCGCGCCGGCCACCGCGACGCTCATGTTGACCACCTTCGGCGAGGACGACCACGTGGCCCGCGCGCTCGGGCACGGCGCCAGCGGGTTCCTGCTCAAGTCCGGCGACCCGCGCGAGCTGATCGCCGGGGTGCACGCGGTAGCGGACGGCGGGGCGTACCTGTCGCCGAGGGTGGCCCGTCGGGTGATCGAGTTGGGGGCCGGGCGGCTGGCGCGCCGACCCGCCGCGCGGGACCGGACGGCCGGGCTGACCGAGCGGGAACGTGAGGTGCTGGCCCTGGTCGGGGCGGGGCTGTCCAACGCCGAGATCGCCCGCCGGTTGCACCTGGTCGAGGGCACCGTGAAGAGCTATCTGACAAGCATCTTCACCCGACTGGACGTGCGGAACCGGGTGCAGGCGGCGATCCTCGCGTACGAGGCGGGGCTGGTCGAGCAGTGAGCGGGGGCCGCGCGGGCCCCCGCTCACTGCCTCAGGCGTCGCGGCGGCGCAGGGCGGCCCGGCCGAGCAGCAGGGCCGCGCCCGCCCAACCGGCGAGCACCAGCAACCCCACCGAGCCCGGATACGGGTCGGTGTCGCCGGCCATGAAGTGCCCACCCGCCACGCCGGGGAACGCGTCCGCGATCCGGTTCAGGACGGCGATGTCCGGTTCCTGCAGGGACAGCGGCACGATCATCAGGGTGGCGAAGAGCACGACGATCGTGAGCACCGCGCTGCGCAGTGCCGCGCCCAGGCCGAGCGCGAGGACGCTGACCAGGGCCAGGTAGGTCGCCACCGCCACGATGTCGCCGATCGTGCCGGCGAGCGGCGCGCTGCCCCACTCGCCGAGCACCGGCCGGGCGACCAGGACGGCGACACCGCCGAGCAGCAGTCCGAGGACGAAGGTGACGGCGCCGGCCACCACGGCCTTGGCCAGGAGCACCCGGCCGCGTGCCGGGGTGCACTGCAGGGTGGTCCGGATGGTGCCGCTTGTGAACTCCGTGGTGATGGCGAGCAGGCCCAGCGCCAGCACGGCGTACTGGGTCAGGTCGACGGCGTCGATCAGCACACTTCCGGCGGCGACGATGCCCCGGTCGTCGGCCGGGTCGTCGTTGGTGTTGGCGTTGGCCGCGTAGATGGCGAGTTGTCCGGCGCTCGCGGCCATCACGAGCAGCCCGGCCAGCATCGTCCACCAGGTGCTGCGTACCGAGACCAGCTTGGTCCACTCGGCGGCCACCGCGGCGCGGAAGGCGGCCGGCGCGCTTACCGCCGGCGTGGCGGTGGGACGGCTGCCCACCACTGTCTTTGTGCTCATCGTGCGTCACCTCCGGTCGGGCCGCCGGCGTACTCGACGCTGTCGGCGGTCAGCTCCATGAACGCCTGCTCCAGCGACGCGCCGTGCGGGCTCAGCTCGTGCAACCGCACCCCCAGCTCGTACGCCAGGTCACCGATCCGGTCGACTGTGGTGCCGGTGACTGTCAGCTCGTCCGGGCCGGCCGGGTCGACTGTGGCGCCGTGCGCGGCGAGACGTGCGGCGAGGGTGGCGAGCCCTTCCGGGTGCGGGCTGCGGACCCGTACGGCGTTCCCACTGCCCGCGATGACGTCGCCGACCGGGGCGTCGGCGAGCAGTCGTCCCCGGCCGATCACCACGAGCTGGTCGGCGGTGAGCTGCATCTCGCTCATCAGGTGGCTGGAGACGAAGACCGTGCGGCCCTGCCCGGCCAGGGAGCGCAACAGGTGCCGCACCCAGCGCACCCCGTCCGGGTCGAGGCCGTTCACCGGCTCGTCGAACATCAGCACCGGCGGATCGCCGAGCAGCGCTCCGGCGATGCCGAGCCGCTGGCCCATGCCCAGGGAGAGGGTACGGCCCGGTTTGGCGGCGGCACGCGCGTCCAGCCCGACGGTGTCGAGCACCTCGTCGACCCGTCGGGCGGGGATGCCGTTGCTGCGGGCCATGGCCAGCAGGTGCGCGCGCCCGGACCGGGTGGGGTGGATGGCCCGGGCGTCGAGCAGCGCGCCCACCTCGTGCAGCGGTCGCCGCAGCTCCCGGTACGACCGGCCGTCGACGAGCGCCGTTCCGGAGGTGGGCCGGTCCAGGCCGAGGATCATCCGCATGGTCGTGGACTTGCCGGCGCCGTTGGGGCCGAGGAAACCGGTGACCCGACCGGGCGCGATGTCGACTGTCAGCGCGTCGACCGCGACTGTCGGCCCGAACCGTTTCGTCAACCCACGTAATGTGATCATGCGCTGACGCTAGGCGTCCGCCACGCCGGTCCGCCGCGCCCGAAGGACAGCACCCGACCCTGACTTTCGTCAGGCCGCCCGGGTCAGCGGATGTAGTCCTCCAGCAGCGCCGGGGTGAGCCCCGCCCGGTGGATCGCCTTCAACGCCGCGAGGAGGTCGTCCATCAGCGCCGGTCGGAAGTGCATGAGCAGCACGTCGCCGGGTTGGACCACCTTCTCCGGGGTCTGGTAGCGCACCTTGCCCTCGTGGACGGTCTCGGACCAGTGCAGGACCGCCTTCGCGCCGCAGTCCCGCGCGGCGGTAAGCGTGGTGCTGTCGTACTCGCCGAACGGGGGGCGGAACAGGGTCGCCCGCTTGCCGAACAGCGTCTCCAGCCTGTCCGCGGCGCCGCAAATCTCCTGCTTCTGGTAGTCGTACGACCGGCCGGCCAGCGAGGTGTGGCTGATCGTGTGGTTCTCCACGACCCCGCCGGCCACCTGGATCTGCCGGAAGTAGACGTCGTGTTCCTCGGCCGCCGGTGAGTTCAGGAACATCGTGACCGGGATGTGCGCCCGCCAGATGAATTCGGCCACCGCGGGCGGGCGGGCCAGCCCACCGTCGTCGATGGTGATGAAGGCGACCTTCTGCTCGGTCGGCAGGCGGTGCCAGAACGGGAGCGCTCCGGTCGCGGTCAGCGGCACCGGCTGCGGCGGCGGCGCCTCGGGAAAGGTCGGCACCTGGGACAGGTACCAGTCCAGGCTCCCGTGGGCGGGCCGGGTCGTCGTCGGCGCGGCCGACGGGGATGGCGGGGCCGACGGCATGCTTGTCGGAACCGCGGGGCTCGGCGGGGCCGCGGTGATCTGCCGGGCGTGGAACGCCGGTCCGACTGTGCAGGCGCTCAGCGCCAGCAGGGCCAGAAGCGTTGCGGCGGCGAGGATCCGACGGACAGGGGTGGCGGACACGCCCGGAAACATACCGAGTGAATGTCAGGATCCGGTCAGCCCGGTCCTCTGCGGCCCACGGCGGATCACGAACGCGTCAGGCATCCGAAAGGTGAGGTTGTCCGGGCACCACGGCGGCCGGAGCACTGTCACCCCGTCCAGCAGCGACGTCGCCTCGGCCACCACCACAGCCGCCTCCATCCGGGCCAGGACGTCCCCGACGCAGCGGTGCGCACCCGCCCCGAACGCCAGGTGCCGGCGCGACCCGCGCTGCCCCGGGCGGAACTCGTCGGGCGACTCGACGATCGCCGGGTCCCGGCCGGCGCGGGCCAGCCACAGCACGATGCTGGTGCCCGCCGGCACGGTGACCGCACCCAGCGTGCCGTCGACCGCCGCGACGCGACGCCACGTGACGATGGGCGGTTCGAGGCGCAGGCCCTCCTCGACGACGTCGGCGACCGCAACATCGCCGGTGCGCAGACCGGCGCGTACCGCCGGTTCGCCGGCCAGCCGGTGCAGCAGCAGGGTGAGGAACTGCGAGGTGGTCTCCTGACCGGCGACCAACAGGAAGAAGAGCGCGCCGACCACCACGTCCGGTGGGTGGCCGTTCGCGCGCAGCTCGGCGGCCAGGCCACCGCCGGTGGCAGCGAACTCACGCAGGACGCCGTGGAAACGGCCCACCTCGGTGGCGAGCGCCACCTGCCTGTCGTCGTCCAGGGGCGCCCAGAACAACTCAAGCGCCGCCCGGGCGAACTCCTTGACCGCGCCGACCGGCGCGTCGGGCAGTTCCACCAGCCGGGCCAGCACCAGCAGGGGCAGGTCGGCGGCGAGGTCCGCGTACAGGTCGACAGGCGCACCGGCGTCGAGCGCGGCACGCAGCCGGGCCACCCGATCCCGAACCAGTGCGGTGAGCCAGGGCCGCTGCGCGGCGACCCGGGTGGGGTGCAGCGCGTCGGCGACGATCGCCCGGATTCCGGGATGGCTGGCGGCAGAGTTGTTCGCGAGGGTCGGCGGTAGCCGGAACCGGTGCCCGGCGAGCACCCGCAGCGCGGTCACCGGCATCGGGGTCACCGCGTCCAGGGCGTTGTCCGGTCGGTAGCGGACCGGGTCGGCGAGGACCTGGCGGACCAGCGCGTGCCGGGTGACGACGAGGTGACGTACGCCGACGTGGTCGGTCACCTCGGCGACGTCCGGCCAGGGTGCCTCGACCTCGGACGCCCAGCCGGAGAACAGCACGTCGACACGCTAGCCGGCAGCCCCCGGCAGGCCGGCGCGCAACTGCCAGACGGTGGTGCGCTTCACCCGGACACTCTCCAGGGCCTCCGGCACCGGCACGTCGTACGCGGCCAGCTCGTCGAAGCGGTCCCGGGGCAGGAACGCCCGGCCGGGGTCACCGACAAGCGCCGGCGCCCCGGCCCGGGCGGCCCGCAGCAGGAAGCGCAGCACCCGGCGGGCCATCGCCTCGCTGTAGAACACGTCCCCGGCGAGCACCACCTCGGCGTCGCCCGCGTCGCCGTCGAGGATGTCGCCGAACTCGGCGTCGACGCGTACCCCGTTGGCCTCGGCGTTGAGCGCGACCGCCGCGACCGCCAGCTCGTCCACCTCGACGGCTCGCACGGACGCCGCTCCGGCCCGGGCGGCGGCGATGGCCACCAGACCGGAGCCGGAGGCGAGATCGAGCACCCGGCGGCCGGCGACCAGCTCCGGGTGGTCGGTGACGTACCGGGCGAGGGCCTGCCCGCCGGCCCACGCGAAGGCCCAGAACGGCGGCGGCCGGTCGCTGGAGAACTCACCCTCGGTCAGCTCCCAGAGCCCGATCGGTTCGTCCGCCTGGTGCAGGCGCACCTCGGGTACGAACGCCACCGGGGCCAGCCGGGCGTGCAGCCGGACGAACGTGCTGGAGAGCTCGGACACGCTGGCGATTGTCCCAGCGGCCGACTGCCGGGCGTGTCGCGGGGCCCGGTGACCGGTTCACCACTGTCGGTGATAAGGCCCCCTCTCCTTGCCGCCCGGTGCGAACACACCCGTCTGGCTCCCTCGACACCGCGCTCCTAGCGTTGCGGGGTGGAGGCGACCGAACGGAGGGCGGCTGTGGTGACGGTGTGGCGAAGTGCGCTACGGATCGGGGTGGTGCTGGCCTGCCTGAGCGGGGTGGAGCTGGCGTTGGCCGCTCCGGCGCAGGCGGCCTTCGCGACCGAGATGAGCGGCCTACCGGCCCGGTTCACCGCCGGGGACCAGGTCCGCACGATCTCCGCGGTGGTCTCGCAGACGGACCGGCGCGGCCGCTGCGCGAAGGTGCGCTGGTCGATGGTGCTCCGCGTGCAGGGCATCCGGCTCGACCAGGTGAAGATGGACCGGGTGGAGGAGACCGGCGACTTCCCGCTGGAGATCCGGGCGGATGGCGACGTGGCCCGGTTGACCGACAGGCAACTCGACCCGGGCACGCTCTGCCCGGGCCGCACGGTGACCGCCCGCTACCGGGTGGCCTTCGACGAGGACGTCACCCAGGGACGGGTCACCCTCGCCGCCGAGGCGTACGACGTCAACCTGCGCCTGTTGGCCCGCCAGACGGCCACCCGTTCGGTGGTGGGAGTGGGCGGCACGCCAAGCGCATCGGCCGAGCCGACCCCGACACCACCGGAGCCCACCGACCCCCCGAGCGAGCAGGCCGAGGAGAGCAGCCCGGCCGACGAGCCGGTAGCGGACCAGCCGATCGACGCCGCGCCACCCGCGGCCGGCGCCGGCCGTCCGGTCTCCCAGACCGGCGGATTCGGCGTGGTGCACGCCGCGTTCCTGCTCGGCGGGCTGCTGCTCTCGCTCGGGTTGGGGTTGCTGCTGCGGCTGCGCCACCTCACCCGGGCCGCGACGGCGGTGGAGGACGACCCGCCGGTGGACCGGCTCTGGGAGCGACAGGCACCGGCCGACCCCTGGCGGCCGGCCCGCCGCTGACCCGGGGTCATGCCGGCCGGCCCGGCGACCGCCGCCGCTGTGCCCGGAGGTGTCGGGGCCGGCGGAGATCCGCCGGCCCCGACGGTGTCACTTCGTGAACGCCTGGAACTCGGCGATCCTGACCTGGGCACGGGCCGGGCTGGCGGTCGCGCAGTCAGTGGTCGTGGCCGGGTCGTCGTCCTGCTCACCGGCGTACTGCGGGCCGCCGGTGCACTGGCTGGCCAGCACCTCCAGGCGCAGATGGGTGGCCAGGGTGGCGGGCACCGCGAACGTCCGCAGGTTGATGTCGCGGCTGTACGCCCGGTACGCCCCGCCGGGGAACGCGTCGCCCGCGCTGGTGTAGATCCGCTGCCAGCGCGCCGGATCCGTGCAGTCGGTAGTCGTCGCGTCGCACGCGGACACCGCGAACGAGCGCAGTGCGGTGAGCGCGTTCTGACTGCCGGTGTCGGCGTCCCCGGTGATCGCGGGACGCAGCATCGCGCTGACGTTCACCCGCTTGACCGTCTGCGGGCCGTCGCCCGGCAGGTCCACTGTGAGCTGCCGGCCGGCCACCCCGTCCAGGGAGGCCCAGTTCGTCGCCTCGGTGTCGTCGGCGATCCGGTCCAGGTTGACCCCGTCGCCGGTGATCGTGGCCCCGGAGGCCGTGGACGCGAGGTTGCGGCTCATCCGCAGGTCCACGTAACCGGTCCGGCCGGCCTCGGCGACCACGCTGAGCCGCTGGTGCCCGAAGCCGGGCGCGACGGCCAGGAGGTCGTACGTGCCGGCCACCAGCTCCACCGTGTCCGGGATCGGCGTCGCCGGATCGGTGTCCGCGATGGGGGTGGCCCGCGCCTCGTACGCCCCGACGTACACCCGGATCGGCGCGTCGACGCTGTCCCCTCGGGGGCGCAGGGTGAACGTCGCGTTGCCGCCGCGGGGCGAGGCGAAGCTCGGCGTCGGGTCGGTGTCCGCGGCGCCGTTGGTGGCGGCGTCGCGGCCCATCCCGGAGCGCGCGAACTCGGCCCAGATCAGGTCCTGGTTCGCGCCCCCGAAGCGCAGCAGGTCGGCGGTGAGCATGTTGTCGCGCATGTCGAGCATGCTGACCTGGCTGGCCGCCTGGAGCAGGAACGAGTCGAAGACCAGTTGCGACCAGCGCCTGTTGCCCGGGCACCTGTCGGCGGCGACCCTGCCCTGTGCGCACTCCAGTTGCCGCTGCGGCGTGCCGAGGCCGTACCGCTTGACAAGCGCCGAGCGGACCCGGTAGTTGGTCGCGCCCCAGATCTCCCCGTCGGCGTGCACGGCCGGGCCACCGGTGTTGTAACCGATGTCGGAGTAGTTCAGCGGGCTGCGGCTCAGGTCGTAGTTGCGGATGCCGCTGACCAGGTTGCCGGTGACGTAGCCGCCGGTGACGAAGGGCGTCTCGCCGGGGGCGCGCAGCCCGTTCTGGTAGAGGTACTCGCCGGCGAGCAGGTCGCCCCACGACTCACCCATCGCCCCGCCCTGGTGGCCGCCGATCCCGCTGTCCGGGCCGGCGATCATCCGGTTGGTGATGGCGTGCGTGTACTCGTGGCCGATCACCGTCATGTCGTAGTCGCCGTCAACGCACGGCGGGTACGGGCCGCCGGCCTGGGGCTGCCACAGGTACATGTTCGTGGTCGGCGGCTGGCCGTCGCGCCCGGTGCCCTGGTTGGCGTTGTTGCGGTTGCCGGTCAGCGCGCCCTGCTGGGCGCGGCCCTGCTCGGCGTCGCCGCCCAGTCCGGACGGGGTCAGGTTGACCGCCTGGAGGTTCCACGCCGACTCGGTGAAGCCCAACTGGTACGCCCAGTCGTGCATGCGGTTGTGCATGACGAAGAGGTTGGCGATCGCCGCGTCCGCGTCGTTGCGCTGCGCGGACGTGAACACTTCCGGGTTGCACTTCGCCTGGTGCCACTGGTCGGTGAACGGGTACTCGTAGCGGCGTTCCGGGCTGGGGGTGGCCGGGACGACAGGGGTGCCGGCGCCCCAGGAGAGCACGGTGTTGGCCGAGTTGCCGCGCGAGGTGAAGGTAGGTGTGCCGGTGGTCGCGTCGACGTCCCACGGCTGGCCGGTGGCCGGGTCCCGCTGGGCGGCCTGGCAGCCTGGAGCCGGGTCGCCGCACCAGCGCACCCGGGGGTCCTGCCCGGCGGCGAGGTCGCGGGGCGGGGTGGCCGGGAAGACCGCCCAGCTCGGGTTGTCCGAGTCGAAGTCGACGAGGTCCTCGCGGACCAGCACCTTTCCGGTGCTGCCGTCCACGTAGCTGGTGAACGCGGCCGGGTGGTCGGTGTCCGCGCCGATCATGGTCACCTCGTAGGCCGCCCGGGGCCCGTCCAGCGGGGTGGGCACGGCCACGGCGCGCACGGTGTGGCTGGCCACGGCCGTCGCGGTCAGCCCGGCGTCGGCGAGGGCGTCGGCGTACGCCTGCTCGGCGGTGCGGGTGGCCGGGGCGGGTGCGCTGGTGTCGCGGGCCAGCGAGGAGTTGACGGCGAGCACCGAGCCGCCGGAGACCGCGACTGTGACCAGGCCGTCGGGCCCGGCCGGCAGGTCGCCGAAGTGCTGCCGCAGGGTCACCACGGCGCCGCTGCCGATCGGTCGGACCAGCACCCGTTCCAGGTCGGCGACCGTCGCGGCGTCCATGCCGTACAGGTCACGGTTGGTCCTCAGGTAGGCGCGGGCGGCGGCCTCCGGGTCGCCTGGCAGTCCGCTGGCGAGGGGGGTACGACCGGGGCCGAGCGCCTGCGGGGTGCCGAACCGGTTCCACCGCACGTCGGGATCGGCGGCGCGGGCCAGGCCGCGTTGCCGGGCGTCGGGTGCCGCCGTACCGGGGCGGTTGTCGAGGTCGGCGGGTTCGTGGTTGCCCTCGGCGAACGGTCCGGACGAGCGTTGGGTGGACGGCGTGCCGCCGGCGGGGGCCGCGGTGCTCGCGCCTGTGGGTAGCAGCGCGGCGATGGTCGCGGTAGTCGCCAGGACGGCGATGAGCCGGCGTCGACGCCGGCTCATCGGGGGTGACCAGTCCGGTTGTGGCACGGGACCTCCTCGTGGGAGCGGAAGGGCCGGCGGCTGCCGACCGACACAGCGCGGTGACGCATGCGCATCTGTGGATATCAGTCGGTGGGAGTGGCGGCAAGGCCCGAGGTCGCTGATGCGCCACTCAATCGAGATAGGTCGACTTCACAAAGACCGCCCGCTACCAGACGCGGCGCAGCTTCGCCGCCTCACCGCCGCTGCCCGCCGGGCACGCGACGATGGCGGTCGTGGCGCTGGTCCCGCCGCTGTGGCGGCGGGTGATGGACCACCGGGTGCTCGCGCACGACGGTGGTGACGTGGGCCCGACAAACACGGGGCCCCGACGGTGACCGCTCAGTCGCCCGGGGCCCAGTCGGGGTCGCGGCCGAAGGCGGCCAGCAGGCGGTCCTGCTCGTCGGCGCCGGCGGGCACCTGTGCGCCGTCGCCGACCAGCTTGTCGCGGCGGTAGTCGTCGACCCGGCCGGCGAACCACTGGGCACACACGTGCACCGCGTCCGGGTCCAGGCGCGGGTCGGCGCCGATCGCCACCGCCAGATCCCAGCCGTGCACCAGGTGTTCGGCGAGGAGCTGCTGGACGTACTCGGCGGCCGGGGTCGCGCCGGCGGACAGGTGCACGGTGCGGTCGATCGTGCCGGGATGGGTGACGGCTATCTCGGCCTGCGCCGTCGCCTCCCGCGCCGTCGTGACCGGGTCGGCGCCGAGCACATCACCGTCGAGGCGGTCGCCGACCTCCTCGATGGTGCGGCCGGCGAGCAGCGGCACGCTCCACCGGTCCTCGCCGACCACATGGTTGACAAGGGTGCGGACGTCCCAGTCCGGGCACGGTGTCTCCTCGGCCCACTGGCCGGGCCCGATCTGGTCCACCCGGTCGACGAACTCGGCCAGGCTCCGGCGGTACGCCTCCAGTAGATCCATGCCGTCGATTGTTCTCCTCGCCGGCGGTGGCCCGAGCCGTTTTGCCCGGCCCGGGAGCCCGAGTCGTGCTGCCCGCAGCGGAGCCCGGGTCGTGCTGCCCGCTGCGGGGATCGGTGTCGCCCCGCCCGGCCCGCTCAGTCCAGGTCGGTCGGGGCCAGGCCCAGCTCCCGTGAGGTGACCAGGCGTACCCACTCCCCGAGCTGCCGGCGGGAGATCACCCGGTCGTGCACGGCGAGCTGTACGGCGAGGCCGTCCATCACGGCGCTGATCCGCCAGGCGGCCCCCTCCGGGTCGGCGCACTGGAAGGTGCCGTCGGCGACCCCGGCGGAGATCACGGCGGCGAGGTCCTGCCGCCAGCGCAGGTCGAGCCGGCGGGACACCTTCTCCAGCTCGGGGGTGCGCAGCGACTCGGACCAGCCGTCGATCCACATCGACCAGGAGGTCGCCCGGCCGGCCGGGGTGTAGAGCTTGAGAATGCGGCGGAGCTTCGTCAACGGCGGGGCGGAGGAGCGGGTGACCGCGTCGAGGCGCGCCAGATCCTGCTCGACGGCGTACGCGAACGCCTGCGCGAGCAACCGCTCCTTGGTGGCGAAGTGATAGAACACAAGTGCCTGGCTCACGCCGGCGGCCTGTGCCACGTCCGCCGTGCGGGTGTTGGCCAGACCGCGCTCCACGATCACGTCACAGGCGGTGCGCAGCAGGGCATCCAGGCGGATCTCGGCCGCACGTCTCGTCACGACCGTTACCGTAGCCCATCCCCCCGAACACGAACAGTTACCGCTACCGTCCGATTCGTGGGGCAAGAGTCGGAATCCGGACAGTTTCCGCAGGTGCCGTGGGCCGGTTTCCGGGTCACGTTCGTCGAGGTCCGCCGCCCGTCGACGAGGTCCGTCGCCGCCGGTCAACGGCCTTTCGCTCCGAGGCCACACCGACCGTCGGTTCATGCCGGACCGTGCCGGCCGGACGTCAACCGAGAAACCAGTCCAGCTCCCTAGGAAACCTGCGATGGGTGGGCCGGACGTCCCCGGCGCCCGGCACGACCGACCCGTCCGAGAGGGAGAGGGCGCGCCGACCCAGACCCCGAGTTGGCAGTCGTTCACCGGCTCGGCTAAAGTTCTCATCCGTCACCCGGGAACGCCGGGGGCGTGCGGACGTAGCGCAGCTGGTAGCGCATCACCTTGCCAAGGTGAGGGTCGCGGGTTCGAATCCCGTCGTCCGCTC
>NZ_JBNCKR010000008.1:0-280882 GCF_049841645.1 Micromonospora sp. DT43 | reverse complement strand
GACCTCTTCAGTTATCGATCATCGCCACGCCGTGACCTCACCAGGCCCACGCCCACTTACGAAACACGGGCTAGTCGACCACTGGGTGTGGGACAGCTGGTACGCGCGGGACGACACCGGCCTCTGGCACGTGTTCTTCCTGCGCGCCTCCCGCGCCCTGCACGACCCGCACCGCCGCCACCGCCGCGCCTCGATCGGCCACGCCGTGTCGACGGACCTGCGCGCGTGGCAACTGGTCGCCGATGCCGTGGTCCCCGCCGACGCGCCGGCCTGGGACGACCTGGCGACCTGGACCGGGTGCACGGTGCGCGGCCCGGACGGGCAGTGGTACCTGTACTACACCGGAGTCTCCCGCGTCGAGGACGGGCTCGTCCAACGGATCGGTCTGGCCGTCTCCGACGACCTGACCACCTGGCACCGACACGGTTCCGAGCCGGTCGTGCAGGCCGACCCGACGTGGTACGAGCTGCTCGACACCGATCTGTGGTACGAGCAGGCGTGGCGTGATCCCTGGGTCTTCCCCGACCCGGACGGCGACGGCTGGCACATGCTCATCACGGCACGCGCCGGCACGGGTGCGGCGGCCACGCGGGGCGTCGTCGGTCACGCCACCTCCCCCGACCTGCTCACCTGGACCGTCCGGCCGCCGCTGTCGACGCCGGCGGGGTTCGGTCATCTGGAGGTCCCCCAGGTCGCGGTCGTCGACGGGCAGCCCCTGCTGCTGTTCTCCGCCGACACGACCGCCAGCGCCCGGCGCGACGACCACCGGATCTGGGTGGCGACCGGGCCGAGCGTCCGCGGCCCGTGGGACATCGGGGCCGCCCGGCCGGTCACCCACCCGCACCTGTACGCGCCCCGGCTGGTCCCCGGACCGACCGGCGACTGGTCTCTCATCGGCTTCCTCGACCACGTCGACGGGACGTTCGTCGGTGAACTCACCGATCCCATCCCGGTGCGCTACCACGCGTCGACCGGGCTGACCGTCGACGCGACGGCGGCGGTCGCCGCGACCTGACGCGCGGACGGTTCTGCGAACCCGGTCGTCGGCGCGGCGGGCATTGATCCCACCCGACGACACAGGTCCGGGCCGGGACGACGTCGCCCCGGCCCGGACCGGTCCGGTACTGCCGCTAGCGCTGGGTCCAGCGCTGGTTGTTGGCCCCGGTGCAGGACCAGAGGAGCACCGTGGTGCCGTTTGCGGTCCCGTTGTTGTTGACGTCGAGGCAGAGGCCGGACTGCGCCCCGCTGATCGTGCCGTTCGAGTTGAGGGTCCACCGCTGGTTGGCCCCGCCGTTGCAGTCCCAGATCTGGACCTTGGTGCCGGCCGTGGCGTTGGTCGGCGCGTCCAGGCACTTGCCGAGCGACTGGAGGGTCTGCCCGTTGGCCGTCCAGCGTTGGTTGGCGGCCCCGTTGCAGTCCCAGATCACCGGCTGGGTGCCGTTGGTGGTGTTGCTCGCCGGGATGTCCAGGCAGCGGTTCGACGCCACGCTGGCGAGCGCGAAGGACGTGCTCGGGGGCGGGGTGGTGGTGGGCGGCGGGGTGGTGTTGCCGCCGCCGCTGACCCGGTACACCACCGTGCCGTGCGCCGGGACGCTGGCCGAGATGGTGCCGGTGCTGGTGGTGGTGGCGTTGCTCCATGCCTCCACCAGGGTGAAGGAGCTGCCGGACTTGCCGACGGCGGCGGCCGTGGTGGAGATCGTCGTCGTGGAGCCGCCCTGGTTGAACAGGGCGACGGCGACGTCACCGTTGGCCAGCCGCTTGGCGAGCACGCGGCGGGTGCCGTCGAACGAGACCTGGCTGCCCTGCAACCCGAGGGTGTCCTGGTTGATGGCGATCAGGTTGGCGTTCTTGAGGATGGTCTGCGTCGCGGAGTTCATGTTGCGCACGTCGTTGCCGGCGATCAGCGGCGACGCCATGATCGCCCACATGGCGAAGTGGCTGCGCATCTCGGTGTCGTTCATGCCGCCCCGGCCGACCTCCATCATGTCCGGGTCGGTGAACGAACCCGGTCGCGCGTAGGGCGCCAGGGGGACGGTGACGTTGATGATGTTCTGGATGCCCATCGGGTAGCCGTTGGTCTGCCCGGTGTCCCACGCGTTGGTGATGTCCTCGGTGGTCCGCCAGATGTTCGCCACGTCGCCCCAGTTGCGCTGCGGGCCGGTCTTGGCGTGGATGCTGTTGGGGTTGATGCTGTAGAGGATCGGCCGGCCGGTCGCAGCCAGCGCGTCACGCATCTTGGCGAACGTGGTGACCTGATCGTTGATGCTGCCGTTCGGCGAGCACCAGTCGTACTTGAGGTAGTCGACGCCCCAGGCGGCGAACTGCCGGGCGTCCTGCGCCTCGTGGCCCTGGCTGCCGGTCGCGCCGGGGTAGCTGTTGAAGTACTGGGCGCAGGTCTTGTCGACAGGCACCTGGTAGAGGCCGAACTTCAGCCCGCGGGCGTGCAGGTAGTCGCCGAGCGCCTTCATCCCGCTGGGAAAGCGGGTCGGGTCGCCCTGGAGGTTGCCGGAGCTGTCGCGGTTCGGGTTGAACCAGCAGTCGTCGACCACGACGTACTGGTAGCCCAGATCGCGCATGCCGTTGCTGACCATCGCGTCGGCCGTCTGCCGGATCAGCCCCTCGTTGATGTTGCACCCGAAGGAGTTCCAACTGTTCCAGCCCATGGGGGGCGTCCGGGCGACGCCGTTCTCCAGTGCCTGTGCCCCCGGGGCGCGCAGGCCCACGAGGGCGGCAGCCACGAGCAGTCCGGCCGCCGCTGCCCGCCCCCAGTGCCAGGCTCGGACGTTTCGCTTCATACGGGAGCATCCCTTCGTGATGCCGTCCACCAGGGACAGCGGCCCGGATGAGGCGGGCGCCATGATGTCTACGAGCCCACTGTTAGCGTTAACAGCCGACGCCGGTCATATTACGGAGCCGTTACGTTGAATTCAACTACTTCCATGTCTTGCCGTACGGCTCCCCTACGACCACAGGGGCGGCACCCGGTCGCGTGACCGGACACCGCCCCTGCCGGCGAGCCGTCAACCGGCCACCGCGCGTCGACGCTCAGGCATCGACGCGACGGTGTCGCAGTCGACGAGCGGGATCGCTAGAACTGCGAGAAGAACCGCCACACCTCACCCTTGGTCCAGGTCGTGATGCCGCTCTCGGCGTACGTGCCGTCCACCGGCCCCGGCATGTGGCCGTTGTCGAACGCCGCCCACTGCACCGGATATCCGGCTCGGCAGCCGGAGTAGGCGGTGGTGATGTGGGTGCGGCTGCCCGAGGCCGGCTCCCGCGGGCTCTGCGCGGTGCAGCCGTTGTTGCGCACGAACGTGTCCCGCAACGACCGCCCCGAGGAGATGTTGAGCACCGAGTCGGTGATGCCGTGCAGACCGAAGTACGCGATGGGCTGGGTGCCGCCGCTGCACCCGCTGAGCTGGGCGCCGCTGAAGACCGCCACCGCCCGGAACACATTCGCCCGCGCACACGCCAGCGCGTAGCTCATGCCCCCGCCGTAGCTGAAGCCGAGCGCGAACCGCTGCGCCGTGTTGACGCAGAGGCTGCCCTCGATCAACCGGATCATGTCGTCGACGAAGGTGATGTCCTCGCCACCGGAGTTGGCCCAGCCGTTGCCGAGACCCTGCGGCGCGACGAGGATCGCCGTGTTGTTCGACTGCTCCTGCTGCCCGTAGTAGGACCACGGCGTTCCGCTCGTGCCACCCGAGTTGACCTCGGCCGCGGTGCCGCCCCGCCAGTGGAACGCGAAGATCAGCCGGTAGCGGGTGCCGTTGTTGTAGTTGGCGGGAACCCGCAGGATGAAGCTGCGGCTCTTGCCGTTGCTCTGGATCGTGTGGGTGCCGCTGGCCAGCGTGGGGCTCTTGCCGCATCCTCCACCGGTGCCGGTGTCACCCGACACCTTGGCCAGTTGCCACTGCTGGTTGGCACCGCCCGTGTCGGCGTACTGGACGACGTTGGCGCCGTCGGCGGTCGAGGCGCCCTGGACCTCCACGGCCTTGCCGCTCTGCCGACCGATCAGCCGCACGTTGCCGGCGTCGGAGTCGGCCAGCCGGAACTGCTGGTTGGAGGCGTTGTTGTCGGTCCACTGCACGATCGCCGCCCCGTCGGCGGTCGACGCGCCGGTGACGTCGAGGACCTTCCCGGAGAGCCGCGACTTCAACCGGTAGAAGCCGCCGCCGGAATCCACGAACTGCCACTGCTGGTTGGTGCCGTTGTTGCGCGTCCACTGGGAGATCCGCGCGCCGTCGTTGGTGGCCTGGCCGTACACGTCCAACGCCTTGCCGCTGTTGCGGTTGACCAGGACGTACCAGGCGTTGGTGTCCACCGTCGCCGCGGCCGCGGGCGTCGCGTTCACCGCGACGAGGGTGCCGGCGGCGAGCACTGTGGCCGCCGCGGCGGCCAGTCCCGACCGCCAGCGACGCCGCAGTGGGGCGGCGGATTGAACCGCACCGTTGGATTCCATGAACTCACTCCCTTGCTGGGGTACACCCGCGGGGACGGGGGGTGACCTGTTCGGGTTAGCGTTAACACAGCCGCTGGTCGATGACCGGCGGCAATGGGTGGGCCCCGGCCAGTCCGCGGCCCGCCGCCGGGACGCCCCGGCCGGGGTGCGGCCGGCCGGGGCGAACCAGTTGTCAGCTGCGCAACTGCCACTGCTGGTTGGTGCCGCCGCTGCAGGCCCAGAGGATGAGCTTGGTGCCGTTCGCCGTCGCGGCGCCGTTGGCGTCCAGGCAGAGGCCCGACTGCACGCCGGTGATCGTGCCGTTGGAGTTGACGTTCCACTGCTGGTTGGTGCCGCCGTTGCAGTCCCAGATCACGACCTTCGTGCCGTTGACCGTGCCCTGGCCGGAGGCGTCCAGGCACTTGCTGCCGTAGACCATCAGCTGCCGGCTCGCGGTCTGGGTCCACCGCTGGTTGGCGGCGCCACTGATGCAGTCCCAGAGCTGGGCCTGCGTGCCGTTTGTGGTGCTGGAGTTGCCGATCTCGGCGCAGCGACCCGACTGGACGCCGACGAGCTGCGCGCCCTGCGGGTTGGGGTCGGGGTTGCCGCCGCTCTGCACGCCTGCGGAGTTGATTACCGTCTGCGCGCCGGACGGCCAGTTGCCGTTCGAGACCGTGGTGTTGCTGTTGACCACGTTGCCGCGGTCGCCGTTCGTCACGTTCGTGCTGCCGTTTGTCGACCAGTTGTTGGTGACAGTGAAGTTGCCCATGTTCTCGGCGTAGAAGTAGTTGGCGGTGGCCCAGGTGCCGGTGGACGAGAACACGTTGTTGCGGGCGGTGTAGTAGCGCGAGCCCTCGTCGAAGTAGAGGCCGAACCAGCCGTTGGTCCGCAGGCAGTAGTTCTGGGTGATGGACCCGCCGGGGTTCGCCGACAGCGTGTAGATGCACCCGCCGTCGGTCATCTGCTGCATGACGTCGTGGACGTAGTTGCCGACGACCTGGTTGTTGGCGGCGGTGGTCGCCGTCGAGTAGCGGGGCTGGTAGTTGTACAGGCCACGGTTCGCGTAGTGCTGGCTACCGCCCGCGTCGTTGGCACCCCAGCCGTAGCCGACCGACATGCCGGTGTACGGCATGTTGTACACCTCGTTGTGCGAGACCAGCGAGGTGTTCACGTAGGTGGTCAGGATCGAGACCACGCCGCGGTACTCCAGGCCGAGATCGTGCACCCGGTTGTTGCTGATCGTGACGTTCCGGTTGACCATCCGCTGGTCGCTGGGGTGGTGGGCGTCGGCGCGCACGCCACCGACCACGACGCCGCCGGCCGAGTTACGGGCGATCTCGGAGCGGGTGACAGTGATGTTGTTGACCCCGAGGCCGACACCGCTGGCGTGGGCGTTGGCGTCGTTGCCGATACCGATGGCCGTCTGCCCCAGATTGACGAACTGGGAGTCGCTGAAGGCGATGGTGTTGGCGGCGGAGACCTGCACGGCGGCCGGCATCTGGGCCCAGCTCGGGCGGGTCGCCTCGAACAGCGGGCAGCCCTCCTGGCAGGAGGTCAACGCGTCGGACGGACGGGCCCAGGTGCCGACGATGTGGGCACCGGTCTGCTGGTCGGCGAAACCGTTGCTGCCGCTCGGGCCGAGCCAGCTGGTGCCGGTGAAGGTGATCCCGCTGAACGAGATGTGGTGCGCCGGCGCGTCCAAGGTGCCGCCGACGTTGACCAGGGACTGCAGCTGCGGCAGCTCCACGCTCACGGAGCTCATGTTCTGCCCGGAGAGGGGGATGTAGTTGAGCTGGCCGCTGCCGGGGTTGAGGTACCACTCTCCCGGGGAGTCGAGGAACTCGTACGCGTTGGCCAGGTAGAACGGTCCGGCCCGGTGCGGGCGGGACAGGGTGTCGAAGCCGAACGTGTTGTTGTTCCAGGCCGGCTGCTGCATGGTCAGGAAGTTGCCGCTGATGCTCTGCACCGGCGAGTACCTGTCGGTGAACGAGCCGACGCTCTCCACCTCGACCCGGTTCTGGTTGCCGACGTTGTTGAGGTAGCTCAGCGCGCTGTTGCTGAACCGCATGCCCGACGTGGTGAAGGTGAAGTCGGACCGGTTCACGGCCGTGCGCGCCCGGGTGGCGATGGCGCCGTTGACGTAGAGCTGACGGCTGTCGAGCCCGGCCGGGACGCTGGCCCGCCAGATGTTCTTGCCGGAGTCGACGAGGGACCAGCCGGTGACCGCCCGGGCGCCGCTGATCGTCGGGCGGGCCGAGGCCGCGGCCCGCCAGATCACCTGGTAGCCGTTGTTACCGGAGTCGGCGGCGGTCAGCCGGAACGGCGCCGCGAGCCGGTACACGCCGTCGGCCAGCTCCACCACGATGTCGCCGGACATGGTGCTGTTGAGCGACCGCACGGCAGTCTGCGCGGCGGTCAACGAGCACGGCTGGGCGGACGTACAGGTGGTGCCGGTGCCGGTGGGGGAGGCGTAGAGGGTGGTGGTCGCCGCGAGGGCCGGGGACGCCGAGGCGGTCACGGCGACCAGAGCGGTCACCGCCGCCGCGGCGCCGCCGGCCAAAAGCCTGCGGGCTGCGGGAAGGAAGCGAACGGACACGGGACGGTCTCCTGACACTGTGGGGGTGGTGGTGGGGGACGCCTCAACGAGGCGGGCTTGGTGGAGGGGCGTTAGCGCTAACACCACTGTCGAGCCGGGTCATGCGACGACCTTCCGCAGATGGTGCAGGCCGTCGAGGGCGAGGCGGTCCTGCGTGGGCGCCAGGGGACGCCAGATCGACGCCGCGGTCGCGATGGTCTCGTTGTCGGCCGTGAACGACTCGATGCAGACCGCACCCCGGTAACCAGTGCCCCGCAGGGCGGTGAAGAAGCGGGGCCAGTCGAAGTGATCCGTGCCCGGGGCGCCACGGTCGGTGCCGCTGACCTGGACGTGCTTGATGTGCGGGCCGGCCAGCGCGAGGGCGGCGTAGGGATCGGCCTCCTCGATGTTCATGTGATACGTGTCGATCATGATGCCGACGTTCGCGGGTAGGCCGTCGATCAGATCGATGGTCTGCTCGATGGTGTTGACCACGCTCGTCTCGTAGCGGTTCAACGCCTCGACACCGATGCTCACGCCGCACTCCCCGGCCCGCTCGGCCACCGGCGTCAGGGCCCGCCGAAAGTCGGTGTAACACGCCGCACGCGCCGCCGGCGACATCCGCCAGGTGCGGCCGACCGCGGCGTACACCGGGCCGCCGACACACGGCGCGCCCACGGCCGCCGCGCTCGCCACACACCCCATGAGGTACGCGACTGTCGACTCGACGACGGCCGGCGGAGCGTCCACCAGATCCCGGCCGGGCGGGGTGACCGCGCAGACACCGGCCGCGACGAGGCCGTGCGCGGCCAGCAGGTCCCGGGTGCGTGCCGGGTCCCAGTCGCCGGGCTGCTCGATCGGCAGCTCGACCGCGTCGAAGCCGAACGAGGCGATCCGCGGGATCAGCTCGGCGAGGGCCTCGTCGTCGACCGGCGAGGCCCACACCCAGGGGTTGACGCCGATGACGTACACCGCGAACCTACTTCCAGCGCTGCGGGTAGCCGGGCAGGTCGGTGCAGCCGCACATCGCGTAGTGCAGCGGCGGCATGCTCGCGTCGAGGTACTGGTCCAGGTTGTCCTGGGTGATCGTCGGCTGCGGCAGCTTCCACGGGTTGGACACCTGGGCACCGTCGAGAATGCTCAGCGCGGCGATGATCGGCGTCCGCCACTGGTACGTCGGGTAGGTAGGCGCGATGGCGGTGAGCTTCTTGTCCTTCCACAGCTTCAGGAAGTCGAGCTGGTCCTCGCCGTTCATCGGCGGGACCGGCTTGCCGGCGTCCTGGAACGCCTCGACCGCCGCCACGGCGACCGCTCCGGCGTCCATCCAGACTCCGTCGATCGTGCCGTACCGCTGGATGTAGTCGTTCACGATCTTCTTGGTCTTGGCGGGGTCGCCGTCGGTGAACTCGACCCCGACGACGTCGACCTTCGCCTTGTCCAGGGCGATCTTCGCAGCCGACCAGCGGGTCTCCAGCACGTCGACGCCGGGCAGGATGCGCAGGGCCAGCAGCTTTCCGCCGGGCTTCATCTTCTGGCTGACGAACTCAGCGCCCACGTGGCCGAAGCCGTAGCCGCCCACCGGGTTGATGAAGGTAACCGGGCAGGTGGTGTTGACCCCCCGGTCGAAGACGACCACCGGAAGGCCCGCCTGGCAGGCGGCCTCGACCGCCGGGGTGAGCGTGGCGGTGGTGTTCGGCGAGACGATGAGGGCGTCGCACTTCTTGCCGAGCAGGTCGTTGATGTCGGCGATCTGCTTCTGGTCCTTGCCCTCGGCGTCGACGTGCACGAACTCGCTGATCCGGCTCTTCTGCGCCTCGACCTCGGCCTGCATCGTCTTGAACCCGACCTGCCGCCAGGGGTTGTTCAGCGCCGCGTTGGAGAAGCAGATCTTGTGCTTGCCGGACTTCTTGAACTTCGCGGTGTCCACCATCTTCGGGTTGAGCACCTGCTCCCACGGCTTGTCGGCCGGGCCCGTCGGGGCGGCGTCGAGCAGCGCCAGCTCGTTGTCGTAGTCGGCCTGCACGAAGAACTTGGACTGCTCCCCGGTGCCCGATCCGGCCTGCGCGGAGGCGCTGCCGGAGGGGGAAGCGGTCGGCTCGTCGGTGGCGCAGCCGGCGAGCACCAGGACACTCACCGCGGCGAGGGCGGTCATGGATCGTCTCATCGAATCACCTTTATCGGGAGGAGGAGGAACGCAGGGACGAGACCGCCACGGCGAGCAGGATGATCACGCCCTGGACGGTGGATCTGAGGGCGCCGGAGACGCCTGTGAAGTTCATCAGCGCGAAGAGCGTCTCGAGGGACAGGGCGCCGAGCATCGCCCCGACGACCGAGCCGCGACCACCGCCGAGGGCGACCCCACCGAGCACGACCGCGGTGATCGCCCCGAACTCCAGGCCGACACCGGCCTGGAACGACACGCCGCTGTACCCGCCCAGGAGGATCGCCGCTACCGCCGCCGCGAGACCGCTGAGCATGAACGCGATCGTCTTGGTACGCGCGACCCGTACGCCGCTCAGCTCGGCGGTGCGCGGATTGTCACCGACGGCGACAAGCGTGCGGCCGAAGTCGGAGCGCGTCAGCACGACGGCGATCGCGGCGACGACGACCAGAACGAGCAGCGCGTACGGGATCCGGCCCAGCAGCGGCACGTCCTCGATGGCCCGCCGACCGAAGCGGCGGAACTCCTCGGAGAGCCCGCCCTTCGGAGCGCCGTCGGACCACAGGTACACGGCGCCGACGAGGATCAGGAACATGCCGAGAGTGGTGATGAAGGACGGCACCCGCAGCAGCGTGGTGACCAGGCCGTTTACCAATCCGACGAGCGCACCACCGGCGAGCAGCAGCACGACCACCGGCCAGGTGCGTGACGGGTCGCTGTCGATGAGCCGCGCGGCGACGACAACCTGTGCCGTGACCAGGGAGCCGACGGAGAGGTCGAACTCCCCGCAGACGATCACGAAGTACTGACCTGCCGCGAGCAGGATGATCGGTGCGGAGCGTCCGAGGAACGACATCAGCGACGGTGGCGCGAGGAAGTCGGGCTGGACGAACGCGACGAGGATCAGCAGAACCGCCAGGAGCGCCACGATCGGCGCGATCCCGTCGGTGCGGATCCGCAGCGGCAGCGGACGACGTTCGGCGACCCGCATGTCAGGACCCCGCCTTTCGCATGGCCCGTCGGGCGTAGACGGCGACCGCGGCGATGATGATCACGCCGCGGATCACCTGCTTGAAGAACGCGTCCACCTCGAGCTGGTTGAAGACCGCGTCGATGCTGGCGAGCAGCAGGACGCCGCCGACCGTGCCGAGGACTCCCCCGCGCCCGCCGGCGAGAGCGGTGCCGCCGAGGACCACCGCGGCGATCGACTCCAGGTCGTAGAGCCCCTCGGTGCCCACCCGTGGGGCGCCGGAGCCGAGTCGACTGGCCAGGTAGACACCGGCCAGGCCGGCGCAGAGGGAACACAGCATGTGAGCCGTGATGAGGACCCGGTCGTTACGGACGCCGGAGAGCCGGGCGACCTCCGGATCGCCGCCGACGGCGACCAGATGATGGCCGAAGCGGGTCCGCGACAGGGCGAACCAGGCCGCCGCGGTCACCGCGAGCAGCAGCAGGAAGGACACCGGGAGCGGACCGATCCGCTGGTAGCCGAGAATCCGCACGAGAGCCGGAGCGCTCTCGCCGGCCGGGCCGTCGTAGCCGTTGTCGAGGTAGCCCTTGAGCAGCAGCCCGACGCCGAGGGTCGCGATGAACGCGTTGATCCGCAGCTTGGTGACAAGAAACCCGTTGAGCAGCCCGACGGCCGCGCTGACCGCGAGCGCCAGCCCGATCGCCGGGAGCACCGCGCCGTCGCTGCCGTTCATCGCCTCTGCCGCCACGAGGGTGCTCAGGCTGATCACGAACGCCACCGACAGGTCGAGCGAACCGCCGAGGATGACCAGGGTCTGCCCGACGGCGACGAGCCCGAGGCCGGCGGCGACGTGCAGCAGGCTCACCGTCGTCGACTGGTTGAAGAGCTGGCCTCCGTCGAGCAGAACGACCAGCCAGCCGATGACGAGAGTGAGGGCCAGGGCCACGAACACACCCGGTACGGCGCGTTTGGCTGGCCGAAGCGACAGGGCGGTCACGCTGAACCCTCTTTCGTTCGCGACTGCGGGGCTCGCAAAACCGGCTCACTCCTCACGCTCACCGCGCCACCTTCCGTTCGCGACTGCGGGGCTCGCAAAACCGGCTCACTCCTCGCGCTCACGCGGCGGCCTCCCGGACGGCGCCGACGGCGAGGGCGACGACGTCCTCCTCGGTCGCGCCGGCCGGCAGCTCGCCCGCGATCCGGCCGTCACGCAGAACGACGATCCGATCGCTCATGCCGAGCAGCTCCGGCAACTCCGACGAGATCATCAGTACGGCAGCCCCGTCGCTGGCGAGGCGGCGGACGAGATCGTGGATGGCCGACTTCGCGCCCACGTCGATGCCCCGGGTCGGCTCGTCGAAGAGCAGGATCCGTGGTGTCAGCGCGAGCCACCGGGCCAGGACGACCTTCTGCTGGTTGCCGCCGGAGAGGAAGCGGATCTCCTGGTCGTCGCCGGCGGCGCGGACCTCCACGGCATCGAGCAGTTCACGCACCCGCGCGGTGCGGGCGGCGCGACCGGACCGCGCCGCGAACACCGCCCGGCTGGCGAGCAGCGCGTTGTCCAGCACCGACTGCCGGGCCACGATGCCCTCACCCTTGCGGTCCTCGGTGACGTACGCGATGCCGGCCCGCATCGCGGCGCGCGGCGAGCGCAGCCGCACCGGTTCGCCGTCGACCTCGACGTCGCCGGTCGTGAACGGGGCCACCCCGAAGAGCGCACGGGCCAGCGCCGACCGGCCGGAACCCTGCAGGCCGCCGACGCCGAGCACCTCGCCGGCGCGCAACTCGAGATCCACCGCGCGCAGTTTCCGGTTGCCCCCGCCCCGGACGGTGAGGCGCACCGGTCCACGGTCGTCGGGGCCCGCCCGGTCGGGGTAGTAGCTGGAGAGCTCGCGGCCGACCATGTGCCGCACCAGCTCGTCCGAGGTGGTCTGCGCGGTGTCCACGGTGGTCACCCGGCGTCCGTCCTTGAGGACGGTGATCCGGCTGGACAGGTCGAAGACCTCCGTGAGCCGGTGCGAGACGTAGAGCAGGCCGATGCCGCGTTCCTGTAGCCGGCGTACCAGCCCGTAGAGCAGCTCGACCTCCTGGTCCGCCAGCGCGGCGGTCGGCTCGTCCATGATGAGCAGCCGCGCGTCCAGGGCGAGCGCCTTGGCAATCTCGACGACCTGTTGCTGGGCGACGCCGAGCCGCCCCACCCGGGAGTCGGCCGGCAGCGCGGTCTCCCCGATCGAGGCCAGCAGGCGTCGGGTGCGCTCCAGCATCTCGCGACGGTCGACCAGCCCGCGCCGGACCGGCTCGTGGCCCAGGTAGACGTTCTCCGCGACGGTGCGCTCGGGCAGCAGGTTGAACTCCTGGTGGATGATGCCGACGCCGGCTCGCTGCGCGTCGCGGGGGCCGTGGAACGCGCGGGGTTGACCTGCGAACTCGACGGTGCCCTCGTCCGGGGTGTACGCACCCGAAACGATCTTCATGAGGGTCGACTTCCCGGCGCCGTTCTCACCGACGACGGCGTGCACCTCGCCCGGGGCCACATCGAGGTCGACATCGCCGAGGACGCGCACGCCCAGAAAGGATTTGCCGATGCCCCGCAGGGCCAGCAGCGGTGCCGGTTGTGGATCTGCCATCCCGATAGCCCTTACACATAGTAGTCATCGACAAGATCCGTACACCGGCCGGTAGGCCGTCGAACGCACTGAGCGACGCACTTTCGCAGGTCCCTGCAGAACTTGCGTTTTTATGGTGCAAACATTTCCTTGACATCGAGGAAACATCACACGTATGAAGATAGATGTTTGGATCCGGCTCCGCAATCCTCGATCTGCGGCGACTGCCAGGCCCGGCACTCGATCGGCTCGGGTGGCGGCTTGGTCGAGTGGAGCCCGGTCACCCCTACTGGGGAGTAACATCAGGCGCTCGACCGTTACATTGACACCGATTGATGGATAGCTCATCCTGACCTCGCAGACCATGGACGAACACACAGCCCACGTCACGCTGCGTGACGTCCTGCGGGGCTGACTGCCGTTTCGGCGGACGGCATGACGACCGCGACCAGCACACCCGCGGCCCCCGCGCGTCCAGGCACAACCTGGCGCGTGTCGGACCCGTGCTCGCAAACGGAGTTGCCCGCCCAGACCTAGGAGACGGCATGCGTCGCCCCACCATGATCGTAGGAATAATCGCCGGCCTGTTACTGGCCCTCGGCCTGGCCCCACCGGCGTCCGCCGCACCGGCCTTCCGTGCCCTGCTGTTCACCAAGACCGTCGGCTACCGGCACGACTCGATCCCGGCCGGAATCTCGATGGTGCAGCAGCAGGCGGCCGCTAACAACTTCGAGGTGGTGGCGACCGAGGACGCGAGCGTCTTCACGCCCGCCAACCTCGCCACCTTCGACGTCATCATCATGCTCCAGACCTCCGGCATGGTCTGGACCTCGGCCGCCCAACGCCAGGCCGTGGAGGGCTACCTCGCCAGCGGCAAGGGCATCGTCGGCATTCACAACGCCCTGGACATGGGCATCGAGGGTGAGTACCCCTGGTGGGACCAGACCCTCAACGGCGGCGCCCACATGCCCGAGCACTCCCCCGGCGTGCTGCCCGGCACCGCCATCGTCGCCGACAAGCAGCACCCGTCGACGACAGGTCTGCCGGACCGCTGGAACCGCAGCGAGGAGTGGTACAACTTCGACTCCAACCCGCGCGGCAACGTGCACGTCCTGGTGACCGCCGACGAGCGCACGTACAACCCGGGCTCGCGGGCGATGGGCCCGGACCACCCGATCTCGTGGTGCCGTAACGCCGGCGGCGGCCGGGTGTGGGCCACCGCGATGGGCCACGCGAGCGAGTCGTACAGCGAGACGAACTTCCGCAACCACGTCCTCGGTGGCATCAAGTGGGCCGCCGGCAACCAGCCCGGCGACTGTGGCGGGACCGTCTGGAGTAACTTCGAGAAGCGCACCCTGGACGACAACACCGCCGACCCGATGGCGCTGGCCGTGCTGCCCGACGGCCGCGTGCTCTACGTCCAGCGCGGCGGACAGATCAAGATCTTCAAGCCGAGCACGAACAGCACCGTCACCGCCGCCACGTTGAGCGTCTACACCGGCGGTGAGGACGGCCTCACCGGCGTCGCGATAGACCCGGCGTTCGCCAGCAACGGGTACGTGTACGTCTACCACTCGCCGGCGAGCAGCACTACCGACGTCAACCGGGTCTCCCGCTACACGCTCACCGGGGACACCCTGAACCTGTCCACCGAGGCCCGGATCATCGACATCCCGGCGTACCGTGACCGGACCTTCGCCGAGCCCGGCCACACCGGCGGCTACATCGAGTTCGGTCCGGACGGCAACCTCTACATCGGCACCGGCGACGACACCCCGCCCAACCTCGACCCCAACTGGCAGGGCTACGCCCCGCTGGACTGGCGGTCGGGCAAGGCCAACCTGGACGCCGCCCGATCGGCCGGCAACACCAACGACCTGCGCGGCAAGCTGCTGCGCATCAAGCCGTCGGCCACCGGTGGCTACACCATCCCGACGGGCAACCTCTACCCCCAGGGCACCGCGCAGACCCGACCCGAGGTCTACGCCATGGGCTTCCGCAACCCGTTCCGCTTCTCGATCGACGCGGCCACCGGCTGGGTCTACCTCGCCGACTACGGCCCCGACCGCAACCCGCCGACGACCAACCGCGGTCCCGAGGGGCTCGTCGAGCTCAACGTGATCAAGGCGGCCGGCAACTACGGCTGGCCGTTCTGCCACGGCAACAACCAGCCGTACGCGCCGTTCAACCCGGACACCGGCGTCGTCGGGGCGAAGTTCAACTGCAACGCCCCGGTCAACAACTCGCCCAACAACACCGGTCTGGTCAACCTCAAGCCGATCGTCTCGCCCAACATCTGGTACGGCTACCCCGCGTCGACGACCTTCCCGGAGCTGGGCTCCGGCGGGTCGGCGCCGATGGGTGGGCCGGTCTACCGCTACAACGCGGCGAACCCGTCGGCGACGAAGTTCCCGGCCTACTACGACGGCGTGCACTTCTTCTACGAGTGGTCGCGCAACTACATCAAGGAGACGCACTTCGACTCGTCGACGGCTGTCACCCGGACCAACTCGTTCCTGCCCGGTGGCAACTTCAACAAGCCGATGGACATGGAGTTCGGCCCGGACGGCTCGCTCTACCTGCTGGAGTGGGGCTCCAACTTCGGCGGCGGCAACAACGACTCCGGGCTCTACCGCATCGACTACATCCAGGGTGGACGCTCACCGATCGCGAAGGCCGTCGGCACGCCCACCAGCGGCAGTTCCCCGCTGACCGTCCAGTTCAGCAGCGCCGGCACGGCGGACCCGGACGCCGGCAACACCCTCAGCTACCAGTGGACCTTCGGTGACGGCGGTACGTCCACGGCAGCCAACCCGGCGCACACCTACACCACCAACGGCAACTACACGGCGCAGCTGAAGGTCACCGACAACACCGGCAGGACCGGCTTCGCCAACGTGCAGATCACCGTCGGCAACACCGCCCCGGTCGTCACCATCAACGTGCCGCCCAACGGCGGCATGCTGAACTTCGGCGACAAGGTCTCGTACACGGTCAGTGTCTCCGACCCCGGCGGCGCGGCCATCGACTGCTCGAAGGTGCTCGTCAACCCGGCTCTCGGCCACGACGACCACGCGCACGAGACCACTGAGTACCCGGGCTGCTCGGGCACCATCTCCACCGACCTGCTCGGCGGACACCCCGAAGGCGCGAACCTGTACTACGTGCTCAACGCCCGCTACACCGACGACGGTGGCTCGGGCGGGGCGGCGCCGCTGACCGGCTACGCGACGGCGATCCTGCAGCCCAAGCACAAGCAGGCCGAGTACTTCAGCAGCCAGTCCGGCGTCCGGGTCGTCGACCAGGCCGCCGCGGAGAGCGGCAAGCGCGTCGGTGACATCTCCAACAACGACTGGGTGGCGTTCAACCCGATGAGCCTGTCGGGCATCAGCAACGTCAGCTACCGGCTGTCGTCGCCGAGCGGTGGAGGTTCCATCGAGCTGCGGGCCGACTCGCCGACCGGCACCCTGCTGGCCACCACGACGGTGCCCAGCACCGGCGGCTGGGACAACTACCAGTCCACGTCCCCGGTTTCCGTGGCGGCCCTGTCCGGGACGCACACGCTCTACATGGTGTTCAAGGGCTCCACGTCCAACTGGTTCGACCTCGACGCGTTCACCTTCGGTGGCAACGGCGTGGGGGTCCCCAGCACCGGCGGTGGCGGGATCGCCGGCCGGACCTGGACCGTCGCGGCGCAGCACAGCGGCAAGCTGATCGACGTCAGCGGCAACTCCACCGCCGACGGCGCCCAGGTCGTGCAGTGGGCGGCCACCGGCGGCAACAACCAGAAGTGGCAGGCGGTGGATGCCGGCAACGGCGCCGTCTACCTCAAGGCGGTGCACAGCGGCAAGTGCCTCGACGTCGTCGGCGGCTCCACCGCACAGGGCGCCTTCCTGCAACACAGCACCTGCACCAACTCCAACCAGCAGAAGTTCACCGTGACGGCGACCGGCACCACAGGTGTCTACACGGTCAAGAGCGCGCTCAGCGGGCTCTGCCTCGATGTCAACGGCGCCTCGACCGCCGACGGGGCCCGGCTGCTGCAGTGGGGCTGCCACAGCGCCACCAACCAGCAGTGGCGGTTCACCGCGGTCTAGCGATCAGGCCGTAGCTCCGAAAGGGCGCCGGCCACCCGATCCAAGAGGATCGGGTGGCCGGCGCACCGCGTTCACCTGCGTGTCGTCAACCGCCGAGCAGCCCGGCGTCGCGCAGCGCCGCCCAGAGCTGGTCCGGCACCTCCGCGTCCGACCGGCGCAGGGTCTCGGTCACCTGGGCGGCGTCGCGCAGGCCGACCACTGTCGAGACCACTGTCGGATGCCGACGGACGAACGCCAGCGCCGCCTGCGGCAGCGTGACGCCGTACGCCGCACAGATCGCCGCGATCCGTCGGGCCCGCTCGATCAGCTCCGGTGGCGCCTGCTCATAGTTGTAGACCGCGTCGGCCGGCGGTTGGTCACGCGCCAGCAGGCCCGAGTTGTAGACCCCGGCGATCACCACGCCGACCCCACGGGCCTGCGCGGCGGGCAACAGGTCGTCGAGCGCGCCCTGTTCGAGAAGGGTGTAGCGGCCGGCGCACATGACCACGTCGATGTCGGTCTCCTCGACGAACCGGGCCAGCATCGCCGACTGGTTCATGCCGGCCCCGATCGCGCCGATGACGCCCTGGTCGCGCAGCTCCACCAGCGCGGGTACCGCCTCGGTCGCCGCCTGCTCCCAGTGCTCGTCCGGGTCGTGCAGGTACACCACGTCCACGCGGTCCAGGCCGGTGCGTTCCAGGCTGGCCTCCAACGACCGGCGTACGCCGTCGCGGCTGAAGTCCCAGACCCGCCGGTGGTCGGCCGGCACGTCGAAGCCCTCCGAGTCACGCTCACCCGCGGTCTCCGGCGAGGGTACGAGCAACCGCCCGACCTTCGTCGACACCACGTACTCGTCGCGGGGCCGGGACCGCAGCGCGGCGCCCAACCGCCGTTCGGACAGGCCGAGGCCGTAGTGCGGCGCGGTGTCGAAGTACCGGATGCCGGCGTCCCAGGCGGTGTCGACGGCCCCGGCGAACTCCTCACCCGACGTCGCCCGGTACAGGCTGCCGCCCTGCGCGGCGCCGAAGCCCAGCGCGGTGAGGCGGACCTCCGGCCGGCGGTGCAGCGCCCGGCCCATCATGACGCCTCCAGCCGGTACGCCCGGTGGGCGGTTTCCCGCCAGATCGCCGCCTGCTCCGCGTCGCCGAGTGACTCCACCAGGTCGGCGAGCACCCTGACCCACCGGGTGTAGGAGCTGGCGAGCAGGCACACCGGCCAGTCCGAGCCGAACATGAGCCGGTCCGGGCCGAACACGGCGAGCGCGTGGTCGACGGCGGGCCGCAGGTCGTCGGCCGTCCAGGACGGCCCGTCCACCTCGGTCACCAGACCGGAGAGCTTCGCGGTGACGTTCGGTTCGGCGGCGAGCGACCGCAGGTGGGCCGGCCAGTCGCCGAGGCCCCCCGCGCCGAGCGCCGGCTTGCCGAGGTGGTCCAGGACGAACGACACCTCGGGCAGGTCGCGGACGAGCCGGGTGGCCGCCGGCAGTTGGTGGTCGCGGACCAGCAGGTCGTAGGCGAGGCCGGCCGCGCCGACCGCCGCGATGCCCCGCCGGACGTCGCGACGGTCGAGGTACGCCGGGTCGGCTTCGGACTGGACGAGGTGGCGGATGCTGACCAACCGCTCCCCGCCACGTGCCGCGCGGAGCCGGTCGATGCGCTCGTCGATGTCGTCGGCGGTGAGGTTCACCCAGCCGACGACCCCGCTGATGAGCGGGTCGTCGGCCGCGATGCCCAGCAGGTGCTCCGTCTCCGCCACGGAGGCGATGGACTGCACGACGACGGTCTCGGTGACCCCGGCGGCCCGTGCCGCCGGGGCGAGATCCGCCGGGGTGAAGTCGTTGTCGATCGCCGCCATCGTGTCCGGGTCGATCCAGGGTTGCGGGTGCCGCGCACGGACCCAGAGGTGGTGGTGCGCGTCGACGATGCCGGGGCGCCCGGCCGGCGAGGTCTGCGTCATCGGCCCAACCAGCCGCCGTCGACGGGTAGGACGGTGCCGTGCACGTAGTCCGAGGCCGCGGCGGCCAGGAACACGGTGGCGCCGGCCAGGTCGTCGGCGCGTCCCCACCGGCCGGCCGGGATCCGGCCCAGGATCGCGTCGTTGCGCGCGGCGTCGTCACGCAGCGCCTGCGTGTTGTCGGTGGCGATGTAGCCGGGCGCGATCGCGTTGACGTTCACCCCTCGGCCCGCCCACTCGTTGGACAGGGCCTTGGTCAGCCCGGCGAGGCCGGACTTCGCCGCGGTGTAGCTCGCGACGTTGATGCCGCCCTGGAAGCTCAGCAGCGAGGCGGTGAAAATGATCTTGCCGCGACCGCGGTCGACCATCTTCCGGCCGATCTCCCGGCTCAACACGAACTGGCTGGACAGGTTCACCTGCAACACCCGGTCCCACATCTCGTCCGGGTGCTCGGCGGCCGGCGCCCGGGCGATAGTGCCACCGTTGTTCACGAGGATGTCCACCGGCGCCACCGCCTCGGCCTCCTCGGCCAGCCGGTACACCGCGGCCCGGTCGCCCAGGTCCGTCCGGAAACCGGTGAACCGGCGACCGGCCGCCTCGACCCTCCGCTGCACCTCACTGCCCTCGGGCTCCAACTGCGCCGACACCCCGATGATGTCCGCGCCGGCCAGCGCCAGGGCCTCGGCCATCCCCAGGCCGATCCCCCGCCGGGCGCCGGTCACCAGCGCGGTACGTCCCGTCAGGTCGAACAGGGCGCTCATCGGCCCTCCTCCCGCCAGTCGAGCAGCACCTTCATGACGCCGCCGCCACCCTCCAGAGCCGTGAACGCGTCGGTGACGCCCTCCACGGAAAGCACTCGGGAGATCAGTTCCTGGGTCGGAATGACGCCCGCGGCGACCAGCCGGATCGCCTCCTCCACGTCCTCGCGCTGGTACAGCCGCGCGCCCAGCAACTCCAACTCCCGCCAGAAGAACCGGTGCAGGTTCACCGGACGCGGCTGCGGGTGGATCGCCACCATGACCAGCCGACCCCGGGTGGTCAGCACGTCCACGGCCGTGCCGACCCCGGCGGCGGAACCGGACACCTCGAACGCGACGTCCGCGCCCGCGCCCCCGGTCCGCTCGTTGACGAGCGCGACCACATCTGTCGGCCCCGGGTCCACGGCCTCGATCCCGACCCCCGACGCGACCCCGCGCCGGAAACCGTCCGGTTCGACGAGCAGGACCTCCGCCCCCCGTGCTCGGGCGACGGCGGCGATGAGGACCCCCACCGGGCCGCCGCCGACGACGACCACGTGCTCTCCGGAGGCCACCTTCGCCCGGCCGACGTCGTGCACCGCGACCGCGACCGGCTCGACGAGCGCCGCCTGGTCCAACGGCAGGTCGTCGGGGAGCGGGAGCACCAACTCGGCCGGCACGGTCCACGACGACTGCATCGCGCCGGGCGAGTCGATGCCGAGGAAGTTCATGGCGTGGCAGATGTGCGAGTTGCCACGGCGGCACGCCGGGCACTGGCCGCAGGCTCGGGTCGGCATCACGGTGACGGGCTGCCCGACGGTCAGGCCGCTGACGCCGTCGCCAAGCGCGGCGACCCGGCCGGACATCTCGTGCCCGATCACCGCCGACGCACCCACCCGCGCGTCCATGTCGCCGTGGAAGATGTGCAGGTCCGTGCCGCAGATCCCGGTGTACGCCACCGCGATCCGCACCTGGCCGGGGCCCGGCGGTTCGGGGGCACGGTCCTCGATCCCGAGATCACGCGCACCCCGGTAGACAACTGCCTTCACTGCTGCTCCGTCTCAACGTCGTTGGTTCGTGCGGTGCCCACGACCATGGGCGCACTGCCGCGCGGCGCACCCGAGGTCCGCGGTCGTGGGCTCACCTGAAGAAGCTGAAGCTGAATGCGGCGGCCCTCGTGCGGGGCGTGTGCCAGGACGGCCAGAGCTGCCTCCCTTGTGTCGGCGACACGGACACCGTAATCATCCGACCAATTTTGGTCCAGTCGTCGGCGCGCTCGGGCGGTCTCAGTGCCGCAGGGGCGCCACGTCGTTCTGCGCACCGACGGCATCGGCGAGCAGGGCCTCGACCCGTACCGGTGGGACGGTGGGCGTCTGGTCGGCCACCGCCAGCAGGCGTTTGCCCGCCCGCTCCGGTCGGACGTTCGGGCTGTGGGCGGCGGGGCTGCCGGCTCGGTGTCCCGCGGCCGCGATCGCCACCTCGTCGATCCGGATGCCCAGGCCGGGCGTGTCGCCGAGGATGAACGCGCCGTCCTCGATGTGCAGGTCGAGGCCGATGCCGGCCGGCGGACGCAGATCCTGTAGCTCGCTGACCAGGTGGTTCGGCACCGAGGTGGCGGCGTGCAGCAGCCCGACCGGGATGTTGCCGATGGGGCTGACCGGCAGGTCGTGGGCATGCGCCAGGGCCGCCACCCGCAGGAAGTGGGTGACACCCCAGACGGCTGCCATCTGGACGATGTCGACAGCGCCCGCCCCGATCAGCGGACGGTACTGCTCCAGGCCGGTGAGGTTCTCGCCGGTCGCGACCGACGCTCGGATGCCCCGGCCGACGGCGGCCAGACCCTCGGCGTCCCAGCGGCGGACCGGCTCCTCGATCCAGATCAGGTCGAGGGTGCGTTCCAGCTCGGCCACGTGCCGGACCGCCTGCTTGCGTGACCACGCCTCGTTGACGTCGAGCATCAGACCGGGCCGCCGGCCGTGACCCGCCTCGGTGAGCACGTCCCGCACCAGGCCGAGCCGGTGCCGGTCCCGCTCGATGTCGAGGCCGCCCTTGAGCTTCGCGGCGCGCAGGCCGTACCCGGCGTAGATCTCGTACTCCGCGACGAGCTCGTCGTCGGTCAGACCGATGTCGAGCCCGGACGCGTAGGCGGGGACACGCCGGTCCCGCCCGCCGAGCAGCCGCCAGAGCGGCTCGCCTGCCAACTGCGCCTTGATGTCCCACAGGGCCGTGTCCAGTGCGCCGATCGTCCCGAACACCGGACCGCCGTGACCGGCCTTGAAGGTGTGCCGGAGCATCCGGTCGTACAGGGTGGTCACCGCGCGGGGATCTTCTCCCTCGATGGCCGGGAAGATCTTCTCGATCTCCACGTGCGGGCCCAAGCCGACGCCGCTGATCCCGCCGTCGGTCTCGACGATGGTGATCGGCACCGTCGTGACGCCGTCGGGGAACACGCCGTTGGCGTCGCCGACGGGCCGGCCCCACTCCTGGACCGTGGTGAGGGTTCGATACCCGGTGATACGCATGTCAGCCTTTCGTGGAACCAGCGGCGACGCCGTCGGCGATCTGGCGCTGAAGGAACAGGTAGACCGCCAGGACGGGGATCGCGGCGATGAGCACCCCGGAGGCGAACGTGGGAATGTCCTCGGAGTACTGCCCCCGCAGCGAGGTCACCCCGACCATCAGGGTGCGGTGGTCGGCCGACGGCATCAGCAGCAGCGAGATCAGCACGTCGTTCCAGCAGAACAGCGTGTTGAGGATGCCGACCGAGAGCAGCGCCGGAGCACCCAGCGGCAGCATGATCCGCCGGTAGACGCCGTACACGGTGTTGCCGTCGATCCGGGCCGCGTCGACGATCTCCGCCGGGATGGTCTTGTAGTAGCTGGTCATCAGGAAGACCGTGAAGGGCAGGAACTGCGCGACGTACGCGAGGATCAGACCCGGGTACGTGTCGACGAGGCCGCTGTCCGCCATGACCCGGGCCAGCGGCACCATGATGACCTGGAAGGGGATGAAGAGCGCCGCGAGGCAGCCGATGAACAGCGCGTTCGAGCCCCGGAAGCGCAGTTGGCTCAGCGCGAAGCCGGCCATCGACCCGAACAGCAGCAGCAGGAACACCGAGCACGCCACCACGACGATCGAGTTGGTCGCGTACCGGCCCATGCCGACGCTTGTCCACGCGGTGGTGATGTTCTCGAAGCGCAGCGAGTCCGCCAGTGAGAACCGGTCGAGAATGTACTCCCGGCGGGTCTTCATGGCGACGTTCGCGGTGAACAGCAGCGGGTAGATCGTCGCGAGCGCGAGGAGTCCCATCGGGATCACGAGCAGCCATCTGCCCAGTCGGACGCGGGACATCAGTCTTCCCTCCCCGCTCGTCGGAGCAGCTTGAGTTGCAACAGCCCGACGACGAGCATGATGACGAAGAGGACGGTGGACGCGGCCGACGCGAGCGCCGGCCGGTTCATCTGCCCCTGCTGGATCCAGATGTAGTACTCCGGCAGGTACGTCGAACCCTCCGGGCCGCCACTGGTCATGACGTAGAGCAGGCCGAACATGGACGTCAGCATCCCGATCATCGTGGTCACGAAGACGAACTGGATGGTGCGGGTGAGGCTGGGGATGATCACGTGCCAGATGACCTGGGTCAGGGACGCGCCATCCACCCGGGCGGCGTCCAGCAGCGCGGAGTCCAGGGTCGCGAAGCCCGCGAGGAACACGACCAGGGCCATGCCGAAGGTCGCCCACACGTGTACGCCGACGACCGCGAACATGGCGACGTCCGGGTCACCGAGCCAGTCCACCGGGCCGATGCCGACCGCGCCGAGAATGCTGTTGACCGGGCCGTCGAACGAGAGCAGCAGGTTGAAGATCGCGCCGACGATGACCGGGGACAACACGGCCGGGAAGAAGTAGACGCTGCGGTAGAACCGGTGGCCGGGGACGCGCAGGTAGATGAAGGTGGCGAGCAGACCCGGGATGGCCACCGCCACCGGCAGGAGCAGCACCAGCAGCCCCACGTTGCGAAGGGCGCCCTGGAACAGCGGGTCCTGCAACAGGTCGACGTAGTTGTCGAAGCCGACCACCGCCCCGTCGCGGTCGCCGTCACCGGTGAAGGAGAAGTTGACGCCGAGCAGCAGCGGGTACAGCCGTAGCAGCACGAGGATCAGGACGGCCGGGGCGACAAGCACGAAGGGCGCGAGCATCTCGGCGCGACGGCCGCCGGCCATGCGCCGGGGAACGGCACGGCGGCCCGACGGCGGTGGTACGGGCGGGACCCCGCCGGCCCGCCCGGCCGAAGCCGAGCGGACCGACGGGAGCGAGTTACCGATCGACACGATCAGCCCGCCGTGTCCGCGGCGGCCATCTGCTTCACGACCGCGTCGACACTGATCGAACCGCTGAGCAGCTGCTGGGAGAGCCTGCCCATCAGGTCGAGCGCCTTCGAGGAGAGCGCCACGTGCGGCGCCGGCTTGCCGGTCTTGAGCGCGCCGACGATCGTGGTGACGGCCGGCCCGGACTGCGACACGTCGATGGTCGTGTCGGCGGTGATCGCGCCGGCGTTGGCGTAGAACGCCTTCAGGGCGTCGGTGGAGGTCAGCGAGCGCACCAGGTCGGCGGCCACCTTCGGGTCCTTGGTCCACTTGGCGACCGCGTAACCGATACCACCGTCGTACGGCAGGCTCGGGGTGGCGCCACTGGTCACCGCCGGGGCCATCATGACGCCGAGCTTCTCCGGCGTGATGAACTCGTTGAAGTCCTTCCAGTGCCCGATGTCGGACATCAGACCGATGATGTGGGCGGCCTTACCGGACTGGAAGACGGCGAAGGCGTCGTTGAACATCGCGGTGGAGTTGGCCCCGTCGTTGTTCAGCTTGGCGGTGCCGGTCTCCTTCCACAGCTCGAAGATCTTCTTCACGTTCGGCGAGTTCCAGTCGCGCTTGCCGGCGATCCAGTTGTCGTACTCCTGCGGGGTGAGGACACCCGACGCCATGGCCGACAGGAAGAACTGGATGCCGATGCCCTCCTTGTTGCCCTGGGCGAAGCACTTGGCGCCTGTCTTCTGGGTGATGGTGGCGCAGTTGGCGACGAACTCCTGCCACGTCGTGGCAGGCTTCGCCGGGTCGAGGCCGGCCCGCTCGTAGAGCGCCTTGTTGTAGTAGATCGGGTGGCCCTGCAGGGTCACCGGAGCGGCGTAGGTCTTGCCGCCCTTGGCGAACGCCTCCCAGCCGGCCAGCCGCTGCCGGTCCTCGGCCACGTACTCGTCGAGCGGCTGGAGCGAGTCCACCCGGTCGCGGATCTGGCCACCACCGTTGAACAGGATGACGTCCGGACCCTTGCCCGACTGGATGGCCGCACCCAGCAACGTGTAGTACTGATCGAACGGCTGGGCCACAAATTCGACCTCGACGTCCTTATGCTTCTTGGCGAAGTCCGCCTTGGCCTTCTCCACGTACTGCGCGGAGCTGGCCTCTCCGGACTTCCAGTCCCACACGACCAGCTTCTTGGCCGAGCCTCCGGACGACGAACCCGAACCTGTCGCGCTTCCACAGCCAGCCAGGGCCAGCCCTGCAACGAGGACCGCGGCCCACACTGCTCGTTGCTTCATCGTTGCTCACCTTCATATGGGGAGTGGCCGAGAACCGGCCGTCGATGCAAGATTGACGAGAACGTAACTCGTATGACGTCTGACGTCAACGGTTGCCCTTACACTGGGGCGGACTCGTGGGCCCGCTCCCGCGGCTACGCGGAGGTGAACGTGACGACATCGAACCAGTCGACCGTCAACGGCACGACGGCACCGACCTGGGCCCGTCGCCCGACCAACCTGGCCCAGGCGATCACCGCCGAGCTGGTGACCCGGATCGTGCAGGGAGTGCACCGCTCGGGCACACCGCTACCCCCCGAGCCGGTGCTCTGCGAGACCTTCTCGGTGAGCCGGACGGTCATCCGGGAAGCGGTCAAGATCCTTCAGGAGAAGGGGCTCGTGCAGGTCCGCCAGGGCAGCGGCACAATGGTCACCTCGCCCTCGGCGTGGGACATGCTCGACGAGCTCGTCCTCGCGGCCACCATCGCCGTGGACGACACCCTGGCGATCCTCGACGATCTGGTGGTCACCCGGCGGGTGTTGGAGTCCGACATGGCCAACGTGGCCGCACGACTCGCCGACCCGGAGACCATCGACCGGCTGCGCGCCCAGGTCGACCGGATGGACGAGCTGGTGGACGACCACGTCACCTACCACGAGCACGACCGCGCCTTCCACGACACCGTGATGCAGGCGTCCGGGAACCGCATCGCCCGGGGCGTCGTCCGGTCCCTGGAGAGTCAGGTAGTCAACACGGCGCGGTACATGGGAAAGACCGAACGGGCCCTGTGCGTGGCATCGAACCAGGGGCATCGGCGCATCTTCGAGCGCATCGCCGCCCACGACCCCGACGGCGCGGCGCAGGCGATGTTCACGCACATCACCGAGGCGTGGCTCGTCCGGCGCAGCGGGCCGGGCAGCCCGACGCGGCTGCAGCGCTGACGACCCGGCACCCAGGCGCTCACGACCTGGCCACGTGCCGCGCCCAACCCGGAGGCGACCGGCCCGCGACGACGACGTGGAAATCCAGATCCGTCCATCGCTTGAGAATGTTAGCGATAACAGACTACCCTCAGGCCGCAGAGGCGAAGGGCACGCTTCACCGCTCCACTCGATCCGCCGAGGTCGATGGAGTCGCGCATGACCAACGCCCGCTGGTGGGTGTCCGGGCCTCCCTCAGGGACGTTGACCACCGCCGTTGAAAAACGGCGGGCCGCCGCGCGCGGGAGCCGTGGTGGACGCCCGATCCCTCCTGCCGTTCCCACGGGACGGCCACCACCGAGGTCCAGAAGCGACAGGCGACGACACGCGGCACCTTGCCGGCGAGACCGGCGAACCGTGCCCGCCCGTCGTGACCCATCCTGGAGGTACCGATGCACCCCGCACCGCCACCACGGACGACGAACCGGCTCCGACGCGGCCTCGCCTGGCTCGTGAGCATGCTGCTCATCTCGACGCTGGCGCCGGCCACGCCCGCCCACGCGGACAACCCCATCGTCCAGCACATCTACACCGCCGACCCGGCTCCCCTGGTGCACGACGGACGGGTCTACCTCTACACCGGCCACGACGAGGACGGCTCGACGTACTTCACCATGAAGGACTGGCGGGTGTGGTCGTCGGCCGACATGGTCAACTGGACCGACCACGGCTCACCCCTGAGCCTCAACACCTTCAGCTGGGCGAGCGCCAACGCCTGGGCCGGCCAGGTCATCGCCCGCAACGGCAAGTTCTACTGGTACGTGCCGGTGACCGCCCGGGCGACCAACTCGATGGCCATCGGCGTCGCGGTCTCCGACAGCCCCACCGGGCCGTTCCGCGACGCCATCGGCCGGCCGCTGGTGGGCAACGGCGAGATCGACCCCACCGTCTTCATCGACGACGACGGCCAGGCGTACCTGTACTGGGGCAACCCGAACCTCTGGTACGTCCGGCTGAACGCGGACATGATCTCCTACAGCGGCAGCGCCACCAAGATCCCGCTCACCACCGCCGGGTTCGGCACCCGGACGGGGAACGCGAGCCGGCCGACCCTCTACGAAGAGGGCCCGTGGGTCTACAAGCGCAACGGCCTGTACTACAACGTGTTCGCGGCGGAGTGCTGCTCCGAGTTCATCGGTTACTCGACCGCACCCGGCCCGACCGGGCCCTGGACCTACCGAGGGACGATCATGCCTCGCCAGGGGGCCAGCTTCACCAACCACGCCGGAGTCATCGACTTCAACGGCGGCTCGTACTTCTTCTACCACAACGGGGCGTTGCCCGGCGGCAGCGGCTACACCCGCTCGGTGGCCGTGGAGAAGTTCACCTACAACACCAACGGCACCTTCCCGACGATCACCATGACCACGACGGGCGCGCCCCAGATCGGCACCCTGAACCCGTACGGGCGGCAGGAGGCCGAGACCATCGCCTGGGGCTCCGGCATCGAGACCGAGCCGGCAAGCGAGGGCGGGATGAACGTCGGGTTCATCGGGAACGGGGACTACATCAAGGTCAAGGGCGTGGGATTCGGTACGGGCGCGACGTCCTTCTCGGCCCGGGTCGCCTCGGCCACGTCCGGTGGCACGATCGAACTGCGCCTCGGCAGCCCCACCGGCACCCGGGTGGGCAGCTGCGCGGTGCCGGGCACCGGCGGATGGCAGACGTGGCAGACCGTCTCCTGCCCGGTCAGCGGCGCGACCGGCACCCAGGACCTCTACCTGCGCTTCACCGGCGGCAGCGGCAACCTGTTCAACCTCAACTGGTGGCAGTTCCAGGCCGGGGGCACCACGACGCCCACCCCGACCCCCACCGCGACGTCGTCGCCCACCCCGACGCCGACGCCCACTCCGACGACGACCCCGACGTCCACTCCCACCCCGACGCCTACGGTCCCGGCCGGGCAGTCCTGCGCGGTGACCAACACGGTGGTCAACACCTGGCAGGGCGGATTCGAGGGGCGGCTGACGGTCACCAACTCCGGGGCCTCCTCGCTGAGCGGATGGCGGGTCACCTTCACCCTTCCCAGTGGGCAGACGGTGTCGCAGGTCTGGAACGGCGCTCTCACCCAGACGGGCAGCCAGGTGACAGTCGCGAACGCCGCCTACAACGGGCAGCTCGCGCCGGGTACGTCGACCACCGCGGGCTACCTGAGCACGAGCGCCACCAGCACCCCTCCGACCATCACCCCGACCTGCTCCCCCGCCTGACAGTCACCCACCCCCAAGAACACCCCCGCCCCACCCCCACCTCGCCCGTCGCCGACGTTGATCATGAAGTTGGTGCCCCTGACACGCCGATAGGGAGCAACGACCTCCTGGTCGACGGGGTGGGGAGGGGGTGGGGTGGGGGGTCCTCCTAGAAGTCGTCGTCGAAGGCCACCGTCCCGGTCACCCCCACCTGGTACGCCGACACCCGCCGCTCGAAGAAGTTGGACAGCTCCTGCACGTCCTGCAACTCCATGAAGGCGAACGGGTTCGCCGACCCGTAGTGCGGTGCGATCCCGAGCTGGACGAGACGGCGGTCGGCGACGTGCTGGAGATACTCCCGCATGTCCGCGAGGGTGAGACCGGGCACGCCCTGACCCACCAGGTCCTCGGCGAACTGGACCTCACACTCGACCGCTTCGGTGAGCATCTGGCGGACCTGGTCGGCGAGATCGTCGTCGAACAGGTCGGGCTCCTCGGCGCGCACGGTGTCCACCACGTCGAACGCGAACGCCATGTGCATCGACTCGTCGCGGAAGACCCAGTTGGTGCCGGAGGCCAGGCCGTGCAGCAGGCCGCGGGAGCGCAGGAAGTAGACGTACGCGAACGCGCCGTAGAAGAACAATCCCTCGATGCAGGCGGCGAAGCAGATGAGGTTGAGCAGGAACGCGCGCCTGTCGTCGGAGGTCCGCAGCTCCCGCAACTCCCCCAGCGAGTCGATCCAGCGGAAGCAGAACTCGGCCTTGCGGCGGATCGAGGGGATGTTCTCGATCGCGGCGAAGGCGGCGAACCGCTCGGTCTCGTCGGGCACGTACGTGTCGAGCAGGTTGAGGTAGAACTGGACGTGCACGGCCTCCTCGAACAGCTGCCGGGACAGGTAGAGGCGGCCCTCCGGGCTGTTGACGTGCTGGTAGAGGTTGAGCACCAGGTTGTTGGCGACGATCGTGTCACCGGTGGCGAAGAACGCCACGAGGCGGCTGACCAGGTGCCGCTCGGCCGGCGACAGCCGGTCCAGGTCGGCGAGGTCGGCGTGCAGGTCGACCTCCTCGACCGTCCAGGTGTTGCGGATCGCGGCACGGAACCGGTCGAAGAAGTGCGGGTAGCGCATCGGGCGGAGGGTGAGATCCATCCCGGGGTCGAGCAGCATGTGTGTGGTCCTCGTGTCGGTGGTGGCGTCGGGAGAGGTCACTGGCACGCCTCACACGACTCGGGGTTCTCCAGCGAGCAGGCCAGCGCCTCGGCGTCGGCGGTGACGGCGACGGGTGCGACGGCGCTGACGGTGGCCTGCTGGATCCGCGTGGCGGGGCGCGAGCGCAGGTAGTACGTGGTCTTCAGCCCGGTCTTCCAGGCGTACAGGTACATCGAGGAGAGCTTGCCGATGGTGGGCGAGGCCAGGAACAGGTTCAGCGACTGGGACTGGTCGATGAACGGCGCGCGGGCGGCGGCCAGGTCGATGAGCGCCCGCTGCGGCAGCTCCCACGCGGTGCGGAACAGCTCCCGCACGTCGGCCGGCAGCTCCGTGACGGCCTGCACCGACCCCTCCGCGCGGCGAATCGCCGAACGGATCTGCTCGGTCCACAGGCCACGCGCCTTCAGCTCGCCGACCAGGGCCGTGTTGACCTGGAGGAACTCCCCGGACAGGGTCTCGCGCTTGAACAGGTTGGACACCTGCGGCTCGACGCACTCGTAACAACCGGCGATCGAGGCGATCGTCGCGGTCGGCGCGACCGCCACCAGCAGGGAGTTGCGCAGCCCGTACGCCCCGACCCGCTCGCGCAGCGCGGCCCAGCGCGCGGTCTGCGTACCCTCGACACCCCACAGGTCGGGCTGGAGCTGGCCCCGCGCGACGCGGGTCTGCGCGTACGCCGGGTGCGCGCCGAAGTCGCGCGCCAGGTCGGCGGAGGTCTCCAGCGCGGTCAGGTACAGCTCCTCGCTGATCCGGGTGGACAGCTCCCGCGCGGCAGGCGAGTCGAACGGCATCCGCAGCGCGAAGAACACGTCCTGCAGGCCCATCAACCCGAGCCCGACCGGCCGCCAGCGGGGGTTGCTCGCCGCCGCCTGCGGAGTCGGGTAGTAGTTGATGTCGATGACGCGGTCGAGGAGCGTCACAGCCGTCCGGACCGTGGCGCGCAGCCGTTCCCAGTCGATGCCGCTCCCGGTCAGGTGGGCGGCCACGTTCACCGAGCCGAGGTTGCACACCGCGGTCTCGGCGTCGCTGGACACCTCGACGATCTCGGTGCACAGGTTGGACAGGTGCACCACGTTGCCCGGCTCGGCGGTCTGGTTGCACAGCCGGTTGGCCGCGTCCTTGAAGGTCATCCACCCGTTGCCGGTCTGGGCCAGGGTCCGCATCATCTTCCCGTACAGCTCCCGCGCAGGCACCTGCCGCACGAAGCGGCCCTGCGCCTCGGCCGCCCGGTACGCGGCGTCGAACCGCTCCCCCCACAGGTCGGGCAGCTCGGGCACCTCGTCCGGGTCGAACAACGACCACACCTCGTCCGCCTCGACCCGGCGCATGAACTCGTCCGGTATCCAGTTGGCCAGGTTCAGGTTGTGGGTACGCCTGGCGTCCTCGCCGGTGTTGTCCCGCAGCTGGAGGAACTCCTCGATGTCCGGGTGCCACGGCTCCAGGTAGACGCAGGCCGCGCCCTTGCGTCGACCGCCCTGGTTGACCGCCGCGACGCTCGCGTCCAGGGTGCGCAGCCACGGCACGATCCCGTTGGACTGGCCGTTGGTGCCGCGGATCAGCGCACCCCGGGACCGGACCCGGGAGTACGCGATGCCGATGCCACCGGCGAACTTGGACAGGTTGGCGACCTGGGCGTAGCGCGCGTAGATCGAGTCCAGCTCGTCGCGCGGCGAGTCGACGAGGTAGCACGAGGACATCTGGGTGTGCCGGGTGCCGGAGTTGAACAGCGTCGGTGAGCTGGGCAGGTAGGCCAGGCTGGACATGAGCCGGTAGAAGTCCACCGCCTCGTCCGGCGTACGGGACAGGCCGCAGGCCACCCGCAGCAGCCAGTACTGCGGGGTCTCCAGCACCAGCCGGCTGGTGGGGTGGCGCAGCAGGTACCGGTCGTAGACCGTGCGCAGGCCGAAGTACTCGAAACGACGGTCGCCGTCGGTGTCGACGGCGTCGTCGAACGTGCCGGCGTGCGCGGCGACGAACGCGGCGGTCTCGTCTCCGATCAGGCCCTCGGCGTGGCCGGCCCGGATCGCCGCGCTGAACGAGGTGACGCCCTGCCGGCGTACCTCCCGCTCGACGTGGCTGGCCAGCAGCCGGGCGGCGAGGCGCGAGTACTGCGGCTCCGTACCGATCATCTCGGCCGCGGTCTGGATGGTCAGCCGGTCCAGCTCGGCCGTCGTCGCGCCGTCGTACAGGCCGCTGATCGTACGGGTCGCCACCCGTAGCGGGTCGACGTCGGGCAGGTCGTCGGCCCAGCGCTCGACCGTGGTGACGAGCCTGCGCACGTCCACCGGCTCGCTGCCGCCGTCGCGTTCGCGGACCTGCGTCGGCGTACGCCCCAGGGCCGTGTCGCCGTCGGCCGGGGTCACCTCGGTAACTGTCACCACTCACTCCTCGCGAGTTTGAGGACCTGATGGCCCTCGGCACGAGGCGACCGACACCGGCGGACGCCATGCCGACGGCGGCGCGGATCCGCAAGGCGTCGGCCGTCCCACGCGGCCTCGGACCACCGCCCACCCGGATGCGGGTACGCGGCGCGCTGGCAGGTCTTCGGACTCGCGGGCACGACCGGGGTCGCCCGGTCTCCTACTGGCCGTCGCTTCCCAGGCCAGATGGCGGCCCAGTGCTGATGACGGCTGTCGTTCCCACTCACCGCTGCGGGGCAGTCCCGGAATTCCACCGGGTTCCCTCTTGCCTCGGCCATCCCTGGAATGAGTGGCCGAACCAGCTGCGGTCGACACCATATATAGGGGCGACAGGGTTTGTCACACCCCACATGTCGGGGCCGGGCGTGTCGCGGCCGCCGGCGACGGCCATCGTCGATCCGGTCGACGCCCGCGGACGAGCGGCCGTGGGCAGCGTCGCGATCGGACTTCGCCGCCGGCTTGACCGAGGAGAACCGGCACCGATACGGTCGACCCACTATCTGCGGCGACGCGAGGGAAGCCGGTGAGAATCCGGCGCGGTCGCGCCACTGTGAGCGGTCCCCGACCCGGGGGCCGCGAGCCAGGACGCTCGGTCGTCCGCAGCCTTGCGATGGGGACGCGTCATCCCCGAGGAGGTTCGTGCACACATGTCCAGTTCCACTTCCAGCCAGCCGCTGGTGCACCCCGCTGTCCCGACCCGTCTCCTGTGGACGGTCCTGGCCACCGTCGCCGTGCTCACCCTGCTGGCCTATCTTGTCGCCTTCGACCAGGGCGCCGTCTCGCGCAGCGGGATGTACCTGCACGAGCTGATGCACGACGGCCGGCACCTGCTCGGTGTCCCGTGCCACTGACCGGCACCGCACCCACGTTCGTCACGGTTCTCCTGCGCGGGCTGCTCGCCGGCCTGGTGGCCGGCCTGCTCGCCGGAACGTTCGCCTTCGTCGTCGGCGAACCCCACGTCGAGGCGGCCATCGCCATCGAGGAGGCGGCGACACACGCCGAACCCGCCGCCGGTGGGCACCAACACGACGAGGACGCCCTGGTCAGCAGGAACGGTCAGCGCGGCGGGCTGTTCCTGGCCACGGCCCTGTTCGGCGCCGCGATGGGTGGCCTGCTGGCCACGGCGTACGTCCTGCTGACCCGGCGGCGGCGGACCCCTGACGACGGACGGTCCGGGCTGCTCCTGGCCGGCGGCGCGCTGCTCGGCGCGGTGATCGTGCCGTTCCTCAAGTACCCGCCGAACCCCCCGGCCGTCGGCGACCCGGCCACCATCAACCAGCGCACGGTCACCTACCTGCTGCTGGTGGTCCTCGGCCTGGTGGCGGTCTGGTCCGGTTCGCTGGGCTACCGGTCGGTCGGCGCACAGGCGCCGGTGTGGCTGCGCGCCGCGGCGGCGGTCGGCGGTTTCCTGCTGGTCACCGGCGTGGCCTACGTGGTGCTGCCGTCGTTCCAGGAGGTACCGGGTGACTTCCCCGCCACGCTGCTGTGGAGCTTCCGGCTCGCCTCCCTCGGCACCCAGGTGGTGCTGTGGACCGGGATCGGCCTGCTCTTCGCAGCTCTGATGCACCGGCAGCGCGCGGTCGCCGACGCACAACCGGCCGGGTGAGCGCCACCAGCCTGCGGCTGGTCGCCCACGGTCACACCGCCGCCCTGCGGCGAGCCCGGTTCGGCGGGGACGACGGACTGGACGAGGGTGGCCGGCGCGCCGCCCTCGCCCTGTCCGGGCTGGCCCGGCGGACGTCGTCGGGCAATACCGACGCCTGCCTGTCCAGCCCCGCGGCGGCGGCCGTCCAGACCGCGTACGCCCTCGGCCTCGCGCCCGCCGTCGAGACGTCGCTTGCCGACTGCGACTACGGCGACTGGACCGGCCGGTCGCTGGAGGAGATCGCCGCCGCGCGGCCTGACGCCCTCCACGAATGGATGTCCACCCCGGACGCCGCGCCGCACGGGGGCGAGTCCGTGGCCGACCTGCGCGAGCGCGTCGGCCGGTGGCTCGACGGCCAGCGCGGCCTCGGCCGACGGGTCACCGCCGTCACCCACCCGCTCGTGATCCGGGTGGCGGTCGTGCACGCCCTGGACCTGCCGCTGGCGACGTACCGGCAGCTGGACGTGGAGCCGCTGGCGATCGTCCGGCTCACCGACCAAGGCCGACGGTGGCAGCTCCGGCTGAGCGCGCCACCGCAACCCGCGGCGGCGACACCGCCGAACGGGTGACGAGGGCCGGGAGCGGCCCCTGTAGAGCTGCCCGACGGACCTGGCGGACGGACCGACGAGCGGATGAGCCCGTGAGCGATATACCGCAGAGGTATGAATATGACTCTGCGGTATATCGGCTGAGGGCGACAGTACGTGCCGGCGTCGCATCGGCCACGCCACAGTGAGGCACGCACCCTGCGCCACACACGCCGGCCGGCGCGTCCCGGGTGGACGCCCCGGGCGTACGACGCTCAGCGACCGCCCGCGGCCAGCTCGGCCAGCATCCCCTCGCAACTGCGGACGACCACCTCCGCGCCCCGGCGCTGGGCCAGCGGGAGGAGCGGGTCCTCGGCCCGGTCCCGCCACCGCCTCTGGGCGTCGGCGGCGACCTCCCAGAGCCGCCGCACTGTCGCCTCGTGCTCGATGCCGAGCCGCGCGGCCAGACCCACCCCGTCACCGCCGACCAGCCGCTGCGCCTCGGCGGCCAACTCGGCGTCGAAACCGAGGCGGGCGTTGCGCAGCGCCACCAGCAGGCGCAGTTCCCGGAACTCGTGTGCGCCCGCCAGGATCTGCTCGATCGCGCCGACCAGCTCGTCGGCGCCCCGCACCGGCTCGGCCCGCACCAGGGCCTCCACGGCCGCCAGCGCCGAGCGTGCCTTGAGGGTGTCGCGACGATCGACGAAACATCGGGTCATCGACTCCCGCAGCTCGGTGAGCCCGCTGCGCCGGATCAGCTCGGCCGACAGGGTCACCCGGGTGTCGAACCCGCCGCGGACCAGGGTCGTCGCGAGCCGGATCCCGAAGAGCCCGATCCGGTCCAGCAGACCGGCGCGCACCTCCGAGTCCAGGTGCACCGGAAGCTCGCCACGGACGAAGCGGTCGGCGGAGAGCAGGTGGGTCTCCAACTCGGCACGGGACACCCCGGCCAGCGTCGCGAGCGCGGCGACGTCGGACTCGTTCAACATCCGGCCCGCGAGACCGACCGTCCCGCTGCACGCCACCACGTTCACGACCAGCGCGCCCACCCGGGGATCGCGGTGGTGCCGGCGGGCCAGCTGGCGGGCGGTGAGCAGCCCGTCGATCCGGCCGCCACCCACCTCGTCCGCCCGGGACAACACCATGATCACGTTCACCGGGGCGGCCTGCCCGACGACACTGTCCCGAGCGGACTCCAACACCCGCAGGTCACTGTCGCGGCCGTCGCGGGTCAGGAACAGCACCGCGTCCGAGTCCCGCAGGACGCGATCCAGCACCGGCGCGTGGCCCTGCTCGTCGACAGCGGCGAGCGCCGGGGTGTCGATGAGCGTCACCTGCCGCAGTGCCCGCGTCGGCCACCGCACCACGATGTCGCGCACCTCCCCGACCCGCCAGCCCAGATCCACCCGCATCCCGGTCGCCGACTTGACCACCGTCAGCTCCTGCGGCGGCTGGCCGACGGGGTAGGCGGTGGCGTGCGGCGAAGGGCCGTCCTCGTACCAGGTGAAGACGCCGTCCGCGCCCTCGACCGGCGCGACCTCCTCCCCCATCAACGCGTTCAGCACCGTCGACTTGCCGGCACGCCACGGGCCGGCCACCGCGATCCGCAGCGGCTGCTCCAACCGCGCCACCTGGTGCCGCAACCGCCCCACCGCCCGCGCGTCGTGCTGGTAGAGGTCCATGGCCCGGTGCAGCAGCCCCCACGCCGCCTCGTCCAACCGCACCCCGACCGTCATGCCCCCGGCTCCAGCAGCACCGGGGTGGCGCGGGTGGCGGTCAACTGCTGGGACTGCTCGTAGAGCGCGGCCAGGCGGGTCATCTTCAGCCGGATCTCCCGCTGCCGCTGCTCGCGCAGGGCGACATCGGTGTCCGCCTCCTGCTTCGCACTGCGAAACGACTGCACGATGGCCTCCTGCAACTCCTCGGTCAGCCCCGTGAAGTGGTCGCGCAGCATCCGCTGCACCTGGCGGGTGGCGTCGCGGCAGTCCCGGACCATCCGGACGAAGAACTCGTCGACATGCCGTTGGATGGCCGTCTTGACGGTCGCCTGCCGGCGGCGCAGCAACTGCTTGCCCTCGTCGCGGATGCTCTTGCCGCCGAAGAGCGCGCCGATGCCGACCGAGACCGGGTTGATCATCGGCATTCCGGCAAGCGTCGTCGCGAGACCGAACATCAGCATGCCGCCGTACGAGCCCTTCATGCCGGTGAACAACTTCTGACCCGTGGTGAACCTGTCGATCCGCGGCCGTTCCAGGTCCGGCAGCCGGTCGCCGAGATCGTCCGGCATCGTCATCGACCAGGGTGGCAGCACGTCGTGGCCGTACCTGTCGAAGGTGGCGGCCACCCGACGTGCGATCCAGTCGCAGCGCTGGACCAGCCACTCGTGGTTGGCCTCCGCGGCCTCGACGAGGCTGCGCTCCAGCCAGTCGGCGAAGGTGTCCCAGGCGGTGAGGGGATCGGCCGTGTCGAACGCCTCGTCCACGGCACGCAGGATCTGCCGGGTCCGGTCGCGCAGGTCGTACTCGATGTCGGAGAGCAGGTCGGCCATCTCGTCGGCGAGCGTGTTCTGCCAACGGGTCGAGCAGCGGCGCAGCTCGTCGACCTCCCGTTGGGCCGCGTGCAGCCGCGAGATCGGTCCGGACTGCTCCTCGGCCTCCTGCGTCGCCAGCTCGGCGCGCAACGGTGCGGCCAGTTGCTCCACCACCGTACGGGCCACCGCCTGCACCGACGCCCGCGCCAGGTGGTCGGCCTTGCCGGTCAGGTCCCGCTGCAGGCGGGCGATGAGCGCCGGAAACCCGGACTCGGCGTTGAGGCCGCGATCGTCGGTCGCCGCCGCGCGCAACCGCAGGGTCGCCGACACCGGGATCAGCGGCGCCGCGACGCCGGCGTCGGCGAGGTGCTGCCGGTTGCGCTCGGCCACCGCACGCCAGTCCGCCACGAGATCGGTCTTGCTCTGCACCACCACCACGTTCGGCTGCGAGCGCGTGACGTGCAGCAGCATGTCCAGCTCGGCGACCGAGAGTTCCCTTGTCGAGTCGGAGACCAGCAGCACGGCGTCCGCGCGGGTGCAGGCGGCCACCTCCGCGGCCCCGCCGAGCGCCGCGACCTGGTCGGTGCCGGGAGTGTCCACAAGCACCAGTCCGGCGGCGAGCATCGCGCGGGGCAGGCCGACCTCGACGTACGCCGGACCGCCGCCCGGCCGACGCCCGACGGTGCCGGACACCCCGGCCGCGACCTGGTCGAGCGCCAGGGGGGTCCGCTCGACGAGCGTCGCGGCCGGGGTGCCCGCGGGCCGTCCCGACACCGGCGGCGCCTGGACCACGACCGCGCAGGCGGCCTCGGCGTGCTGCACCACTGTCGGCAGGAGCGTGGTACGACCGTCGCCGACCGGGCAGGCCGGCGCGTTGATGATCGCGTTGATGAGCTGGCTCTTGCCCTGGTTCGGCTCGCCGACGACCAGGACGCGCAGCTTCGGGTCCAGCAGTTGGGCACGCTTCTGTCGGACCGTCTGGAGCAGGTCGCCGCGACCGTGTGTGTTGCACGTCCGGGCGATCTCGTCCAGTACGTCCAACCAGATCCCCGCCATCACCGCACCAAGTGTGCGGATTTCGGCTCAATTATCAAGAGGGACCGGAAGGGAACCCGGGAAGGGCCGGGCCGCCCGAGGCGACCCGGCCCCCGCTCCCGACGAGAATCCCCGTCAGAGCAGACCGCCGGTGAGGCCCAGCAGCCCGTGGTCCGACGAGGCGGGCCCCCCGTCGTGCACGTCGCCGGTCACACCGTCGGTGACCCCTCCGGTCACGTCACCGACCGTGCCGGTGACACCGGGGAGGAGACTGTCCACGTGGTGCGTGACGCCGCCCACCACGGACGGGACGTCGACCGGCGGCACCACACCGCCGACGGCGCCGTCGGTGAGGCCCAGACCACCCAGGGTGTCGTGGACGCCGAGGGAGCCGACGATGCCGTCGACCTGACCGTGCGCGTCGGAGAGGACACCGCCGGTCAGGTGGCCGTCGAGCAGACCCGGGTCGGCGCTGCCGAGCAGGCCGGTCGGGTCGCCGACCGTGCCGGTCACGTCACCGAGCACCGGGTCGGCGATGCCGTCGACCGGCTGCACCACGTCCGCGTCGAGGGTGTGCGCCACGTCGGCCACACCGGTCAGGTCGGTGTCGAAGCCGCTCGGGCCGACGCCCAGGCCGACGCCCGGAAGCACCGTCACCCCGGCGGCGACGGTCGTCGGGTCGACGGCGATGGCCCCGAGCACACCGGCCTTGACGTCCACTCCTGCGGGCGAACTGGTGACGCTGATCTGCTGCGCCACGCTCTGCAACTGGCCGACCACATCGGTCGTGTCGGTCACCAGCGAATCGAACCCGAGCTGCCCGACGGCCGGGACCAGCGGCGCGAGACCCTGCCCCGGCGCGTAGTCGACCACCAGCGGCACCACGTCCTGCACGTCGGCGGCGGTGATGTCGCTGAGCCCCGCGGCGTGCAGCGCGCCCTCCGGGTCGAGGTCGAAGGCCGACCGCGCGTCCGGGTTGGTCAGCAGGTCGAGCACGAAGTCGTGCAGGGTCTGTTGCGAGTCCATGTGCCGGTTCTCCTCGGATTGGCGTCGGCGACCGTCGTACGTCGACAGTGACGCTATTGCGGGGGGCCGAGGCCGGACATCGGGGCTCGGCCCGCATCCGATCCCGCCGCGTTAGGGCCTTGATCGGCTCCACCGTTAGGGGGACTGGGGGAAACCGTCCCGGCCAGATTAGGGTCCCGACCAGGGAGCGATCTCTGGTACGAACGTAGGAGCCCGCGGGTTTCGCCGGGGGCGGGTCGCCGGGCAGCGCCGACGCCATCGCCACCAGAGGGCCAACTCGCGGAAAGAGAAGAGACGGATGCCGTACGTCCTGGGGATCGACATCGGAAGCACCAACACCGCCGCCGCCGTCGCACGGCGTGACGGCCGGACCTGGACGCGCCCGGAAACCGTCCCGCTGAACGCCGGCTCGCCTCTCGTACCGTCGGTGCTGCACCTCGCCGAGGACGGCGCGCTGCACATCGGCGGGCCCGCCACCGACGACGGCAGCCGCACCACGAGGGACTTCGTCCGCCGCATCGGCGACGACGTGCCCCTGCTGCTCGGGGGCGAGCCGTGCGCGCCGCAGACGCTCACGGCGGAGCTGGCCGCATGGGTGGTGGAGCAGGTGGACGCGGCCGAGGGCGGCCCGGCCGAGGCGGTCGTGCTCAGCCACCCGGCGGGCTGGCAGCCGTACCGGCGGGAGCTGCTGCGCCGGGCTCTCGTCGACCTCGGGCTGCGCGGCGTCACCCTGCTGCCCCGTACGGTCACGGTCGCCGAGAGCCACGCCACCCGCGGATTCGCGGGGACCACTGCCGCCGTCTACGCGCTGGGCGGCGCCAGTTTCGAGGCGGCTCTGGTCCGGCGCACCTCGCGTGGCACCTACGAGAGCTTCGGCACCCCGCAGGGCCTCGACCCGATCGGCGGCGCCGACTTCGACGAACTGCTGGCCGGCCACGTACGCACCGTGCTGTCCCGGGAGCTGGCCGCCACCGGCCGTCGGGAACACCACGCCGCCCTGCGCGGGCTGCCGGCCGAGTGCGACAGGGTCAAGCGGGCGCTGACCGTCGAGCTGGCCGCCGACGTGGTGTTGAGCCTGCCGACCGGCACGGCGCGGATACCGGTGACCCGCGCCCAGTTCGAGGCCATGATCCGCCCGACCGTGCAGGCCACCGTCGACCTCCTCCTGCGCACCGTGCACAGTGCCGGCCTGACACCGACGCAGCTCGACGGCGTCCTGCTCGCCGGCGGTTCGGCCCGCATCCCGCTGGTCACCGAGCTGATCACCGCGGCGCTTCCGATCCCGGTCGAGGTGGAGCCGGACGCGCAGCTGACCGCCGCCACCGGGGCGGCGAGCGCGGCCTGCCAGGTGGTGTCGCCCCGCCCCCGGCCCCCGGCGCCGGTGCGCGACCCGACGCCGGTCAACGGCGTCGGTCGGGCCACCATCCCGGCGTCGCGCCGGCCCCGGGACCGCACCACCGATCCGGGCGATCCGCCACCGCGCCCTCCGGTCCGGATCCTGCCCCTCGACCTGCCAAAGGCGTCCCGCCTGGCACTGACGCTCAGCCGGGGACGCGAAGGATGACCACAATGATCATGAAAAACGTCGTCGAGTCCCGGCTGGTGCTCGGCCGAGCGTCCCAGGCCCTGCTGGACCGGGTCGCCGACGATCCGACCGGCCCGCTCGTCGTCGGTCTGGCCGGTCCGGCGGGCCACGGCAAGACCACGCTGCTCGCCGAGTTGACGCGCGTCCAGCAACGGGCCGGGGGCACCGTGCGGACGGGCGTCCCGGTGCCGGGCGATCCCGTCGACGAGGCCGAGTTGCTGCTTGTCGACGACGCGCACCTGCTCGACGACGAGCGGGTCGGCGTCCTGCTGGGCCTGGTCGCCACCCGTCGGCACCGGCTGGTCGTCGCCCACCGGCCCTGGCCCCGGTCGGCGGCGCTCACCGAGCTGACCGACGCGCTGCGCCGCGACGGGCAGGCCGTGCTGCTCGGCCCGTTCGGTCGCGAGCAGACCGCGGCACACCTCGCCGCCGCGCCCGAGCTGGCCCACCGTGGCGATCTGATCGACTTCGTACACACGCAGACCGGTGGTGTCCCCCGCGACGTCGAGCGGTTGACCCGTGGTCTGCGCGCGGCCCCGAGCCTGACCGGCGTCCCGGCCGAACCGCCCCGGTCCGTGATCGGAGAATTCGCGCCGGAGCTGGAGATCCAGCCCACCGCCGTACGACGGCTACTGCTCGCGGTCGCGGCCGGCGTACCGCTGCCGGTGGCCATGCTCGGCCCGCTGCTCGACCAGGAACCGGAGGCGGTCGACGAGCTGATCGCCACGACCCGGGCGGCGGGGCTGATCGGCGCCGACGGCAGGCTCACCCCTATCGTGCGGCGGGCCGTCACCACGCTCAGCCCGGCCACCGAACGCAGCGAGGTCTGGCGTCGCCTCACCGAGTTGCAGCTCGCCCGGGGCGGCCCGGTGCTACCGCTGGTGCGCTCGCTGCTCGCGGTGGGCGTACTCGCCGACTGCCCGGCCCCGACGCTCGCCGCGGCGGCGCAGGAGGCGCTGGCCGACGAGCCGGCCTTCGCCGCCGACCTGTTCGCCGCCGCCACCGCGGCCGGGCACCCCACGAGCGCCCGGCAGGCTCTCGCCGCCGCGCTCGCCGGCAACCTCGACGACGCGCTGCGCCTCGCGGACCGGCTGCTGGCCGCCACCGACCCGACGGACCGTGCCGACGCCGCAGTGGTGGCCGCGACCGCTCTGGCGCACCGCGGCCACACCGGCCGCAGCGTCGAGCTGTACCGGTGGTCCGGCACCACCTCGTCGGTGGCGTTCGCCACCGTCGGCGGGCTCGCCACCGGCGACCTGACCGCAGCCGGGCCGGAGGTGGACGAGTCCCCCGGCGAACCGCCCACCCTGCACGCCAGCGCCGCCCGGCTGATGGCCGAGGGGGTACGCGAGAGCGTCACCGGCACGCCGAGCGCGGCGCTCTCCGCGCTCGTACAGGCCGCCGCCCTGCTGGAGCCGGACGGTCGGGCGGCGCTCCTGCCGGACAGTCCGGCCGCGCTGGCCGCCCTGACCGCTGTGCACTCCGGCGAGCTGGACATCGCCGAGCGGGTCCTGCTCCGGGCGGAGGCGGCAGGCGTCGGCGGTCCCCTGATGGCCCGCCGCCATCGGCTGTTGCAGGCCTGGATCCTGATGGTCCGGGGCCAGACGGCCGCGGCGGCCGAACGCCTCGCCACGGTGACCGCCGACGAGCGGCCGTTGGAGTCACGTGACCTGCTCTTCGCCGCCGCGCTGCGGATGGGCATCGGCCGGCGCACCAGCGACCTGGCCGCCCTCAAGCGGGGCTGGGGCCAGGCCCTCGAGGCGGTGGTTCGCCATCCCGTCGACCTGTTCACGCTGCTGCCGCTTGGCGAACTCGCCATCGCGGGCGCCCGGCTGGGCGACGCGGCACGACTGGCGCCGTACCTGCGGGAGGGCCGGGAGCTGCTCGAACGACTCGGCGCCCCGACACTGTGGAGCGTCCCGCTGCACTGGAGCGGCTTGCACGCGGCCATCCTGAGCGGTGAGCCGACGGCCGCCGACGACCACGTCGCCGCGCTGCTGGCCGCCGCGGACCACAGCCGCTACGCCGCGGTGGTCGCCGCGGCCGCCGAGAGCTGGGTCGAGGTGCTGCGCGGCGTGGTCGATCCGGTGCGGGTGGAGGCCGCCGCCCGTGGGCTGCACGACAGCGGCTTGTGCTGGGACGGCGCGCGCCTCGCCGGGCAGGCCGCGATCCGCACCTCGGACCGGCGGGCGATGACCACCCTGCTGGAGTGTGCCCGGGTGCTCCAGGGCCGGCCGGCCACCGCCGCCGGTGGGCCACGACCGACAGCCGGCGAGAGCACCCCGCAGGCGACCGACGCCATCGCCGCCCCCACCCAGCAGGGGCTCAGCGACCGGGAGTACGAGGTCGCCGAGCTGGTGCTGGCGGGGCTGACCTACCGGGAGATCGGCGATCGGCTCTTCATCTCGGCGAAGACCGTGGAGCACCACGTGGCCCGTATGCGCAACCGGTTGAACTGCGCCAACCGCGCGGAGCTGCTGGCGCTGCTGCGGACAGTCGTCGCCGACCGGGCCAGCGACACCGCCGGGCAGCCGTGGCCGCAGCGGTCGGCGCGATGAGCCGGCCGAACCACGGGCCGCGGCGGCCCGGGCGGAGCGCGCCGTGACGCGCACCGACGAACGACGGCTGCGGGTCCGGCTCGTCGCCGCGGCGGCGGTGCTGCTCACGCTCTGGTCGTACGCGGCCTACCTGACCGGTCAGGACGCCGTCGACCTGCTGCGGGTGCGGACCCTTGCCGACACCCTGGGCCAGCCCATCGACCGGCTGATCCTCAGCCTGCAGACCGAGCGCCGGCTGACCGCCGAGTCGCTGGCCGGCTCGGCGCGGGCGCGGACCGCGCTGGCCGGGGTCCGAGAGGTCACCGACCGGGCCGCGACGGAGGTTCGAGCTTTCCCGGCCGGCCGCGATCCGCGCCTGCTCAGCGCGGGGGCGGTGCGCGACCGGGCCGAGGCGCTCGTCCGGCGGTTGAACGGGCTCGGCGCCGTCCGGTCCCAGGTGGACGCCGGTTACCTCGACCGCGCCGGGGCGATCGACGGGTACGACCAGCTCGTTGACGCCGCCTTCGACGTGTACGGGCCGGAGTGGGGCGCGTACGAGAGCAGGCTGGCTGTCGAGAACCGCGCGGTGATCGCACTGGCCCGCGCCCGCGAGCTGCTCACCCGGGAGGACACCCTGGTCACCGCCGCCGTCGAGAGCGGTCGGCTCAGCGACGGGGAGCGGCGCCGGCTGGTCGAGCTGGTGACCACCCAGCGGTACGCCCGCGCCGAGGCGGCCGCCGGCCTGCCGGCCGGCGGCCGGGACGCGCACCAGCGGCTCGCGGCGGGCCCGGAGTTCGCGGGTCTGCGCGCCGTGGAGGACACGCTGCTGCGGTCGGACCGGGCTGACGCGCTGCGCGGCATCAGCGCGGCGGCCTGGCGGGCGGCGGCGGACGCCGCGCTCGGCGCGCTGCACGAGCTGGTGACGACCACGGCCCGGGGCAGCGTCGAACGGGCGACGCCGGGCGCCGCGGTGATCGTCGGGCGGACCGGCGCGGTGGTGGGGCTCGGGCTGATCGCCGTGCTGGCGGTGCTGCTTGGCGGGGCCGCCACCGTGCGCCGCCTGACCGACAAGCGGACCCGCTCGGAGTCCCGCCCGAGCCGGCCCGAACCAGACGCTACGGCCCTGCCGGCCCCACCCGCCGACGCGCACCCACCCGGCGACCAGGCCGGCGGTGGCCCGACCGGCGGCGGCCACACGGACGGCGGGACGCTCGAGGACCATCGCCTGGGGGAGCTGTTTCTGCGGGTCACCCGGCGCAACCAGGTCCTGCTCCGCGACCAGCTCGACCTGCTGGACGCGATGCAGCGGCGGGAGCGCAGCGCCGAGGAGGCCGACGAGCTGTTCCAGCTCGACCACCTCACCACCCGCATCCGCCGCAACGTGGAGAAGGTGATCACCCTCGCCGGCGCGACCCCGGCCCGCCGCTGGCGACGCCCGGTCCCCCTGCTCGACGTCACGCGCGGCGCGATCGCCGAGGTGCCGGAATACCACCGCGTCCTGGTCGCGCCGCACTGGCCGTGGTCCCTCGCCGGGCCAGCCGTCACGGACGTCGTGCACCTGCTGGCCGAGCTGATCGAGAACGCCCTGACCTTCTCGGCCACGGACACCACCGTCCGGGTCGCCGGTGAGCACCGGCCGCACGGCTGCGCGGTCGTGGTGGTCGACGACGGTCCCGGCCTCGACGCGACCACGCTGGGCGCGGTCAACCACCTGCTCACCAGCCCGCCGACCCGTCCACCCGCCGACGCCACGGGGTTGCACACCGTCGCCCTGCTGGCCGCCCGCTGCGGCGCCCGGGTCACGGTGCGGCCGAGTCGGCGCGGTGGGACGGCCGCGATCGTGGACCTGCCTGCCGAGCTGGTCACGGTGACCGGCGGCCCGGCCGGGGCGGTCCCCCGGCCCGCGTACTCCCCGGCCCGCAACCGACCCGCCGGGCCCGACGCGCCCGGGGTGGGCGGGGCGGGCGGCGCTGGCGAGCTGCCGATGCGGGTCCGCCAGTCCGGGTCCGCCGGGCCCGCGTCCGGGCCCACCGGCCCAGAACCCGGCAGCACCGGCCCCGACACCATCGAACTGCCGGTCACGAGAGCAACGAGGAGACATCGATGACGCATGCAGTGGTCGCCGCGGACAGCCTGACCGGCGCGCTGGACCGCCTGGTCGACCGGGTACACGGGGCGGAGTTCGCCGTGGTGCTCTCACCGGACGGGCTCCCGCTCGGCGGCTCCCGGCAGGTCGAGGCGAAGCTGGCCGACCAGATCTCCGGCATCGTCGCCGGGCTGCTGGCGTTGGGGCTCGCCGCCACCCGGACCTGCGACGCGGGCGGCCTCCGGCAGATCGTGGTGCAGATGTCGCGGGCGTTCCTGTTCGTCGCCACCATCGGAAACGGGACCATCCTCACCGTCCGGATCGCCGGTGACGAGATCGAGGTGGGCGACATGGCGTACGAGGTCGCGCTCTTCGTGGGGCAGGCCGAGCGGCACCTGCCGATCACCCTGGTCCCTGCCTCCGCGGCGAGAAGCGGGGACTCTGGTGCACAGCGCCGGCTCCAGTGACGAGGCGTGGTACGACGACGACGCCGGCCCGGTGGCGCGTCCGTACACGATGACCGGTGGGCGTACCGCACCCGAGCGGGGCCGGTTCGACCTCATCTCGCTCGTCGTCGCGCGGCGGGCGGCCGCACCGCCCACGGCGCTCTTCCCCGAACAGGCGCGGATCGTCGAGCTGTGTCACCATCCAGTGTCGGTGGCCGAGGTCAGCGCCGAGCTGGACCTGCCCCTGGGCACCGTCCGGGTGCTCCTCGGTGACCTGCTCGACGCGGGTCTGGTCGAGACGCACGAACCGCCGACGCTGGCGGAACTGCCGTCGCAGGAGCTGCTCGAGTCGATACTCGTCGGGCTACGCGCCCTGTGACGGGTCGGGTGCCGCCGCGACCCAGCGGTCGCGGTGGACGTCCGGGGATGAACTGAAGGGGAGAGGCAGTGCCGGCAACACCGCCGCAGCCACGACGTACTGTGGCGATCATTCTGCTGGACCGGATCGTGGCCGCCGCCGCAGCCGTACGGCGGGTGGTCACCGGCCGGGCCGACGTGTCGCGGGCCACCTGGATCGCCGTGCTCGCGGCGCTCGGGGTGGTGGTAGCGACGGTGATCTCCGTCATCGGTGTGGTGCGTACGCCGGAGCGTCTGGCACCGGTGACCCTCGACCCTCCCCCGTCGGTGGACCAGTTGGGCACTCCCGAGGCCGGTACGCCCCGGGGGCAGGCGAAGTCGGCGGCCAGCAGCCCGACCACGTCCGCATCGCCGCCGGTAAGCGCGGCCCCGCCGCCCGCCCCGCCGCCGACAAGCGCGCCGGCCGCGACCCTCTCGTCGGCGCCGCCGACCCCGGCCGCGCTGAGCGCCGCCTTCGCCATCGAGGACAAGGCCCTGCTCAGCTACGGTGCCGCCGTGACCGTCACCAATCCGGGGCCGTCGCCGGTGGCGCGGTGGACGCTGGCCGTCACACTGCCCCGGGAGTCGTTGCGGGTCAGCGCGGTGCAGGGCGCGCAGGCCACGCAGGACGGCGCGGTGTGGACGTTCGTGCCGGACGGGAGCGCCGGGCAGGTGCCGGGCAGCGCCTCGGTCCGGGTGACGTTCCGGGTCAACGGCGCGGCGGTCGGCGCGACGCCCACGGCGTGCACGATCGACGGGGTCGCCTGCGGCGGGCTGCCGGACTGAGCGCGGCCCGGCCCCGGTGGCGCGCGTCGCGCATGCTGGAGGGGTGATTCGCTTCGTCCTGAACGTCCTGTGGCTCGTCTTCGGTGGCGGCCTCGTGCTGGCGATCGGCTACGGCTTCGCCGCGCTGGTCTGCTTCGTCCTGGTCGTCACCATCCCGTTCGGCGTCGCCTCGCTGCGCCTCGCCGTCTACTCGCTGTGGCCCTTCGGTCGCACCCTGGTGCCCAAGCCGGGCGCGGGCGTCGGCTCCGGGCTGGCGAACGTGTTGTGGGTGGTGCTGGCGGGCTGGTGGCTCGCCCTGTCGCACATCCTCGCGGGCATCGCGCTCTGCGTCACGATCATCGGAATCCCCTTCGGCATCGCCAACTTCAAGCTCGTCCCGGCCGCGTTCTGGCCGCTGGGTCGGGAGGTCGTGGACGCGCCGTGAGGTGTCGCCGGGTCGCCCACGCCGTCGCAGGCGACCCGGTCCGGGCCACCGGGGTCGATAGTGGACAATCCCGGGTGTCACCACACCGACGAACCCCTCGACAGGAGCCTGCCATGGCCGGCCCGGACGCCGAACTCACCGCGACGCTGCAGCCCGAGGTGCCGCACGCGGCGCGGATCTGGAACTACTGGATGGGCGGCAAGGACAACTTCCAGTCCGATCGGGCGGCCGGTGACGCGGTGGCCGAGGTCTACCCGGAGATCGTGCTGATGGCGCAGCAGTCCCGGGGCTTTCTGGTGCGGGCCGTGCGGCACCTGGCCGCCGAGGTGGGCATCCGGCAGTTCCTGGACATCGGCACGGGTCTGCCCACCATGCAGAACACCCACGCGGTCGCCCAGGGCGTCACCCCCGACGCGCGGATCGTCTACGTCGACAACGACCCGATGGTCCTCGTGCACGCCCGCGCGCTGCTGGCCAGCACGACCACCGAGGGCGTCACCACGTACGTGCCGGCCGACTACCACGACCCGGAGAGGATCCTCGCCGAGGCGGCGCGGACCCTGGACTTCGACAAGCCGATCGCGGTGATGTTCATGGGTGTGCTGGGGTACGAGCCGGACCTGGAGGTGGTGCGCTCGATCGTCGGGCGGACGATGGACGCGACCCCGTCCGGCAGCCACCTGGTGCTCTGGGACGGCACCAACACCAGCCCGGCGGTGGTCTCCGGCGCGCAGCGGTTGGCCGAGAACGGTGGTGTGCCGTACATCCTGCGCAGCCCGGAGGACCTGGCCGGTTGCTTCTCCGGGCTGACGATGGTGGAGCCCGGCCTCGTGCCGATCCCCCTGTGGCGCCCGGACGACGCCGACGCGGTGGGGATCGACGCCTACGGCGCCGTGGCCCGCAAACCCTGACGGGCGCGGGCCACGGCCGGTTGACCGGTCAGCGGTTGCAGGCCAACGTCAGCCCGTCGGGCACCGCGCTGGTGGTCACGAGCAGACCGAACGTCGTCACGCCACCAGGCGCGACTGTGCCGTTGTAGGAGGCGTTGCGGACCGTGACATCGGCGCCGGCGGTCTCGGCGACGCCGCGCCAGACCGTCTGGATGCGCTCGTCGCCGGCCCACCGCCAGGAGACGCTCCACCGGTCCAGCGTCTGCGTCCCGGTGCTGCGCACCGTGACCGTGGCGACGAAGCCGGTGCCCCAGTGGGAGTCGATGGTGGCCGTCGCCCGGCACGCCGCCAGCGGGGCGGTCCGGACCGTCGCGATCACGTACGGGTCCCGCCGGCCCTCCGCGTCGGTGAACCGGTACCAGTACTCGGTGTCGGGCGTCAGCTTGTCGATGGTGAGCACCCCGTTGCGCTCGGGCCCGGTGACGGCCTGGGCCACCGGCGCCTGCCACTGTTGGGCGTCCTCCCGGCTGGCGAAGAGGCTGACGGTCATCGGCGGGTCGTAGCCGCAGGGCGGGCGGAAAAAGATCGAGTACGACAGCGTCACGCTCGTGGTGGTCACCGCGGTCACCGAGGCACCGATCGGTAGGGCCGGCGGGCAGGTCGGGGTCGGTGACGGCGACAGGGTGGGCGTGGGCGTGACCGCCGGCGCCGGTGCCGGTGCCGGTGCGGCCTCGGCGATGCCTGTCGTGCCGGCCCAGCCGGCCAGCGCCATGGTCGTGGCAGCCAGGAAGATGCGGAGCATCGGTACCTCCGGGGAAACCGTCGCCGTCGCGGTCGAGGATGGGCGACCGACCGTACGGGGCCGGAGTGCGGCGGCCGCCCGACGGCGATCGGCATGCGGCCGCTGACGGGGACTGCCCGGCGCGGATGGGTGTGGCCACCTCGCGCGTCCCCGCATCCGGAGAGGATTGGGCGCGCTGGCTCCCGAGCGCGACCGACCACAGCATCGCATTCGACAAGCATCAATACAAGCTCGTCAGTCGGTGGGGGCCGGCGGCACCGGCTCGTCGGACGCGAACCCGTCGAAAAGCGGCTGCCCGCTCGTCGCCGCAGGGACACGTACCAGGCCCCTGAACCGACGATCATCCATCGTGGCCTGTCAATTCGACGCGGGAGAGCACACCATGCGCGACAGATTCACCACGAACCGGCGAACCCGGGTGGCGAGGGCACTGACCGCGGCTGCCGCCGTGTCGGCGCTGGCGGTCGCCCCACTCGCGGCGCCGGCACCCGCCACCGCCGCCGTCAGCCGGGCCGAGCTGGCCCTGCGCTGGGCGCCCGTCCACTACCAGGACGTCGACGCCACAGGCGCCCACGCCCTGGGCGGTCAGTCCGACTACGTCACCGCCGTGGACTTCGACGGCAACCTGAACGGGCGCGACAACTGGGACCGCGCCGGTGCTTCCGGCACCTCGCTCGCCGCGCACGTGTACTACTCCGTCGTGGAGACGAGCACGCACTGGTACCTCACCTACCTGTTCTTCCACCCCCGGGACTGGACCGACCACCCGTTCTTCGAGACCGAGCACGAGAACGACGGCGAGGGCGTCCTCTTCGCGGTCGAGCGCGACGGCTCCCCGTACGGCGTCCTGCGCGGCGCGGTCACCGTCGCGCACAGCGACTTCTACTCGTACGCGCCGGCCGGCAGCACCTGGACCAGCGGCCGGGAGAGCGTCGACGGCACCCTGCAGTTCCAGACCTCGCCGCACGACTCGTTTGCGCATCCGGTGACCGCGCAGGAGGCGCAGGGGCACGGCCTGAAGGCATATCCGCAGTACGCCATCAACGGCGACGGCCTGGTCTACTACCCGTCCACTGTCGCCGAGACGCCGAGCAGCGGCGACGACCGCGACGTGCGGTACCAACTCGTCGACATCTTCGCCGCCGGGGGTCTGTGGGCGCAGCGGGCCAACGCGAACCTGTTCGCCGGCCTGGGCACGTTCGCCGGCGACACCTCCGGCGACTGCGGCTCGGGCACGTGGAGCTGCTCGGCGAACTCCGCGAACGCGCCGTGGGGCTGGGACGACGGCAACGACGTACCCGCCCGCGGTGAGCTGGCCAGCGATCCGGCGAAGCTGTCCGCCGAGTACTTCACGGTCCCGGCCGGGCTGGCGCGCAGCTACAGCTACAACCCGTACGCCGGGGCCGCCGCCGCGCTGGCCGAGGCGGCCAGGACTGCTGCGCCGACAGTCGACTGACCAGCGGGCGAGGTGCGCGGCCGGTCGGATCGCACCGGCCGCGCACCGGCTCGCGAGCCGTCGTCGGGGCGGGCGCGCGGGTCGCGCCGCGCCACGCCGGCACGTAGCCTGCGCGGATGCGACACACTCTCGCACCGGGCGACGAGACCCTGCACGGCCACTTCTCCCCCGACCTTGCGCCGGCGCTCACCATCGACTCCGGCGACACCGTCACCTACCGCACCCTGGACTGCTGGTGGTCGGCCGGCCCGTACCCCGGCGGGCCGAACCGGGACCGGCCCCGGGCACCGCAGTACCAGCCCGACGACGGGCACGCGTTGATCGGGCCGGTCGCGGTCCGCGGTGCGCGCGCCGGCCAGACCCTGGCGGTACGCATCGACGCGATCGTCCCGGCCACCTGGGGAACGACTGTGGCCGGTGGGTGGCCGAGCGGGTTCAACAAGCGCTACGGCGTCGAGACCGACGGCGTGGTGCACGCCTGGGAGCTGGACCCGGTGGCGCTGACCGGCCGCAACCAGCACGGCCACACGGTGGCGCTGCGCCCGTTCATGGGGGTGCTCGGCATGCCGCCCGCCGAGCCGGGACGGCACTCGACCATCCCGCCCCGGCCCTGCGGCGGCAACCTGGACTGCAAGGAGCTGACCGCCGGCAGCACCCTGCTGCTGCCGATCCCTGTCGACGGGGCGCTGTTCTCGGTCGGGGACGGGCACGCCGCGCAGGGCGACGGCGAGGTCGGCGGTACGGCGATCGAGTGCCCGATGGACGAGGTGACGCTGACCTTCGACGTCCGCGACGACTTCCCGGTCACCGGCCCGGTGGCCCGTACCGCCGACGCCTGGCTGACGCTGGGCGTGGGCGCGTCCCTCGACGAGGCGACGTTCCTGGCGCTTGAGGAGATGCTGACCCTGCTGCAACGGCTGCACGGCCTCAGCCGACCGGACGCGGTGGCGCTGGCAAGCGTCGTCGTCGACGTACGGGTCACCCAGATCGTCAACCAGACGGTCGGCGCGCACGCGGTCCTGCGCGACGACGCGCTGCGCTGAGCCGCGCTCAGCGCAGCTTGCGGGCGGTGAACCTCGCGGGCGGCTCGGCTATCGCATCCTGCGCCGCGATCAGCTGGATCTCCCGGGTGCCCGCCGCGAGTGTCGCCTCGAGGACGGCGAAGACGGAGGAGATGGTGCGCTCCAACGCCGTCGCCGGCGAGCCGGAGGTCCACAGGTGCGCCAGGTACAGCGCCGCGGTGACGTCGCCTCCGCCGTTCGGGTTGATCGGCAGCAGCGGGGTGGTCACCGCCCAGGCACCCTCGTCGGAGACCGCCACCACCTCCAGCGAGCCCGCCGGCACGTCGCCGTGCAGCACGCTGGTGACCAGGACGTGCCGCGGCCCGGTGGCGCGTACGACGTCGACGGCGTCCAGCACCTCCGCCAGCGAGGACGTCGTGCGGCCGGCGAGGAAGTCCAGCTCGAAGTGGTTCGGCGTGATGATGTCGGCGCGTGGCACGACTGTGTCGCGCAGGTACTCCGGGATGCCGGGCCGGACGAACATGCCGCGACCGAGGTCGCCCATCACCGGGTCGCAGCAGTACACCGCGGCCGGGTTGGCGGCCTTGACCTGGGCCACGGCATCCAGGATCACGGCGCCCATCGCCGGATCACCCTGGTAGCCCGACAGCACCGCGTCGGCGGCACCGAGGACCCCCCGATCGGCGATCCCCGCGATCACCTCCGCCACGTCGGCGGCCGGCAGCAACGGCCCACGCCACGCGCCGTACCCGGTGTGGTTGGAGAAGTGGACCGTCAGGACGGGCCAGACTTCGTGCCCGAGTCGCTGGAGGGGGAAGACGGCTGCCGAGTTGCCGACGTGGCCGTAGGCGACCGACGACTGGATGGACAGGATCTGCACCGACCCATCATGGCCGCCGCCGCCGAGGCGGAACGCGCGGCCCGCCGAATCTGTCGGCTGGCCCACTCCGGCCCCGCGGCGGTGACCCTTTCGCACGGCGGGATCGCCGGCCGGCCGCAGCGCGCCGCGCCGCGTCGGGCCGGAGGCCGGTGCACGCGCGGGCGGCCCGGACCGTGGTGGTCCGGGCCGCCCGAGGTCGTACGGTCAGCGGTCGTCAGCCGCCGAGGCTCGCCGCGGCCGAGGCGATCGACGAGGCGAAGTAGCTCACCTGGGTGTAGACGCCCGGGTAGTTGGGTCGGGCGCAGCCGTTGCCCCAGCTGACGATGCCGACCTGGATCCACGCGTTGGTGGCGTCGCGGCGGAACATCGGGCCGCCCGAGTCGCCCTGGCAGGTGTCCGTACCGCCGCTGGAGTAGCCGGCGCAGATCTCCTCGGCGGGGATGAGGTCGCCGCCGTAGTTGGAGTTGCAGGTGGAGTCGCTGACGAACGGCACGGTGGCCTTGAGCAGGTACCGCTGCTGGCCGCCGCCCTCGCGCGCCGCGCCCCAGCCGGCGATGGTGAAGGTGCCGCTGTCGTACGCGGTGGTGGTGGCGATCTTCAACGTGCTCAACCCGGTCACGGGGGTGGCCAGGCGGATCAGCGCCCAGTCCTTTCCGGCGCCGTTGTAGCCGGGAGCGCGGTAGACGTAGTTGGACCGGACGGTGATCCGGCTGGACGACTGGAGGTCGACCGTCCCGAGCGTGGCGGTGATGCTGGTGTTGGTGCCGGTCGAGCCCACGCAGTGCGCCGCGGTGAGCACCAGCCGGGAGCTGTAGAGGGCCCCGCCGCACCCCATCGAGAGCCGCACCATGAACGGGAACTCACCCTGCGCGGCGCGGGTGCCGCCGACGACGTTCGGAGTGACGGGGCTGTCGGCCGCGGCGGCGGGCGCCGCGAGGGTGAGGCTGGCCGCAGCCAGCGCGGCGGCCACCAGGCCGGTGAGGGTACGCCAGCGAACCATGCATTCCTCCGCATCCAGACGGTACGCCTCGTGAGCGCACCTCGATTCGAGATAGCGATCATCATATTGAGACGCATGGATGTTGCGGGTCATCCCCGCTGGGTCGTATCCCCGCGTTATGGGGCCGAGGCGTCGTCGTCGCGCCGGCCACGCCGATCCGCACGACGGCCACGGGCGACGCCGACGGCCAGGAGGCTGACCACCGCGGCAGCCAGTTGCAGCGCGGCGCCAAGCAGATCGACAAGGCTGGAAAGGGCGCTGGTGTCGGGGACAAGGTCCATCGCGGCCTCCGGGTTACGACCCACCATCCGCGCTCCGCGGAGGGTTTCCCCCGGGCCCGGCCGTATCGACGGGCGCCTCAGTCATTATGGCAGCGCCCGACGACCAGGGGAACCGGCAGCCGTGGCCGGCGAGAAGCGCGGTCAGTCCCGCCACTCCTTGGCGAGCAGCTCGTAGGAGCTGACCCGGTCGGCGTGCGCGTGCGTGATCGTGGTGATCAGCAGTTCGTCTGCGGCCGTGACGTCCCGCAGGGTCCGCAGTCGCTCGGTGACCGTGCCCGGCGATCCGACGAACTGCGTGTCGACCCGATCGGCGACGAGTGCGCGGTCGTCCTCGGTCCAGGGCAGCGCGGCGACCTGTTCCGGGCTGGGGAACGGAATCGCGCCCTCGCCACTGCGGATGCTGCGTACCCATGGCCCGTACGGCGCGGCGAGACGGCGCGCGGCCTCGTCGGTCTCGGCCACCACCACGTCGGCGGAGACCATCACGTACGGCTGCGCCAACACCGCCGAGGGGCGGAACGCGGCCCGGTAGCCGGCGACCGCGTCGAGCACGGAGGAGGGGCTGACGTGGTAGTTGGCGGCGAAGGGCAGGCCCAGCGCGCCGGCGAGTTGTGCGCTCTCCCCGCCGCTGCTGCCCAACAGCCACACCCGCAGGTCGGCGCCCTCCCCCGGAACGGCGTGCGCGTCCAGGCCGTCGGCGTCGGTGTAGTCGCCGCGCAGCAGGGCCAGGAGGTCGGCCACCTGGTCGGCGAAGGCCGGCGGTTGCGCGCCCGGCTGGTGCAGCAGCGCGCTGCTCAGGGCGAAGCGTGGGGAGGCGAGCACGCTGGCGTAGGAGAACGGCTGCGGAATCAGCAGTCCGTCGACCACCCGGGCCTCGGCCTGCGGCGGCGGGGCGGCCGCGGCGAGTTCCCGGGCGGCCTCCACCCGCCGCTGGCCGGACCGGCCCAGGCCGAGGTCGATCCTTCCCGGATAGAGGGCGGCGAGGGTGCCGAACTCCTCGACCACCGACAGCGCGGTGCGGTGGCCGACCTGCACCGCGCCAGAGCCGACGCGGAGCACGCTGGTGGCCGCGGCCACCTGTCCGATGAGCACGGCCGGCGCGGAACTGGCCACGCCTGCGGCGAGATGGTGCTCGGCCAGCCAGTAGCGGTGGTAGCCGGACTGCTCGGTCCGACCGGCCAGGTCGACTGTGTTGCGCAACGCGTCGGCGACGGTGCCGCCGGAGGGAACCGGGGAGAGATCGAGAACGGACAGAGGGGTCGCTGACATGGTGGTCCCCGTTTCTGGTCAGGCCGTCGCGCCGGCGGTCACCGGCGCGCGGAAGGGGCGGCTGGGGATCTCCCGGCGCAGCACCGGTGCCACCTCGGCCTGGAAAAGCTCCAGGCTCTCCCGGTGCTGCTTGTCGGTCAGCCCGTCGTGGTCGGCCTGGAGGTGGATGACCTCGTGGCCGAACTGCTCGTGGTAGCGCAGCACCTTGTCGATGATCTGCTGTGGGCTCCCCACAAGCATCGAGCTGCGCTCGATGGCGTCGGACAGGGTGGGGAAGACCGGCGGGACGCCGAGCCGGCGGAACGCGGCGAGCCGGGCGTCGAAGATCGGCCGGTACCTCTCGACCGCCTCCTGCGACGTGCGCGCCACGTGGAACCCCGCGGTGCCGGCGCCGACGAGGGCGTCGGCCGGATCGTGGCCGTAGTGGACCCACCGCTCCCGGTAGTGACGGATCAGCTCGGCGTAGGGCTCGATGGGGTTGGTGACGTTGGCGGAGAAGATCGGGTCGCCGTAGCGGGCGGCGAGGTCGACCGATTCCCTGCTGGTGGCACTGCCGTGCCAGACCCGGATGGGCTGTTGCAGCGGGCGGGGCCAGGTCTCGGCGTCGGTCAGCGACGGGCGGTACGTCCCGGACCACGTCACCTTCTCCTCCCGCCAGAGCCGACGGAACAGCTCGTACCCCTCCCGGTTGCGGTCCCACTGGTCGTCGGCGGTGACGTGGAAGAGCTGGGCCTGCGCGGCGCCGTTGCCCTTGCCGATGATCAGTTCGAGCCGCCCGTCGGAGAGGTGGTCGAGGGTGGCGTAGTCCTCGTAGGCGCGTACCGGGTCGAGCAGGCTGAGGGTGGTGACCGCGGTGAACAGCCGGATCGTGGCGGTCCGGGCCGCGATGTGGCTCAGCACGACCGGCGGCGAGGAGGAGATGAAGGGGCGTTCGTGCCGCTCGCCGACTCCGTACCCGTCGAAGCCGAGTTCCTCGGCGAGAACGGCGGTGTCGACCACCTCCCGGAACCGTTCGGTGGTGCTCCTGCGCTGGCCGGTGACCGGGTCGGGCAAATGGGTGATCAGGGTTATCAGCAGGAACTTCATGCGGCGACCGTCACTTTCGGCGACAGGGTCAGGGGCGGGCGCACCGCCAGGGCGAAGCAGCGCGAGTACGGCAGGGCGTCGTACGGGGCGAAGACCGGGATCGGGTGGTAACCCGCCCGCTCGTACCGGCGGACCGCGTCGGGCTGGCGGTCACCGGTCTGCAGCACGATCCGTGCCGCGCCGAGCTGGCCGGCGGCCTCGCGGACCGCGTCGAGCAGGATCGCGGCGACTCCGTGCCCCCGGTGGGCGGGCAGCACGTACATCCGTTTGAGTTCCAGGTCGGGGCCGTGCCAGCGCAACGCGGCGTGCCCGACCGGCGTGGCGTCGACGGTGTACGCCACACCCGTCCAGGCCACCGAGGTCGGGGCGAGCACCTGGGTGTCCGGCAGGTGGATCGGGTCGTCGGGACGGTCGGCGTACCGGTGGCGCAGTTCCGCGGTCATCGCCGCGCGCAGGGCGGCGGCGTCCGGGTCGCCCCAGCGTCGCCGGCACACGGCGACCGGCGGGGTCACGCCGCACCGACCGGGTTGACCGGGCGGGCGGGGCCGAGGCCGAGGTGGTCACGCAGGGTGGTGCCGGCGTACTCGGCGCGGAACACGCCGCGCTCCTGCAACAGCGGGACGACCTGGTCGACGAACTCGTCGAGACCGGCCGGGGTCAGGTGCGGCACCAGGATGAAACCGTCGGCGGCGTCGGACTGCACGAAGTGGTTCATCCGTTCGGCGACCTGCCTCGCGGTGCCGACGAACGACTGCCGGCCGGTGACCTCGATGATCAGGTCGCGGATGCCAAGCCCCTTCTCCTCGGCCAGGGCCCGCCACTGCCGGGCGGTGGCGACCGGGTCGGGGTACATGCCGGCCCGGCCCCTGCTGATGGTGCCGGCCGTGACGTCCGGGTCCTCGGCGGGCAGCGGGCCGTCGGGGTCGTACCCGGACAGGTCCCGGTTCCACAGCTGCTCCAGCAGCAGGATCGCGGTCTGCGGGCTGACCTGCTGGCGGCGGATGTGGTGGGCGCGTTCCTGCGCCTCGGCGTCGGTGTCGCCGAGGACGAATGTCACCCCTGGAATGATCTTCAACTGGTCGGGGTGACGGCCGTACCAGGCCAGCCGGGACTTCACGTCCCGGTAGAACTCCTGGCCGGCCTCCAGGGTGCCGTGTCGGGAGAAGATCGCATCGGCGCTGGACGCGGCGAACTCGCGCCCGTCGGGAGAGTCGCCGGCCTGCAGGATCACCGGGTGCACCTGCGGGCTGCGCGGAACGGTGAAGTGCCCGGCGATGTCGAACTGGTCGCCGTGGTGGGCGAAGGCGCCCGGATCGGCGTCGGCGACGTACCGGCCACCGTCGCGGTCCCCCACGATCGCCTCCGCCGGCCACGACTCCCACAGCGTCCGGGCGGTACGCACGAACTCGGCGGCCCGCTCGTAGCGCAGCGACCGGTCGAGGTAGCCGCCCCGGCGGAAGTTCTCCCCGGTGAACGCGTCGGAGGTGGTGACGACGTTCCAGGCGGCCCGCCCGCCAGAGAGGTGGTCGAGGCTGGCCAACTGGCGGGCCAGCTCGTACGGCTCCCGGAAGGTGGTGTTGAGCGTGCCGGCCAAGCCCAGGTGGGTGGTGACCGCGGCGAGGGCGGCGAGCAGGGTCAACGTGTCCGGGCGGCCGACCACGTCCAGGTCGTGGATGCGGCCCCGCTGTTCGCGCAGCCGCAGCCCCTCGGCGAGGAAGAAGAAGTCGAACTTGCCGCGCTCGGCCGTGCGGGCCAGGTGGACGAAGGAGGAGAAGTCGATGTGGCTGCCGGAGCCCGGATCGCTCCAGACGGTGGTGTTGTTCACGCCGGGAAAGTGCGCGGCCAGGATGATCTGCTTGGGCATGGCGGTCTCCAGACTCAGGCGGTCGCGGTGGCGGCGTAGCGGCTGGCCGGTCGGGTCAGGCCGAGCAGGCCACGCAGCGTCCCGCCCGGATAGCCGGTGCGGAACAGACCCCGTTCGCGCAGCGCCGGCACCAGTGCCCGGGTGATCGCGGTCAGATCGTCGGGGAGGACTGCCGGCCGCAGCCGGAAACCGTCCACTCCGGCCCGGTGCCACTCGACCAGCAGGTCGACCAACTGCCCCGGGGTACCGGAGAAGAAGGCCGCGTCCGACGTGAACTCCGCGCCGAGCAGGTCGTCGAGGCGGGTCCTGCGCTGGCGGGCCAGCGCCGGCGTCTCGTCGAGCAGCACGACCAGGTCGGCGAGGACGCGCAGCGGTGGCTCGCTGCGACCGACGGTCTCCTCGGCCGCCCGGACCTCCCCGACGATGGCGGCAGCGTGCTCGGGGTCGGTAGGGGTGACGAAGACGACGTCGGCGTGCCGGGCGGCGAAGGCGTACGGCACCGACGAGTGGGCCAGCGCGGCGACCACCGGCTGTCCCTGTGGTGACCGGGGCACGATGGAGGGCCCCTTGACCGAGAACCACCGCCCGGTGAAGTCGACGTAGTGCAGCCGGTCCCGGTCCACGAAGCGGCCGGTCGCCACGTCCCGGATCTCGGCGTCGTCCTGCCAACTGTCCCAGAGTCGGCGGACCACCTCCACCGCGTCGCCGGCCTCGGCGATGAGGTCCCCGATGAGCCGTAGCGTCTCCGGTTCGTCGAGCCGGGACGGGTCCAGCACGGGGATCTCGCGGCGGCCGAAGTGCCCGGCTTCGGCTCGCCGGGCCGAGACCCGGGGCCGCCAACCGGCCCGCCCACCGCTGATGTGGTCAAGCGTGGCCACGGCCGTCGACAGGTGGAACGGTTCGGTGTGGGTGGTGCTGGTGGTCGGGACCAGCCCGATGTGCCGCGTCAACGGGGCAACCCGCGCGGCGATCTGCACCGCGTCGAGACGCCCCCGGAGCTGATCGGCGCGGCCGTCCGGGCCGTCGGGCCGCGACGACTGAAGGTCGAGGCTGTCCTCGATGGTCAGCAGGTCCAGGGTGGCCTTCTCGGCCTCGCCGGCGAGCGCCGCCCAGTAGCGGGCGGTCAACGGCGCGGACGCTCCGGCGCGCGAGAGCCGCCAGGCGGCCGGGTGCCAGCCCAGGCCGTCCAGTGCCACGGCCAGATGCAGGGTCTTCTCGGTCATGGGCGTACCTCCTGCGGTCGGCCGGCCGTGACGAGCGTGGGCAACGCGTCGAGCAGGGACCGGGTGTAGTCATGTCGGGGGTAGGTGAAGACGTCGCCGACCGGTCCCTGCTCGACCACCGCGCCGTCGTGCATGACCAGCACGCGGTCGCTGAGGTGGTGGACCACGCCCAGGTCGTGGGAGATGAAGAGCAGAGCCGTGCCGTCGGTGGCCCGCAGATCGGCCAGCAGGTCGAGGACCTGGGCCTGGACCGAGACGTCGAGCGCGGAGACCGGTTCGTCGCACACGATCAGGGTGGGTCGCGGGGCGATCGCGCGGGCGATGGCGACCCGCTGCCGCTGCCCGCCGGAGAGCTGCCGGGGGTGCCGGTCGAGCAGGTCCGGTCCGAGGCCGACGCGACGCAGCAGGTCGACGACACGGTCGCGGCGATCGCCGCGACCGACGTCGGGGTCGAGGTTCTCCCCGACGACCTGGGCGACGCGGTAGCGCGGGTCGAAGGAGCTCAGGGGGTCCTGGGAGATCAGTTGCAGCCGGCGGCGCAACGGGCGACGGACCCGCTCGGGCACCTGCGACCACGGCGCCCCCTCGAAGGTGACGGTGCCGGAGTCGGCGGCCAGGAGACCGGCGACGATCCGGGCCACGGTGCTCTTACCCGACCCGGACTCCCCCACCAGCCCCAACGTCTCGCCCCGCGCGATGGAGAAGGAGACGTCACGCACGACCGTGTGCTCGCCGTACCTCCTGGTCAGCCCGACCGCGTCGAGCAGCGTGTCGTCCGGGCGGACGTCGGGACGGGCGGGCAGCGCCTCCCGGCGCGCGACGCCGCCGTCGCGCCCGACCGCGGCGGCCGCGAGTCGGTGCCCGCGCGACGACGCCGAGGGCACCGCCGCCAGCAACTGCCTGGTGTACGGATGCGCCGGCGACCGCAGCAGCCGTGCGGTGGGGCCGTGCTCGACGATCCGACCGTCGCGCATGACGAGCACCCGGTCGGCGACCTGGGCGACCACCGCCAGGTCATGGCTGATCAGCAGCAGGCTGACCCCGGCGGCCCGTCGCTCGGCGAGCAGCCGCAGGATCTGCGCCTGCACGGTGACGTCCAGCGCGGTGGTCGGCTCGTCGGCGATCAGCAGGGCCGGTTCCCCGGCGATCGCCGAGGCGATAAGCGCCCGCTGTCGCAGCCCGCCGGAGAGTTGGTGCGGATACTGCCGGGCACGGCGCTCCGGCTCCGGGAGGTGGACCTCGTCGAGCAGGTGAGTGACCCGGCCGGCCCGTTCGCGGCGGCCGACGATGCCGTGGGTGGTGAGCACCTCGCCGATCTCGGCCCCCACGGTGCGCAGCGGGTCGAGGGAGACCAACGCGTCCTGCAGGACGAGCCCGGCCAGCCGTCCGCGTACCCGCCGCCAGTCCCGTGCGCGGTGGCCACGGACATCCTCGCCGGCGAGGTCGAGCCGGGCGGCGCGGACTGTCGCGCCGGGGCCGGCGAGGCCGACGAGGGTACGGGCGGTGACGCTCTTGCCGGACCCGGACTCGCCGACGATGGCCACGCACTCACCGCGCTCGACGGTGAGGCTGATCCCCCGGACCGCCGCGACCCGCCCGGTGGGGGTGTCGAAGTCGACGTGCAGGTCCTCGACCGCGAGCAGGGGGGCCATCAGCGCTGCCGCCCGTCGAAGCGGGTCTGCCAGTGTCGGCCGACGACTGTCAACGCCACCACTGTCGCGGTGACCGCGACGCCGGGCAGGACGGTGATCCACCAGGCCACCTGGAGGTAGTTGCGTCCCTCGGAGAGCATCGCGCCCCACTCCGGCGACGGTGGCTGTGGACCCATGCCGAGGAAGCTGAGCCCCGCGGCGATCATGATCGCTTCGCCGAGCCCGATCACCGCGAGAACCGGCACCGGGCCGATCACGTTGGGCAGGACGTGCCGCGCCACCAGCCGGGGTCGGGACAGACCGAAGGTGACTGCCTCTTCGACGTACGCGGCGCGGCGGACGAGCAGTGTCTGACCACGTACCACCCGGGCGTGGTGCGGCAGGGTGGCGACGCCGATGGCGATGATCAGGCTGACGGTGCCCGGCCCGGCGACGGCGATGAACAGCAGCGCCAGGAGCAGGATCGGAAAGGCCGAGATGGCGTCGAAGGCGCGGCTGAGGGTCTCGTCGGCGAGCCGGTGGGTGAGGCCGGCGAGCAGACCGAGCAGCACACCGCCGGTGACCGCGATGGCCGTGCCCGCCAATCCGATGGTGAGCGAGTGCCCGGCGCCGTGCACGACGCGGGTCCACACGTCACGTCCGAGGTGGTCGGTGCCGAGCCAGTGCGCGGCGCTCGGCGCTTCGAGCACCCCCAGCGGGTCCGCGGCCAGCGGGTCACCGGGCGCCAGGACCGCCGGCCAGACCGCGGCGACCACGAGCAGGATCAGGTACGCCCCGGCGGCGAGCAGCCCGGGTCGCCACCGGCGCCGGCGGACGGTCGGGGCGGGCGTGGCGGACGGGTGGGGGGTGTGCGCCTCGGTGGTTGTCGGGGCCAGGGTGACTGTCATCGGGTCAGCTCCTTCTCAGGCGCGGGTCGACCAGCAGGTACGTCAGGTCCGCGATGGTGTTGACCGCGACGTAGACGGCGGCGGACAGGGTGACCACCGCCAGCACCACCGGCATGTCCTTGCTGGTCACCGCCGTGAGGGTGACCTGGCCGAGGCCGGGTCGGCCGAAGACCTGCTCGACGATGACCGCGCCGCCGAGCAGGATGCCGAAGAGCCAGCCGGCCAGGGTGACGGCCGGCAGCAGCGCGTGCCGCAACGCGTGGCGCAGGAGCACCGTTCGTTCCCGTACGCCCCGGGACCGGGCGGTCAGCACGAACGGCTCGTCGAGCGCCCGGTCGAGCCCGTCGCGGAGCACCTGGGCGAGCAGTCCGGCGATGGGCAGCGCCAGGGTGACAGCGGGCAGCACCAGCGCGCCGACGCCCCGGTCGCCGGAGACCGGAAAGAGTCCGAGCCGGAACGACAGCACGCTGAGCAGCACGATGCCGATCAGGAAGGACGGGGTGGAGACCAGCAGCAGTTCGACGCCGGAGCTGGCCCGCCGCAGCCAGGGACGGCGGTCCCCGGCGGTCGCGACGGCGAGGACGAGGGCGAGCAGCACCCCGAGGCCCGCGGCGGCGAGGGCGAGGGTGAGGGTGGGTGCGAGCTGTTCGCCGATCACCTCGACGACGGGCCGTTGCAGCAGGTAGGAGCGGCCCAGGTCGCCGCCGGCGAGCCGCCGCAGGTAGTCGAGGTACTGGACGACTGCGGGCCGGTCCAGGCTCCACTCGGCGATGATCTCGGCGCGGATCTGGGGGGTGTCCGCCCCGTCGCCGACGATCGTGTCCACTGTGTCTCCGGGCGCGACAAGCAGGGCCAGGTACGCGGCGGTGGCGGCGGCCCAGAGGACTACCAGTCCGGCGGCTAGCCGGCGAGCCGCCGCGCGCAGGGGTGAGCTCAACATGTCACCTGCCGATCCACAGGTCGTACGCGCTGGCGGGAACCCCGGCGGTGGGCTCGAAGCGGACCCCGCCGACGCTGGTGCTGGCCGCGATCTGGTCGGCCGGCGCGTAGAGCGGTAGCACCAGGGCCTGCTCGGCGACGACCCGCTGCTGGAGCTGCGCGTAGATGCCGGCCCGCTTCGTCGCGTCGCCGGTGGCCTGACCGGATTCCAGGAGCTGGTCGATGCGAGGATCGTTGGCCCGGGTGCGGTTGATGCCGCCCTTCGAGTGCAGCAGCAGGTTCAGCGCGGCTCCGGCGTCGGTGTCGGCCCGCGAGTTGTCGAAGACCTCGTACTCGTTGCGCTCGAACGCCTGGGTGGCGGTGCCCTGGTCGACAAGTGCGATCTTCAGGTCGATGCCGGCGCTCTGCTTCACGGCGGCCTGCACAGCCTGGGCGAGGACATCGCGGCGGTCGCGGACGTACGGGGCGGCCTGCACCAGCCGTACGGTCAGCCGCCGGCCGTCGCGCACGCGGAAGCCGTCCGCGTCACGCGTCGACCAGCCGGCCTGGTCGAGCAGGGCGTTGGCCTTGGCGACGTCGCCGCCGTACCCGCCGTCGAGGCTCTTGTCGTAGAGCGGGCTGGACGGGCTGACCACGCTCCAGGCGCGGGTGGCGGTGTCGCGGTAGACCGACCGAAGCACGGTGTCGACGTCGACGGCCTCCCGGAACGCCTGCCGGACCCGCAGGTCGTTGAAGGGCGCGTGCGAGGTGTTGAAGTAGTACGAGTAGGCGGAGCCGGAATTCAGCTCCCGGGTGAGGCGCAGCGTCCGGTTGGCGGTGACCAGGGGCTGGTCGGTGGCGGGCACGCCCTCGACGAGCTGCACCTGGCGGGAGGTGAGGGCGCCGACGCGGACCGCCGACTCCTTGAGGAACCGGTAGGTGATCTCGTCGAGGTAGGCGGGGCCGGTGTGGGTAGCGGTCGGCGGCGCCCAGTCGTAGCGGGGGTTGCGGCGGTAGTGCAACTCCTGGCCGGGGACGTAGCGGTCCAGCACGAACGGTCCGGTGCCGACGACGTCGACGCCGCCGGCCTTGAGGTTCTTCGCCTCGCGCAGCGACTTCGGCGAGACCTGGGCGCCCTGCGGGGAGGCGAGGAAGTCGAGGATGAGCACGTCGGGGGTGGTGAGGGTGAGTCGTACGGTGCGCGGGTCGACCACCTCGACGGCCTTGAGGTTGCGCAGCTGCACGGCGGCGACGCCAGGCGCGTACCCGGGCTCGCGGAGTTTGTCGATGTTGGCCTTGACGGCTGCCGCGTCCAGCGGCGTCCCGTCGGTGAAGGTCACCCCGTCGCGCAGCGTCAGGGTGTACGACAAACCGTCCGCGGCGGCCTGCCAGCCGGTGGCCAGCCAGGGCACCAGCTTCCCCTGCTTGTCGTACGTGAGCAGGGACTCGAAGGTGTTCCAGACCAGGAGGCGGGCCTTGGCCTGGGCGTACTGGTGGGGGTTGAGGGTGATCGGCTCGGTCTCCACGGCCCAGGTGAGAGTGCCCCCGGAACGGGGCTCGCCGGCCGCCTCGGCGGCGGGGGCGGTGCCGGTGGAGCAGCCGGCGAGGACGGCGAGCAGCGGGGCGAGGGTGGCGGCGGCGATGGTTCGCAGACGGCGCGCGGGCATGGCGGGGTCTCCTGTCCAGGCAGGCGGATTCGGGTACGCCGACACCCGGCCCTCGAACGCATGGCGGGCCGGTCAGGGGTGTCGGTGCGGATGGCGCGGCGGTCGGCTCGGCGGTGAGCCCCACCTCGGCGGCCGGGGTGGCGGGCCGGGTACGGGCGAGGGTGCCGGGTCAGGCCAGACAGGAACTCGACCACACCCGACCGAAGTCGATGTGGCCGCGGATCGTCAGCCGCAGCTCGCTGGACATGAGCTGAGTCCACCGGCAGCGCCCGGGTGGTGTCAACGAATCGGTCGATGGATGTCGGCTATCGCACGTGGCAGCGTCGATTCGTTGACGCAATGCCTACTAAAGCTATAGGATTTACAGGGATTGTGTCCGGTGGGCCGGCCCGGACCCGCACGCAAGCCGGGACCGGCCCACCGGGCAGCCGTCCGACGTCGGGTTCAGTCCAGATCGAGCAGGATCTTTCCCGGCACCCGACGCTCCCGCAGCGCGCCGACCGCCTCCCCGAGGCGCTGCCACGAGCCACGCCAGCCGATGGGCGCCCGCAGCACTCCCCGAGCCACGAGGTCCACCAGCAGCGCCAGATCCGCCGCCGGCGCCGACGTGTCGCCGAAGGACCGCAGTGTTCGCGCGGCACCCGGGGCGAAGGTCGAGTTCACCGGGAAGACGGCCGGCGCACCGGATGCCCAGCCGATGCTGTGCAGCACCCCACCGGGCGCCAGCAGACCCCACGCGGTCACCAACTGGGCGCCGCCCACGGTCTCCAGCACCACGTCGACGGGCGCGACGCCGCCATCGAGGCCGACGATCACCTCGTCGGCGCCGAGCGCGGCCAGTCCCTCGCCCCGCGCCGCCGAGCCGACCGCCGCGAGCACGTACGCGCCGGCGTGCCGGCCGAGCTGGACCGCCACCCGGCCCACTCCTCCGGACGCGCCGGTGACCAGCACCCGGCGGCCGCGCAGCGGGCCGGACGCCCGCAGCGTGCGCAACGCGGTGAGGCCGACCATCGGCAGCGCGGCCACCTCGGCCAGGTCGACGGCGGGGGGAACCACCGCGACGCTGTCCACCTCGAACACCGCGCGCTGCGCCCAGGCGCCCGGCCCGAAGGCGAGCACGCGGTCACCCGCGCGGGGCCCGGAGCCGTCCTCGGGGCCGCGCAGCACGTGACCGGCGGCGTCGTGGCCGAGCACGCTGCCGACCGGCCAGGCGTCGACGTGGCGGACCTCGCCGGCGTTGACGGCTGCGTGCCGCACCTCGACGAGCACCTGCCCCGGCCCGGGTACGGGGTCGGGAACCTCCGCCACCCGGAACCCGTCGACAGCGTCCGGTGCGGCGACGATGGCACGCATGGCATCCTCCCGGGTCGTGGTCGGGCCGGCGCTCCGGTCAACTCGCGGCCGGTCCGGGCATTCGTGGCCCCGCCTCCGTCAGGCGGCGACGCGACGGGCCGGGCCGTCCGCGGTGTCCGCGAGACCTGCGTAGCGGCCTCGGTGATAGAGCAACGGCGAGCCCACGTCGGCGTGGCGGAGCAGTTCCGGTTCGGCCAACACCACGACGTGGTCGCCGACGGGCACCCGATCGACGACCCGGCACAGGAGCCAGGCCAGGGTGCCGTCGAGAATCGGCACCCCCTGCGGACCCGGCCGCCACCGGGTGGGCGCGGCGAACCTGTCGATGCCGCTGGTGGCGAAGGTCCGGGCCAGCTCGGGCTGGTCGTGGGAGAGCAGGTGCACCGCCACGTGTCGGGCCCGCGCCAGCGTCGGCCAGCTCGACGAGCCGAGGTTCAGACAGAACGAGACGATCGGTGGCGTCAGCGACACCGAGGTGAACGAGGTCGCGGTGAAGCCGACCGGCGGTGCGCCGGGGGCGGTGACCACCGTGACGGTGCTGGCCTGGTGGCGCAGCAACGTCCGCAGCGCGTCGGCGTCGGCGTCGGTCGGGTCGTCGGTGGACGACGTCATGGCGTTCCTCCCGAGGGATGGGTCCAGGCGGCAGGGGCGGCCCGCTCAGGCCGGGCTGGGCGCCGCCGGACAGAGCTGCGCCGCGACCCTCATCAGGTCGACGACTCGGCGGGAGGTGAACAGCCGAACAAGCAGCATGAATCGATTTTCCTATCAGACAGGTAGGATTTCAAGTCCCGGGCGCGGACATCCCGCCGCTGGACGTCCCGCCTCACCGTGGGACGGACTCCTGGGCAGCCAGGACGACCAGCTCGTCGGCGCGGGCCACCAGCGGCGCCTTCGCACCGTCGAGCCACACGAGATAGCCCACCGGCGGACCGGACGAACCCCAACGGGCGCCGACAATCGTGGCCGTCCCCGTTCCGTTCGACTGGTCGAGCAGGCGTACCCGGGTGCCCGGAGCATGCCCGTCGTCGGCCACGATCAGCAGCGTGTCGAGGATCTGGCGCACACCGGTGACGGGCAACCCCGCCACGTACGGCTCGCCCGCCGGCCCCACCCGTGGGGTCATCATCGCCCGCAGGAGCGCCGCGTACCGGATCGCCTCCTCGCGGACCGGCCAGTCCGGGCCGCCCTCGGCGCGGACCAGCGCCTTCTCGATCATCGACCAGAGCGACACCGGCTCCCTGTCGAGCAGGCGGCGGGCCTCGCGGTCGACCTCGGCGCAGGCCGTGTCGAGGGCGGTGTCCTCGCCCAACTCCGCGATCCAGACCAGATCCCCCACGTCGGGCAGCAGCCCCGGCGACTCGGCCGCGACCACGAGGTAGAGCATCGCGAGCAGTTCCGTGCGACCGTCGCCGTGATAGAGCGCGCCCACCCCGGTGCCCGCACGTCCCCGACTGGGCGGGAAACGGTCGACGAGGTGCTGGGCACGGCCGGTCGGCAGGGCCGCGGCCCGCCGCGTGTCCGTCACCCGCTCCTCGAACGAGCGCCGCTCACGGCGTTCGACGAGCAGTTGGCGGTGCGGGTCGGAGCCGACCGGATAGATCGTCCGACCGAATGTGGCGAGGGTCTCGCCGGGCCGCAGCCCGAGCGACTCGAGGTGCCGGGCGGCCACCGAGTAGGCGACGCCGGCACGGGCCGCCTGTTCCCGGATGGCGCGCTTACGGGCACGTCCCGGGGTCGGGGTGCGGTGGGGGTGGTGATCAGACATGGCGCCTCCGGTGCAGCCCCACGCACCTCACCGAACGGGCGGCGTGACGGACACACCGATGGTCGACACGACGGCGCGGAGTCGGCGACTCTTGGCCCCAAACATGTGGTCGGGCGTGGGCCACCACATCGGGCTCGGGCAGGCGCTCTGCCATGGCCAGCATATCGCCACCCCGGGCCGTCGGTCGCCCCGCCGGCAGCCCCGGTCCCGGTGTCAGCCCGTGTCGACGGGGGTGTCGGTGCCGTGTCGGCGCGGTGTCAGGCGACCGGCGCACGCTATGCGGCATGACAACCGACCTGGTGATCGAGGCCGAGGGCCTCGTCAAGACATTCGGGAAGACGAGGGCGTTGCAGGGCGTGGACCTCGCCGTACCCCGAGGGACCGTGCTCGGCGTGCTCGGCCCCAACGGCGCGGGCAAGACCACCGCCGTCCGCATCCTCTCCACGCTGCTCACCCCGGACTCCGGCAGCGCCCGCATCGGCGGCTTCGACGTCGTCCGCGACGCCGAGCGGGTCCGGCAGAGCATCGGCCTCACCGGCCAGTACGCCTCGGTCGACGAGGACCTGACCGGGCGGCAGAACCTGGAGCTGTTCGGCACGCTGCTGGAGCTCGGTCGCGCCGGCGCCCGCCGACGGGCCGCCGAACTGCTGGACTGGTTCGACCTGACCGACGCCGCGAACCGGCAGGCCAAGACCTACTCCGGGGGCATGCGGCGGCGGCTGGACCTGGCCGCCAGCCTCGTCGGCTCCCCCGACGTGATCTTCCTGGACGAGCCGACGACCGGGCTGGACCCGGCCAAGCGCGAGGACATGTGGGACGTGGTCCGGACGCTTGTCACCAACGGCTCGACCGTGCTGCTCACCACCCAGTACCTGGAGGAGGCCGACGCGCTCGCCGACGCGATCACGGTGATCGACCACGGGCGGGTCATCGCCCACGACACCCCCGAAGGGCTCAAGCGGGTGGTCGGCGGGCAGACGCTTGAGGTCCGGCCGTCCAACCTCGCGGACCTGCCGAGGATCGCCACGATCCTGTCCGAGGTCGGCTCCGGCGCGCAGGCCGACGAGATCCGCAAGGGCGTGCTCGCGGTGCCGGTCACCGACGACACGGCCCTGACCGAGAGCGTCGCGCGGTTCGCCGCCGTCGGCATCTCCGTCACCGAACTCTCCCTGCACCTGCCGAGCCTCGACGAGGTGTTCTTCACCCTCACCGGGCGTACGGCATCCGAGGACGACACCACTTCGCGCGTGGAGGTAGCGGCATGAGCACCCTGGTCGGCACACCACCCGCCACGAACCCCGTCCTGTCGACGGCCGCGGTGAACCCGCGACCGTTCCGGCTCGTACGGCACTCGTTGGCACTCGCCAAGCGCAGTCTCATCAAGACCTGGCGGACGCCCGAGGCACTTATCGACGTCACGCTGCAACCGGTGCTGTTCCTCATCATCTTCGTCTACGTCTTCGGCGGCGCGGTCGCCGGATCCACCCACGACTACCTGCAGTTCCTGCTGCCCGGAATCCTGGCGCAGACCATCGCCACCGGGGCCATCGCGATCGGCGTCAACCTCAACACCGACATCGCCAAGGGCATCTTCGACCGGTTCCGGTCCCTGCCGATCCCCCGCTCCGCGCCGCTGGTGGGCGCGGTCCTGGGCGACGTCGTCCGGTACGTGATCGTCACAGTCTCGACCCTCGCCATCGGTTACCTGATGGGTTTCCGGATCGACACCGACCCGTTCCGGGCGATCGCCGGATGCCTGCTCGCGGTGCTGTTCGCGCTCTGCCTGAGCTGGCTGCCCGTCTACGTGTCGATGAAGGTGCGCACCCCCGGCGCCGTGCAGGGCCTGATGTTCGCGCTGATCATGCCGTTGAGCTTCGCGTCCAACGTGTTCGTCGGCGCGGACACCCTGCCCGGCTGGATGCAGGCCTTCGTGGACGTCAATCCGATGACCCACCTGGTGGCGTCGGTACGCGGGCTGTTCCTCGGCACCCCGCTCGACACGCACGTGTGGTGGACCCTCGCCTGGTGCGCCGGCTTCGTGGCGGTGTTCATGCCACTGGCGCTGCGCGCGTACCGCAAGAAGATCTGATCTAGACGAGCAGGTCCTCCATCAGTTCGCGGATCCGGGTGACGGCTGCGGCCACCGGCCGCTCGCGCCACGCGGCCAGCAACGACTCACGCTGCTCCTCGTTCCCGAGGGCGGCGTCGAGTCGTTCGCTGCGTCCGCTGGTCGGGAAGAAGAGCTCCATGTGCGTGCCGAGCCGCTTCGCGAGCGCGGACAGCTCGCGGGTGGTCTCGATGTCGTCCCGGTACGCGGCGAGTTCCGCGCCGCCCGACGCCCACGCCCCGATGACCGGCAGGTCCTTCGAGGTGAGCGCGTCGTCGCGGGCGAGCGCCAGCAACGCGGCCGCCTGGGCGGCGGCGTCGATGCTCGACGCCGGCCGCGCGTCGGCCACCCGCAGGTACAGGACCGCCACCGAGGTACGGAGCATCACCCGCGGCTGCGGTGGCGGTCCGGTCCAGCCGGCGAGGGCACGGTTCACCGCGTCGGCGTGGGCGAGCACGTCGTCGTAGCGTTCGCGCTGCCAGGCGAGGTGCGCCAGGCCGAGAAGCGCCTGCGCGACGTCCATCTGCTCGGCCTGGCCCGGTGTCGCCGTCTCACCGAGTCGCCGTTCCGCCTCGACGTCACCGGCCAGGGCGAGCTGCACGTCCAGCCGCACCCGGATCGACCGCGCGTCCTGCTGGGCGCCGACCAGCTCCATGTGTCGGACGCTGCGCGCCAGCCACTCGGCCGACCGCCCCTCCCGGCCGGGCAGCAGGAACTGCCCGACGGCGCCCGCGGCCATCGCCATGCCCCAGTGGTCGCCCGCGATCTCGAAGCGGTGGTACGCCTGCTCGGCGTCGTCGATCGACGCCTCCGCCAGGCCGCCGTTCTCCCGTACCGCCGCGCGGGCGATCAGGCCGAGCGCCTGCACGTACGGGTCCGGGTGCGCGATCATCTCGGTCGCGCTCTTCAGGCTCTGGTCCAGGTCGGACTTGTCGAAGCCGGGCAACGCCACAGCGAACGCGGTCAACCGCGGCGACACCTCGGCGGGCCGTTGCGCGAGCAGCGTCCGCAGGGCACGCCGAGCGAGCACGGCGGGCCGCAGGTCGGCGCTGATGCCGCTGTTCACGCTTATCAACACACACGTCCACGCGAGCCGGTCGCCGTGCGGCAACGGTCGGCCGCTGTCCCGGCCCCGCAGGATCGCCGAGCGCCGACGCCGCTGCGGATCGTCGACGTGCAGCAGGCCGCGCGCCCACACGAGGACCTCCAGGTGCAGGCCGCGCACCGTCCAGAGGTGCAGCAGCGCGGTGGCGACGTCGATGACGGCCGGCTCGTCGTCCTGCTCCACCGCCCACCGCAGGCCGGCGACCAGGTTGTCCTGTTCGACGGCGCAGCGGTCGAGCGCCTCGACCTGGCCGGGGCCCACGAGGCGACCGGCCAGCCCGACCGCCTCGTCCCGGGCCCAGCCGAGGAGACCGGCCATCGCCGCGGCCCGGTCACCGGACGCGTCCAGACGGGCCTCGCCGTACTCGCGGACGGTCTCCAGCATCCGGTAGCGGGGCGGACCGTCCCCCTCGACCAGGGTCAGCAGGGACTGCTCGACGAGCCGTGCCAGCCCTCGCCGTACGTCCGGGGTCTGCGCGACCGCGGCGGCGAGGTCCGCGGTGAACGGCGCGGGGATGACCGCGACCCGCTCGAGCAGCGTGCGGTCGTCGGGGGCGAGCAGTTCCCGGCTCCAGTCGACCATCGCCCACAGGCTCGCGTGGCGTTCCGGCAGGCCCCGCAGCGCGTCGTCGAGCAGCGCGAACCGGTCGGTGAGACCGGCGAGCACGTCGTCGATCGGCATGTGCCGCAGTCGCGCGGCGGCCAGTTCGAGGGCCAGCGGCAGGTTGTCGAGCCGGTTGCACAGTGCGAGAGCGCGCGTGGTGTCCCAGGTCGGCACCGCGCCGCCGGCCCGCGCCCGGGACTCGATCAGTTCGAGCGCGTCGGAGTCCGGCAGGGCGGTCAGTCGGTGCACCCACTCGCCGGCGAGGCCCAGCGGCGCACGACTGGTCGCGAGCACCGCTACCTCCGGCGCGCTCACCGCGAGCAGGTCGGCGACCACGACTGCCACCGCGTCGAGAACGTGTTCGCAGTTGTCCAGCACGACCAGCCCGTCGAGGTCCGGCGCCAGGGCCCGTAACCGCTCCTCGGGGCTGAGCACCCGCCGTTCGAGGCCCAGGTTGCCGCCGGTCGTCGAGGTGTCCGCGCCACCGAGCGCCGCGAGCACCGTGGGCAGCACCTCGTCGGGCGAGCGCAGACCGGCCAGCTCGACCACGCGTACCGCCTGCCCGGCCGCCGCCGTGCGCCGTGTGACCTCGGCCGCGAGGCGGGTCTTGCCCGCGCCTCCGGACGCCACGATCGTCACGAGGGCGGACTCGTCGAGCGCCGCGTCCAGGGCCTCGACGTCGCGCTCGCGGCCGACGAGGGCGGTCATCGGCCGACGCCACGCGGCGGGCAGGGCGACCCGCACCGGCGGGCGGGGTGGCGCGACGACGGCCGGCGCGGTGAGCTCGCCACGCAGCAGCGCCAGGTGCGCCTGGCTGAGCACGGGTGACGGGTCGGTGCCGTAGCGCTCGGCCAGGTCGTCACGGAGGCGTTCGACCACCTCCAACGCCTCGGCCTCCCGCCCCTGCGCGGCGAGCACGCGCACGAGCAGGGCCGCGGACGGCTCGTCCGGGGGCGTCCGGGCGACGAGCCGGCGCAGGTCGGTCTCGTCGTACGGCCCGGCACCGGCGAGCGCCGCCTCGGCGCGCAGCGCGGCGACGTCGGTGAACAGGCGGGCGTCCTCGGCGGTGACGATCTCCGGGACCTCGGGGAACAGGGCACGGGCCCGGTCGGCCGAGTCGCGGGCCGTCCGCGCGTCACCGGCCCGCAGGGCGGCACGCCCCCGATCGACGAGCGCCCGCGCCTCGACGGCGTCGACGCTTACCTCGTCGGCGGGCAGGCGGTATCCCCCGGGCACGGCCACCACGGGCAGCCCGAGACGGCGTACGCGGGACACGAGCGCCTGCACGGCGCCTGTCGCGTCGTCGGGCGGCGTCCCGTCCCACACCGCGTCCACGAGCAGGCTTGTGGAGACCGCCCGGCCACGCGCGTCGACGAGCGCGCGGAGCACCGCCGCCAACCGCTCGCCCCGGACCGGCCGGCCGTCGACGGCGAGGGGGCCGAGGATGGTGATCTGCACGCCACCAGCATCCCCCACGCCAACCACGGCACCGAGCAGGGTGTCCGACGGCGCGAGGGTCATCCCGGGCGGGCGGCGCGGCGCGGGATGCGTCCGGGACGGCGTGGTGCGTACAGTTTCGGGTCGGACTTGGGGTGGGCCGGCGGAATCCGGCACAGGAAACGGGACGAGACAACGACGCATGACAGTGGACAAGATCGCCCAAAACGGTCAGGACGGCATTGACCGGAACCGGCTGGAGACCTGTCTCAGCGTCTTCGAGGCGTTGGAGGCCCTTCCTCCCGACCACCCCGACGTGGTGCGGGTGCAGCGCGCCACCGCGAAGCTCTACAAGGTGATCAAGCAGCGGCGACGCGAGGAGCGGCGCGACGCCGTCCTGGCTGCCGACCGGGCGGTGACGGAGGCCACGGCCACCGGCGCGCCCGGCCGGATCGACGACGAGACCCAGGGCATCCCACTCGCCTCCCCCACCACCGGCACGACTGCGGGGTTCCTGCACAACCCGCGCGGCTGCTACGTCTGCAAGCAGCGCTACCGCGAGGTGGACGCCTTCTACCACCAGCTCTGCCCGTCCTGCGCCGCGCTGAACCGGGAGCGCCGCGACGCGCGTACCGACCTGACCGGCCGGCGCGCGCTGCTCACCGGCGGCCGGGCCAAGATCGGCATGTACATCGCGCTGCGGCTGCTGCGCGACGGCGCGCACACGACTGTGACCACGCGGTTCCCGCACGACGCGGTCCGCCGCTTCGCCGCGATGCCCGACAGTGGGGACTGGCTGCACCGCCTGCGGATCGTCGGGATCGACCTGCGCGACCCCGCCCAGGTGATCGCCCTCGCCGACTCGGTCAGCAGCCAGGGCCCCCTCGACATCCTGATCAACAACGCGGCGCAGACCGTCCGCCGCTCGCCCGGGGCGTACGCCCAGCTCGTCGCCGCGGAGGCCGCGGCGCTGCCGGACGGTCCCCTGCCGGAGCTGATCACGTTCGCCAAGCCGACCGCTCCGGGTGGCCCGGCGGGGAGCCTGACCGCCGGCACGGAGTCGACTGCCCTCACCCCGCACGCGCTCACCGCGTTGGCATTGACGAGCGGCTCCGCCTCGCCGGAGCGGATCGCGGCGTCCACAGCCATCGACGCCGGCGGCCTCGTGCCGGACCTCGACTCGGTGAACAGCTGGGTGCAGCGGGTGCAGGAGGTCGACCCGGTCGAGCTGCTCGAGGTGCAGCTGTGCAACGTCACCGCCCCCTTCGTGCTTGTCAGCCGACTGCGCCCGGCGATGGCCGCCGCACCGGCACGCCGCAAGTACGTGGTGAACGTCTCGGCGATGGAGGGCCAGTTCGGCCGTGGCTACAAGGGGCCCGGGCACCCGCACACCAACATGGCCAAGGCCGCGCTGAACATGCTGACCCGCACCAGCGCCCAGGAGATGCTTACCGACGGCATCCTGATGACAAGCGTCGACACCGGTTGGATCACCGACGAGCGGCCCCACCCGACGAAGATGCGGCTGGCCGACGAGGGGTTCCACGCCCCGCTCGACCTCGTCGACGGCGCGGCCCGAGTGTACGACCCGATCGTCCGCGGCGAGCTGGGCGAGGACCTGTACGGCTGTTTCCTGAAGGACTACGCGCCCTGCGCCTGGTGAACGACACTCGACGAGGAGAAACGCATGTCATCTGACCAGTGGCCGACGCTGGACGAGCTCCAGCGCGAGGAGGACGCGTTGGAGCTCGCGGGCCTGACCGAGACCGACGCGTACGAGTTGGGTGTGCGGGCCGTCACCGCCGCCGCGGAACGGAGGCTCCCGATCTCCGTAGGCGTCTGGCGGACCGGACGGCAGTTGTTCCACTGTGGCCTTCCGGGCTCGACGGCGGACAACGACGGGTGGCTGCGCCGCAAGGGGCGCGTGGTGATGCGGTTCGAGCACTCGTCGCTCTACATGGCCCGGCTCTGCCAGGACAAGCAGACGACGCTCACCGAGAAGTTCGGCCTACCGGCCGCACGCTACGCCGCGGCCGGAGGCGCCGTGCCACTGCGCGTCCGTGGCACCGGCGTCGTGGGCTGGATGGGCGTCTCCGGGCTCCCGCAGCTGGACGACCACCGCTTCGTCGTCGACATCCTGCGCGGGACTGCGGGCTAGCCGGCTCGGCGGTTCGCGCGCAGGGCGCCCAGGATCACGCCGGGGTTGGCAAGCGACAGCGGATGCTCCCGCAGGGAGACGACCTCGTTGAACCGGCGGGCGATCGCCACGTCCGTGACTGTCGCCGTGAGGATCTGCCGGCTGACCCAGCTGGAGACCCGGTAGCCGCGCGGGTAGGGCCCGTCGACGTGCGGCAGCGCCAGGTCGGCGGAGGTCGAGGTCGACCAGGCGGCGTCGACCACTACCTTCTGCAGGTCGAGGAAGTGGCGGGCGGGAGCGCTCAGGTCCGGATCGGAGAGAAGGTACGCCGACAGGCAGGCCGCGTGCAGGGCCGCCGCCGTCATCCCCTGCCCGTACACCGGGTTGAACGACGCGACGGCGTCACCGACGCTTACCAGCCGCGCCGGGAACCGCCGCAGCGCGTGGAAGTCCCGCCGGCGGCTGTCGGCGTGGTGGTAGGTCTGGACGTCGCCGAGCATCTCCTGCCCGGCGACCTCGCCGAACTCCGGCGGGAACTGCTCCCGCAGCCGTCTGACGAAGTCGTCGGCGGTGCGTCCCGGCCGGTCCTTCCCGTAGCCGGCCATCATCGCCATCCACCGGCCGTCCTCGATGGCGAAGAAGGCGGCGCCGGCGACGTCCGTCATGGTCCGCGGGGTGTGCAGGGCCAGGACGACTGTCGCCTCCGGAGTCTGCTCGGGGCGGCGGAACAGGGCTGTCGCGTAGTTGAGGTGCACGGCCATCCGACGGGTGGTGGGCCGTTCCCAGCCGGCCTGCTCCAGCCAGTCGGAGAGCCGGCTGGACCGACCCATGGCGTCCACCACCAGGTCGGCGACCTCGACGCCGGGCACCTGATCGACCTCGCACCGAACACCGGTGACCGCGTCGCCGTCGAACACGAGACCCGTGGCACGGCCGGTGACCGTCTTGACGTTTGGCAGCCGGAGCACCTGCTGGCGGATCAGCCCCTCCAGGAGGGGCCGGCTGCCCGCCAGGCTGTCGTCGTCGTCCGGTACGACAACCTTCCGCCTGCCGTCGAGGTAGCTGCGCCGGGCGGCGGGCGGCGCCTCGATCGCCCCGTGGGCCAGCGCCTGCTGACGGAAGCCGGGGAACAGCTGCTCGAGCTGGAGCAGGCCGCCGGGCAGCAGCGCGTGCAGCTGCGTCCCCTGTGGCACGCCGGGCCGGGCGCCGCTCAGGTGCGGGTCGTCCCGGTCGAGGAGGACCACGCTCTGCGCGTGGTCGGACAGGACCCGGGCGGCCAGGAGGCCGGCGACACTGCCGCCGACCACCACCGCCTTACCCAGGCGAGGGGTCGGCTGGTCGGGGGGTCGCACGGCGTTCAGCGCGGCGAAGACCCGAACCGGGGAGAGGGACATCGTGCTCTCCAAGGGGTACGAGGTGTGGCACCGATCGTTGCACAGCGGCGACCGTCGACCCGACACGTCCGCCCGGGTGTCAGACACCAACCATGGCGCTGGACGCGGTCGACGTTCGGCTGAGCGAGGCTGGCGCGCCCGCCTCGGTCCTGTCAGCATCACCGGCATGCCTGTCGCACGTCGTACCCTGCTCGGAGCTGGCCTCGCCGCCGCGACCGGCGCCCTCACCGGCTGCGGTGACAGCGGCGGCCCGGGCCTGGGCGTGGCCGACCCCGGCGACGCGGCGACCGCCACCGACGCCGCGGGAAACCGGGTGGGGTTCGGCGCGGCCGGGAACACCCAGGCGTCGGGCACTCCGGGCGCCTCCCCGTCGGCCGGCGGCGGAGCCACGGCGGCCAACCAGGCCCGGTACGCCCCGCAGTTGACGGCCCTGCTGCGGCGTCACCTGCCCGCCTCGCCGCAGACCGTCCAGCATCGCGGCTTTCCCGGCGCCGTCGCCGTCGTGCTTGTCGACGGGCGGACGGCTGTGCACACCGCCGTCGGGGAGGCGCTGCGCTACGCGGCCGGCCCGAAACTCCTCGCGGCGAGCCAACGCGTCGCGATGCGCCCCGACTCCGTGTTCGACCTCGCCTCGGTCACCAAGGTCTACACCGCGATCCTGCTGCTGCAGCAGGTCGAGAAGGGTCGCGTCGAGCTGGGCGCGCCGGTCCGCGACTACCTGCCCGCCTTCACCGGCGCCGGCAAGGACGGCGTCACCGTCGAGATGCTGCTCACCCACACCAGCGGTCTCCCGGTGGGGGCAAAGGTCACCGGGCTGCCCGACAACACCGCGCGCTGGAACGCCGTCCTCACCACCCCGCTGGTCTCCGGCGCCGTGCCCGGGAAGACGTTCCGCTATTCCAGCGTGGGGCTCATGGTCGCCGGCAAGATCGTCGAGAAGGTCACCGGCAGACGCCTCGACCAGGCGCTCAAGGCCAACCTCACAGGTCCGCTCGGCCTGCGCGACACCGGCTTCAACCCCACGACCTGGCTGTCCGGCGCCGCGCGGGCCACCCGGATGGTCGCGACCGACGCCAGGTCGTCCCGGGGCCTGCTGCGCGGAACCGTGCACGACGACGTCGCGAACCACCTCGGCGGTGTCGCCGGCCACGCGGGGGTCTTCGCCAGCGCGACCGACCTCGCCGCCATCGGCCAGATGCTCCTGGACGGCGGCACCTACCGGGGCAGACGGGTCCTCGCCGCCGGCACCGTGCGCAGGATGCTCACCAACCACAACGCGGGTAAGCCGGCCGTCGACCCCGAGCGCCCCCACCGCACGGCCGCCCACGGTCTCGGCGTGGTGCTCGACCAGCCCTGGTTCATGGGCCGGCTCGCGTCCGCGCGCACCTTCGGCCACACCGGTTTCGCCGGCCCCTCGTTCCTCGTCGACCCGGACCGCAGGCTCGTGCTCGCCCTGCTCACCAACCGGGCCCACCCCAACTGGTCCTGGGCGAATCCCGATCCCGCCCGCGCCGCCGTCGGCGACTTCCTGGCCGCCGCGGTCTCCTGATCGGCGGCGGTGGCCGTCAGCCCGCGACGACGGCCGGTTCCCGGTCGCGGCGACGTCCGGCGGCGAAGCTGACGATTCCCAGGCCCAGCCCGACGACCGCCAGGACCAGGCCCACCCGGGCCGGCGCGAGATAGCCGAGCCCGGCGCCGATGGCGACGCTGCCCAGCGCCGCGCCGAGGCTGTTGGCGATGTTCATGGCGGACTGGTTGAGTGCCGCGCCCATCAGTTGGGCCCCGGGCGCGACAGTGATCAGGCGTGCCTGCAGGACCGGACCGAGGTAGAGGCTCGTCGCGCCGACCAGGAAAGCGCCCACGAACAGACCCACCCGGTTCGACGCGACGAGGCTGAACACACCGATGCTGACGATCATGGCGACGAAGCCGATCATCATGCTGCGGCGCAGGTCCCGGTCGGCGAGCCAGCCGCCCAGGGCGTTGCCGACGGTCATGCCGAGACCCACCGCAACGAGCACCCACGGCACGGTCGCGGCGGAGAGACCTGCGACGTCGGTGGTGACCGGCGCGATGTAGGAGTCGACAGCGAAGAACCCGGCGAAGCCGATCGCCCCGGTGGCGGCGACCAGCCACACCTGCGAGGTCCGCAGCGAGCGCAGTTCGGCGGCCGGCGAGCCGTCCGCCGCCGCGGCGACCTCCGGGACGACCGCCAGCACCGCGAGCAGCGTGAGCAGGAAAACCCCGGCGATCACCAGGTACGCCGCACGCCAGCCGACCGCCTGCCCGAGCCGGGTGATCAGCGGTACGCCCACCACGTTGCTCACGGTCAGCCCGCCGAGCACGGTGGCGAAGCCCCGAGCCTCGTTGCCGGGGCCCATCAGGGTCGCCGCGAGCAGGCCGGCCGCGCCGAAGTACGCGCCGTGGGGCAGCGCCGCCACGAACCGCGCCACCAGCACCAGTTCGAACGTCGGCGCCGTGGCGGACGCGATGGTGCCGACGACGAAGAGGACCAGCAGCCCGAGGACGAGCCTGCGGCGGGGCAGGCGCGCGCTGAGGGCGGCGATCAGCGGGGCGCCCACGACAACGCCCAGGGCGTACGCGGTGATCATCCAACCGGCGTGGGCGACCGCTTCCGACGACGATCGGGCGTACTCCTGCGGGAGCAGCCCGCGTGCCATCTCGGGCAGCAGACCCATCGCCACGAACTCCGTCAGGCCGACCGCCACTCCGCCCAGGGCCAGGGCCGCCAACGCCGCCAGGCGCTGGCCTCTGCTCAGTCCGTTCACCGAGCGAATTTAGCAACAGCGTTGCGTAATAGGGTGGTGAGATGACGCGCACCACAGCCGACGTGACGTTCCTGCGCGGCTACAACCAGGCGCTTGTCATGGCCGTGGGGCGCGCCGTACGGACGTTCGAGCGCTCCACGGTCGTCCACGCCACCGGCCTGACACCACAGGCGGTCTCCAAGGTCATCGCCCGCCTGACCGCCGACGGGCTGATCCGTTCCGCCGGCGTCCGCCGCCCGGGCATCGGCAAGCCCGCCGTCGTCTATGAGCTGGTCCCCGACAGCCGGTACGCGATCGGCGCGCACGTCGCCCGGCGCACCCTGCGGCTGGTCCTGGTCGACCTGGCCGGCACCGTGCACCACTCCATGGTCAGCCCTCTGCCCGCCGACTTCACCCCCGAGCAACTCCTCGACGCCCTGTCCGTCGGCATCGAGGCGATCACCGCCGGCACCGAGCTGCGCAGCCGGCTGACCGGCGTGGGCATCGGCATGATCGGCCCACTGGACCACGCCCACGGGTTGGTCCGGGACGCGCACGGGCTGCGGCACTGGCACGACGTCCCGCTTCGGGAGCTGGCCGAGGCTCACGTGGGCCTGCCGGTGCACCTCGACAAGGACGTGACCGCCGGGATCACCGCCGAGGCGTGGCGGCACGGCGCGACGTTCGGCGACGCGGCGCTCATCATGGTCGAGTCCGGCATCGGCTGTGGCTTCTGGCTGGGCGGCACCGCCCACCGGGGCGCGCACACAAACGCCGGGGAGTTCGGGCACACGGTGGTGGCCCTGGACGGGCCCCGCTGCGTCTGCGGACGCCTCGGCTGCCTGGAGGTCGTGCACCTGCGTGCCATCGAGGCGGGCGACATCCCCCGCGCGGCACGCGTCCTGGCCGTCGGCGTCGTCAACCTGCTCCAGACCCTCGACCTCGCCCACGTGGTGCTGGCCGGCGCGGATCTGCTGCGCCACGCGGACGTCTACCTTCCCGCGGTCGAGGGGGCCGTCCGCACCGACGTCCCGCGCGCGGACTGGCTGGCCCCGATGGTGACGCTGTCCGGCCTGGGCGCGGACGTCATCGCCGCCGGCGCCGCGATGCAGGTGCTCGACCAGCTCTACGGCATCCCGGACCTCACCCCCGGCACCCCGCCCGCGATCGTCCGACAGCCCGTCGCCGGGGCGCACTGAGCACGGAGGCGATCACTGCGGGGTGGTGTCCGCATAAACGCAGCCGTTGGCCGGGGCCTCGCTGGAGCTGATCACCGCGTCGAGTCGGGCCCTGACCTGGACGAGTTGGTCGATCTGCCGGTCGATGCGGTCGCGTTCGGCGTTCAGCAGGGCACGGGACTGCGGGGTGTTGACCTTCGCGTCGACGCAGGGCAGCAGATCGTGGATCGTCCTGCTGGACAGACCTGCGGCGTACAGCGTCTGGATGAGCTGGACGCGGTCGACCGCCCCCTCGTCGTAGTGGCGCTGGCCACCGCCGCTCCGGGCGGGGATCAGCAGCGCCTGCTCCTCGTAGTAGCGCAGGGCGCGCACCGACACACCCGTACTGCTGGCGAGTTCCCCGATCCGCACGACCCCTCCCCCATGGCCGGTGACCCCTGCCACACGACCTTGTCTCTCACGTCGACGTCAGGTTCCAGCGTAGGTCGCGTACCGAGTCACGTCGAATCACAGCGGGGGACACCATGCAGATCTCAGGCTCGATCGCGCTGGTCACCGGTGCCAACCGTGGCATCGGCCGGCACTTCACCCGACAACTGCTCGAACGCGGCGCGGCCAAGGTGTACTCCACGGCCCGCGACCTGGCCGACGACCCGAGCGCCTTCTACGGCCGCACCGAACAGTAATGGCCCTCCCCGCCAGGAGCGGAGGCTCTCGCCCGGCCCGCCATGCCGAGGTGCTCATGAGCGGTATACCTCAGAGGCATATTCATACCTCTGAGGTATACCGCTCACTACCGCATCCGTCCCGACCGAGGTAACCGACTGTCACCGCCGGCCGCCGGCCGCTGGCTGCGCCCACCGCCGCGGCCAGGGGTCAGGATCTACTCCTCTAGAGCTTCGCGGCGCCGGCCGCCGTGGCCTCCTGCACCGCCGAGGTACGACGGGTCTCCGCCCGCTGGTCGCCGGCGTCGTCCCGGTCGGCGTCGGCCATCCGAGCCGCCCGGTTGGCGCTCGGCGCGACCTGGTCGCCTGTCACTCCGCCGCGGATGCGGTTGTTCGCGGCCACCTGGGCGGCCGGGTTGTTGCCCGTCACCGTCAATCCACCGTTGATAATGTTGTCGTCGACGCTCACACCACCGGTGGTGCTGGTGACGCTGACGTCCGCGCCCCAGTAGCCGCCGGAGGCGCAGCTGTCGAGGGCGCCGTTCGGGCCAAGTTGGACGCCACCGAGGTTGCCGGCGAACGTGGCCCGACCCCGGACGGCGCTGCCGCACACGACACTGCCGGTGGCGCTGTTGAGCACCGAGAGGGTGCCGTCGACGAACGAGTCGTGCACGTCGGTGTAGTAGGTGCCGGTGCTGCTGACGTTGCGTTCCACCTGCGTACCCCGGTCGAGCCGGACCTCACCGGCGCCGACGGTGACGGTCCCGGCGATCGTCGCCGCCTCGGCGAACAGGAAACTGTCGATTGTCGTCGTGCCCTTCGGCCGCACGGTCACGGCCCCGGTCCGGGCGTCGGAGAGGTAGATCCCGTACCCGCCGGCGGCCAACACCACCTGGCCGTCGACGCTCGTCTCGGTGGCGTCGAGGTAGCCGTCGGCGGCGACGCGTACCTCACCGCTGACCCGGCCACCGGTGACCACCAGGTTGGCGCCTGCGGCGACCGTGACGTTGCCGGTGATCGTGGTACCGGTCAGCGCGCAGGACTCACCGGCCGGAACGAGCAGGTCGTTGGGCACGGTCACCGCACCGCCGGTGCCGATGCAGTGGGTGACCAGGTCGGCGTGGGCGGTGGGTGCCACGGCCAGCACCGAGGCGGCGATGACTGCGGTCACGGTGGCCAGCTTGGCGGCGGTACGTCCGGGCATCGTGGTACTCCCTGTCGATGAGATTCGGGTGCTCATGCGCCGACGTCCGATCGGGCCGCGGCCCGGACGATGGCGCCCTGCTGCCGCTTGTTGAGCGTTCCGCCGCTCACCAGCGCGGCGGTTACCGCCTCGACGTGCCGGACGAAGTCGGCGTGGCCGGGGTAGTCGGCGTGTTCGTCGATCAGATCGTTGATCGTGCAACCGTCGCCGGTGTCGACGTTGGCCACGCCGGTGTCGTCGCCGTCGATGACCACAGTGCCCCGTGTGTCGGACGCGGGGCAGGCGTCGGTGCCGTCGGCCACCACAGTGAACGTCGCCGACTGCTCGGCTGCGGCGTTCCCCGCGGTGTCGGTCGCCCGGTACCGCAGGGTGTGCGCGCCGACGGTGCGGACGCTTACCGGGCCGGCGTACGCGGTCCAGGCGCCGGTGTCGAGCGCGTACTCGACCGACGCCACGCCCGACCCCGTGTCGGTCGCGGTGACGGTGACTGTCGCGACGCCGACGTACGCGCCGTCGGCGTCCCGCTCGCCGGTGACCGTGGCGGCCACGGCGGGCGGGGTGTCGTCCTCCTCCGGCGGGGCGACGACTGTGAAGTGGGCCATCTGCTCGGCCGAGGTGTTGCCGGCGACGTCGGTCGCCCGGTAGTGCAGCATGTGCATCCCTACCGCGGTCACCACGACCGGGCTCGTGTACGCGGCGAAGGCGCCGTCATCCAGCGCGTACTCGATGGTGGCGACCCCGGAGCCGGCGTCGGTGGCGGTAAGCGTGGCGGTGGCCGTACCCACGTAGTTGCCGTCGCCGTCGCGGTCGCCGGCCAGCGCGGCCGTGACCACCGGCGCGGTGGTGTCCTCCTCGGTCGGCTCGACGATCCGGAACGACACCGAGCCGACCGCGCTGGTGTTGCCGGCCTGGTCGGTGGCGCGGAACTGCACCGAGTGATCGCCGACCGCGCTCACCTGCACCGGCTGGGCGTACGGCTGGAAGCTGGTGTCGTCGACCTGGTACTCGACGGTCTCCACGCCCGAGCCGGCGTCGGTGGCCGTGACGGTCACCGACGCCGTACCGACGTAGTTGCCGTCCTGGTCCTGGTCGCCCGACACGGCGGCGGTGACCGTCGGCGGCGTGGTGTCGTCGCCTCCCCCGCCGTCGGTGACGACCAGTTCGCCGACCATCTGGCTGTGGCCGGGGATCGCGCAGAAGTAGCGGTACCGGCCCGGGGTCAGCGTGACAGTCGCCTGGTGGCGGCCGTCGTTGGCGTCGAACGGGCTGGCCAGGATGTTGACCGTGACGTCGTGGTTGTAGCCCTCGGTGCTGGTGTCGAAGGTCAGGGTGTGCGGCATCCCTGTGGTGTTGCCGGTGGCCGCGCTGTTCTCCCAGACGATCGTCGCCGCGCCGGCCACCGCTGTGGTGGGCACGGACTTGTAGCGGGTGGTGTTGTCGTCGGCGGTCCAGGTCAGCACCTGGTCCGCGGCGGCGCGCGGGGCAGCGGAGGCCTGTGGCGCGGCCAGCGGCGTGAGCGTGAGCAGGAGCGCCGCCACGGCGGCCGTGAGTCGTCGGATCATGGTCTCTCCTAGAGTTCCCGCACGCGGATGTTGCGGAACTCGGTCAGGTCGTTGTCACCGTGGTTCTGCAGGCCGATGAAGCCGGACAGGAACTGCCGCAGGTCGGTCGGCGGGTCGCCGGCCCGGGAGGACTGCTTGCCCGGCGTGTTGTCGAACTCGTTGATCACCACGCCGTTGCGGATCATCGTGTAGTGCTGCCCGACCACCCGGATCTCGTAGTCGTTCCACACGTTCTTCGGCGTGACGCCGGCCTGGGCGAGCGGCACCGGGTCGAAGTTGTAGACCGAGCCGGTCTTCTGCGGCTCGCCGGTCTCCCCGTCGTAGATCTGGATCTCGTGTCCGCAGTAGATCGCCATCCAGGCCGGCGAGGTCCGGGCCGACCCGACCGTGCCGCAGCTGCCCGGCGGCCGCTGCTCCAGCGGGGTACGCAGGTCGGGGAACCGGATGAAGACACCAGTGTTGGCGCGGCCGGTGCCCGGCGCGATGTCCCGGAACTGCACCTTCAGCGAGAAGTCCGCAAGCTCCCTGGTGTGCCAGAGCATGCCCAGGCCGCCGCTGGAACGCAGCGCTCCGTCCGGCTGGATGCTGAACGACCCTGTCGGCGCCTGCTGCCAACCGCGCAGCGACTCGGCGGTGCCGTCGTAGAGCGGCTCGTATCCGGTGCGCCCGTCCCGGCCGATGTCGGACGCTGCCGCCAGGCGGGTGAGCGTGCCCGCCTCGCGGGCGTTGAGCAGGCCGTCGTCCTGCAACGCGCCTGTCACCGCGCTCACGTGCCGGACGAAGGCGTTGTGGTCGGGCCAGGTGCTCTCGTCGTCGATCAGGTCGTTGATCGTGCAGCCCTGCCCGACCGTACGGCTGGGCACCGCGGTGTCCGTGTCGTCGAGCCACACCGTGTCCCGGGAGTCCGGCACCGCGCAGCCGACCGTGACAGTGGTCTGCACCGTGGCCGTCTCGCCGTCGGCGTACGTGACGGTGAGCTTCGCGGTGTAGGTGCCGACAGTGGCGTACGTGTGGCGGGGGTCCGCCTCGGTGGACGAGGCGCCGTCGCCGAACTCCCACCGGTGGCTCACGCCGCCGGACCGGGAGCCGGTGAAGGCGACAGTCAACGGCTTGTTCTGCACGGCCACGGAGGTCGCCGCCGGTGCCGGGGTGGGCGCCCCGCCGGTGTAGGTGATCCGGATGAGCTTCTGGTTGGGGTGCAGGCTGAAGAACCCGCCTCCGTAGTCGAGCAGGTAGAGCGCGCCGTCCGGGCCGAACTTGGCGTCCATCCAGCTCTGCAGCCGGGTGTCGCCGTTGCCGCTGGGGATGATGGCGCGCAGCGACTCCGCGTACACCGGCGGGGTGGCCGTCGGCACGCCTGCGGGGTCGACGGTGACGGCGACCCGGTTGGCGGCGTTCGACTGGTCGCCGATGAACCACTTCTCGTCCCAGTACGCCGGCCACGCCACCGTGCTGCTCGGGTCGACCCGGTCGCGGTGGTAGGTGGGGCCGGACATGATGGCCTGCCCGCCGCCGCGCAGGTACGGCTGGGTGTAGGTGGCGTCGGCAGCGACGTAGGTGGGCAGGCCGCTTCCGTCGGTGCGCTTCGGGAACACCGGGCCGCCGCCGTCCGGCGAATACCAGATCATGTTGTCCCGGGCCGCCGGGATGTCCACCTGTCCGGTGTTGCGCGGCGAGGTGTTCTTCAGGTCGCCGCAGTCGTACCAGCCGGTCAGTACGCTCGCGTCGGTGCTGCTCCGGTCCCGGTACGGCTGCCGGTTGCCCATGCAGTACGGCCAACCCTGGTTGCCGGCCGAGGTGATGATGGTGGCCGTCTCGTACTTGGCGGGGCCCAGGGTGGGGCTTGGCGACGCGGCGTCCGGGCCGACCCAGCCGGCGGTCAGCCACTGGTGCTCCGGGTCGACCTGGAGGCGGGCGATGTTGCGCACGCCCATCACGTAGATCTCCGGGCGGGTCTTCTCGGTGCCCGGCGGGAAGAGGTTGCCCTCCGGGATGGTGTACGTGCCGTCGGCCTCCGGGTGAATCCGGATGATCTTGCCGGCGAGGTCGTTGGTGTTGCCCGCCGTGCGACGGGCGTCCTGGAACGAGATGCCCTGGTACTCCTGCGTCCAGTTGTTGCCGGAGTAGCCCTGCGACCCCTCCGAGGAGTTGTTGTCGCCGGAGCCGACGTACAGGTTGCCCTTCGCGTCGAACGCCATCCCGCCGCCGGCGTGGCAGCAGCTGTGGATCTGCACCGGGAACTTCAGCAGGTCCTTGCGGGTGGCCTGGTCGATGGTCTGCTTCTCGCGGTCGTAGGTGAACCGGGAGACGGTGCGCTGCCCGACCCGCTGCACCCGGTCGATCGACTCGTGCGGCATCCAGTAGACGTAGAGCCACCCGTTGTCGGCGAACGCGGGGTCGGGCACGATGCCGAGCAGACCCTCCTCGTTCTTCACCAACTCGGAGCCGCTGCCCCGGTTGCCCATCACCTCCAGGGTGGTGAGCAGCTTGACCTGCTTGGTCCGTGGGTCCCAGGAGTGGATGGTGCCGCAGCCCAGGCCGACCTTCGGGTCGTTCCAGTCCGCGATCGGGCCGCTCGGGCAGGCCGCCTTGCCGACGTAGAAGACGGTGCCGTCCGGGGCGATGGTCAGCCCGTGCGGCTCGCCGATCTGGTCCAGCTGACCGGTCTGGTTCGCAGCGGTGAGTCGCTCCACCTTGTAGTTCGCGGCGATCGTCGCCTGGCAGTCGCCGCGTACGCGACCGGTGGTCCAGTTCAGCGCCCCGGCCAGGTGCGCGCGGAACGCCTCCTCACCGTAGCTGCCCTCGGTGTGACCCATGCCCGTGTAGAACGACCTGCCACCGTCGTAGTCCCGGCACCAGGACACCGGGTGGAACGGGCCGTTGGCGCCCGGTCCCGGGTCGTAGTGCCGCTCCTCGACCTGGGCGAGCGTGTGCACGCTGCCGATCGGGTTCGGGTCCCAGTTGTCCCAGCGGTCCGACCGGGTGAGCGTCAGGGGCAGCGACGCCGTGGCCGGGTGCTTCCGGTCCAGGATGTCGACCACCGCGCGGTTCACGGGGGTCGGCGGCGGCGCGGTGGCCGCGCCGGTGAACAGGCGCAGGTCGGCGAGCTGGATCAGCGGCTCACCGCTGTTGGCGGTGATGTTCAGCCGGTAGCGGGTGAACTCCTGCGGCGTGGCGATGTCGAACCGCCGGGTCTGGAACCGCTCCGCGAAGGTCTGGTTGGTGCGCCGGTCCAGATCGGACCAGCTCTGGCCGTCGGTGGAGCCCTGCAGAGTCCAGTCCTTCGGGTCCCGTCCGACGAAGTCGTTTGCCGACGTCAGCGCGTACCCGGTGATCCGTTTGGGCGCGGCCAGCTGGTACGCCACCCACGCCGTCGGGGTGCGGACCAGCCACTTGGTGTTGGCGTCGCCGTCGGTCAGCTTCTCCTTGCTCTCGGTCGGCGGATTCTCGCCGCTGGCGGTCACCGCGGCCACCGGCTCGGCGACCGGGATGGCACCCGCCGGGCGGGTGCCGATCAGGCCTGTGAACCAGGTGGAGTCGACCTGCGCGCGGGCGGCGTCGGCGATGCCGACGAAGCCGCCGCCGGCCTTCATGTAGCCCTGCAGCGCCGACTCCTGGTCGCGGTTGAGCGCGGCGCCCGTCGCGGAGAGAAACACCACGCTGCGGTACGCGGACAGCCCGGTCTGCGTGAAAACGCCCGGATCCGTGGTGGCTGTGACATCGATGTCATGACTGACCGCAAGCTGTCGGATGGTGTCGACGGCGCGCGACACCGGGTCCTGCTGCTCGGCGACCGGCCCGTGGAACACGAGCACGGCGGTCCTGGGTGCCTGTGCCGCCGGGGCGGCGGTCGCGGGTCGCGGCGCGGCGGTCGCCGCCGTGGCGGTTGCCGCGCCCGGAATCAGTGTGGCGAAGGCCGCTACCGCGGCGAGGGCTCGTCGTACGTCTCTGGTCATCCCCGTCCCCACTTTCGGTCAGCTTCCGTGCGTGTGGGTGTGGCCCTGGAACCGGTGGATCGCCTCCTCGGCGCCGGGGGGCATGCTGCCGTCGGCGTTGCGCACCAGGAAGATCCCGGCCATGCCGCCGTCGGAGTGGTTCTGCACGTGGCAGTGGTACATCCAGGCGCCGGGGCCGACGCCCTCGCCGGCCAGCACCTGGAACCCGAACGAGCTGCCCGGGTTGAGGTCCTTGTTGTCGATGACCAGGCTCGGGTCGGCCGGTCCCTCCAGCATTCCGGTGCGGTTGTCCGCCCAGCGGTGGGCGTGCAGGTGGAAGGTGTGGAACAGGTTGCCGTGGCCGATGGCGAGCCACTCCACCCGCTGGCCCAGGGTCGCCTCGAACATCGGCGTGTCCGGGGCCATCCGGTTGTTGATCGTCATGTCGTGGAACACGACTGTGAACTGCTTCTCCGGCAGGATGTCACCACGGCGGCGGACGATCAGTGCCCCGTACAGGCCCTTCGCGACTCCGGCTGTGCCGTGGTCGGTACCCATGGCGTGATCGTGGTAGTGCCAGTAGCCGGCGCTGCCCGGCATGTACCGGCGGCCCGCCGCGGCCACCATCTCGTGGGAGCGCCAGACGTACGTCCGGGTCTCGCCGGGATTGTTGAAGGAGGCGTTGAGCGGGCTGCCGTCGGAGTCGGTGCTGTAGTCCACCCCGTGCGGGTGGATGGACAGCCGCTGGTCGGTGGTGTTGACCAGGGTGATCTCCAGGGTGTCACCCTCGTAGATCTCCAGTACGGGCCCCGGCACGGTGGCCTGGCCGGGGGCGAGGCCGTACCCGAACAGCCCGCCGGGCAGCTGCTCGGCGTAGATGGTGACCTTCTTGGTCACTCCGGCGGCGGCCCGGGCCGGGCTGCCTCCGAACGCGCCGCCGAGCGTGGGGGCGGACGCGCCCAACGCTCCGGCGGCGAGCGCCCCGGTCGCGATCAGTGATCGGCGGGACAGATGGCGCTGGGAGCCAACGGCGTGATCGTCCATGGGTCTCCGTTCCCGACCGGGCGAAGACACGACGAGTGCAGGGTGCATCGACCGCCGAGCACAAGGCGGCAGCACGACTGAGGTGAGGATCGTCGCGGACTTCGCTCGGAAGACTCAGAACTTTCGATGGATGAACCCAACTTATGTAATCCATCGACGAAAGTACAGGTCTGATTGCAGGAAGATTACCGCGGGATCACAACGTACGTCGATTGACCAGGCGCTGTGGCGTGGTCAGACGGTGTGGCGGCCGTCGGCCGGCAGGCCTGGGGCCTCGGGCGGCTCCGGCGACTGGTCGGGCTGACCGAGCCGCTCCACCCGGGTCGGGTCGAGGACCCGGGCGAGGAACGCGCGGGTCCGTTCGTGCTTCGGCGCGCCCAGCACCTCCTGCGGCGGCCCCTGCTCGACCACGACGCCACCGTCCATGAACACGACCCGGTCCGCGACGTCCCGGGCGAACGCCATCTCGTGGGTGACCACCATCATCGTCATGCCGTCCTCGGCCAGCTTGCGCATGACGGTGAGCACGTCGCCGACCAGCTCCGGGTCGAGCGCCGAGGTCGGCTCGTCGAAGAGCATCAGCTTCGGCTCCATCGACAACGACCGGGCGATCGCGGCCCGCTGCTGCTGCCCGCCGGAGAGCTGCGCCGGGTATGCGTCGGCCTTGTCGCTCAGGCCGACACGCTCCAGGTTGGCCCGCGCGATCCGCTCGGCCTCGGCGCGTCCGCGTCGCAGCACCCGCCGCTGGGCGACGGTGAGGTTGTTCAGCACGGTCAGGTGTGGAAACAGGTTGAACGACTGGAACACCATGCCGATGCCCCGGCGTACGGCGTCGATCTCGACGTCCGGGTCGGTCATCTCGACGCCGTTCACCCAGATCGTGCCGGCGGTCGGCTCCTCGAGGAGGTCGACGCAGCGCAGCAGCGTCGACTTGCCGGAGCCGGACGGCCCGATCACGCAGACGACCTCGCCCTGGCCGACCTCGAAGTCGATGCCCTTGAGCACCTCGAGCGCCCCGAAGGACTTGTGCAGATCGCGGATCTCGACCGCGGGACGGGACGGGATGGTCGTCATGCGGGTCACCGGGCCTTGGCGTAGCGGAGTTCGAGGCGGCGCACCACCTGGGACAGGGGCAGGGTGATGACCAGGTACGCGAGGCCGGCCACCAGCAGCGGCGTGGCGTTCACCCGGTCGTTGAGCATGTCCCGGCCGAACTTGGTGACCTCGATGGTCGATGCCGTCACGCCCAGAACGTAGGCCAGCGACGAGTCCTTGGTGAGCAGGATGAGCTCGTTCGTCAGCGGCGGGATGACGATCCGGAACGCCTGCGGGATGACGATGGTGCGCATGGCCGTGACGTGCGACATGCCGAGGGTGCGGGCCGCCTCCATCTGCCCCTTCGGCACGGCCTGGATGCCGGCCCGGATGGTCTCGGCCATGTACGCGGCGGCGGTCAGGCCGAGACCGATGGCGATCGAGCCGAACACACCGCCGGGAATCTCCCGCTCCGGGAAGGCGATGGGGATGCCGTACCCGACGAGGAAGAGCACCAGCAGCGCCGGCAGACCCCGGAACAGCTCGATGTACGCGGTCGCCAGCCAGCGGTACGGCGCCACCCGGGACAGCCGCATCAGCGCGAGGATGGTGCCGAAGACGAGGCCGAAGGCGAACGCGCCCACCGTGTAGAGGATCGTGTTGCGCAGCGCCACGGTGATGATCGTCGGGAACATCGACTCGATGATGTCGACGCGGAAGAACGCGTCGGCCAACCGGCCCCAGTCCGCTGCTGCGAGAACCGCGACGATGATCGCGACGAAGACCAGGTACTGGATGCCGAGGGACAGTCGTTCCCGCTGGCGGCGTCGCAGCTTCACGTCGGCTCGTTGCCTTCCCGGAGTGTGTCGACGGGGAGGGCGCACAGCACGCGCGCCCTCCCCCACTGAGCTTCGATCAGGCGCTCGGCCGCTTGCCGATCCACTTTTCGTAGATCGCGTCGTACGAGCCGTCCTGCTTGGCCTTGGCCAGCGTCTCGTTGATCTTCTTGAGCAGTTCCGGGTTGCCGTCCTTCTTCACCGAGAACCCGTACTGCTCGCCGGTGTCGAACTCGGCGGTCACCTGGAACCCGCCCGGGTTCTTCTTCAGGTACTCGCTCCACACCGGCAGGTCGTTGATGGCGGCCTCGACCTGGCCGTTGGCGAGCGCCTGCTGCTCGGCGGCGAGGTCCTCGAACTCGACGAGCTGCAGACCCTTCTCCTTCTCGAACTTCTTGGCGTAGTCACGGCCGGTGGTGGCCGCCTGCACGCCCACCTTCTTGCCCCGCAGGTCGTCGAGCGTCTTGTAGGTCTTGCCGCTCTTCACAAGCATCGCCTGGGTGGCGTCGAAGTACGGGTCGGAGAAGTTCATCACCTTCTGCCGTTCGGCGGTGATGGTCATCCCGGCGGCGGCCGCGTCGCACTTGCCGGTGTTCAGGTCCTGACCGGACTTGATCCCCTCGAACGGCGTGTCGATGATCGTCTGCTCGACGCCCAGCTCCTTGGCCACGAGGTCCATCACGTCGACGTCGAACCCGGTGACCTTGCCGCTGGCGTCCTTCGACTGGAACGGCGGGTACGGCAGGTGGGTGCAGACGGTGAGCTTGCCGGCCTCGACCAGCTTGACCCCGCTCGCCTGGACCTCGCTGTCGTCCTTCTTGGCGCATCCCGCGCTCAACGCCAGAGCGGCGACCGCCGCGACGAGGCCGGCCTGACGGACTGCGCTACGGACTCTCACGAGTGTGTCCCTCCGGTGCGGCTCCCGCCGTGACGGGCAGCCAGGTTGGTGCGAAGACGTGTGACAGGGGACGGTACCTGATTCGACGAACGGTACCCAGGTCACGCGGCGTAGTCGCAGTGCTGCGGCGACCATCACAGTCCGTGAACCCGACGGCCGGTCACGAACAGGGGCGAACGGCATTTGAGTATCCGGCGCACCTCGAACGAGTAGGCCGTCGGGTCGGCCGCCGCTGCGCCACCACAGAAGCTGGTAGACGATCAGTGGTACGACGTCTTCGGAATGGGTGATCAGAACTGACCATCGAGCCGGGTACACCGAGGCGATCCCGGGTGGGAGGGCACGACTGAGGATGGACACCTACCCCATGACACCTCAGATGGCCTTCGCGCAGTTCGTCCGCCAGGCCGTCGACGACGCCCGCGAGGAGCACGGTTGGACCGTCGGCGACATCGCGCACCACACCGGCGTCAGCCGCTCGACGCTGTTCCGCTGGCTCGCCGGTGACTGGCAGCGCTACCCCGAACTGGCGAAGGTCCGTAGCCTCTGCGCCACCCTCGGCCTCTCCATCGCCGCCGCGATCCGGCCGCTCGCCATGCCGAACGCCGCCGTGACGCCACGGGCGCTGGCGGAGGTCGAGGCGGACATGGGCACCATCCGCCGACGGTTGCTCGACGACACGGTCCCCGCCGCGGACAAGCGGCAGATCCGGGAACTTCTCCGCCGCCTCGCGGGCCGGGATCTCCCGGTCGAGGCGGCGTCGCCGTCCACGACCGGTTCCCGCGTCACCTCGCCCTCCCCGTCGCAGGCCGGAGCGTCGCGCCGATAGCCCGAGCGGGCCGGCTGTCGCAGTCTCAGCGCGCGGCGCGGCGCGGCCTCAGCGCGCGGCGCGGCCCGGCCGGCCCGGGCCGGTGCCGGAGCGTCGGGAACCGATGCGGGGCGCCCGCACCACAGGGGAACTGCCGGCCCCGGGGCGAAAGTCCCGTGCCGCGGCGGCCACCATCTCGTCGGGGTCGCGTTCGAGCGTCTGCCGGACGTGCGACGGAACGATCTCGGACGTGGCCATCGCCAGCCGCACCTGCACCGAACGGTCGTCGACCAGACCCGCGAGATCCTCCTCGCCCAGCTCCAGCGCGCGGACGAGCGCGGCCCGCACGTCGACCGACGGGTCGGTGGCCAGGGCGCTGCGCTGCGTGGCGGTGGTCCGCGGGTTGCGGGCGAGCCCCTTGCGGACGCGGACGGTGCGGTCGGCCAGCAGTGCGACGATGACGTCGGGATCGTGGGTGTGGGTGGCGAGCCGTTCGCGGACCTCGGGTGAGACGTCGTCGACCAGTCGGGCGGCCAGCTCGGGCTCCAGGTCGCGGCTCTCGGCGAGCAGGCCCCGAAGCTCCTTGTCGGGGGCGGCCGCCATCACCCGGCGGACCGACTCGTCGCAGGCCGGGTTGCCGCCGACGGCCCAGCGGACCCACCGGTCCGGGTCCTTGACCAGGCGCAGGAGATTGCCGACCGAGGTCGCGGGATTGCGCGCCACAGCCTCCCGGACCTGACGATCATGGTCGCGGGTCAACGACCGCAGCGCCTGCGCGGGCGCGTCCGGCCGGGCCGCTACCGCCTTGCGGACCGCGACCGACGCGTCGGACGCCAGGTCGATGAGGGTCATCTGTGGCGTTGTGGGGTCGTGTGCGACGGCGAGCCGCGCGTCCGCCCCACCACCGGTCGGACGGTCGGCAGTGGTTTCCGACCCGTTGTCCCGGTCGGCCCCGCCGACGTGCTGCTGCTTGCCCATGGCGCAATCATGGCACGCGCCGAATCGGGCCCCACGCGGTGAGCGCCGGCGCCGCCCCTGGTCCGCGCCGCCGGGTCAGTCTCGGCGCGGGGCCACCAGACCCGACTCGTACGCGACGACAACGAGTTGGGCGCGGTCACGGACGTGCAGCTTGGCCATGGCCCGGTTGATGTGGGTCTTGGCGGTCAACGGGCTGATCACCATGCGCGCGGCGATCTCGTCGTTCGAGAGGCCCTGGGCGACCAGGACGACGGCCTCGCGTTCCCGGGTGGTCAACTCCCGCAGGCCGGTCGGGGCCCGCAGGTGGCGCGGCTCGGCGACGTACCTGTCGATGAGCCGGCGGGTGATCGACGGAGCGAGCAGCGCGTCGCCCCGCGCGGCGACGCGTACGGCGTGCAGGAAGTCCTCCGGCTCGATGTCCTTCACGAGGAATCCGGCGGCGCCGGCGCGCAGCGCGTGGAAGACGTGTTCGTCGAGGCCGTAGTTGGTCAGGATGACCACGTGCACCCCGGCCAGGGCCGGGTCGGCGGCGATGAGTCGGGTCGCCTCGATGCCGTCCAGCACCGGCATCTGGATGTCGATGAGCGCGATGTCGGGCAGGTGACGCCGGGCGAGGGCCACCCCCTCACGACCGTCGGCGGCCTCGGCCACCACCTCGATGTCGTCCTCGATGTCGAGGAGCGCGCGGAAGCCACTGCGCAGGAGCGCCTGGTCGTCGACCAGCAGGACGCGGATCACGCGGGCGGGCCGACGGGGAGTTCCGCGTGGACGGTGAAGCCGCCCTCGTCGCGCGGGGCCGCGTGGAGGCGACCGCCCAGGGCGGTGACCCGTTCCCGCATCCCGAGCAGCCCGACTCCGGGCGTCGGCGCGGCGGCCAGCGTGGCCGTACCGTCGTCGTCCACGCGGATCGCGAGGGCGTCCGGCCGGTAGTCGACACGGACCGACGCGGTGGCCGCGGCGGCGTGCCGAGCCACGTTTGTGAGCGACTCCTGCACGATCCGGTAGGCGGTCCGGTCCACGGCGGCCGGCACGGCCTGCCGTTCGCCCTCGACCGTCAGCGTCGTGTCCAGCCCGGCCAGCCGGGCCCGCTCCACCAGCTCGGGTAGGTGTTCGAGGCCGCGCGGCGGGTTCCTGCCGTCGTCGCGCAGGGCCTCCAGGGTCGCGCGCAACTCCCGGCTCGCCTCCCGGCCGGCCTCCCGGATCGCCAGCAGCGCCTCCGGCACCGCCTCGCCACGCCGGCGGGCCAGGTGCACAGCCACCTCGGCCTGCACCTTGATGATCGAGATCTGGTGGGTGAGGGAGTCGTGCAGCTCCCGCGCGATGTGCAGCCGCTCCTCGTCGGCGCGGCGTCGCGCGGTCTCCTCCCGGGTGCGCTCGGCCTCGTCCGCCCGCCGCTCGGCCTGCCGCAACGCCTCACCCGCGGCGCCGGCGGCGATCAGCCACGCCACCTCGAGCGCGCCCCGGGCCCGGGCGAACGCCTCCCCGGGGGGCAGGTCCTGCGGCGGTGCGAGGGCGGCGAGGGGAAGAGCGACGAGCATCAGCACGGCGGCGGCGACAGTGATGACGCGATGGCCCGCCCGCACGCCTGTGTACACAGCGAACAGGAAGGCGACGGCAGGTACGTCGAATCCGACCGCCTGGTAGCCCACCGCGCACAAACCGGTGACGGCCAGGACGGCAATGGGCGCCCGGCGACGCGCCGCCAACGCCAGACCGCTTGCCGCCAGCAGCGGATAGCCCAGCAGGTCGCTGTCGATCGTGGACTGGTCCGCGGAGAGCCCGGCGACCAGCAGCACCGCCGTCACACCGACGGCGATCGCCCAGTCCCGCACACCGGCACGCCCTGTGCTCATGCGCGCACCCTAGCCCGAGGTGCACAGCCGGCGACTCCTGCGCGCGAACGACAGCCGCCTACCGCGTCCGCGGTAGACGGGCGGCGCCTGCGCCGTGCGCGGCAGTCGACTACGCCGGCGGCGGCAGCGGGAAGAGCCTCCATCCGTTGGACGACCGGCGGTCGAACCGGCGACAGGATCGAGCACAACCACCGAGACGTACGACGAAGGAGACACACATGTTCACGTCGAGAAGCCTCAAGCCGGCACGCCTGCTGTGCACCGCTGCCGCGTCCGCCCTGCTGGGAGGATTCGGTCTCGCCGCGCCGGCCGCCGCGTACACCTCGTCGGCGCCGTTGGCGGCAAGCGTGACCACCATGAGCGCCGGCCGACTCGGGGCGAGCGTGGCCTCCCTGCTGGGTCTGGCCGGGGTGATCGTCGGCGCGCTGGCCCTGGCCCGCCCCAGCAGTCGCGTCGGCACCGGCAGCGGGCTGCTCGGCGCGACAGTGGCGTTGGCGGCGGGACTGGTCGGGGTGGCCCTCGGCGCGCTGGTGGTGGCGACCTCCGACAGCGGAATCGGCACCGGCAACGGACGCGGTGGGGCGTACGTGGCCCTCGTGGTGGGGTTGGCCGCCCTGGGCCTCGGCGGGCTGGCGCTGAGCCGCACTCGTAGCTGAGGGCGGGTCAGCGGCGGAACGCCAGGTAGAGGCCCAGGGCGAAGTTCACGACCAGGATGACGGCCCCCACGACGGCCACCCAGCGCTGCCACCTCGTCCACCGGACCGTCCTGCGCGAATCGACGAGGCCCGCCTCCTCTATGCGGACGGCCGCGATCCTGTCCCGCTCAAGGGCGTCCCGGCGCCCCGAGGCCACGTTGGCGCTCAGGATGGCGGCGTTGGCGCGAAGCTCCTCGGTGAGAGCCTGCAACGCCCGGGTCATCGAGTCGATCGACCCGTTGATGTGGCGCAGGTGGTCGTCGTGCCCCTGCAGACGCTGCTCGATCCGCCCGGCACCCACGCCGCGTTCGTAGGCGGCGGCCGCGCTCTCGCCGCTCTCCGTCACGGTCGTCGCGCCGCTGGTGACGGTGGGGCACCGGCCGCGCATTCGCGAGCGACAGTCACCCGGGCTGGTCGGGTCGGGGTTGTGGCGTCTCTGCGATGCACGGTCGGTACCTCCTACTGGCCGAGACTGCGCCGACCGGCTCGCCTGCTCCCTCTGTCGACGGTGCCGCGGCTTCCACTCGGCGGACTCCCGGGCAGGTTTCCGCCGTCGCCTCGCTGCACCAGTCGTACCACTCGCGGGCCGAGAAATCACCTGTCGAGATCCGACAAAGCCGCAGGTCAGAGCCATGAACCTCGACCTGCGGCAGAGCGCTCGTCGTCAGGCGCGCGGCGCACCCGCCCGGCGGAAGCCCAGGATCACTACCGCACCGACCGCCAGGTGCATCAGCACGAGAGCGACAGTGGTGCCGGCCGAGGCGTCGACCAGGGATGCCGGCACGAGCGACAGCACGAGCACGGCGACGGCGATCGCGGTCCAGATCGTCGTGGCGCGCGCCGAGAAGCGCTCGAGCACCGCGAGCAGGCCCCAGCCGAGCAGGGCGGCGAGCGCGGACGTCACGATCACGGCGAGCACCGTGACGTCCTGGGGGCCGGCGCCCTGGTCGACGGTGAGCGACGCGCCGGCGACGGTGGCGATCAGCCACACGACCACGGCGGCGAGCACGGCGACCGCGAGGGCGATGGATCGGTTGCGCAGGCGCGGGGTGCCGTCGACGGCACGGGGGGTGGAGGTTTCCGTGGACATGAGACGACTCCTTTGTGGAGGGGAAAGGCTGTCGAGATCGAACCGTAGCAGAAAGTTCCGGTCTTTACTATCTCGTTCTTAACTTCCCACCAGGCGGAGAGATACTCTGCTCCGAGATAGTTCGAGTCACGGACTAGTTGCTAGGCTGCCGTCATGACGACCGGCACCTCCGGCCCCGACGGCGCGACGCCCGACCTGATGTTCCTGATGTCCTGGGCCACCCACGCGCTGGCACAGGAGCACGCCGCCGCCCTCTCCGGCCTGGGCATCTCGACGCGGGCCTACTGCGTGCTCGATCGCGGCAGCACCGGCGAGTTCACCCAGAGCCAGCTCGGCGACATGTGCGGCATCGACAAGACGACGATGGTCGTCACCCTCGACGAGCTCGAACGTGCCGGCCTGGTCGAACGCCGCACCTCGGCGACCGACAGACGCGCCCGCATCGTCACCGTCACGCCCGACGGCGAGCGGCTGGTCGCCGAGGCGCGGCGGATCGTCGCGCGGCTGCAGGGCGACATCCTCGACACGGTTCCGTCGCGCGACCGGAGGATCTTCCTGGACGTGCTCGGTCGACTCGTCGACGGCCGGCTGTCGACGTTCGTGCAGACCGACCGCCCGGCCCGTCGGCGGTCCTCCCGGGCAGCCTGACCCCCGCTGCGCCGACCGGCCGGCTAGCAATGGTGATCGACCGGTTCGGTACGGCGGCAGGCCCTAGACTCGCAGGTGGCGTCGAGCGGGGGAGCATGTCCAGGTGAGTTCGGACCAGCTCCTCGTCACACTGGACCGGGGCAGTTCGGTGCCGTTGCAGCAGCAGCTCTGCGACCAGATCAGCGAGTCCGTGCGGGCCGGCCGACTGCGCCCCGGCGACACGGTGCCGCCCAGCCGCGAGCTGGCGCACCAGCTCGGAGTCTCCCGGACGGTGATCACCCGGGCGTACGAGCTGCTGCGGGCCAACGGGGTGCTCACCTCGCGGCGCGGTTCCGGCACGCGGGTCAGCGCCGCCCTCACCGACGCGCCGCCGCCGGCCCAGCGCGCCGCCCGCGCGCACCTGCGGCCCGAACCCCCACTGCCCACCGACGCCGGCAGTCCGCTGTGGAAGCCGTGGGAACCGGCACCGATGCACCGGCCGGACGGGACGTACGACTTCCGGCACGGCACCCCGGCGCTGGCCAGCTTTCCCGTGGCCCGGTGGCGGCAGTCGCTCGCCGACGCGGTGAGCCGGGCCGACGCGGTGGCCCTGGGCTACGGCCCGGCCGAGGGCGCACCGGCGTTGCGTGCCCAGATCACCGCGCTGCTGCGGCGCAGTCGCGCCCTGGACGCCACCCGGGAGAACACGGTGGTGACCAGCGGTGCCACCCAGGCCATGGACATCCTGGTCCGGCTGCTCGTCGGCCCCGACGACGTGGTGATCATCGAGGACCCGAGCCACACGGTGCTGCGGCAGATCTTCGGCTACTCGCGGGCCGCCGTGGTGCCGGTCGGCGTCGACGAGGAGGGCCTGCGGGTCGACGAGATCGAGTGCCGGGTCCGCGCGCACGGCCTCGACCCCGCGCGGGTACGCCTGGTCTACGTCACCCCGTCGCACCAGTTCCCGACCGGATTCATCATGTCCGAGCGGCGGCGACGAGCGCTGCTGCGCTGGGCCCGCGAACACGGGGCCACGGTGCTGGAGGACGACTACCACAACGAGTTCACCTTCGCGCAGGAGCGGTTGCCGTCGCTCGCCGCCGACCCGCAGGACGCGGACGTGGTCTACGTCGGCAGCTTCAGCAAGACCCTCTTCCCCTCACTGCGCATCGGGTACGCGGTGCTGCCGCCACACCTCGTCCGGTCGTTCCTGGGCGTCAAGTGGATCACCGACCGGCTGACCCCGACGCTGACCCAGGAGGCGCTGGCCGACTTCATCTCCTCCGGCGCGTACGCCCGCCACATCGGACGGATGGACCGCCTCTACCGGCAGCGGCGCGCCCGGCTGTTGGAGGCGCTGTACGAGCACTTCGGCGCGGGGGTGCGGATCTCCGGCACGGCGGCCGGGCTGCACGTACTGGTGACCCTGGGCGGCGCGCCCGACGTCGGCGAGGCCGAGATCGTGCGCGCCGCCGCCGCGCGGGGCGTGCGGGTCTATCCGGCCTCGGGCTACTTCGTCACCCGCCCGCCGACCGAGCCGACGTTCCTGATCGGGTACGCGGCGCTGCCCACCGCCCGGATCACCGAGGGAGTGGCGCTGCTGGCCGCCGCGGTGCGGGACGTGACGGCTCGGTGAATCGGGGCCGGTGGAACCGGGCGCGCTGGGCGTACGGGACGGTGCAGTCGAAGACCGCCTTCGCCGTGCGCCCGTCGGCCGACAGCGACGGGGAGTAGCCGGTGTGCTGGCTCGGGTCGAGCGGGAAACCCTCCCGGTCCGGCAGCACCAGCAGGTCCTGGTCGGCCTGGAAGCGGGTGACCATCGCCCACCACAGGTCCTGGTCGGACTCGATGTCGACGTCCTCGCCCACGCACAGCACCAGCTTGGCCATCCGGAACTGCTCCAGTACCGCCTCGGCGGCGGCGCGTACCGCGAGGTCGTCCTCCGGGCCGCGCTTGGCCGGCCACTGGAGCACCACCATGAGCTGGCCGCCGCCCGCCGTGTGGCAGTGCGCCGCCAGGGCCGGCGTCCCCCGACGACGCAGCAGGTCCAGCACCGCGGCCTCCATCCCGAAGCCGAGCAGTACCGACTGCTCGTGCCCGGGCCCCGAGACCGCCTGCAGGATCGGGCTCTCCCGGGCGGTGATCGCGGTGATGCGGATCAGCGGCAACGAGGGGTGCGCCCGACCCTGGTAGCCGAGGAACTCCGGCGTGGCCACCGACCCGTGCGCGCTCTCCGGCACCCGGTCGGCCCGCAACTCGCCCTCGATGACGTACTCGGCGTGCGCGATGAACTCGGCGTCCACGGTGGCGCAGGGCAGCAGTTCCACCGGCTGACCGGCGAGCGCGCCGGCCACCGCCAGCTCGTCGACCTCGGGCGGGACCAGCGAGGTCGGGCAGCAGGAGGACAGCAGCACCGCCGGGCTCAGCCCGAGGTGGATCGCGATCGGCAACGGGCGCCCCCGGCGCAGAGCGGCCTGGTGCGCGAGCTCCAGGTCCCGTCCGGGCACCATCCAGATGGTCAGCGTGTCGGGCCCCTGCACGCACATCCGGTGCACGGACAGGTTGCGGACCCCGGTGTCCGGGTCGGTGGCGAGCACCGCGCCGAGGGTCAGGTACGGCCCGGCGTCCTCGTCGGTGAGCACCGGCACCGGCAGCGCCGTCAGGTCCACCGGCAGCGTCTCGCGCGGCCAGCGGGACGCGTCGGGGGCGGGCACCGGCGGACAGGGGGCGGCCACCGCGTCGAGCAGCCGGTGCGGCAGCTCGGCCGGCGTGCAGCCGAGCAGGCCGGCGGCACGTCGGCGGGTGCCGTAGAGGCCCATCAGCACCGCCCGGGTCGGGCCGTGGTCGGGGCGCACCCGGTCGAACAGCACCGCTGGGCCGGCGCCGGTGGGCGGAGCGGCCGGGGCACCCGCCCAGCGGGCGTAGTGCGCGGAGACGCCGTAGCGGGCGGGCAGCTCCGTGGCGACGCGGACCAGCTCGCCCGGGAGCGGGTCGAGGCTGGCCAGGGCGTGCCGCAGGTCGACGGGCGGGCGGTGGCTCATCACTTCTCCGCCGATGCCGCGGCGGCGCGGCGGGCCGCCAGCATCTCGAGCTGCATCCGGGTCAGCTCGTCGATGAGCGCACGGTAGGTGCCGACCGCGACCTCGGGCGGAATGCCCTGGCGGGAGGCCAGGTCGTGCACCCGGCCGAGCACCTGCCGTGCCCGCTCGGGCGACCGGACGGTCGCCTCGTCGGTCTTGTGGGCTGTCAACTCCTGCACCACCCGGGTCCGCTCGGCCAGCAGGGCGACGATGCGCTGGTCCAGCGCGTCGATGGCGACCCGCAGCTCGGCGATCCGGGCCGGGCCGTCGACGCCGCCGGTCGGCGAGGAGCCGGCCGACGGCGCGATCAGGTGCTCGTCGCTCACGGCTGCGGAACCTCGTCGACCACGAAGACGACCGTGGGCTCGGCGTCGCTGCCCTGGGACCGGTGCTCCTCGTCGTCGGGGATGACGAAGCCCATGCCGGGGCGGCACGGCACCGACCGGTCCCGGAAGTGGATGGTGAACTCGCCCTGCAGGACGTAGCCGGTGTGCCCGCGCAGGCACCAGTGGTGCTCGTCGAAGCCCGGCGGCAGCTCCAGCAGGCGCAGGCGCTGACCGCCGACGTACGAGATCTTGACGCGCCCCTCGGCGCCCGGCTTGTCCCACCTCTCCCACTCGGTGGCCGGGAAGTCGATGCCGACCGGCGCGGCTACCTGCTCAGTGGACATTCTCGATATCTCCTCTGGTGTGGGCGGTTTCGGCGCGGCGGGGCCGCGGAACGCGTTCGTTGCGGTCGCGGCGCGGGAGGACCGGCCCACCGTCGACCCGCTGGTGCTGCTTGAGCAGCTGCACCATGTCGAGCATCCGGTGCACCATCCGCTCCAGCGCGTCGACGCCCTCGACGTCGGTCAGGCCGGGAGCGCCTGTGGTGTTGCGCAACAGGACGGGGAACCCGCTGCCCACCAGGATCATCCGGTTGAGCAGCAGGTTGTTGACGATCTGGTTGTGCACCGAGGAGTCGCTGTACCGACGCCCGGTCACGATGATGCCGCCGACCTTGTCGGCAAGCGGCCGGGTGAAACGCAGGTAGCCGACGCCCGCCCGCTCGATGAAGACCTGCATGAGGTGGGCGAGGCCGAAGCCGTGCACCGGAGCCGCGTAGATCAGCCCGTCGGCGCTGGCCATCTGCTCCACCAGGGCGGGGACGTCGTCGTCCACCTGGCAGGGCAGCGTACGGCTGTTGCAGTCACCGCACGGGCTGCACGGCGAGATGCGGTGCTCCCGTAGGGCAATGGTGCGCAGGATCGCGCCGCGCTCGGCGATCAGCTTGCCCGCGTACGCGATGGCGTGGTCGGTGTTGCCACCGGCCCGTTCCGATCCGTTGATGGCGAGGATGGTCGCTGCTTCGCTGTGCAATGGCACCCCCGGTGCTCGTCGCGAGGGGTGAGCGCCGCAGCGGCGCCCACCCTCTGCGAGGTCAGTCCGTCAGTTTCCCGGCGAAGTAGTCGATGTAGGCCTGCATGTCGAAGTGGCCGTGCCCGGAGAGGGAGAAGACGATCGCCTTCGACTCGCCCGTCTCCCGGCAGCTCAGCGCCTCGTCCACCGCCACGCGGACGGCGTGGGTGGATTCCGGCGCCGGCACGATCCCCTCGCTGCGGGCGAACAGCACCCCCGCCTCGAAGCAGGCGGTCTGCGGCACCGCCCGCGCCTCGATCAAGTCGATGTCCCGCAGCGCGCTGACGATCGGGGCCATGCCGTGGTAGCGCAGACCACCGGCGTGGATCGCCGGCGGGTGGAAGTCGTGGCCCAGGGTGTGCATCTTGGCCAGCGGCGTGAGCCCGGCGGTGTCGCCGAAGTCGTAGTCGTAGCTGCCCTGGGTAAGCGACGGGCAGGAGGCCGGCTCCGCCGCGATGAACCGCACCGTCGGACCACCGCCGAACTGGCGTCGCACGAACGGCAGGGCCAGCCCGGCGAAGTTGGAGCCGCCGCCGGCCGCGCCGACCACGATGTCCGGGTAGTCGTCGGCCATCGCGAGCTGGAGCAGCGCCTCCTGCCCGATGATCGTCTGGTGCATCAGCACCAGGTTGAGCACCGAGCCGAGGGCGTACTTGGCGGCGCCGCCGCTGGACATCGCCGCCTCCACCGCCTCGGAGATGGCCAGGCCGAGGCTGCCGGTGGAGTCCGGGTCGGCGGCGAGGGCCGCCCGGCCCGCCTCGGTACGGTCGCTCGGGCTCGCGGTGACCGAAGCGCCGAACGTCTCCATCAGTCCCCGACGGTACGGCTTCTGGTCGTAGCTGATCCGCACCATGAAGACCTCGCAGTCGAGGCCGAAGTACGCACAGGCCATCGAGAGCGAGCTGCCCCACTGGCCGGCGCCGGTCTCGGTGGTGAGCCGCTGCACGCCGTCGAGCTTGCTGTAGTACGCCTGCGGCACGGCGGTGTTCGGCTTGTGGCTGCCGGCGGGGCTGACCCCCTCGTACTTGAAGTAGATCCGGGCCGGCGTGTCGAGGGCCTGCTCCAGGCGACGGGCGCGCACGAGCGGGCTGGGCCGCCACTGCCGGTAGATGTCGAGCACCGCCCCGGGGATGTCCACGTCCCGCTCGGTGGTGAACTCCTGCTCGATCATGCCGGTGGCGAAGAGCGGTTCGAGGTCCGCCGCGGTGATGGGTTCCCGGGTGCCGGGGTGCAGCATCGGGGGCAGCCCCTTGGGCAGGTCGGGAACCACGTTGTACCAGGTCGTCGGGATGTCGCTCTCGGGCAGCACGAACTTCGTCGCGGTCATGGCCTCTTCCGATGCGGGGTGGGGTGTCAGGGACTTGCGGTGGCCGGTTCGGCGAGTGCCGGCGCGGGCCGGACGGCCGGTCGGATCCGCAGCACTGCGAACGCGACCATGCCGACCACCGGGGTCAGCAGGAGCAGCAGGAGGACGGGGTGGTGTCCCTGGGTCTGCCAGACGAAGCCGAGACCCATCGGCACGACGAGCCGGGCGGAGCTGAGCACGAAGGCGTTCAGGGCCATGAAGCCGCTGACGCGGTGCTCCGCCACGTGGTCGGCGATGTAGGTGGGCACCACCACCGACGCGATGATCTCGCCGAGGGTCCAGACCACTGTGGAGAGCAGCACGGCGGGCAGCGAGAACGCGAACACCAGGACGGCCATCCCGGTCGACCAGAGCAGGCCCGCCACGATCAGCAGGACCCGGGTCGAGTACGCCTTGATCCGCTTCTCGATCAGCAGGCTGGCGCTGACCACGACGACGCTGTTGATGGTGTAGACCGCGCCGACCAGCGCCACCGACGAGTGCAGGACTGTGGTGACCGCGAGGGGCAGCGTGTACTCCAGGCCGATCAGCGGCGCGACGTAGCAGAACGAGACGAGCACCAGCACCGCCACGTCGATGTCGCGCAGCAGTCCGGCACGGCCGGTGCTCGCTGTCGTCGACGCCGTCGGGGCACGCCTGGTGTCCGCCGGCACGAAGAGCCAGATGGTGGCCGCCGCGAGCAGCCCGAGCAGGATGTTCCCGGCGAACATCAGCTGGTAGGAGAACGCCGCCGCGAACCCGCCGAGCAGCGGACCCACCCCCATGCCGAGGTTGTTGGCGAGATAGCTGACCGTGTACGCGAAGGGCCGCTCACCGGGCTCGGTCAGGTCGGCGATAAGCGTGTTCGCGGCCGGGGAGAACATTCCCATCCCGACCAGCGCGACGAAGAGCAGCGCCGCGTACGTCCAGGTGGGGCCGTCGAGCAGGGCGAGACCCAGGTAACCGACCGCGTTGAGCAGCAGGCTCGACACCAGCGCGGCGCGTCGGCCGGCGCGGGCGCAGATCGGGCCGCTGAGCAGGCTGCCGGCGAGCAGTCCGGTGCTGCCCACGGAGATCAGCACCCCCGCCTCGCCGGTGCTGAGGTGCCGGCTCTGCACGAGGTAGACCGCGAGCAGCGGGAACACGAACATGCCGGCCCGGTTGATGAACGAGGCGTAGACAAGCATCCGCAGCGGACGCGGCAGGGCCCGGAACCGGGTCAGCCACATGACGGCTCCCCCACCGGCTCGGTACGCACCTCGAAGGAGTCCCGGATGACCTTGAACCGGGCGCGGACGTCGTCGAAGTCCCGGCCCTCGCAGACGTACCAGCCGAGCACGTCGTTGGAGGCGGTCGGCACGGCGAGCACGTCGCCCACGGACTTCCACACGTCCGCGTCGCGCACCGAGTCGAGCGCCCGCAGCTCGTCGGCAGTGGTGATCGCGGTGATCCGGCCGTACCTGTCGGAGCAGAGGTATTCGGTGCCGATCTCCGGGCCGAGGGTGGTCGCCGGCACGTGCTGCGGGTCCAGTTCCAGGCGGCACCACTCCCCCGCCACGTTGATACCCCGGCCGGCCTGGATGGCGGGGACGATCGAGCCGCCGCCGGCCCGTGCGGCCGCCTCGCCGAAGACCACCTCGCCGTCGTCGCGGAGGAAGAACTCCACGTGCGCCACGCCAGTACGCATCCCGAAGCCGCGCAGGACCGTGGCGCTGGCGGCCAGGATGCGCCGCTCCGCCGAGGTCAGGTCGTGCTTGCGGGAGACCGTGCCGCCGGGCTCGTCGCGGAACTCCAGGACGGAGTACGTGTAGCGGGAGAGCTGCTCGAAGACGACCTCGCCGTCGCGCAGCAGGGAGTCGACGTGGTACTCGGCGCCCCGGACGTACTCCTCCACCCGGTAGTCGTGCCTGTCGTCGGCGATCAGCGGCCACACCCGGGCCAGGTCCTCGGCGGAGTCCACCCGGTGGGTGTCGCCGCAGGCCCAGCCGGCGTACGGCTTGATCACCACCGGCCAGCCCACCTCGGCGGCGAACTCGGCGACCGCCCCGACCGTCTCGGGGCGACACGAGCGGGCCACCGGCACGCCCAGCTCGACGGCCCGGCGGTGCATCACGTTCTTGTCCCGGAAGGTCAGGGCCTCCTCCGGGTCGAGCCCCTCGATGCCGTGGTCGCGCCGGCAGTACGCGGCGGTCAGCACGTCACCCTCGAAGAGCGGGAAGATGCGCCGCACCGGGTGCGTGGCGACGATCGTCGCGACGACCGAACGGACGGCAGCGGTGTCGTCGAGGTCGGCGTGGTAGCAGGGCAGGTCGGCGGCCTCGGCGGCCGGCTGCCCGGTCGGCAGCAGCGCCACGGTGGCCACGCCCCGCTCGGCGGCGGCGGCCACCACGCTGCGGAACTGGGCCGCGTACCGGCCGGCCGCCGGTCGGTAGATGACCAGGATCGCGCGGTTCACGATCGGCTCCCACTGTCGCTGCCGACCGGGCCCGCGGTGCGCAGGACGGCGCTTGTCGTCGCGCCGTCGAGCACCGCCTCCTGCCGTGCGCCGTCGGACAGGTCGTCCAGGGCGGCGGCGAGCCGGGCCAGCGCGTCGACCACCTCCGCGCGCCCGCCGGGGTGGGCCGACTCGACGGTGAGCAGCAGCCGGTGCCGGCCCGCGTCGGTGCGGACCAGGTGCCCCTGCCGCCAGTTCCAGCGTCGGGAGTGGGCTCGCCCGTCCGCGTCGGCGTAGACGACCTCGCCCGGTTCGGGCCGCTCGGGCGCGTCGGGCACGCCGAGGGGCAGGAACGTCTCGGTGCCGTCGGCCGGGCGGACGACCAGGTCGGTGATGCCGTCGACCGCGCACGAGGCCACCGGCAGCGCCGCGTCGAGCGAGACGGCGTTGCAGAGGTCGACCAGGGCGTTGATCCGGGGCAGCCGGTCGCCCTTGGCGACCCGCCGGGCGATCGACTCGGCGGCGCAGGGGAACCGGTTCGGGTTCACCCCGACCGTCCGGTACGCCTCCCGCCACGCGGCGATGCCCGGCAACTCGGCCACCCCCGCCTTGTCCAGGCCGGCCGCGTGCAGCGCGTCCTCGGCGGCGGTCAGCAGCGCCGACACGGTGGGAGGCGCCGGGCCGACCTCGACCGCCGGCACGGCGAGCACGCCGAGCACGTAGTCCGGCACTGCGGTCAGCACCCGGTCGTCGATGCGGACGGTGAGGGTGTCCGCACCGTCGCTGAGCTGGGTCATCGTGATCCTCGTGAGGTTCGGGTCCGATTGTCGGTCCGACCGTACGCAGCGCGACGACCACCGGGTGTGGCCAATCCGGGGTGATCCGGTGAGGCCAATCCGGCGGTCGCCGGCCTGTCGTCGCGACTGTCGGCACGGGCCCGCGCGCCGAGCAGTGTGGTGCCCACCGCCAGCACGCAGAGCGCGGCGCCGACCGGCCCGAGCAGGTCGAGGGCGTCCGCGCCGCCGTGGCGCAGCAGCCGGTTGCCCAGGAAGCCGCCGAGGGCGATGCCCACGAACGTGGCCGAGGAGTTGAGGGACAGCAGCAGCGGCCCGGAGGTCGGCGCGACACTGAAGAGCCGGTGCTGCTGGGCCGGCTGCGTGGCCATCGCGGTGATGCCCCACGCCGCCATGGCGAGCGCGGCCGGCAGCAGCGCCTGCCGGGTCAGCGGCAGCGTGACAAGCACCAGGGCGAGCCCGGTGATCGCGACCACGAGCACCGGCAGGCCACCCCACCGGTCGGTGGCCCGCCCGCCGAGCACCGTCCCGGCGACCGCCGGCACACCGAAGACCAGCAGCAGCACCGCGAGCAGGGTTCCGTCGCCGTCGGTGGCCGGCGCGAGCAGCGCCCCGACGTACGTCAGGGCGAGGTAGCCGCCGGTCATGAACAGCGCGGTGGTGAGCACCGCCAACCCGACGCGGCCCTCCCGCGCCGGGGCGAGCCGGGCGGCAAGCGACGGGCCGGGCGGCAGCGCCAGCCTCGGCAGGCCGACGAGCACCGCCAGCGCGCAGAAGGCGCCGAGGGCGGCGAGCAGCCAGAAGGTGGCCCGCCACTGCAGGTCGGCGGCGAGCCAGGTGCCGAACGGCACCCCGACCACTGTGGCCGCGGAGAGGCCGCCGAGCACCACCGCCATGGCCCGGCCACGCCGCTCGGGTGGCGCCGAGGCGGCCGCCGACGCGGTGGCGGCCGGCACGTAGAGCGCCGCGCTGACCGCCGTGAGGACGCGGGCCAGCAGCAGCAGCGGCAGGTCCGGCGCGAGCGCGGAGGCGACGTTGCCCACTGTGAACCCGACAAGCGAGACCACCAGCACGGTACGCCGCGCAACCCGGCCGGTCAGCGCGCCGAGCACCGGGGCGGCGAGGGCGTACGCGAGGGCGAAGACGGTGCTCACCCAGCCGGCCGAGGCGACGCTCACCCGCAGCGTACGGGCCACCTCGGGTAGGACCCCCGCGACGACGAAGGTGTCGGTGCCGATGGCGAACGCCCCGACGGCGAGCAGCGGGACGACAGGCACGGACCGCCGCATCACGCCACCCCCGCCGGCTGTGCGGCGCGGTAGCGGACGGCGTCCCCGGCGACCACCCGGCCGCCCAGCAGCACCAGCTCGATCGCGTCCGGCCGGCCCAGCACCGTGATGTCCTCGGCCGGGTCGCCGTCGGTGACCACCAGGTCGGCCAGCCGGCCCGGCTGCACCGTGCCCGCCTCGTCGCCGCGCCCGGCCAGCCGCGCGCCGTTGGCGGTGGCCCAGGTCAGCACCACAGGCGCCGGGATGCCGGCCATCGTCACGTACGTCTCCAGCTCCTCGGCGTAGCGGCCGTGCGGGGTCCACGCGAACCCGAAGTCGTCACCCGCCACGATGGGGATGCCCATGTCCACCATCAGCGGCAGGATGCGCAGGGTGTTCTCCACCTCGGCCTGGAACTCGAGCGTCTCCAGGTACTCCGGGGTCTTGCCGTGCTGGGTGCCGGTGGTGAGCAGCCGGTACGGCTGGTGCAGGCTCGGCACCACGAAGATGCCCCGCTCGGCGATCGCCTCCAGGGCCGCGTCGTCGGCGTACGTGGCGTGGTCGATCACGTCGACCCCGGCGGCGATGGCGTTGCGGATGCCACCCAGCCCGCGCGAGTGGGCCCGGATCCGGACTCCCCGCTCGTGTGCCGCCCGCGCCGCGATCACCAGCTCCTCGGCCGTGAACAGCAGCTCGTGCGAGCGCCCGTTGGGGAACGTGTCGTCGCCTGTGGAGAAGACCTTGATGATCTCCGCGCCCTGTTTGACCTCGGTGTCGACGTACTCGATCAGCTCTTCCGGGGTGTCGGCCAGCCGCATGAGGTCGCTCGGGATGCGTTGCTTGACCGCCGGGTTGCGGCGCTCCGGCGGGCCGGACACCATCAGGTCCCGGCTGCACGGGGTGATGCGCGGACCGGGTAGCTGCCCGGCGTCGATCGCCCGGCGCAGCGCCATGTCGATGCCGGAGACCGAGCCGGCGCCGACGAACGCGGTGTAGCCCAGCCGCAGCATCGCCGCCGCGTTGGCGGCGGCGCCGAGGGTGACCTCCGGGATCGTGTACTTGAAGAGCATCTCCCGGCCGTCGAGCACGTTCAGGTACGCGATGTGGGTGTGGCCGAGCGTCATGCCCGGCATGACCGTCCGGCCGTCGAGGTCCAGGACGTCGATGTCCGGGTCGTGCAGGGGCGCCTGCGCCTCGGGCAGGACGGCCACGATGCGCTCGCCGTCGAGCAGCACGCTGTGGTGCGGTCGGGAGTGCACCCCCAGTCCTTCCTGGACAGTGGCGCGGTGCAGCAGCATTCGTCGGGACACGGGGTGTCTCTCCGGTTCTCTCGGTGTCTGGTGTCAGCGGCGGCCGAACAGGGTCCACACGATCTCGGCGCCCGGGCGGCGGGCCACCCACCGCAGGCCGTGGCCGTCGACCCCGGGCGCGTTTGTCACGGCGAGGTCGGCGCCGCCTGCCGCGAGGATCTCGGCGGCGTGCTGGGTGGAGTCGGCGTCGACCCACCGGACCTCCCGGTCCCGCAGGCCCGGTGGCGCGAGGTCGGTGAAGATCCGCCGCACCTCCCAGAGGGCTGCCACGGCGAGCTGGCCACCGGACAGGTCCGGCTCGCGGGCCGGGTGGGCCGCGATGCCGTACTCCGGGGTGGCCTGCGCGAAGTAGGCCTCCAACCGCAGGTCGCGGTGCCAGTGGAAGCGGGTGAGCCCCTGATAGGCGCTCGGCACGAGGGCCTGGTCGACCCGCCGGTCCACGAGCGCCGCGAGCACCGCGTCGAAGGTGTCGGACAACTCGACGCGCAGCCCGTGCCGCTCGGCGAGGAACACGGCGGTCAGGTGGCTGGACGTTCCGGGCGGGCCGAGCGTGGCCAGCGTGGTGCCGGGCCGGCTCGCCCAGCCGTCCACCACGCTGCGCCAGCGCCGCCCGTACGCCTCGGCGAGCGGCCCGGGCAGCGCCGGCACCCGCTCGTCGGCGACGGTCTCAGGTGGTGTAGCCACGGTTGCCCGCCATCCGCTGCGCCACCTGGGTCTCGTGGTCGGCCTCGACCCGTCGGTCGACGATCCGGGCGGCCTTCCAGCTCACGAAGGCGCCGGTGCTGACGATCGGGTCGAGCCCGTCGGTCAGCTCCACCTCGACGGGTACGCCGAGCGCGGCGGCGGCCCGCTCCCGGACGCCGTCGCTCACCCCGGCGGGGTCGTCGACAAGTTCCTTGAGCAGTTCCAGGCGGACGGTCAGCCGGTCACCGCCGACGGCCGGGTCGTGGTCGATCACCACCTGGTAGCCGCCCGAGCCGGTGACCCCGGAGAGGACCGCCATCTCGATCTGGCCGGCGGTGAAGCGCCGCCCGCCCAGCTCGATGCGGTCCAGGGTGCGGCCGACGATCTGTACGAGGTCGCCGGCCATCTCGCAGTCGCAGTCGGACGCCTCGACGATCACCGCGTCGCCGGTACGGTAGCGAACGAGCGGCTTCATCCCGTCGACAAGCATGGTGACGGTGAGTTCCCCGCTGCCGCGCGGGCCGTGCGACGCGCCCGTCTCCGGGTCCACCACCTCGATCAGGTAGTTGGTCTGGGAGAGGTGCATCCGCTTGTTGCGGCAGGCGGTGGCGATGACGAACGCCTCCTGCGAGCCGTACAGGATGTTGTAGACGTCCGCGCCCCAGACGGACTCCAGGTTGCGGGCCAGCGCCGGGGTACACATCTCGCCGGTGACGAAGAGCAGCTTGACGGAGAAGTCCTCGCGCAGCCGATAGCCGTAGTGCTCGGCCGCCTTGGCGAGCATCATGGCCACGCCCGGCGTGCAGCAGACGACCTCCAGCTCCAGGTCCTTCATGAGCTGCAATGCCTTGGCGAAGCCGATCACCGGCGAGTACGGCCAGATCTTCGCGTTGAGCGAGCCGACGTTGCGGGCGATGTCACCGAGGGTGTCGCCGAACGAGTGCACCTCGGTCGGACCCATCAGCCCGATCCGCGGCGCGTGGTCGCCGAAGTGGTGACGGAAGATCGACGCCCAGGACTCGGTGACGTGGGCGTTGCTGGCCACCACCTCCCGGCCGTCGCGCGGGCACGGGGTCGCGCGGCCCGTCGTGCCCGTCGTCTCGTAGAAGAAGACCCCGTCGGCCAGCGGCCGGCTGAGCACGTCGAGCATCTCCTCGCGCAGGTGCGTCTTCGTCGTGAAGGGCAGCCGGTCGAGGGTCGCCGGGGTGATCGTGGCGAGGTCGACGTCGGCCAGGTGTCGGGCGTAGAACGGCGAGCCGGTACTCACCTGGTCGAGCACCGTGCGCAGTTGGCGTTCCCGCCAGGCGTCCAGGTCGGCGGGAGTGAGGGTGCGGTCGTAGAAGGACTTGTGCAGGGCCAGGTAGTCGACGGCGAAGTCAGCCGCCGGTCCGGTGGTCGGAAGCCACATGGTCGGGATCCTCTCCAGGGTGCGCCGCTGCGGTGCGAATCGGTGGGCGGGCGGTGCCGCGACGTCAGTGCAGGCCGCCGTTGACGTCCAGCACCGTGGCGGTGACGTAGCTGCTGGCCGGGTCGGCGAGCCAGGCGACGGCCGCGGCGATCTCGGCAGGTGTGCCGAACCGGCCGACGGGGATCCGGGCCCGGTAGTCGTCTCGACGCGGTGCCGGGATCCGGGCGGCCATCGGCGTCTCGACCAGGCCGGGAGCGACCGCGTTGACCCGGATCCGGTGCTCGGCGAGCGCCCGGCCGAGGCTGTGGGTGAGCGCGATGCACGCGCCCTTCGACGCCCCGTACGCCGCGTCCGGGCTGCCGGACTGGCCGCTGATCGAGGCGACGTTCACCACCGTGCCCGGCCGATCGGCGCTGATCAGGGCGCGGGCGAACGCCTGCGTGCAGAAGAAGGCCGCGCCCACGTTGACGTCGAACACCTGCGCGTACGTCTTCGGGTCGTAGTCGAGGAACGCTCGGGCGTGGTAGACGCCTGCGTTGTTCACCAGCACCGTGGGCAGCCCGTACCGCTCGCGGACGCCCGCGAAGAGCTGCTCCACCTGCTCCGGCACGGCCACGTCGGCGACGAGCGAGGCGTACGCCGTCGGATCCCCGGCCGGGTCGACGTCCACGCCGAGCACCCGGTGCCCGGACGCGGTCAGGGCCGCCGTCACCGCACGCCCGATGCCGCCCGCCGCGCCTGTCACCACGGCGAGGGGCGCCGACCGGTCGGTCATGACGCTCCCGCCGTCAGCGCCGCCGACGCGCCGCGCAGGAAGTTGTCGAACAGCCGCAGCCCGTCCTCGGTGAGCACACTCTCCGGGTGGAACTGCACCCCCTCGACCGCGAGGGCCCGGTGTCGTACCCCCATCACGTAGCCGTCGTCGGACGACCGCGCGGTGACGTGCAGGGCCAGTGGCGCCGGGTCCGCGACGATGAGCGAGTGGTAGCGGGTCACGGTGAGCGGGGCTGGCGCGCCGTCGAAGACCCCCCGACCGTCGTGCGTGACGACGCTTGTCTTGCCGTGCATCAGGTGCTTGGCGACCGCGATCGTCCCGCCGTAGGCGAGACCGATGGCCTGGTGGCCGAGGCAGACGCCGAGCAGCGGGACCTGGCCGGCGAAGGCGCGCACCAGCTCCACGTGCCCGGACTCGGCGGGATGACCCGGCCCCGGGCCGAGCACCACCGCGTCCGGCCGCAGGGCCGCGAGCTCGTCGCTGGTCCGCGTCCGGGAGCGGACCACAGTGGTCCGCGCGCCGAGCGTCCGCAGGTACTGGTCGATGATGTGGGTGAAGCTGTCGTACGCGTCGACGAGCAGGACCTTCACGACAGCAGCTCCGCACCGGTGAGAGCCCAGTAGGTGGCGCTCATCTTGGCCAGCGTCTCCCGCCACTCGTCACCGGGTGTGGAGTCGGCCACCACACCGGCGGACGCCTGGGTGCGGTAGCGGCGGCCGTCGTGCACGGCGGTGCGGATGCAGAGCGCGAGGACCGCGTACCCGCGGACGTCCACCAGCCCGACGGCGCCCGCGTAGACGCCCCGGGGCTCGTCCTCCAGGCCGTCGATGATCTCCATCGCCCGCAGCTTCGGCGCGCCGGTCATGGTGCCGGCCGGGAAGGTGGCGCAGATCGCCGCCCACACGTCGGCGTCGTCGGCGAGCTGGCCGGAGACTGTGGAGACCAGGTGGTGCACGTACGCGAACGGCTCGACGTCGAACATGGCGTCGACACTGAGGGTGCCGGGCACGCAGACCCGGCCGATGTCGTTGCGGCACAGGTCGACGAGCATGACGTGCTCGGCGCGTTCCTTCTCGCTGGCCGCCAGCTCGGCCACCCGCCGACGGTCGGTCTCCGGATCGGCGGCCCGGGGCGCGGTTCCGGCGATCGGCCGCATCAACAGCCGGCCCTGTTCGATGCGCAGGAACAGTTCCGGGCTGGCCCCGATGACGGTCCGGCCGGCCCACGGGGTCAGGTACATGTACGGCGACGGGTTGCGGTGGCGCAGCCGCCGGTAGACCTCCAGCGGCGTGAGCGTGGTCTCCACGTCGATCCGGTGGCCGATCTGGATCTGGTAGCTGTCCCCGACCTCGATGTGGCGCAGGCACTGCTTCACCCGGGCGGCGAACGTCTCCTCGTCGACGGTGTCCCGGACGAGGCTGGGCGGCGGGGCGGCCGGGATCTCCGGATCAGTGACCGGCAACTCCGGCAGCCTGAGCGCACCGTCCTCCGTTGGCAGGTGCGGGCCGCTGGCGGAGAGCTGGCGCACCGTGCCGGCCCGCAGATCCCACCAGACGGTGTGCCGGAACAGCGCGAGGGTGCAGCGGGGGATGTCGTCGACCACCCGGTCGACGGAGAGCTCGTCCATGTCCCGCGCGGCCTCGTACGCGAGGGTGGTGAGGAACCCGAAGGCGAAGCTGTCGGCGGGGACTGTGGTGCGTACCGCGAACGCCCGCTGCACGGCCCGGACGGCGGCCCAGACCTCGGGTGGCCCGGCGACCGGCCAGACCCGCTGGGTGCCGAGGTGCCGGACCGGCTCGCCCAGGACGGCGGTCAGGACGGCGGCCAGGGCGTCGCCGAGCGCGCCGTCGGCGGTCACCTCCAGCCGGTCGGCGATGAACCGCACCTCGGCGAGAAGGCCCCAGCCGACGGCTGCGGCATAACGGTCCTGAGCGGGACCGTCCAGACTTTCGAAGAGATACAGATCGTTGTCAGCGCAACTTTCCGCGAGTGCCGTATAGAGCGACAATGGATCGACCGACGGCAGTGTGAGAGATGTCACCTCGATGGGAATTGAGTCGGCCAATGGTGTACGGGTGGCCGCCACCGAATGCGACCTGATGGGCCACGTGACGAGCTCGGTTGACAATAGGGACACTTGCGGAACCCCCTCTGAACAGCCCGATTTCCGCGCCATCGTTGGCGCGGACCCCGCCGACGACGCGGCAGGTCGGACCCTTCCCCCCAGACGAAGGACTCGCACGACCACGCTGACACCGGCAGTGGAGACGTCCGCATTGGACATTCTCGGAACGTACGCCCTGATTCGCCGGTCAGTGAGTGGTTGCGCGCCCGGCCAACACTTTCCACAGGCACGGATCATGCTGTCCATACCACTTCGACTATCTCGGAGCGGACCACTTGTCCCTGAATCTAAGCCTGTCAATTGACGCTCAATCACGTGAAACGCTTGCGGTGCAGCTCCGTAACGCATTCCGTACGCAGATCGAGGAGGGGGCGCTGCGTCCCGGCACCCGCGTGCCGTCGAGCCGGCAGCTCGCCGCCGATCTCGGGGTGTCCCGCAGTGTGGTCGTCGAGGCGTACGAACAGCTCTGCGCCGAGGGCTACCTCGTCTCCCAGCACGGCTCGGGCACGTCCGTGGCCGCCGCGGCACGTACCGATGTCGGCTCCGCGCTCACCCCTGACGACCGCACGCCCGCCGCACCCGTCTGCGACCTGCGCACCGGCGGCCTGCACGACTCCACCTTCCCCCGCCAGGACTGGATCCGAGCGGTGAGCGCGGTGGTCACCTCGGCCGGCCGCCGCGAGCTGGGCTACGCCCCACCGTCGGGCCTGCCGGTCGTCCGGCACACCCTCGCCGGCTACCTCGGCCGGGTACGTGGCGTACGTACCCGACCCGAACACCTCATGATCACTTCAGGTTTCGCGCAGGGGCTCGCGCTGCTCTGCCGAGAGCTCCGCGACCGGGGCCACGACACCCTGGGGGTGGAGGACCCGGGGCACCCTGGCGAGTGGGAGTTCGTCGCCGAGGCCGGACTGCGTCCGGTGGGCATCCCGGTTGACGGCGACGGCATCCGGGTCGACGCGCTGGCCGCGAGCGGGGTCCGCGCCGCGCTCGTCACCCCGGCGAGCCAGTTCCCGACCGGAGCCACGCTCAGCGCACAGCGCCGGGCGCACCTCGTCGCCTGGGCCGAGGAGGTGGACGGCTACCTCATCGAGGACGACTTCGACGCCGCCCTCGTCGGCCCGGCGCAGCGGATGCCGGCGCTACAGAGCCTCGCACCGGACCGGGTCGTCTACGCCGGCAGCGCCAGCAAGGTCCTCGCCCCGGCGCTGCGCCTCGGCTGGCTGGCCACACCACCCGACCTCACCGCGGGCGTGGAGCGGGTCCGCGCCGGCTGGGACATCGGCTGCTCCGGACTGGAGCAACTCGCCTTCGCCCGGCTGATCGACACCGGCGCCTTCGACAGGCACCTGCGCCGCCTCGGCGCCGACGTCCAGAAACGCCGTCAGGCGGTTCAGCAGTTCGTCGCCCGCCACCTGCCCGACGTCAGCGTCCTCGGCCAGCACGGCGGGCTCCAGGCGTACCTGGTGCTGCCCGCGCGGTGCGCCGAGGAGCCGTTGGTGCAGGCGGCCCGCCGTCGGTCGGTACTGGTCCGCGGTGGCCGCTTCTACGCCCTGCGCGCGGACGACAGGCCGCCGGCGCTGGTCGTCGGCTACTCCGGGGTACGCGGCCCCGAGCTGGTCCGGGGCCTGAGCGGGATCGCGGCGGCGTACCGGGAGACGACCGGCCGCGGTGGTTGATCAGTCGTCGCGCCCGGCCGGGGTCGGCTCGCGCACCATGAACACGTCGATCGGATCCTCGGTCTCGACGGTGAAGCCGTGCCGCTCGTAGAACCGCCGTGCCGGGCTGCCCCGCAGCACCACGGCCCGCAGCTCGGCCACGGCCTCGACGTCCGCCGCCGACGCCTGCCGAACCGTCCAGTCCCCCATGATCGCCAGGCTACGCGGGGCCTGCCCGCCCGCTGGCGTCGCGTCAGCTGGTGGCCCGGACCGCCTCGATGATCGACTCGGCGACCTCTCCCGGCCGGGCCACCGTCATCGCATGCGAGCCGCCGACGACCTCGCGCTGGCCGCGCGGGGCGGCCCGCTCGGCCATGAACCGGTGCGCGGCCGCCGGGATGTTCTTGTCGGCGTCGCCGAAGACGAACCAGCTCGGCAGGGATCGCCAGGCAGGGTCGCCGGTGAGCCCGTCGCCCAGGGCCTGCTCGGTGATCGGCCGCTGGGTCCGGGCCATCAGCGCGGCGACGTCGGCCGACGAGTCCGCGGCGAACTGCCCGTGATAGGCGTCCTGGCCGATCGCCATCTCGTTGCCGCCGGACGACAGCGGATACTGCACCAGGGTGTCGGCGAGCGTGCTGCCGGGGAACTTCCCGGACAGCGACAACCCCGACTCACCGGTGTCCGGGGCGAAGGCGTTGACGTACACGAGGGCCCGCACCGAGGTCTCGCCCGCCGCGGCCTGCGTGATGACCATGCCGCCGTAGGAATGACCGACGAGAACGACGGGGCCGCCGGTCCCGCGAGCCACATCCCGCACGTACGCGGCGTCGCCCGCGACACTGCGCAGTGGGTTGGCGGCGGCCACCACGTTGTACGCGGCGCCCAACCGCTCGATCACGCCGTTCCAACTCGACGAGTCGGCGAACGCGCCGTGCACGAGGACGATGGTGGGCTCCGGATCGGGCATGACACGCACTCCCTTGCTCCGTGACAGTGTTCATCCGCCGGCCGCGCCGACGGGGCTGATTACCCGTTCCGTGGCCGCGAAACGTCAGGTCCCACCGCGGGCGCCCCTCGGCGTCCGGAACATCTTGACACTCGTCGATGTTAGCGCCAACACTTAGGGCCGTTACCTGGGCGCAACGCCCTCGTCATAATCCCGACCCGCGGGCGCTGCTTCCCAGCGGGTGCCGCGGGTCGATCGCCGCTCCCGCGGCCGGTCGACTCTCGCGCACAGACGTCACGGAGGACAGATGCCGCTGCGACTCCACCGCACCGAGGCGGCCACCCGTCGACCCGCCGGCGCCTGGCGTACCGGTCGCGGAGGCTCCCGAGGCCCACGAGCGGCCCTGGCGGCGGCGCTGATGGTGTTCGCCGTGGCGGCGGGCCTGCCGATGGCCGGGCCCGCGCAGGCCGCGCCCGCCGTCACCTACAGCAACCCGCTGGCGAACCAGCGGGCCGACCCGCACATCTTCCGGCACACCGACGGCTACTACTACCTGACCGCGACAGTGCCGCAGTACGACCGGATCGTGCTGCGTCGGGCGACCACCCTGCAGGGGTTGGCGACGGCGGCGGAGACGACGATCTGGACCCGGCACACCAGCGGAGAGATGGGCGCCCACATCTGGGCGCCGGAGATCCACTTCATAAACAACAGGTGGTACGTCTACTTCGCGGCGGGCCGGACCGACGACGTGTGGCGCATCCGGATGTACGTGCTGGAGAACGCCAACGCCAACCCGCTTACCGGTTCCTGGACCGAACGTGGCCGGATCACGACACCCTGGGACACCTTCAGCCTGGACGCCTCGACCTTCGTGGCCAACGGGGTGCGCTACCTGACCTGGGCGCAGCAGGAGCCGGGCATCTCCACCAACTCGAACGTCTACCTCGCCCGGATGGGTGCCAACCCGTGGCAGATCACCGGCACGGTGACCCGGCTCGTCGTGCCGACGTACGACTGGGAGACCCGCGGCTACCGGGTCGCCGAGGGGCCCGCCGTGATCCAGCGCGGGGGCCGTCTCTTCCTGACCTACTCGGCCAGCGCGACGGACGCCAACTACTGCCTCGGGATGTTGAGCGCCTCCGCCAACGCGAACCTGCTCGACGCCGCCGCCTGGAGCAAGAGCCCCAACCCGGTGTTCACCACCAACGCGGCCACCGGCCAGTACGGCCCCGGCCACAACTCGTTCACCGTCTCCGAGGACGGGCAGAGCGACATCCTCGTCTACCACGACCGCAACTACCGCGACATCAGCGGTGACCCGCTCAACGACCCGAACCGGCGGACCAGGCTGCAGAAGCTGTACTGGAACGCCGACGGCAGCCCCAACTTCGGCATCCCGGTGCCCGACGGGGCAACCCCGGTCCGACTGCGGTCGCACGACCTGGCCACCAGCTACATCCGGCACTACGACTACCGGGCCCGGGTCGAGCCGAACGTCGCCAACCTCGCCGACTCCCAGTTCCGCATCGTCGGCGGCCTCGCCGGCGCAGGATCGGTGTCGCTGGAGTCGACGAACTTCCCGGGCTACTACCTGCGTCACTACGGCTTCGCCCTGTCGATCGCGCGCAACGACGGCTCGTCGGTCTTCTCCAGCGACGCGAGCTTCCAGCGCCGAGCGGGCCTGGCCGACAGCACGGGGCTCTCCCTGGAGTCGCAGAACTATCCGGGCCGGTACGTGCGCCACCGCGACGGTCTGCTCTATCTGGAAGCGGTCGGTACGAGCGTCGAGCGTGCCTCCGCCACCTTCCACCTGGAATAGCCGCCCATCGCGGACCGGCACGTGGTCGGTCCGTCCCCTACCCCGACACCGTCGGCCGCCGGTCATCGCGACCCGCCGACGCCGATTGGAGCACCCGATGACCTGGCGACCCACCATTGCCGTACTGGCCGGTCTGTGTCTCGCGACCGCCGCCGCCCCGCTGCCCGCCGGTGCCGCCGCCGGTCCTGTGAGCGCTCACACCACGGCCGCCGCCGCGCTCGCCGGCCCGCCCGGCACACCGCCCGGCGCCTGCCCGACGGGAGCCGTTTACGGCTCGCCGCTGCCGTCGGGCTCCCTGACCGCGACGAAGATCCGGAGTGGATTCAACTTCCTCGAAGGGCCCGTCTGGGTCGCCGACGGTGGCTACCTGCTCTTCTCCGACATGGCCAACGGCACCGGGCCCTACAACGTCCAGCCGTCCACGATCCGCCGGTTCACCCCGCCGTCGACCTTCGACACGTTCATCGCCAACGCCGGCAGCAACGGTCTGGCGCTCAGCGCCGACGGCCAGCAGATCATCGCGGCGACCCACGACCAGCGGAGCGTGTCCGCGTACCGGTTGAGCGACCGCAGCCGCAGCACCGTCGCGGCGAACTACCAGGGCCGGGCGTTCAACTCGCCCAACGACGTCGCGGTCCGATCCGATGGCGTCACCTACTTCACCGACCCCAACTTCCAGCGCGGCAACCGACCGGACCAGATGAACGGGCGTACCAGCGTCTTCCGGGTCTCCAACGGCCAGGTATCCCTTGTGGACAACCAGCTGCGCCAGCCCAACGGCATCGCGCTCTCGCCGGACGGCGCCACGCTGTACGTGGGCGCCTACTCCGAGAACAAGATCTACAAGTACGTCGTCCAGCCCGACGGCAGCATCGGCGCGCGCAGCGTCTTCGTGAACTACATCGGCGGTCCGGACGGTGTGACGATCGACTGCGCCGGCAACGTGTACTGGGCCGCGGGCGGGGACTCCCTGGTCCACGTCTACTCCCCCACGGGCGCCCAGCTCGGCACGATCCGGCCCGGCTTCTCCGGTACGACGAACGTGGCCTTCGGCGGGCCCGACCGGCAGACGCTCTACATCACCTCGGGTCCGTGGGGCGACTCCGGCCTGTACAGCGTGCGGCTCAACGTCCCGGGCTATCCGTACTGAGGACATCAGCCAGACAGGGTGACGAGGAATCGCCTGGCGCGGGCGGTGGGCGCAGCCGGGCGCGACGGTGACAGTCGGTCACCTCCGTGGGGGCGGACGAGGCCGTGAGCGGTATACCTCAGAGTCATATTCATACCTCTGAGGTATACCGCTCACCAGCACATCGCCACGGCTCAGGCCGCAACGCGACGGCTGGGAGCCATTCTTCGCCACGTCACCGGGCCGGACCGGTCTCCCAGACCGGCCGCTGGGGGTCGTCGTTGCGTACGATGATGTCGACGTTCTCGGTCGGACGGACCATCGCGTTGTAGAGCTGCTGCGCGGGGATGTAGCGCTCACGCCAGCGCCGTTCGACCTCGACCCGGGACGGCACCCGACGCTCGCGGAGGACGGCACGATCCACTGTCGCGTCGAGCGCGGTCGACACGAAGACACGCAGGTCCCACCGATCGATCAGCTCCGGGCGCATGAGGAAGACGCCGTCGAAGAGCAGCACCGCGTCGGCCGGGGCGGTCGTGACCGGCGGGGACACCACGGCGTCCGCGGTGTGGTCGTAGACGGCGGGTTGGAAGCGTCGGTCTCCGCCCGGGCCGAGCGGGTCCAGCAGAACCCGATTCAGCGACCCGTGGTCGTGGGCGTCGAAGTAGCAGCCTTCGGCCGAGTACTCGCCGCGCGGATAGCGCTGCGCCCGGGGGAAGAGGAAGTCGTCGATCGTGGCACGGATGACGTGACGGCCCAGGTCGCGCAGGATGCCGGCCAGTTCGTCGGCGAGTGTGGTCTTGCCGGCGGCGGGTGGTCCGTCGATGGCGACCCGCGTCGGGTGTGCGACGGCGACGGCTCCGACCGCGCCGGCCAGGCGGCCGAGCATCTCGCCCCGGGTGCCATGTGCCATGCCACCCCGCTCATCCGCGCTGCGCACCGGAGTGAGTTTAGACTCACGTTCCGTGCCGATGTCTGGAGAAGCCCGCCGATGAGAGGCCGCTACGACAACCTCACGCGGATCCGCACACTGGACCCGCAGCGCGACTACCTGGACATCTACCAGACCATGCTGCGCCACGAGTTCCCGTGGGACATGAAGCTCGGGCTCAACCTCGCCTTCAACAGGTCCTTCTCCATCCCCGCCATCGCCGCCGTGCACACCGCCACCGGCGAGCTGACCGACCGCACGCAGAAGCGTATCGACGACACCGGCCTGCTGATGTACGAGATGGTGCTCAACGGCTTCGACAAACCCCGTGGCCGCGACGCGCTGCGGCGCGTCAACCAGATCCACCGCCCGTACGACATCGGCAACGACGACTTCCGCTACGTCCTCGGCTGCCTGGTGGTGATCCCGATGCGGTGGTTGCAGACGTACGGCTGGCGTCCGCCCTGCTGCCACGAGCGGCAGGCGACGTACCTGTTCTACCGGGAGCTCGGCCGACGGATGGGCATCACTGACATCCCCGGGTCGTACGCCGAGTTCGAGACCTGGTTCGACGCCCACGACGCGGCGCACCTCCAACCCAACGACGAGGCGGCGGCCATCGAGCGGGCCACCCGCATGCTGATGCTCACCCGGCTCCCCCGGCTGCTCTCGCCCCTGGGAAACGCGCTGGTCAGCGCCATGTACGACGCGCCGCTGCGACGCGCGACGCGGGTCGACACGCCGCCGTGGCCGGTCCGGGCCGGCCTGCACGCGGCGCTGAGGACGCGCTCGCGGCTGCAACGGTGGTGCGGATCGCCGCGCATGACCCCGCTGTTCGCCGAGGGCATCAGCGCCAGGAGCTACCCCGACGGGTACGAGATCAGCCAACTAGGCCCGCACCACGATCGCGCCCCCGAATAGCGGGCAACGGTAGACCGATGCGAGCGCCTTCCGCCGAGACCGAGACCGTCATCCCTGGAAGAAGCCGCCACCGCAGCAGGCCACGATGTAGACCAGGACGGAGACCACGATCCAGACCACGTCGGCGCTCTGGTTGCCGGCGGCCTGCCGCGCGGTCCACGGGGGGACGACAGGCGGCACCTGTGGTGCGCCTCCGGTCGACCTCGACGGCCCCGGGAGGGCGGACGCTCCAGGGGCGTACGCCGAGGGCGGCCACGCCGGCCAGTACTCCCGGTTGGCGGCCTTGAGCAGCAGGTAGAGGACCGTGCAGACCAGCCACCCGTACTGGAGGGCGGTGTCGGCACGCTGTCGCGCGGGGAGCGCGATCAGGGCGAGCCCGACGGTGAGCGCTGCGGCGAGGGCGGCCACCCGGGCCGTCCAGGGGTGCCGGACGAACAGGGCCAGCAGGAGCAGCGGAACGAGCAGGATGGCGATGCGGGCCACCGGGGTGCCGGAGCCGCCGAGCTGGAGATCGCCGGCTTCGCCGAGTCGGTTCAGGAAACCGTCCGCCCCGAGGCCGACGAGGACCGTCACCAGGCTGACCGCCGCGATCAGCATCTTCACCTGGAGCAGGCGACGGCGGGTGCGACGTTCGTCGCCGGGGTGCCGGTAGCCGCCCGGGCCGTACCGTCGCCGCCGCACCAGTTCGTCGACACTGGCGACGATGACGACGAACAGCTGGGCGTACAGGAAGCTCCACAGCGAGACCACCCAGCCGTACCCGCCGTCGTGGCCGCTGCCGGCGTAGGTGACGCCGATCAGGGCGCTGGCCACCACCGTGGACGCGAAGCCGAGCGGCCAGGCCACCGGAGGTACGCCGGCGATGCCGCGGTTGCCGACGATCAGCAGCAGCAGGAGTGGGGGCAGGCCGACGAAGGCTACCGACGACCACTGCACGGCCAGCGAGGCCGTGCCGTTCGAGTCGAACCGGGTCAGCCAGGTGAAGGCGGCCGTCGCCGTCAGCCAGCCGAGGACCGCGATCAGCAGCGCGAGCCAGGGGACGCGTCGTCGGAGCAGATCGAAGGCACGCTCGATGCTGCCGAAGATCAGATCCATCTGACGCCCCGTCGACCGTCCCGCCCGTGCCTAGCCGAGCACAGTAAAGCAGCCGCGGGTGGGAACGGTTGACCCGCCGAAGGCGGGCGGTGGCGCCCTCGGATCGGGTTCCGTGTTCGTCCCAGGGTCTGAAATCCTATTTACCCAGTAGGAATAGTTGGTTAGCGTGAGAGCCGTGATCAGCCAGCTGAATCCCCTCGACGGCACCGCGGTGGCGGTGTCCCGGGGATGTTGCCGTGGCTGGACCACCGCGCGCGGCTGCTGCCGCTGACCACGCGTTCCTGACTTCTCCCTGTCGCCACGCCGTCGCCTCGACGACGAGCCGCAGCGTGTCCGCGACCCCATCAACGGCCGCTCGACGCCGCGCCGGGTCCCCGCCTGCCCGGGGACGGCGCGCGCCCTGGTCGTTCCCGCCCAGGAGGACCGTCATGACCGTCACCGCCGAACCAGCCACCACCATCGATCCGGACACCTTCCGTACCCTGCTGCGCCGGCAGGCCGCATCGGTCACGGTGATCACCGCTGCGGGAGACCCGCCGGTCGGGTTTACCGCCACGTCGTTCACGTCGGTGTCCCTGCGCCCGCCACTTGTGTCGTTCTGCCTCGCCCGGTCGTCGTCGAGTTGGCCCACCGTCGCGGGCGCGGAGCACGTCGCGGTGCACCTGCTCGGCGCCGGCCAGCAGGAGGTCGCGCGCACGTTCGCCACCAGCGGCATCGACCGCTTCGCCGCGCACTCCGGCTGGCGGCCCGGCCCGTACGGGGTGCCACTGCTCGACCAGCCGGTCGCCTGGCTGCTGTGCCGGGTGACCGAGCGGGTGCTCGCCGGGGACCACGCGATCGTGCTGGCCGAACCGGTGACCAGTGGTCACGGCGACGGCGCCCCGCTGCTCTACCACATGGGGCGGTACGCCGCCCTGCAACCGTCCACGAAGGAGTCGTAAGTGAAGTCGTCACGCCATGTCGATCGCCGCGCGTTCCTGTCGGCCACCCTCGGCGCCGTCGCGCTGGGCCTGACCGCCTGCGCCGGCGAGGAGACGCCGAAGGCCGCGCTGGCCGCCGGCGCGCCGCTACCGGAATCCGTGCCGAAGGGCACGAAGCTGGTCGTGGGCGACAAGGAACACCAGAAGGCACTGGAGTTCTCCGGCGAGGTGGAGAAGTTCACGTTCCAGGTGGAGTTCGCCAACATCAGCGGCGGTCCGCAGACCCTGGAGGCGTTCCGTGCGAAGGCCCTGGACATCGGGGCCGTCGCGGACATCCCACCGATCCACTCCCACTGGACCGGCATACCCACGAAGATCGTCGCCTCCAAGTTTCGCCAGGACCCGCTGAACCACGCCATCTACCGGCTGGGCGTCGCCCCCGGGGTCGCCGTCACCACGCTCGCCGACATCCGCGGCAAGAAGATCGCGTACAGCCCCGGGCAGGCGCAGGGCGCGCTGGTGCTGCGGGTCCTGCACCAGGCCGGGTTGAGCAAGCGGGACGTCAAGCTCGTCGAGCTGCCCAGCACCGACGACACATACGCGACGGCGCTCGCCAGCCGCCAGGTCGAGGTCGCGCCCCTCGGCGGTGTGCAGATCCGGCGGTACGCGGCGAAGTACACCCGCGACGGCGCCACCACGATCCCGCACGGCCTGCGCGACGACCCCGGTCACCTGTATGCACCTGTCACCGTGCTCGCCGACCCGGCGAAGGCCGCCGCGATCCGGGAGTACGTGGGGGCGTGGGCACGGGCCTGGCGGTGGCGGGAGGCCAACCCGGACGAGTGGATCGAGCGGTACTACGTCAAGGACCAGGGCCTCACCGCCGACGACGGCAGGTGGTTGGTGGAGAACGCTGGCGTGGCCGACATCCCGACGACCTGGACCGAGGCCGTCGCCCGGCACCAGGAGACGATCGACCTGCTGGCGAAGGAGACAGGCAACAAGCCACTGCGGGCCGGGGACCTGTACGACAGGCGGTACGAGTCCGTCGCCGCCGAGGCGCTCGCCCCCGGAGGCGCCCGATGACCGCCTCCCTGCTCACCCGACCCCACACCACGACGGCCACCCCCACGCGCAAGCCGAGGCGCCGGCTCAGGCCGGGCCGCCCCATTCCGTTCGGGGCGGCGCTCGGCCCGCTGCTGTTGCTGGCCGGATGGACGGCCGGCTCGGCGACCGGCTGGCTCGACCCGCGTACCTTCTCGGCCCCGTGGACCGTGGTGACGACTGCCGGTGACCTCATCGCGGACGGCCGCCTGCAGGACAACCTCGCCGTGTCGGCCCAGCGGGCCGTGCTCGGCCTGGTCTTCGGCACCGTGATCGGCACGCTGCTGGCCCTGGTCGCGGGTCTGAGCAGGTGGGGTGAGGCGATCCTCGACGGCCCGATCCAGATCAAGCGGGCCATCCCGGCCCTCGCGCTGGTGCCGCTGCTCATCCTCTGGCTCGGCATCGGTGAGCAGATGAAGGTCACCACGATCATGCTCGGCGTGCTGGTGCCCGTCTACATCCACACCCACAACGGGCTGCGCAGCATCGACAGCCGCTACGTCGAGCTGGGCGACTCGCTGCGCCTGTCGCGGGCCGTCTTCCTGCGCCGCATCGTGTTGCCCGGCGCGCTCCCCGGCTTCCTGCTCGGCATGCGGTTCGCGGTCGTGGGCGCCTGGTTGGCCCTCGTGGTGGTCGAGCAGATCAACTCGACAAGCGGCATCGGCTACATGATGGACCTGGCCCGCCAGTACGGCCAGACCGACGTGATCATCGTCGGGCTCGTCCTGTACGGGCTGCTCGGGCTGCTGTCCGACGGTCTCGTCCGACTCGTGCAGAGGAGGACGCTGTCGTGGCGACGCACGCTGGCGGACTGACCGGGACCCGTCCGGTACGGGTGCAGGGGCTGGTCCGGGGCTTCGGCGACCGGACCGTGCTGAACGACCTCGACGTGGAGATCGGCGCCGGGGAGTTCGTGGCGCTGCTGGGGCGCAGCGGCTCGGGCAAGAGCACGCTGCTGCGGGCCCTCGCCGGCCTGGACGACGACCGGACCGGTGCGGGTGTCGTCGACGTACCGGAGAACTCCTCGGTCGTCTTCCAGGACGCCCGGCTGCTGCCGTGGCAGCGCGTCCTGGACAACGTCGTCCTCGGCCTGCGCGGGCCGGACGCACCCGGTCGCGGCCGCGCGGCCCTCGCCGAGGTCGGGCTCGCCGGCCGCGAACGGGCCTGGCCCAGCGAGCTCTCCGGTGGCGAGCAGCAGCGGGTGGCACTGGCCCGGGCCCTGGTGTCCGAGCCGGAGCTGCTGCTCGCCGACGAACCGTTCGGCGCGCTGGACGCGCTGACCCGGCTGCGCATGCACGGCCTGCTGCGCGAGCTGTGCACCCGACACCGGCCTGCGGTGCTGCTCGTCACGCACGACGTCGACGAGGCCGTCACGCTCGCCGACCGGGTGCTGCTGCTCGACGCGGGCCGCATCGCGATCGACCTCGCCATCGACCTGCCGACGCCGCGCTCGCACCGGCAGCCGCAGTTCCTCGCCTACCGGGAGTCCCTGTTGCGGGCGCTCGGCGTCGACCCGACGGAAGGATGACCATGCTGCACCTCAACGCGTTCCTGATGGGTGTCGGCCACCACGAGGCGGCCTGGCGGCTGCCGCAGAGCGATCCGTTCGCGCAGACCGACGTCACGCACTTCACGCGCCTGGCCCGCATCGCCGAGCGCGGCAAACTCGACTCGCTCTTCCTCGCCGACAGCCCGGTGCTGTGGAACAGCATCGGCCGGCGGCCGGGCGGCACCCTCGAACCGACAGTGCTGCTCACCGCCCTGGCCGGCGCGACCAGCCACATCGGGTTGATCGCGACCGCCTCGACGACGTACAACGAGCCGTTCAACCTGGCCCGCCGGTTCGCATCGCTGGACCACGTCAGCGGCGGCCGGGCCGGCTGGAACATCGTCACCACGGCCGGTGAACAGGCGGCCCGCAACTTCAACCTGGACGCGCTGCCCGCCCACCGGGAGCGGTACGAGCGGGCGGCCGAGTTCATCGAGGTGTCGCGCAAGCTCTGGGACAGCTGGGACGACCGCGCGCCGCTCGGTGACAAGGAGGCCGGGCGGTGGGGCGACGACGACCTGCTCTATCCGCCGGAGCACGTGGGACGGCACTTCCGGGTCGCCGGCGCGCTCAACGTCCCCCGCTCACCGCAGGGCTACCCGCTGCTGGTGCAGGCCGGGTCGTCCGAGGACGGCAAGGGGTTGGCCGCCCGCTACGCCGAGGCCGTCTTCACCGCCCAGCAGACCCTCGCCGAGGCGCAGACCTTCTACCGCGACCTCAAGCAACGCGCCGCCCAGGCGGGCCGCGATCCGCAGACCATCAAGATCCTGCCCGGCATCGTGCCGGCGATCGGGTCCACCGAGGCGGAGGCCCGCGCGCTGGAGGACGAGCTGGACCGGCTGATCAAACCCGAGTACGCCCGGCAGCAGCTCGCCACCACCCTGCGGGTCACGCCGGAGGACCTCGACCTGGACAGGGAACTCCCCGCCGACCTGCCCAGCGAGGACGAGATCGAGGGCGCGAAGAGCCGGTACACGCTGATCGTCACCCTGGCCCGGCGGGAGCGGCTGACCGTACGCCAGTTGATCGGTCGGCTCGGCGGCGGGCGCGGTCACCGCACCTTCGCCGGCACTCCCGAGCAGGTCGCCGACGCCATCGAGGAGTGGTACCGCGCCGGCGCGGCGGACGGCTTCAACATCATGCCGCCGGTGCTGCCGTCCGGGCTGGAGGTCTTCGTCGACCACGTCGTGCCCCTCCTGCAACGGCGAGGGCTGTTCCGTACCGAGTACACCGGCACGACCCTGCGGGATCACTACGGCCTGCCCCGCCCGGCCAACCAGCACGCGCGGCAACTCGCCGCGACCGCCCGCTGAATTCCCTGGAGAGGACGACCGATGGTGGACCACAGGCCCTTCGGGCACACCGGCGTACGCGTCAGCGCGCTCACACTGGGCGCGATGAACTTCGGTCAACGGGGCAACCCGGACCACGAGGACAGCATCCGGATCATCCACCGGGCACTCGACGAGGGCATCACCTCGATCGACACCGCGGACGTCTACTCCGACGGCGAGTCGGAGGAGATCGTGGGCAAGGCGCTCGCCGGTGGGCGACGCGAGGACGTCTTCCTCGCCACCAAGTTCCACGGCCAGGTCGGCGACAATCCGCAGCATCGGGGCAACTCCCGCCGCTGGATCGTCCGCGCGGTGGACAACAGCCTGCGCCGCCTGCGTACCGACTGGATCGACCTGTACCAGGCGCACCGCCCGGAGCCGGGCACGGACTTCGACGAGACGCTCGGCGCCCTCACCGACCTCGTGCGTCAGGGCAAGATCCGCTACCTCGGCACCTCCACGTTCGAGCCGTCGGCCATCGTGGAGGGCCAGTGGATCGCGCAGCGATGCGGCCGGGAGCGGGTGGTGAGCGAACAGCCCCCGTACTCGATCCTGGCCCGTGGTGTGGAACGCGAGGTCCTGCCCGTGGCCCAGCGCCACGGGCTGGCGGTGATCCCGTGGAGCCCACTGGCCGGTGGCTGGCTGTCGGGTCGCTACCACGCGGGGCTCGACGCCCCGATCTCCCGCCGGGCCGACCGGCTCCCGGCCCGGTTCGATCCGCGACTGCCGGCAAACGCGGCCAAGCTGGTCGCCGTCGAGAAGCTGGCAGCCCTCGCCGACGAGGCGGGGCTGTCCCTGATCCACCTGGCGATCGCGTTCGTCCTGGAGCACCCGGCGGTCACGTCGGCGATCATCGGGCCCCGCACCCTGGCGCACCTGGAGTCCCAGCTCGGCGCCACGAAGGTGACGCTGTCCGCGGACGTGCTGGACCGCATCGACGCCATCGTCGCGCCCGGCACCACGCTCAACCCGGCCGACGCCGGCTACCAACCGCCCGCGCTCACCGACCCGGCGTACCGCCGTCGCGGCGGATTGTCGACGCCGCAGGCCCGGGTGACCCCGTGAGCGACGGACCGGCACAAACCACGCCGACCCCGCACCGAACCTTCGAGAGGAAAACCCCCACCATGGCCCTGCTCACCCGCAACGGCTGGCGCCGCGGCGCGGCCGGGATCGCCGTCGCCGCGCTGACCGCCGGCATCTCCCTCGCCGCGCCGGCCACCGCCGCCACCGCCGCGATCGACACCACAATCGAGTGGTACGACGTCACCGCTACCGCCGTCGCGACCGGCACCCGACCGCAGGTGACGAACAACCGCGCGTGGGCGATCAGCTGGCTCGCCGCGGCCCGCGCGGTCCGCACCGCGCCCGCCTCGCCTGCCTACCAGGACGCCGCGCTGGCGTCCGCCGTGCACACCGCCCTGAGCGCCCTGATCCCGGACGCCACGCCCACGCTCGACGCGGCGCTGCGCACCACGCTCGACCGGATCCCCGACGGCCGCGCCAAGGACCGTGGGCACGCCGCCGGCCAGCGCGAAGCCCTCTCGCTGGTCGCCGAGCGGTCCGGCGACGGGCTCGACCCCGCCTCCGTCAACACGCCCTACCCCGCTCCCCCGGCCGCACCGGGGATCTGGCAGCCCACCCCACCGAGCTTCACGGCCGCCCAACAGGCCGGAAACCGGTTCGCCACGCCGTTCCTGCTCGACCGCACGGACCGGTACCGCCTCGGGCCGCCGCCGACGCTGGGATCGGCGCGCTACCGCGCCGACATCGCCGAGGTCCGGGCCTACGGCGCGGCCGACAGCACCGTACGCACGCCACGGCAGACCGACACGGCGACGTTCTGGCTCGGCTCCTCGCTGACCCTCTACACAGGCATCCTGCGCGCCGCGCTCGCCCAGTCCACCCGGTCGACCGCCGGGCGGGCGGCTCTCGTGGCCGTCTTCCACGTCGCCCTCGTCGACACCCAGATCGCGACCTCCGACACCAAGTACGCCTACCTGCGCTGGCGGCCGGTCACCGCGATCCGGGCCGACGGCGACCCCGGCTGGACGCCGCTGCACGACACCCCCGCGCATCCGGACTACCCCAGCGGGCACAACACCTACGCCGGGGCCGCCGAGGGGGTGCTCACCGCCCTGACCGGGGCGCGGGCACGGGTGGCGTACACCATCTCCAGCCCCACCCAACCCGGCGTCACCCGCACCTACACCGACTGGCATCGGCCCACGCAGGAGAACGTCGACGCCCGCGTGTGGTCGGGCATCCACACCCGTACGGCCGATGAGGCCGGCGTCCGGCTCGGCCGGGACGTCGCCGCGCACACCGTCCGCACCGCGGCCCGGCTGTTCGCCTGACCCTGCTCACCGGCGGGGCGGCACGTCGCCGCCCCGCCGGCCACGCCCGGTTCCACCTCCAGGAAGGCCGTCGCCGATGAGCGCTCAGTTCCTCTGGTACATCCCGAATCAGGTCGAGCCCGGCCATCGCGGCGACGACGTCGTCGAGCACCACAACAGTCTGCAAACCCTCACCAGCCACGCCCGAGCCCTGGAGGAGCACGGGTGGGGCGGCGCGCTCCTCGGCACCGGCTGGGGACGACCCGACACCTTCACCGTCGCCACCGCGCTTGCCGCCCGGACGACGACGTTCCAGCCGCTGATCGCGATCCGGCCCGGCTACTGGCGGCCCGCCAACTTCGCCTCCGCCGCCGCGACACTCGATCACCTCAGCGGCGGCCGCGTCCTGATCAACATCGTCTCGGGCAAGGACAACCTGGCGGCGTACGGCGACAGCGAGGGCGACCAGGCCCACCGCTACGCCCGCACCCGCGAGTTCCTCCAGCTCGTGCGCAGACTCTGGACCGAGGAGAACGTCACTTACCGGGGCGAGCACTTCCACGTCACCGGTTCCACAGTGGCGCTGCGGCCGGTCGTCCGCGGCGATCGCCGGCACCCCCGGCTCTACTTCGGTGGCGCCTCCCCCGCCGCCGAGGAGGTGGCCGCCACCGAGGCCGACGTCCAACTCTTCTGGGGTGAGCCGCTCGACGGCGTTGCCGAACGGATCGAGCGCCTCCGACTGCTCGGCGAGAAGCTGGGGCGCGAGCACGCCCCACTGGAGTTCGGGCTGCGGATCACCACAGTGGTGCGTGACACCACCGAACAGGCGTGGGCCGACGCCGAGGCCAAGGTGGCGCAGATGGCGGCGGGCCACGGCGTCGCCGGGCGGGACCGGACCTGGCGGGCCGCCGTCGGTCAGCAGCGGCTGCTCGACCTCGCCGCCCGCGGTGACGTGCTCGACGACAACCTCTACACCGCGCCCGGCAGGTACGGCGGCGGCGGCGCGGGCACCACCTGGCTGGTCGGCTCCGCCGAGGATGTGGCGAGGTCGCTGCGGAAGTACCAGGCGCTGGGCGTCACACACTTCGTGCTCTCCGACACTCCCTACCTTCCGGAGATCAGACGCCAGGGCGACCACCTGCTGCCGCTGCTGCGCGACTGAGCCGGGCTGCCCGCAGGACGGCGTGCGTTGGACGCGGTGGGGGACGACGGGATCACTGTCACCCCACCACCGCCGCGTCCGACGCACCGGCCGGCTCGCGCACAGCGGCGAAGCGCAGCCGGTGGTAATCGGCGTACCAGCGGCCGTCGCGCAGCAGCGTCGGCGCGGCCAACTCGTTGATCCGCGCCAGGACGCCGTCGCGCCGGTCCGCCGGCACATGGCCGATCAGGGACGCGCCGAACATGGCGACCCAGTCGGCGACGCCGCGCGGGCAGTCGGTCAGCTCGGTGGGCCGAGCAAAGTAGTCCATCCGCAGCACCTGGAAGCCGTGCTCCTCCAGCAGAGTGGCGTACTGCCCGGGGCTCGGGAAGTACCAGGGCATCCCCGCGCCCTCGGTCAGGCCCAGCTCGGCAAGGGCGGTGCGGACGGCGGTGAGGATCCCGGCCACGTTGTGTGCGCCGCCGAACTCGGCGACGAAACGCCCGCCCGGACGCAGCGCGCGACGGACCGCGGCGACGACCTCCGCCGGACGGGTCATCCAGTGCAGCGCGGCGTTGGAGAACACCGCGTCGACCTGCTCGTCGATCCGGAAGTCGTGGCCGTCCGCGAGCAGCACGCCCGATCCCAACCGGCCGGTGGCCGCGGCGACCATTGCGGGGTCACCGTCGACAGCGATAACCCGGGCGCCGCGCGCCGCGATCGTGGCGGCCAGCTCACCGGTGCCGCACCCCAGGTCGAGGACGGTCTCGCCGGGCCGCGGGGCGAGCAGCTCGACGACACCGCCGGCCAGCGCGGACACGTAACCGAACTGACTGTCGTAGCGGTCGGCGTCCCACCCGGCTGAGGGCTGGGACTCGCGGACGGAGTGCTGGGTCATCGCATCATCCTCGATCGATCTGCTGAAAGGCGCTGCCCGGCCATCGCCCACACCCCCTGGATGTCGGCGTCGAGCCGGGCGAGCGTGAACCGGCTTCACCTCGTTCCGGTCACGGTAGGCCCACCGGCCGCGCCGGCGCGCGGACGCGTCAGGGTGGCTGAACGTGAATCTCGCCTGAGCCGACAGTTCTCCACCTAGGTTCGGTGCGCAGGACGCCGTCGAACCGGGGAGAGACGTGGACAGCTATCCGGCGATCGAGGATCACGGACTCATCGGCGACCTGCAGACCGCCGCGCTGGTGACGTGTGACGGCACTGTCGACTGGTTCTGCGCGCCGCGCTTCGACTCGCCGAGCATCTTCGCCGCCCTGCTGGACAAGGACAAGGGCGGCTACTTCCGGATCGCGCCACACGACGTCCGGTACGTCACCAAACAGCTCTACCTCCCCGGCACGCCCATCCTGATCACCCGGTTCATCAGCGCCGACGGCGTGGCCGAGGTGATGGACTTCATGCCTGTCACCGGCGAGCGGGCCACCGACGCGCACCGCCTGGTCCGCATCGTCACCATGGTCCGGGGCAGCATGCGTTTCCGGGTGGAGTGCCGGCCGCGGTTCGACTACGCCCGCGAAGAGCATCAGCTGGAGCGCCACCGCAACGGCTACGTCTTTCGCGGCCGTACGGCATCGCTGACCTTCAACCCGGTCGACCCCACGCGGCGGTTGATCTCCGAACACGGCGACATCCGCCTGGAGGGCGGCGACCTCGTCGCCTACGGCACCCTGAACGAGGGCGACACGGGCGGGGTGGTCCTGGAGACGGGCGCCACCGAGCCACGGGTCATCCCGGCGGAAGAGATCCAGGGCATGTTCGAGTGGACCCGGGACTACTGGCGGCGCTGGCTGGAACGCTCCCGCTACACCGGCCGCTGGCGGGAGATGGTCGAACGCTCCGCCATCACGCTCAAACTCATGACGTACGCCCCCACCGGCGCGATGATCGCCGCACCCACCGCCGCGCTGCCCGAACTGGTGGGCGGGACCCGCAACTGGGACTACCGCTACACCTGGGTCCGCGACACGTCGTTCTCGGTGCACGCGCTGCTCGGCCTCGGCTTCACCGAGGAGGTCAGCCGGTACATGGACTGGTTGGACGAGCGGATCCGCGAGGCCGGCGACCTTCAGGATCCACTGAAGATCATGTACCGGGTGGACGGCTCCTCCGACCTGCACGAGGAGATCCTCGACCACCTGGAGGGCTACCGCGGCTCGTCGCCTGTGCGGATCGGCAACGGCGCGGCCGACCAACTTCAGCTCGACATCCACGGCGAGGCGCTCTACGCCATGCATCTTGCCGACGAGCAGGGCATCCGCGTCTCGCACCAGGTGTGGAAGAGCACCGTCCGACTCGTCGACTGGCTCTGCACCCACTGGGACCAGGCCGACGCCGGCATCTGGGAGAGCCGTCACCACCCCCGCAACTACACCTTCGGGCGGGTGATGTCCTGGGTCGCGCTGGACCGGGCCGTCCGCCTCGCCATGCGGACCGGCCGGCCCGGTGACATCGCCGGCTGGACGGCGCAACGCAACCGCATCTACGACCAGGTCATGGCCCGCGGCTACGACCGGGGTCGCGGCACCTTCGTGCAGGCGTACGGCGAGACCGTGCTGGACGCGGCATTGCTCGCGATGCCGTCGGTGGGCTTCGTCACGCCGAGTGACCCACTGTGGCAGTCGACCCTGCACGCGATCGAGCGCGAGCTGGTCTCCGACAGCCTCGTCCACAGGTACGACCCGGTCCACTCCCCCGACGGCCTCCCCGGCCACGAGGGCACCTTCAACATGTGCACCTTCTGGTACGTCGAGGCGCTGGCCCGTTCCGGCCGCCTCGACGACGCCCGACTCACGTTCGAGAAGATGTTCACCTTCAGCAACCACCTCGGCCTCTACGCGGAGGAGATCGCCGCGACCGGGGAGCAGATCGGCAACTACCCCCAGGCGTTCAGCCACCTCTCGTTGATCAACTCAGCGCTGACGCTCAACGACCTGCTCGACACCGAGGCCGACGCCCGCAGGCGCCGGTAGCACGAGCACCGTGGCCGGCGTGACCTCTCAGGCGACGGCGAGGGCCATTCGGCGGACCGCCTCGGTGATCAGCTCAGGCGCGGTGGCCAGGTTCAGCCGGACGTGGCCGCCACCGCCGGTGCCGAAGGTCGTGCCGGAGTTGAGCGCCACCCGGCCACGGTCGAGGAACACGGCGGCGGGGTCGTCGCCGAGGCCCAGGGCGCGGCAGTCGAGCCAGGCGAGATACGTGGCCTGACCGGGCTGGTAGCGGATGGCCGGCAGGTGCTCGGCGAGCAGTGCGGCGAGGAGCCGACGGTTGTCGTCCAGGCCGTCCAACAGGGCGTCGAGCCACTCGCCGCCGTCGCGGAAGGCGGCGGTGTGGGCGATCACGCCGAGGTGGCTGGTGCCGATGCTGACCCCGACCGGGACGCGGCTGAGCTCCCCGGCCGCGGCCGGGCCGGCAACGAGGAGTCCACCGCGCAGGCCGGCCAGGTTCCACCCCTTGGAGGCGGACATCAGCGACAGGCCGTTCTCCGCGCCGGGCACCGAGAGGTACGGCACGAACCGCGCACCGCCGGCCACCACCGGCGCGTGGATCTCGTCGGCGACCACCCGCACTCCGTGCCGTTGGGCCAGACCCGCGACGGCTGTCAACTCGTCCGCGCTGTGCACGACGCCTGTCGGGTTGTGCGGGCTGCACAGCAGGTACGCCGCCGGCCGTCCACCGGCGCGAGCCCGCCGGAACGCGTCCTGAAGCGTGCCGAAGTCGATCCGCAGGTCCTCGCCGAGCGACGCCTCCACGATCCGGCGGTCGGCGTGCGCCAGGGCCTCGTAGAACGGCGGGTAGACCGGGCAGTTGACGACCACCGCGTCCCCCGGCTCGGTGACCAGTCGCAGCGCCTCGACGACGCCGTGCATCACGTCGGGCACCAGCGCGGTGCGCTCCACGGCCAGCCCGTCCCAACCCCACCGCCGCCTGGCGAACTCCGCCAGGGCCTGCGGGTACGCGGTGCCGGCGGTGTAACCGGTGTCGCCGCGCGCGACGGCGTCGGTGATCGCGCGCGCCACCGGCTCGGCCAGCGGCACGTCCATCTCGGCCACCCAGAGCGGCAGCACGTCGTCGGGGTACTCCCGCCACTTGAGGCTCGTCCGTTGCCGAAGCTGGTCGATCGTGAGCTGGCGAAGGGGATTCACCGCGTTTCGGGCACCACTCAGCACACCACTCATGGCCGAAGCCTATTCGGCGAACCCGCCCCGCGCCGGACCCCCTCCACGGGTAAACCAGGCGCTAGCGTCCACGTCCCACAACCGCGATGCCACGTTCGCCCTGCGTGAGAAATCAGGCTGCCGGCTGTTTGTCACGAACGACCTTGGGTAGGCGCGCCCGATGAGCGGGCCAGACACGAACCTGAGCACTCGGTCGGACACCAGCCGCGCCGTGGCGTTCAGCGATGCCATCTTCGCCATCATCATCACGCTGCTGGTCCTGGACCTCCGGGTGCCCGACGTTCCACCCGGCCGCCTCCTGTCCGGCCTGCTCGACCAGTGGCCGTCGTACGTCGCGTATCTCGCGTCCTACTCGTACGTGGCCGTCGTCTGGCTCAACCACAAGGCGGCGTTCAATCGCATTCGGGAGGCCGATCGCGGCCTGCACTGGGTGAACCTGTTCGTGCTGTTCAGCACGGCGCTGCTGCCGTTTCCGACGATCGTCGTGTCGCACGCGCTGCAGGAACACAACAACACCGACCAGCGGGTGGCCATCGCCTTCTACGCGCTGATCGGCGCGTTGCTGTGTGCGACGTGGCTGGCGTTCTACCATTATCTGGCCCGGAACCCCGATCTGCTGAAGGACCAGGGCAGGGGCGGCTTCTTTCACGTCGAGCGGTTCCGTGCCCTCGCCGGGGTCGTCCTGTACGTGCTCGCGGGGCTGGTCGGCTACCTGGTGGCGCCCTTGATCGGGCTGGTCATCTTCCTCCTCCTACCCGTCTTCTACGCCATCACCAGCGCCGGCCTGTACCAGTTTCCAGTGGCCCGCCGGATCACCCACCGCCCTCCGCCAACCGACTGAGGACGAGCAGATCACCGTTCCACCCCGTGAACGCCCGGTACCTACAGCATCTCGAGTGGTTGGGGGCCGGCCGGCGGTGGGAACGCCGTGTCGAGTGCCGCCAGGTCCTCCTCGGTCAGCTGCACGTGCCGCGCTTCGGCGTTCTCCCGGGTGTGCTCGGCCTTGGACGACCGGGGGATGGCCGCGACCATCTCCTGGCGCAGCAGCCAGGCGAGCGCGACCTGGGCGGCCGTGGCCTCGTGCCGGGCGGCGACCTCCGTGACCTGGGGGTGGCCGAGCAGTCGACCCTGTTCGATCGGCGAGTACGCCATCACCGGGATGTGGTGCTCGCGTAGCCACGGCAGCAGGTCGTACTCGGGACCGCGGCGGGTGAGGTTGTAGAGGATCTGATTCGTCGCGCAGGCGCTTCCTCCCGCATCCAGGAGGTCGTTCATGTCCGAGAGATCAAAGTTGCTGACGCCCCACTGCCCGATGTCGCCGGCGTCGACGAGTTCGGCGAACGCCTCGATCGTCTCCGCGAGTGGATGCGAGCCGCGCCAGTGCAGCAGGTAGAGGTCGATGTGGTCGACGCCGAGTCGTTGCAGGCTACGACGGCAGGCCTCCACCGCCCCCCGTCGACTGGCGTTGGACGGCACCACCTTGTCGACGAGAAAGACGTCGGCGCGTCGTCCGGCGATCGCCTCGCCGACGAGTTCCTCGGAAGCGCCGTCACCGTACATCTCCGCGGTGTCGATCATGGTCATGCCCAGGTCGAGCCCGGTGCGCAGGGCGGTCATCTCGTCCTGTCGTCTCTCGGGGCGGTCGCCGAGGTACCAGGTTCCCTGGCCCAGCGCGGGCATGGTCTGACCGGAGGGCAGCTCGATCGCGCCGATAGCGAGAGTCATGTCGACCTTTCCGGAGGCTCGAATGCCGTCAGGTGCCTGCGTTACCCGCTGGGACAGGCAGAACACCCTCACAGCCGCCACCTTTCGCGCGCCGCGCGGGCCGCGCGCAGCTGATGCAGTCCCAGCGCGGGCAGGGACACTACCGCCACTCGGCGTCGGGCCGAGGTCTGCGCGACGAGCGGCATCCGCGCGGCGTGCAGCGGCAGGTCGGTCAGGCAGATCGCGATGTCCCACTGGTCGTCGGCACGCCGTTGGGCAAGATCGTCGAGCAGCGCCTCAGCGCCGCCGTCGCGGCGCGGCGCCACCTCGCCCCAGCCTTCCCGGACCGTCCACCGCACGTCCGCGTCCACCCGGTCGGCGAGCCGGGCGGCCAACTCGGCGGTGAGCGGCGCGGCCACCCGGGCCGGGTGGTCGGGTGGGGTGGCCACCAGTCCGACGACGATCTCCGGGTGGTGCTGTTCACTGTGGGTCATCGGTGCTCCTCACCGCTCGCCGGGCTCGTCGATCACGGTCACCGACGCTGGCCGTGGCAGAGGCCGTGAACCCGAGCAGCGCCTAACCGCGACCGTCGGGGTGCAGCAGAACCTTGGTCCAGCCGTCGTTGCGGGCATCGAAGTTCTGGTACCCCATTGGCGCCTCGTCCAACGTGAGCTCGTGGGACACCAGGAACGAGGGCTTGGCCTTGCCTGACGCGATGAGATTCATCAGCTGCCGGTTGTATGCCTTCACGTTGCACTGCCCGGTGCCCATGCTCTGCCCCTTGAACCAGAACATGCCGTAGTCGAACGGCACCTTGCCCTGCTTCTGCAGCGGGTCCGGCGACCCGGGGTCCGCCGTGATGTACACACCGACCACTCCGATCGTTCCCCCGAACCGCACGGAATGCACGAGGTTGTTCAACGTCAGCCCCGACTTCTCCTGGCCCTGCGGATCGTGCGCCTGGTAACCGACGGCCTCGCAGCCGCGGTCCGCGCCCATCCCGTTGGTCTGCTCCAGGATCTGGTCGACAGGTGACGCCTTCGAGTCGTCGATCGGGATGGCCCCGATCTGCTCCGCAAGACGCAGGCGGTCCGGATGGCGGTCGACCACCATCACCTTGTTGGCGCCCTTGATGATCGCGGAGTAGGCGGCGAGCAGGCCGACCGGTCCGGCACCGTAGACCGCCACGTTGTCGCCGGGCCGTACGCAGGCGAGTTCGGTCGCGTGCCAGCCGGTCGGGAAGATGTCGGACAGCATGACGTAGTCCTTCTGCCTGCCCATGTCCCGAGCATCCGGCGGCAGGACCAGGCAGTTGAAGTCCGCCCACGGCACCCGCAACAACTCCGCCTGACCGCCGCTGTAGGGACCCATGTCGGCATAGCCGTACGCCGCGCCCGCCATCCCGGGCGCCGGGTTGGCCACCAGACAGAACGCGGTCAGACCCTGGTTGCAGTTGGCACAGGACCCACACGAGACGTTGAACGGCAGGCACACCATGTCGCCGACCTTGACCAGATCGACCCCTTCGCCGACCTCGATCACTTCGCCCATGTTCTCGTGGCCGAGCACCCGGCCGGGCTCCATGTCGGTGCGTCCGTCGTACATGTGCAGGTCGGAGCCGCAGATGTTCGTCGTCGTAATCCGGACCAGGACATCCGTCGGTCGCTCGATCTTCGCGTCCGGAACCTCCTTGACGCTGACCGTCCTGGGTCCCTCGTACACGACAGCCTTCATGTCTTCCCCCGTGAAGATTCCGCTCACCACGTGAGCACTGCCCTTGCTGGCGTTCACATCCTCGCAGACCGATCCGACCGTTAAGACCGATTTACACCACGCGGACCAGCCCATCCAGTTGGCGTAAATGAGCGACTGACGTTCCCGATATCGGCCTCTTTGGACCGGGTCCGATGACACCCTGTACCGGTGAACGGCCACTGATGCGTACCGCGTTGATCGTGTTGGCTGCGCTGGCGGCGGCCGTGCTCGTGGACCTGGCCGTCGGCGTGCTGATCCGCCGAGCGGCCCGTGGCCGCTACAGGTGGCTGCTGGAACCGTTGCGGAACGCCTGCCGCCGCCCGGCGGCCGCGGTCCTGCTGGCCGGCGCGCTGCACTACGCGCTGCCGCCCGGACCCGCCGATTGGCAGCGTCATCTGCGGCACGCCAGCCTGCTGGTGCTGATCGCCGCCAGCGCGTGGCTGCTGATCAGAACGTTGAGCGTCATCGAGACGGTGTCGTTCAGCAAGCTGCCGAGCGATCTGGTCACCAGCCGGCGCATCAGACGGGCCCGCACCCAGATCCGCCCCGTGCGGCGGCTCACCGTCGCCGTGGTCACGATCGTCGCGATCGGCCTGATCCTGATCACCTTCCGGCCGGTACGCCTCTTCGGCATCTCGGTGCTCACGTCGGCGGGCGTGGTCGGCGCGCTGATCGGCCTTTCCGCCCGAACGGCGCTCGGCAACGCGTTCGCCGGCGTCCAGGTCGCCTTCGCCGACGGTCTGCACGTCGGTGACGTGCTGGTGGTGGACGGCGAGTGGGGCCGGGTCGAGGAGGTGAAGCTGACCAACGTGGTGATCCGACTCTGGGACGAGCGGATGCTCATCCTGCCGACCACCTACTTCACCGAGCGGCCGTTTCAGAACTGGACCCGGAACGAGTCCAGAGTCGTCGGCAAGGTCCAGATCCATGTCGACCACACCGCCGACCTGGATGACCTGCGCCGGGAGGCGCGCCGGCTGGTCGAGTCCTCACCGCTGTGGGATCGCGGCCAGTGGGTGCTCCAGATGGTCGACTCCACTCCGCAGACGGTGGTCGTCCAGGTGCAGGCCTCGGCGGCCGACGGCGCCAGCGCCTGGGACCTGCGCTGCGACCTGCGCGAGGGACTGGTTCGCTACCTGCGCGACAGTCATCCGCAGTGGCTGCCCCGCGCCCGCAACCAGTACCAGCCCTGACCGACGCCGCATCACCCGAGTACGAGGGTGAGGCCCTCTTCGGCCGCCAGCACCGGACCGTCGAACTCCGACTGCGCGGCGGCCACTGGGGCCGCCCGGTCGTTGCCCGGCCAGAAGTGGGTGAGCAGCAGCCGGCGGGCGCCGGCCCTGCGAGCCCAGTGACCGGCCTCGGTGGACGTCATCAGATTGCGGGTGGGTCGGTCGGTCTCGCCGGCATGGTCGGTGGCCTCGACGATGAACAGATCGGCGTCGCGGCCGAGGTCGGCCAGCACGGGGGTCGGGCCGGCGTCCCCGGAGTAGGCCACGGCTGTCCCGTCGGCCTCGATGCGAACGCCCGCGTTGGGCACGTAATGCGGGAGTGAGAGCCCGGTCAGGTCGAAGGGCCCCACCCGGTAGGCGCCGGGCAGCGGATGCAGGTCGAAGACCGCGTACAGGTCGACGTCCGGCTCCAGGGCGCCGAGCCGATCGAGCACGCCCGGCGGGCAGTGCAACGGCAGCCGTGGCCGATCGACGGCGCCGTAGAACCGCATCCGGAACAGCCCGTGCAGGTCGACGCAGTGATCGGGGTGTTCATGGGTGATGACGACGGCGTCGACCTCGCCGTCCGGCCAGTGCCCGAGCAGCCGTGGCAGCGTGGCGTAGCCCAGGTCGATCACCAGGCGGTAGTCGTCCCAGTCCACGGCGAAACCGCTACAGGCACGGCCCGGCTCGGGAAAGGCACCGGAACTACCCAGCACGGTGACCCGTCGCATTCGGACAGAATGCCAGACCGGCGGCCTCCCGTCCGGCCCGTCGCATTCGAACGCGAAGTGCCGGATGAGCGCCTGGCACGCGCGTGGCGGCTTCCCGGCGTTTCAGTCTGTTGAGCGATATACCTCTGAGTCATAGATATGACTCACAGGTATATCGCTCAACGCAGTAACGCCTCCGGTCGGATTGTCGCGGCCCGCGCCCAACCGGAGAGAGCGCAGTCGGCAGCATCGGCCGGGTGTGCGGCGGGCGGCGGGCGGGTACGCCTGGCGTGGCGCGGCGATAGGGTGGCGCGGTGTTCTCCGTCGGCACGCGTGACTCGATCCGCGAGCGGTTGCTCAGCTCAGCCGAAGGTGACCCCGCCGTCGTCGGGGCCGCCATCACCGGATCCCAGGCCGTCGACGGTGGCGACCGATGGTCCGACGTCGACCTCGCGTTCGGCATCGACGGACCGCTGGATGCGGCGATGCACCGCTGGACGGACCTGCTCTACCGCGACTTCGCCGCAGTTCATCACTGGGACGTGCCGTCCGGCTCGACTGTGTATCGGGTGTTCCTGCTTCCCGACACGCTCGAAGTGGACCTCGGGTTCACTCCGGCCGCGGAGTTCGGGCCGCACGGCCCGACCTGGCGCACCGTCTTCGGGCAACCCGCAGCGGCGAAGGAAGCGCCGACCCCCTCTCTGCGGACCCTTGCCGGGTTGGGATGGCACCATGCCCTGCACGCGTGGACATCCATCAAGCGTCACCGCTGGTGGCAGGCCGAGCAGTGGATCAGCGCCCTACGCGGCCAGGTTCTCGCCCTGGCCTGCCTGCGCCTCGGCCATCCCACCAGCTACGCGAAGGGCGTACACCTGCTTCCCCCGGAGGTGACCGCGCCGCTGGACGCCACTCTGGTCCGTGCGCTCGACGACGCCGAACTCACCCGCGCCCTCGCCGCCGCCACGGCGGCGCTGATCGCGGAACTCACGCTTGCGGATGCGACTCTGGCAGCCCGACTCGCCGCCACCCTCGGCGACCGTACGCCTCCAGCAGGGTGCGCAGCCCAGGCCAGCGTCGACCCCATCCGTCAAGACCGACCGTTCTACCCGCCCGGCCGCTAGGATGGGGGTATGACGCGCGACAAACCCGACACTCGGCCCTCCGAGGCGCGGGCCCGGCTTCTCGCCACGGCGACCAGGATCTTCTACTCGGAGGGCATCCATTCCGTCGGCATTGACCGGATCATCTCCGAGGCGAAAGTGACCCGCGCGACCTTTTACCGACACTTTCCCAGCAAGGACGATCTCATCCTCGCCTACCTGCGTGAGGTCCATAAAATGGAGCGCGACGCGTTCGACGTGGCCATCGCCGACAACTCGTCGCCCGTCGACCCACTCCTGGCCATTGCCGGCTCCATCGCGCAGAACATCCAGTCCCCCGGGTTCCGTGGATGTGCCTTCCTGAACGCCGCGGCAGAATATCCCGGAGTCGAACATCCCGTACGCCAGGAGATCCTCGCCCACCGGCAATGGTTCCTCGACACGCTCAGCACGCTGATGGCGCAGGTCGACCAGGAAACGGCCGACCCCGCCGCGCGCCATTTCGTCATGCTCCGCGACGGTGCCATGGCCGCCGGATGCCTCTTCGACCCCGCGCTGGTGTCCGAGACCTTCCTCCGCGGCGTCGAAGGACTTCTCCGGGTCAATACCGAGCGCCAGTCGACCGAATCCGCCGGCTAGCACTACGCATCTCCACGTGGCCGCAGCTTCGCCACTGCCGCGTGGTCACGCCTCGGAGTCGCTGACATCGGATGCCTCCCGCCCGATCGGCGAGGCGGGAATCTCCGGTGGCCGTCCCCGGCTCCGCAGCGCGTCGAGGAACGCGACCAGGGCCAGCACTCCGGCCACCACGCTCAACCCGACCATCGGCGTCCACCGCGCCAACGCCGGCGTGCTCAGCAGCAGGGCCGCCAATCCGATGATGCGGGAGCGGGAGAGCCGGCCGAAGACCTCGTGCTCCAGCCGCAGGCGGGCGACCAGGAAGAGCATCGGACCGCCCGCCACGAACAGGAGCCAACCGGGCCGCGGCTGCCCGAACGGATGATCGATCACCAGCTCGTAGCCGACCGCAGTGACGAGCACGCTGAGCACGATCAGCAGATGCGTCCGTTCCGACACCGCGCCCAGCCGGCCCGGCATGGACGCCCGATCCAACGCGTCGGTCAGCAGCAGACCGGCCCGGTGGAAGTAGATCCGCCAGAGCAGCGCGCTGGTGGCGAACGCGACAGTGAAGGCGCACGCGCGCTCGACGGAATAGTCCGTACCGCTGAAGACCACGCCGATGACCAGAATCGACTCACCGAGCGCGATGAGAAACACCTGCTGGTAGCGGTCGGCGAGATGCGTTCCCGCGATCCGCCAGCGGCCCACCTTCGAGGCGCCGAGCCATGGCAGCGGCCAGCCCAGGGTCCAGGCAAGGTAGTCGACGGCGAGCGCGGCGCCCCACAGCCACAGGCGCAGTCGATCCGGACCCAGCGCGCCGGCCAGCCACAGCGGCGCGCTCGCCGACGCCCACACGGCAAGCCGGAACGGCACCAGCCGTCGCGGGTGGCCCCGCAGCGCGGCCGCGACCACAAGCGGCCGCACCACCATCACCATCAGGTACGCGACCGCGAACGGCAGCGCTCGCTCCTCCATGGCGCGTGGCAACGTCACCGCCATGATCAGGCCGGCGAACATGGTGCCGACCACGACTGCCTGAATGAGCGGCTGCTCTGGTTCGTAGCGACTCGTGATCCAGGCGGTGTGCGACCAGATCAGCCAGAGTGCCAGAAAGAGCAGCACAGTACGTCCGAACCCGGTGACGAGCGCCCAGCCAGCGTCATCGCCCAGGCCGGCGAACCGTTGCGAGACCCGGGTGAGGGCGACCACGAACGCCAGATCGAAGAACAGCTCCAGGAACGTCGCCCGGCCCGAACTGGTGAGAGGACGCAGCAGTTCGGCACCCCGATCCGCCGCCATCGTCCGCCTCCGTCCGCCCCCTGTCACCAACGAGTCGGCCGGCAGTGGAGTTGCGTCAGCCCATATCCCCCCGCAAGACACCTGGTGTGAGCGGCCGCGACTGGGCGAGCAGGCCATGGCGCCCGCAGATCAGATAGGGACCGGACTGTCAATGAGCGAATCGCGATTTTATTGAGGCCACGAGCGAGCCGGAACTGCAAGATATTGAGATTGCCGTCTCTGCTGGCGGAATTCCTGGCCGACGAGGGAAACACGTCTCTATGCTTGCCGCCGACCGCACTGCGGCTCGTCCGGGCCGAGGGACACCAATACGAGGATTTGCGAATGCGCCGGAAGTCTGCCCCGAGCAACGGCACTGCCAGCGTCAGCGACGTGACAGCGGAAGGCCAACCACCGGCCTCCACGACGGAGGACGTCGCGCGCCGATCCGCGGTAGCCGAGGAACAGGCGTTTCTCGACGTGGCCACGGCCCGCCGCGACAGGCTTGTCGAGCACCTGCAGGTCGAGCTTGCGGCAGAGGCCCTGGACGCGTTGGAGCAGGCCCGCCAGCGGATGCTCCGCCAGCAGTACGACGAGCTCCGGCATGCGGGGGGAGGGCTGGTCTTCGGCCGCCTCGACGGTCTTGATGGCACCGTGCGCCACGTGGGCCGTGTCGGTCTCCGCGACGACGCCGAGGACGGTGAGCCACTGCTTGTGGATTGGCGGGCTCCCGCAGCTCGGCCGTTCTACACCGCGACTGCTGTCGACCCACAGGGCCAGGCACGGCGCCGGCACATACGTACCACGGGATCCGCAGTCGTCGGCGTGGACGACGAGCCACTGGACGGAACCGCGACTGCGGAACTCGTCGGCGAGGGCGCTCTCCTGGCCGCCCTCGACCAGCGGCGCACCGGCCGCATGTCGACCGCGATCTCCACTCTGCAACGCGAGCAGGACGAGATCATCCGGGCGGAGGCGACCGGTCCGCTGATCGTTCAGGGCGGTCCCGGCACCGGCAAGACCGTGGTCGCTCTGCACCGCGTGGCGTACCTGCTGTTCACGTACCGAAAGATGGCCGAGCAGGCGGTCCTGGTCCTAGGCCCCTCGCCGCGGTTCCTCCAGTACATCGCCCAGGTGCTGCCCGCGCTCGGTGAGACCGCCGTCGTCTCGGCGACATGTGACACCCTGCTGGCCGACGTTCAGGTGGGCCGCGACGAGAGCCGGCGCCTCGCCGAGATCAAGGGCCGCGCCCTCTGGCAGCCCGCGCTCGAAAGCTACGTCGCGTCACTGCTCCCCCGCCCGCGCGAGCTGAAGATGCGCTGGGAGGGCGAGTTCTACGTCATCCCCGCCGCAACTGTGGCGCAGGCGCTCGCGTCGGCGGTGCAGGGACGCCCGTACCACCGCGCCCGCGCAGCGTTCGCCGAGCAGGTGCACCACCTCCTCGCCGATGTCGTCGCCGAGCAGCGCGAGGCGCTGATGGACGAGATGGAGGAGGGCTTCGAGGACATCCTCGCCCGCGTCGACAGGGGCATGGGGCACGATCCCCACTCCACCCGGAGGTCCACCGGCAGCGACATCGACGGCCTGCTGTCCGAGGAGGAGATCGACCAGCTGCGCGGCCGGATCGCCGAGAACGCCGCCATCGCCCGGTTCATCGAGGCATGGTGGCCCACCCTCCACCCCGAAACCCTGCTAGACGATCTCCTGACCGACCGCACCCTGCTGGGCCGCTTCGCCCCGCAGCTGTCCCCCGAAGAGATCACCGCCGTCGCCGCCGAGCCCGCCGGATGGGCACCAAGCGACATCCCTCTGCTCGACGCGCTCGCCGAGCTGCTCGGCGAGGTCGACGCCCCGCAACCGCAGGGCGAGTTCGTCGCCGACCGCGCGCGCCGGCAGCGTGGCTGGGTGTACGGCCACGTCGTCATCGACGAGGCGCAGGAGCTGTCCGAGATGCAGTGGCAGATGGTGCTCCGGCGCTGTCCCAGTCGCTCCATCACCGCCGTCGGCGACATCGACCAGGCGGAGGCGGCCCACCGGCACACCAGCTGGGCACAGGCGGTGCAGGCCGCTTTCGGAGATCGTTGGACCGCAGCGGAACTCACCATCTGCTACCGGACCCCGCGTGAGGTCATGGACCTCACCGGACCGGTCCTCGCGAAGGCTGGCAGCCACAACACACCACCGCGGGCGGTACGCTCCGCCGGCATCGCCCCCTGGGAACGCACGGTCGCACCCGCTGAGCTTGTCGGTGCTGCCGCCGAAGCGGTGCGACAGCTACGGCAACGGTGGCACGGCGGCACCGTCGGCGTCATCGCGCCCGCCGACCGCATCGCCGAACTCCGCGCCGTGCTGAGTGATGTGCCAGTGCTCACCGCGACCCAGTCCAAGGGATTGGAATGGGACGCGACGCTCCTCATCGACCCCCAGGGGATCGCTGCCGAGCCGCGCGGCTGGAACGGCCTCTACGTCGCGCTCACCCGATGCACCCAGGAACTCGGGCAGCTGACCCTCGCGCCGCGCTAGTCACCCAGCCGAGCGTCCTGCGAGCACCCGGTCCCCGGTTTTGTTTGGCTAGCTTGGCTGGCATGGGACCATAATGATCATGTGGGCGAGGACTCTGAGGTAGCGATCGCCGCGGTACGACGCTACGCCGCCGTTTTGCGGCGCATCCGCTCGCGCTTGTTCGATGCCTACCCCGATCTCGGCGACGTCACGGGCCTGATGACGGCGGTGCGGCACACGAAGATGCTCCCGCGCGAGGGCACGTCGAGCACAGGCGTGAAGTACTCCGTCCACGGCGCCGGTTGTCTCATGATTGATGAACAGGGTCGGGCGGTCGACGTCGACCTGGTCGGTGGTGTCGAGGCGTTCGACGCCTGGCGGATCAGATGGTTCCTCGACGAACAGCCGGACGCCCGACCCTCGATCGAGGAGCTGCGCACAGCCTGCGCTCACCTCGCCCACACCGGCGAACTGCTGGAGGTGCAGGCAGGCAGCTGGTACGCCCTCCCCGATCGTTGAGCATCGGGCGGCTGAACGCTAGCTCGGAAGGTGCCTCACCTCAGCGGTCGGGCGACAGGAACCATTGCCCCGCCACCTCCCACCGACGGCACGAGAGGGAACAGCGTAGGGCGCGTGCAAAGCGCTGACGCCGACAGCATCGCCGGGTTCGGATCCATCGGCCACTTCACAGGTCGGACCACCAGCGCGCCGCCCGGAGCCGGCACCGCCGGACGCATCCGCAGTTGCGGGTCTCTGCGGTGGAGATCAGGTTCTGTCGCGGAGACGGCGAGCTTCGATGTCGCGCAGCACATCGGGGTCCCACTGGCCGGCGTTCCAGTCTTCGCTTGTCGGAGTGGGCGAGAGCGGCCACGCCGGATCTTGCCCGGCAACCGGCGAGTAGTGCCCGGCGACGACTCGGTCGACGTGGGCCATCAGCCGCAGGACTCGCGCCCGGCTGTGCAACATGCCCCCGATCAGCGCGGCAGCTCCAAGGGTGCGTAGGGCCGCCTGACCGAACAGGACGGCCGGGGCGGTTCGGTCGGTGGCCAACCAGGCGATGACGGCGCTGAGGATGAGGCACGAGGTGAAAACGCGCGTGCCCCAGTGCCGGCTGTACGAGCGGCCCGACGAGCCGTGCAACTGGGCGAGCTGGCGGGTGCCGCGGCCCCAGATCAGCCCGCTGACAACCAGGCCGATGATGGCGGCGAACAGGGTCAGGTTGGCCAGGACGAAGCCGATCGCTGCGGCAGTGCCGGACGCTGTCAAAGGCCGGGCGCTGTCGCTCCGGATGCTGCCGAAGACTGCCGCGGCGATCGCGGCCAGGACGTAGAGGATGGCGAACCCGATTGTGAACCAGGCCGCGACGTTCCAGCCTGCTGTCCTGGGTTCGGGTGGAGGTGTTGTAGACCGGCACGTGTGGCCTTGGCCGAGGTGTTCGAGTTCGGCTCCGCATGTCGTGCAGTGCAAAGTGTTCTCCTGACCGGCGCGGCCGAGACTTCGCTAGGCCAAAGGATCCACAGGCTTGGCGCGTAGAGGATCATGCCCGCTCGGTGCCGATCGGGCGACCCCGCCTCCCCTTGTCGTAGAGGACCGCTGTGCCGCGATCGCGGGCCGAAGACAGGTCGCCTACTGCGGCGGCAGGCTTGGCAGATAGAAGTGTGGCAGGGGCCGGCTCAGCATTCGCCCGGGGCTCTCCCCGGTCAGACGACGAAAATCGTTGATGAAATGGCTCTGGTCGTAGTAGCCGGCGGCCAACGCGACGGGGGCAACGCTTCCTGGCGCACCCAGCAGCATCGTCCGGATCACTCGTTGGAATCGAGCCAGCCGCTGGAACTCCTTGGGCGACACTCCGGCGGCGGCTGCGAACCCCCGACGGAGGTGCCTGGCGCTGATGCCCAGCGTCGGCGCCAGGTCCTGCAGAGACGTCGAGGCCGGGTGACGGTACAGCTGTTGGACCGCAACCATGATGCGCGGGTCTGTACGGCGGATCGGCTGGCGTTGTAGCAGTCGTTCGGCCCTGGCCGCCTGTTCCGTGAAGTCATCGGCGCCGTCGAGAACAGACGCGAGCTGGCGGCCGACCGGCCCCAGAAGGTCACCGATGTCGACTACCCGATCGATCAGGTCTTCCACTGGAATATCGGTCAGATGGGCAAGAGCGCCGGCTCGCAGGCGGACGGCGGTGAAGGCAACGATTCCGTCAGACGTCAGACGCCACCGCCTCCGGCGCATACACAGCAGGTGGGCCCGGGGTAGCAGGACCGAACCTTCGGTGTCGTGCGCGGTGATCGGCGCGCCTCGGTGGACGATCAACTCCGCGCCGGTGCCCGGAAGGAGCGCCGGCAACTCACTCGGTGCGCCTTCCCAGGTCCAGATCCGATCGACGTACCGTGCGAGCTGCCGCCCAACCGGCACAAAAGCCCTGCGCACGATACGGATCGTAGCTGGTTCACCGGGCTCGGTCGGTTTCTGCTCCGTCGCGATGGGCCATCGAACAAGGTCCGGAGCGCGCCAGCACGCAGTCGATGGCCGATTTTTCCTATCGGTTCGCCTGGCAGACGACAACCATGACCGTCATGACGGTTGTATTCGCCACCCTGAAAGCGCGTCCGGAGCGCGTGGACCAGGTACGGAACGAGCTTCTGGAACTCAAGCGGTTGACGAATGTGGAGCCGGGTGCGCTCGGCTACGCGGTCTACGGTGGGGCCGACGGGGTCTTCGTGGTCTTCGAACGTTACGTCGACCAGGCCGCCTGCGATGCCCACTTCGCCGCCCCGTACGTGAACGCGTTCTTCGCCCGCGTTCCGGAACTGCTGACCGACGAGCCGCAGGTCCAGTTCGTCGACGAAGTGACCACGTCCAGTCGATCGTGACGCGATTTCCAACGCACAAGGAGGTGAGCGGGATGCAGGACCGTGTGCTGGGCGAGGGCCTCGTCGTTTCCGCTGTGGGTCTGGGCTGTATGGGGATGACCTTCGGCTACGGCACCGTCGCGCGCGAGCGGGCTGTCGCCACGATAGAGCGGGCGCTGGAACGCGGGATCACGTTCTTTGATACCTCCGACCACTATGGCTCCGGCACCAATGAGTCGCTGGTCGGCGAGGCACTCGCCGGTCGGTGGGGTGAGGTGCGGATCGCCACGAAGTTCGGGTCGATGCCGGTCCTCGATCCGGGACGTGTTCCCGACGGCAGGCCCGAGCAGGTGCGTCTCGCGGTGGAGGGTTCACTGCGCCGGCTGGGCGTGGACACCATCGACCTCTACTATCTGCACCGGGTAGATCCACTTGTGCCGATCGAGGAGACCGTCGGCGCAATGGCCGAACTGGTGGTGCAGGGCAAGATCCGGCACCTGGGTCTCAGCGAGGCCTCGGCGGAAACAACCCGTCGCGCCCATGCGACACACCCGATCACGGCAGTCCAGAGCGAGTACTCGCTGTGGAGTCGCGACGTCGAGGCTGAGGTGCTGCCCACGTTGTGGGAGCTCGGTATCGGGTTCGTGCCGTACAGCCCGCTGGGCAGGGGCTTCCTGACGGACGCGATCACGTCGGTGGAGCAGCTCGCGGCGGACGACTTCCGGAGGGTCAGTCCTCGTTTCCAGGGTGACAACTTCCTCCACAACCGCCGCCTGTTGGATCCGTTGCGCAGCGTCGCCACACGCGTCGGTGCGACGCCGGCTCAAGTCGCGCTGGCCTGGGTGATGACGATGTGCCCCGCGGCCGTGCCGATTCCCGGCACCACCAGGCCCGAGCGGGTCGACGAGAACGTGAACGCGCTGCGGGTGAAGCTCAGCGACGCGGACCTGGCCGACCTGGACTCCACCTTTCCACCTGGAGCGTCCGCCGGAACGCGCTGGCCCGAGCACATGATGGGCCTACTGAACGGCTGACGATGGCGGCGCGCCCACCGGCGTCCGTCGTGACCGCACTCGGTCAGTCACCCATCTCCGCCAGAGGCGGGTGGACCGCTCTGTTTCCGCACCGCTGCCGCGCAGCTGAGCAGGGCCCTGGCCAACTCTTCGGCCCGGTCCGCCGACAACCACAACGACCCATGGGGCACATCGTCATCAGGACCAGCCAACCCAGCCGTCAGGGTCTCTGCTGGCACTTCGACGTCGAGGCGAACGAAATGATGCCCTCTGCTGTAGCCGACGAAGGCATCCAGATACCGGTCATCATCGAATGTCACCGCTGCATGCTGCCACAGCCGGTCGCCATGCAACGGATCTTCGACGTTGAGGCGTGGTCACCCGGGGTCCCGGCCCACCCGATACCGGCCTGACACAGGGCCGTACCCCACGCTGCGCTGTCGTGACCGGGGCGAGGCACGGGACCGCGCCCCGCCCCGGATTGGATCAGAGTTCCCGGTAGTAGACGGCGACCGGCAGTGGCGTGCAACCCAGTGTTTCGTACAGGGCTCGGGCGGGCGCATGGAATTCGTCGCCGCCCGTGCCGATCGTGACGACGTCGGTGCCGAGTTCCCGCATCGCGGCGAACGCGTGCTCGCACAGTACGGTGCCCGCGCCGAGCCGGCGGTGCTGCGCGGACACGGCGAGGATCGTGACGCTGCCATTTCGGTGCTCAGGCTCCACAGCCCAGGCCACGTAGCCGGCGATGGCGCCGTCGATCTCGGCGACCGCGACGTACCGGTGCTCGGCGGGGTCGTGGAGTTCGGCGACCTGCTTGACGTAGTCGTCGCGCCACCTGCCGTGCTGGTTGGCGAAGACGACCTCACCCACGAGAGGGCGGAAGGAGTCTTCGTAGAACGGCCCGAACGTCTCGATTGTCAGTTCGGTGAGCCGGGTCAGGTCATGCTGAAGAAACGAACGGATACGCATATGAGTGTGCCTCTCGAGCTGAGGTTCTGAAAGCCAACAAACCGGGCATCAGATGGCCAGCAAGCGGCCGGAACGACGGCGAGCCGACCCTCAGCGGCGGGTGCGCCAGGCGGCGAAGCAACTCATGGTCGGAATCCTACCGAGCGGTGCAATCGCACCCAGTGGCCGTCAGAATCGCTGTGCCGGGGCGTCAGGCGGCTGCTCACCGCGTCGGGCGGACCGGACCGGGGCGATGCGGGGTCGGCCGACCCGAAACACCGCGAGCGGAAGGCCTGCGATCCGCTCGGCGAGCCGAGCGGCGGTCGCGGGGCAGTCGATGAGCTGGCTGAGCGGATGGACCGCCAGGCCGTGCCGTGCGAGAGCCAGCCACGTCCGCAGCAGACGTCGGCCCGCGCTGATCCGGTCTTCGTCGGCGGCGGCGAGGAGGACCAGGGCGCTGCCGTCGTAGCGCAACAGGCCGCGGCCGCTGGCGGCCAGCAGCGCCGGCAGGCCCAGCCGGCGGGTGACCGGGTACGCGCGCAGCGCGGCGGACAGCACGCGCGCTTCGGTCCGGGACAGGCTGAGCGCGCGGTCCGTGAGTCCGTCGAGGTGATAGCGAGGATGGCGTGGGCTCAGGCGCAGCCAGTCCCGCAGCTCGGTTGCGACGGCGGGTGTGCCGAACATCCACCTGTCGGCGACGACCAGGTCCGATACGAGATCCCGGGCCGGGACGTGGGCGATACCCGGCTCGAGATCGGCGAGGACGGCGTCGTCGACGTACCCGGGTGCGTATGGACCACGGGCGACCCGGCGGGCCTCGATGTCGGCGATCGTGAACGGAGTCGTGTACCGATGTGCCGCGGGGACCAGTCGTGGACCGGGTGCCACGGTCACGGTGAGGCCGAGTTCGGCGGAGACGATGAGGCAGGTCTCGACGAACGCGCCGATGCCGAGGGCCAGGTCGCGTCCGGTCGGGTCGGAGTCGGGCAGGCGGCAGGCGGGTTCGACGTCGATACTGATCTCGTCTGCGTGGTACTCCGGTCGCCACGGCTGCGTGTTGTGCGCGCTCGGTGCCCGGCGGCAGATCGCCTCGGTGGCCCGCAACTGCTCGACCCAGCTCACACTGCTCCTCGCTCGTAGAAGGCGTACCCGTGCAGTGGCCGTCCGCCCGCGCGCCGGTACTGAGCGGCCGAGGCGACGTTCGTCCGCTCGACGAAGGTGCTGCGCAGCGTTCGGTAGCCGTTGCGGGCGAGGTTGCGATGCAACTCCCGGGACAGCAGCGTCAGGTACCCGTTGCCCTGCTCATCGGGCACCGTGCCCTTGATGATGAGGACCGCGTCCCGCCGGTATCGACCGCGGGTGGCGAGAAGCCGAAGCTGATTGAGTACGCCGAGACGGCCGCCGACGCGCATGAGGTATTCGGAGATGTCCGGCACGGTGACGACGAACGCGACGGGTCGGCCGGCCTTCTCCAGCCAGAGGAGCAGCCCCTCGTCGAGCAGGAACGCCAGGCCGTCGGTCTGTTCCGCCAGTTGCTCGGCGGAGATGTCGGTGTAGTAGCCCAACTGCGCGAAGCTCGCGTTGAGCATTTCGCGCAGGATCGGTAGTTGGCTGCGCAGGTGCCATCGGGAGCCGTGCCTGATGACGAGCCGTTCGGCGGCGATCCGGGCATCGTCGAAGGCGAACCCGTGGTCGGTCCCGGCCGGAGGACCGGCGGCCTGCCGAGCAGCAGTGGCCGTACCGTCGAGGTCGACGAGCCAGGTGTCGGCCTCGAAGCGACGGTGGAAGCCGTGCCGCTCGTACATGTCCGGGTAGTAGGCGGGGTTCCACGCCGAGTCCACGAAGCCACGCTCGGCGAAGCCGGAGGTGATCACGCCGCCGGTCTGGTTGGGCAGCAGGGCCACCGGCCCGAACAGTTGTCGACCGTCGGCCCGGCTCTCGACCGCGTCCATGATGGTGGTGAAGACGTCGTCGTCATCGACGAACTCGGTGTGCCCGAACAGCTGCCGCGGGCCGACCTTGGCGTCGAAGGGCGCGCTGCGGTGCATGCTGGTGCGTCCCACGACCTCGCCGCTTCGGTCGCGGACCACGAACAGCTCGGCGGCGCCGCGGTGGGCCGCGATGACCGATGACAACAGGGGTACGTACCTGTCGCGCGGGTGGAGCCGGAGCGGAAAGTCGACGAATGCCGCCAGGTCGGCCCGCGACTGCACGGGATCCAGTCTCATGAGCGGTGCACCGGCGGGCCGGACGTCTCACGCGAGAGCGGGGTGAAGGTCGGTATGTGGGCCATGCCGTCGGACTCGGCGCGCCAGATGCCGTTGCTGTAGCCCTCGGGCTCGGCGTTGTAGAGGCGGATGTAACCGCCTGTCGCGTTCTTCGTGCCGTGATCGGTCACCCAGCACATGAGGTCACGGTGATGGCGGCTGCGGGCGAACGTCAGGAGCGCGTCCCGGTCGCTGAAGAAGGCGATGGTGCCGAGTGTGAACGGGAACTGGTAGTAGACGGTGTGCCACCGGTACCCGTCCATCCGCCGCATCTGTCGGACCATCCTGAACCAGGTCCGGGTGAGCGTGAGGATCGAGCGCGGCCCCCGGTAACGGGTGGCGCCGACGAACATGGCTGTCGCCTGGCCCACCGCCGGCGCGGCGGAGAAGTCGGTGGTCCTCATGCCGGCACGCCCTTCACCAGGTAGACGTTCTTGATCTTCGAGGCCGCGTCCGCGAACGGGCCGGTGCCGTAGTCGTGGACCTCCACCCGCAGGTCCGCCGCCGACGGGTCCTCGGCGAGGGACTCGGCGAAGTCCCGGCTGACCTCGGCGAGGTGGCGCAACACTCCCGCGCGGCAGGTGTCGGTGAGGGTTCGCCGCTGCGCCGGGTCGAGCGTCAGGCCCTCGCGGAGTTGCAGGTTGACGACAGGTCGACTCTCCAGGTCGGCCTGCTCGGTCACCGCGAGGCAGAAGCTCTGCAGCAGGTGCGCCTGGGGGTTGCCGGCGTAGAGGCCGTACTCGACGTCCTGCGGGTAGATGTTGGCGCCCATGTACGAGATGGTGCTGTCCTTGCGGCCGTACAGGAACAGCAGTGGTAGACGCATCCGGTCGACCTGCCAGGCGCGGTCCGCGGCGGCCCGCGCGGCGGGGTCGGCGATCGCGGCCAGGACATCCGGGTACGAGATCAACCGGCCCTCGTCGCCGATGTTGTAGCGGACGCGGGGATTGAGCACCGCCGTCGAGTTGATGGTGCAGAGCACTTCGTTGTCCGCTGTGGTCTCCAGGTACGTCTCCAGCGGGTTGTACTGGAAGACCATCGGGAGCCGGTGCTCGTCGGCGCCGAGCAGGGCGGTCCGCAGTGCGGCGTCGGTACGCAGTTGTCGGCGGACCCAGACGCTGAAGTCGCTCTCCCCGGCCATGCCGATGGTCAGGTCGCTGGCCCCGTAGCCGGAGCGCACCTTGACGAAGCGTTCCTCCAGGTAGTCGCGTAGCGCCTCGGTCATGCCCTCACCGCCGACAAGTCCACTGATGCGGTACTCGGCCCAGGGGAAGCCCTCGGCGTCGAGCTTGTCGCGTAGGTGCTTCAAGAACGGCGGGTAGGCGGTGACGATGTAGTCGAAACCGGGGCCGAAGTACAGCAGGGTGTCGACGATCTTGCGCAGGTCGGGGCCCGTGTTCTTGACCATCGCGATCGCCGACATGGCGATGCCGGTGTTGGTCCCGGTGGCCCAGGCGCCCATCGAGTACGCGTTGATGACGAACCGCCGCTTCGACGGGAACACCATTGTCGCGTAGCCGGCCAGGTTCTTGTGCACCGAGCGCAGCTCGCGGCGGCTGCGGATCCAGTTGAACGGCTGGCCGGACGAGCCCGACGACTCGTCGACCACGCTGCCGGCGATCTCGATCTCCCCGTGCCGACAACGCTGCGCCTCCGGGTACGCCTGCACGTACGACCGTTTGTCGGTGGGCGGGTATGACGACAGATCGAACCAGCGGAACCGCCAATGGTGGCGGCGGAGAAAATCGCCGTACGCGGGAACGTCGATCGCGGCGAACTGGCAGGTCATCCAGGCGTGCAGCCGGGCGAAGCGCCCCATGTAGGGACGATACTGGCGTGCGGTGAGCCGCCACACCGCCGGATGGATCCGGTAGAGGGTGTAGAGCCAGGTCAGGGCGAAGCTCGAGGCCCGCAGGGTCCACCGACGCAGGAATGTCACCACGCGGCAACACTATTGGTCGGTCGAGCCGGCCACCTGATGGCGGGTACTCAGCTGTCCTGAGTATGCGAACGAGGCGTTGGATCCGCTCGAGAGGCGGCCGGGCCGTCTCGGCGTTGTCCGCGAGTACCACGACGTCGGCACACCCCGACGCCAGCGAGGCAACCGAGCAGTTCCCGGCGCTGCTGACCACCCCGATGGAGGCTTCTCGCATCTCGACACGAAGGCCGTCGACGAACAGGAGCTTGAACGCGTCGCCAGACCGCGGAACGCACCCTCCAGATGGCGTACGGCGGGCGCGACTGGTCGCACAACGGCGCGAGTCAAAACTCCATAGACAAACTTAAGATCTAGCCAGCGTTTCCACTGGTCATGGCTTTCGTCCGTTGGGACCGCCGGATTCGGACCGGCAACCCCTTGACCCCCAGACCTCGCCGAGGTGGTCGGGTGAGGTTCGCCCCGCTGCGCGGCAGCCGGATCGATGTCGTACTGGCTTTATGCGGTTCCGTCGGTTGCCGTCCTTCGCTGCTGCACTCCGGACCTCCGCCTGAGTCGGCACACTCCCGTGCCAAGCCTGCCATCACGCCTGATGACGACGGGATCGGAGCCCTTTACAACTGGGCCCGATGATCTTCGCGTCGCCTGAACGACCGCATAGCCGGAAGCTCACCCGAGGGCATCCGATTGCTTGACCGTCGGCCACACTTATGGCGTGACGACGACAATCGTGCCAATGGCTTCCGCCCACCCGGCGTTTGATCAGGTAGCTGCCCTGTTCGACGACTACCGGGCGCACTACGGCCACCCGTCATCGCCTGAAAGCACCCGCTCCTGGCTGCACGACCAGCTCGCACAGCACCGGATGTCCACAGCCGCCGCCATCCGAGCCGATCACGTCTGCGGATTCATAACTGCCACGATCATGCCGGCATCGCTCAGGCTGGGCAGCGCGTGGTCCATCCGCGACCTCTACGTGGCCCCGCACCACCGCCGTGGCGGTATCGCAAACGCCCTCCTGCAGCACATCATCCACAGTGCCCGTGCTGCTGGCGCGCAGCGCGTGTCACTCCAGACCGAGACCGACAACATCCCGGCTCTGACTCTCTACACCGAAGTCGGCTTCCAGCCCGTCACCGGCCTGGAACTACTCAACCTCACCCTCGATCCGACCGACCAGGAGCCAGAAGACACGCTTTAGTAGCGCTTCGACGGCAAGGGCAGCCCTTCGAGGTGTGCAGTAAGGCAGATCACCAATGTCCGCCGTCGGTGGCGAAGGCTCGGGCCGACAACGACCTCGCCTGGGTCCCCACACCTTCTGCAAGACCGTGGCACCCAGACCGACACGGAAAGCGCCCCAGCACAGCTCGGGCACTCGAGCGAGGAGGTCACCCACGTACTACATCGCCAAGCCCGCCCAAGCCCTGGACGTCTCGGACATCCTCGAACGCCTCGGCCCCGACCACGGGAGGCGGCAACATCCCGCACCCGCCCGCATAGCGTGTGGTCCCCCTTCGCCGGCAGCCGGTGTCCGACTCCGCTGACGCGTTACGCGGTGGCTTCACTTGATGGGTTACACGGGCCTTGAGCATGCCGGACGCGGCCTGCGAGGCTGACCGCCCACGGCGATGGCGTGCCGCGTTCGTACAGGACTAGGGGATGGTGCAGAATCTGAACGTGTTCAACAACGGACCGGCCGGCACCTGGTTGCTGATCGGGCTGGTCGGATCGGTGCTGCTTCGTGGAGCCCTGTGGGTGCTCACGATCTTGAATCTCACGCCGCTCCTTGGACCGGTCCACTTGCTGCTTATCTCGACAGTCGGCCACACCCTCGGCACGGGGATCTGGCTCGGCGACATCGTCGCGTCATTCCTGTTCGCCATTGCGACCGGCGTTGCGTGTCAGGGACTGCGCGGCGACCGCGTGTGGGCATACCGGCTGGGGCGCGGGCTAGTCCGCTTCTACGTTGCTGTGAACGCGGGGACCGCTACTGTCTGTGCCGTGCTGATGTGGGACTGGGGCCTGCCTGCCAGGGGGCTGCTGGTCTTCCCGTTCGTCCTGTACATCGTCTCGATCGTCGTCGCGATCGTGACCGCTCGCCAACTGGAGGCGCACACCGCGGGGCGACGATGGTCGAGGATTGCGTGCACCAGCGATAGTCGACTGCCGGTTACGCAGTGTGGTAGCAGTTCCAGAGAGGCGCCGTCGACTCACCCTTCAAGGGAAGCTGACGCGTAACGGATCGACTGGACCCATTTCCATGGCCGGCATCCGCTGTCCCGACTCAGGGCGTAGCGGGCAACCCGGCGCGGCACAGTTCAAGAGCGTCTCGAGCACCACGCAGGGCTGCGATCACATTGGGCGAGGGTCGCACGTGCACTTCAGGAAAATCGAGACCGGCCGATCCGTTGGTGATCGGGTAGGCCAGTTGCTCACGCCCGAGTCGGAATTGGGCGTCGATGCCGGTGCGGTTGCCGCGCGGGTCCTGGCGATGCCAGCGGCCCGCGAGGTATACGGCAACGAGGCCGTGCAGGAAGGGCTCTCTTCCGTCGGTCAGCTGTTGGTAGCACAACCCGGCCGGAACGCCGGCGGCCCGGGCCACGGCCACCAGCAGGTGCGACTTGGCATAGCAGAGGCCGACACCGGCACTGAGCACCTCGCCAGCGGTGACGGTGATCCGCGGATCCTGGGCGTCCACGGAGTGCCGGATCCGGTCACGAACCCATGTGAAGGCGGCCCGCGTGAAGTCGACGTCGTCCGAATGCGCCGCGCGTAGTTCACCAGCTAACGCCCGCACTGCCGGATGGTCCACCTCGACGACCATGTCACCGCCCAGGTACTCCATCGGTTCGCCCGCGACCAGTTGCATAGCTGCCCTTTCCCTGCCGCTTGTTCAGGCGGGTTCGAGGCTGCTCCATCGCGCCATGACCCACCGCGTCACGGTAACGGCGCTATCCCACCGCCGCGACGCTTCGCCTGTCACCCTCATTCCCGGACACAGCTGATCCGGTCTGTTGCACGCCAGCGCCCGTTGCGGTTCGAATCGCGGTCCTGATGTCTTCGAGCAGCGTGCGCGCGTCGGTGCTGTCGCTGGTGATGGTATGCGGGGTGACAACGAAGTCGAGGTCACCCTCCCAGGGCTGGTGGAAACAATCATGATCGAGACGCACGAGAAGGCCGGTCCCACCCACACGGGCGGTACGCGCCACGGCGGTCGCGGCATGACCTCGCTCGCGCAGCACGTCCACGAAATGGGCACCGATCAGACCACTGCCAACTGGAGAATTCGCGCGCTGAGGCGTCCACAATGGAGCGTACCGATTGCCAAGGGGCGTTCGACGGCCGTCGGAATCAGGCTGAGCCCGGGGACCTGGTTGGGCTGTCCTCGAGCTGGGCGGGAGCGGCCTTGGATGGACCGGTCGTTGGGGCGTACCGCTGCTGTGTCGCCCAGAGCGCGAGCAGGCGCAGGTTGTCGTGTGAGCTGCTGCCGGGATCCGTGGTGTAGATGAAGAGCGTCTGGTCGTCGTCGCCGGGTAGTGCCAGCGCCTCGTATCGGATGGTCATCGGTCCCACGGCGGGGTGAACCATGTGCTTGGTGCCGTGGGTCCGCTCGTGCACCCGGTGGTTGTGCCACCACGTACGAAACTGCGGGCTCTTGATGGTCAGCTCGCCGACGAGTTCGTTGAGCTGCGGGTCGTCGGGGTTCCGGCCGGCGTAGAGGCGCAGCGTGCCCACGACGTCAGCCGCCACGGTGGCCCATTCGGGGTAGACCTCGCGGGCACCGGGGTCGAGGAGGACCCAGCGCGTGTAGTTGCGCTCTTGGGGTGGCAGTCGGGTCCAGTCGGTGAGGAGGGCGCGGGCCAGCAGGTTCGACGCGAGGATGTCGGTGCGGCGCCCGACGATGAAGGCCGGGTGGTCGACCATCGAGGCGATCATCTGGTGCATCGCCGGCCGGACCCGCTGGCCCGGCACCTGCCCGGTGCGGTTCCGGGCCGGCCGGGCCAGGTCGACAAGGTGAGCCCGGGCGGCCGCGTCGAGTTGAAAGGCACGGCCCAACGCGTCGACGACCGACTCCGACGGACTGCTGTGGCGGCCCTGTTCGAGTCGGATGTAGTAGTCGACGCTCACCCCGGCGAGCTGGGCCACCTCCTCCCGGCGCAGGCCGCGGACGCGTCGCCCCGACAGCGGGAGGATTCCCGCTGCCTCCGGCGTCGTGTCAGCTCGGCATTTCCGCAGGAAGCCGGCCAGTTCTGTGCGTCGAACCATGTCGCCAATGATGCCGCGCGGGGCGGGTCGCGCCCAGGGGCTGGGTGGGCATGTCGTTCCCAGGTACGGCTGGGCCTGGCCAGAGGTGTTCGGCTCGTCCGCCCGGCAGCAGCATGAAATGCGTTTCCGGCAGGGCACAGCGCTGCCACTTCAGTCACAAGGAGAACACCGATGTCGTACCCCACCACCCGACCCGCCACCTGGTTCGTCACGGGCACCTCCCGGGGCCTCGGCCGGGAGTTGGTCAAGCAGCTCCTCGATCGCGGTGACAACGTCGCGGCGACGACCAGGTCGGCTGAGCGCCTCGCCGCCGCCCTGGGATCCGTGGACCGGGCCCGGCTGCTGCCACTTGAGCTGAACCTCGCGGACGAGCCGGCGGTCGCGGCGGCGATCCGCTCCACCACCGACCGTTTCGGCGCGATCGACGTGGTCGTGAACAACGCCGGCTACGGCTTCCTCGCCGCCATCGAGGAGGTCACCGACGCCGACGTCCGGCAGATGTTCGACGTGCAGATCTTTGGGCTCTGGAACGTTCTTCGTGCGGCGCTGCCGTCCCTGCGCGCCCAGCGCAGCGGTCACATCATCAACATCTCCTCGATCCTCGGTCTGACCTCCTTCCCGGGCTGGGGTCTCTACTGCGCCGGAAAGTACGCCCTGGAAGGGCTGACCGAGTCACTGGCCGCGGAAGTCGGCGATTTCGGCGTGCAGGTCAACCTCGTGGAGCCCGGTTACATGCAGACCGACTTTCTGCGTACGCACTCGCTTGGCCTGCCGCCGACCACCGTGTCCGGTTACAAGTCGATCCGGGAAATGACCGAGGCGCACCTGGCGATGCCGGGCACCCAGCTCGGTGACCCCGCCCGAGCCGCAACCGCCATCATCGAGGTGGCGGTCTCGGGTAAGGCACCTCTGCACCAACTGCTCGGCTCGGACTCCTACTCGCTGGTCAAGGCCCGGATCGATGCGCTGACCTCCGACGTGGAGGCGGGCCGCGAGCTGGCGTACACGACGGACATCCCGCAGCACAGCTAAGGGTTCCGTTGCCTCCTGGCATCGCCCGGCCTGGTCTCACCGTCCAGGCCGGGCCCGCCGCTGTTCAGCCGGTGACGGATGACGGCCGGCTCTTCGTCGGTCCTCGCGGTGGCCGGATCAGCACGGCGGGACTGCGCGACGCGACGCACTGGGATGAGGTGGTCGGCGCACTGGGCTTCGAGTACCTGAGGCGGCACGACCTGCGGCACATCGTGGTGCTACTTCGGTACGCGCAGCGCTTGCCACAGCGTGCGGTAGAAGTCGGTGTAGGTCCGCTCGACGTGTGTGGCGAACCGTCTCGTTTCCTCGTGCCTGGCGGGGAGCTGGTTGATGGGCACGCTCATCGCGGCGTGGTGCTCGATGTGCAGGTTGTTGCCGTTGGTGTACCAGGTACTCAACCAGCTACCACGAATCGATCGGGTGTTGTGCAGAACGTCTGTGGTCTCGGTGTCGCAGAGAATGTGCTCGGGCAGTTCAACGAGGAAGTGCATCGGTACGGCGGCGACGACCGGCAGCACCCAGAGCAGCAACACGTACTCACCGAGACCGGCGAGAGCCAGACCGATGGCGGTGAGAACCGCAACCCCCTGGACCAGGTGCTCCTGCACGACATGACGCCGCATCTTCGGGCTGATGTCACCGAACTCGTAGTTCCACCGGCCGGCCGCGCTGCGGACGACGTCCCGGAGCACGACCAGAACGCGGTGGTAGTCGAGCGAACCGCGGAGCAGCGTGGCGAGCGTCAGCGGTTGGCGCGTGTCGAACCCGAAGAACTCGGTGTCCTGTGGGGTACCCAGGAAGCGGTGGTGCTGCAGGTGCCGTACCCGGTAGTGGCTGTAGACGACGAACAGTGGCAGGCCGAGTGGCACCCCGACCAGGCGGTGAGGCCAGGCCCTGCGGAACGCGGAGTGGTGCAGTGCCTGGTGTTGAAGCTCGACCGCGTGGGTGTACATGGCAGCCAGCAGCAGCACGCCCGCGACGGTCGCGACCGGCTCCGGACGCAGGGCCAGGGTGGCCCCGGCCGCGGTGATCAGGGCCAGGACGCCGAGCTTGCCGAGGAAGACGCGCTCGTCGGCGCCTGTGGTGCGGGCGCGGGCGAACAGCAGGGTGGGCGCGGGGATGGGGGTGGACGCGGGCGCGGCGGTGAGCGTCATGGTTGTTCCCTCGGGGGCGGGTGTGGGTGGGATCAGCGGCCGCTGAGCAGGACGACGTGGGTTCCGGTCAACGCGGTGCTGCGGGCGTGCGCGAGCAGCCCGGCCAGGGCGACCGAGCCGGCGGCGGTGGGCTGGGCTCCGTACTCGGCGAGCAGGTGCCGCGCGGTGAGCAGTTCGTCGTCGGTGGCCGCGTGCACGGCCCCGCCGCTGGCCCTGATCGCGTCGAGCGCCTCGGGGCCCTGTAGTGCGTGCCAGTTGACGAGCGGCTGGTTGTGGTCGGTCGTGGTGACGCTGTCCGGGTCGAGCATTCGGTACGGTCCCGGCCAGCTCGTGACCAGCGGGTTGTTGCCGGCCGAGCCGACGCCGTGCAGCGGCACGTCCCACCCCAGCCGGCCCAGAGCCTTGTGTACGGCGATGACCGTGGTGCCGTTGCCGACCGGGATCCACAGCGCCGCAGGCGGTTCGGCCAGCTCGGCGTGCAGGGCGTGGGCGACGGTGCCGTGGCCGGTGAACACCGCCTCGACGTAGGGGCCGTCGACGTTGCCGTCGATCGCGCCGTCGAGGGTGGCCAGTCGCCGGGACTCGTCGACCGCGTCCTCGTAGCTGCCGTCGATCAGGTGCACGTCCGCGCCGGCCGAACGCATGAAGGCGCCGCCGTCGCTCCAGCCGGTGGGCAGCACGACGGTGCAGGGCATGCCGATGGCGCCGCAGGCCATCGCCATCGCGCGTCCGTAGTTGCCGCAGGTGGCGATGACGATGCGCCGTCGACCTTCGGCGATCGCCCGGGCGACGACCTGGCGTGCGGCCGGTTCCTTGTGGCTTCCGGACGCGTACCGGGTCTCGTCCTTGACGAGGATCCGGGCACCGGGCACGAGGTCCTGCGCGTCGATCAGGGGGGTTCCGTACGCGTCGATGGGGTGCTCGACGTAGGTGTCGACGGACATGCGTTGGCCTTTCGCGAGGGTGGAGGTCAGCGGGGGGTGGACAGGGCGGCGTCGGCCGCGCGCTGCAGGTCGTCGCGGGAGCCGATCTCGGCCGGTGGGAGGGCGTCGGGCAGGTCGTCCTCGAGCAGGCGCAGCCGACGGTCGAGCCAGCCCCGCACGGCCCACGCGAGTTGCAGCAGGCCGCTGACGGTCACCAGCAGGGCGAGCCCGCGGCCGGGGCCGGTGCCGAGCACCTCACCGACGCTGCCGGCGAGGGCGCCGCCGGGCTCAAGCAGCGGCTGGACGTACCGTTCGGCGAGAGGGCCGACCACCAGGTAGCCGATCGGCATCGTGAGCATCATCAGCGAGATGAAGATCGACAGGACGCGGCCCTGCAACTCGAAGCCGACCTTCGTCTGCACGACGGCGATCCAGTGCCCCTCGGCGAGCGACTCACCGAAGGTCAGCAGGAACATGCCCACGATCACCCACACCGGGCCGGTGCCGAGCCCGACGACTGTCATCGCGATGCTCGCCAGGCCCATGAAGAGGATGAGGCCGTGGGCGCGGCGGACGGTCCCGCCCCAGACGCCCATGACGACACTGCCGGCGAGCCCTCCGATGCCCCCGGCGCCCAGTGCCAGACCGAGCACCGCCGGACTCTGTTCGATGAGCAGCATCGGGGTGATGACGGCGAAGCCGAGCGTGTAGAAGGCATGGTCGACGATGAAGAACCGCAACGCGGCCCGCAGGCCGGGGCGGCGGATGATGTAGCGCCAGCCGTTGGCGATCTCGGTGCGGAAGGTCTCCTCCCGCCGGTGGAACATCAGGTTCGGAAACCGCACGAGCAGGAGGGACAGCACGCCGGCGACGAAGGTGGCGGTGTCGATGAGCAGCACGCCGGAAACGCCGATCGAGGCGATCAGGCCGGCGCCGAGCAGCGGGGCGAACACGGTGCCGACCGAGACGCCGAGCTGGCTGATGCCGTTGGCGTGTCCGAGGAACCGCTTGGGCACCAGTTGGGCGACGGCCGCGAGGTAGGCGGGCCGTTGGAACGCGCCAGCCATCGAGGTGACCGACACTGCCAGGTAGATCTGCCAGAGCTGCAGGCCGCCACCGGCGAACACCGCCACCGCAAGCGCCACCATTGACAGGCCCGCGACGGTGTCGCTGGCCAGCATCACCCGTCGCCGGTCCCAGCGGTCGGCGACGGCGCCGGCGATCGGCCCGACGAAGATGCCGGGCAGCAGGCCGATCGCGTTGACGACGGCGAAGTCGGTGAGGGATCCGGTGCGTTGGAAGACCCAGATGCTGAGTACGAGAGCGCTGAGCCCACTGCCGATCATCGAGAGGAACTGGCCGGCGGCGACCGTCGCGAAGCGCGCGAGGCTTGGTGCGGGTCCCGACCCGTGGTTCTGGTGCACCGGTTCGGTCGTCGTGCCGCCCGCGAACGCCACGAGCTCGGCGGCAAGCGGCTGCGCGTGCGACCTGACGAAGAAGTGCCCGGCCTTGGGCAGGACCGCGAGATGCACACCGCCCTCGCCGAAGTGCTCCCACTCGTGGAAGCGCTCCTGGTAGTGCTCGGTCACCCGGTCGCGCGAGCCCACGACGGCCAGCACGGGAGCCTTCAGTCTGGTGGTCTGCCCTCCGTATGCGGTGGTGAAGAACTCCTCGGCGTCGCGGGCGTCATGCCGGACGTTGCGCAGCACGAACGCCTGCTGCTGCGGGTCGTCCACGTCGGTGAAGCCGCCGCGGCCCCGCAGGTAGGCCAGGTACTCGCGGTCCGAGGTGAGCGCGTCGGTCGGCACGAACCGGTAGAACCAGTCGAAGATCCGTCCCGGCAGCCGGGCCGTCGGGAAGCCCGCACCGAGCGCCACGCCCGCGAGTTCGACGCCCGACTCCTCGGCGCGCTGTGCGATCTGCATGGTGACGGCGACGCCGAGGCAGTGGCCGTACAGCAGCACCGGGCCGCTGACCTCCTGTAGCTCGGCGAGTACCCGTTCGGCCACCTCGGCCGAGGGCAGCAGCGGCTCGTCGGGGCGGGCGTAGTCGTGCCCGGGCAGCTCCACGGCCAGCAGCGCCCAGGTGGACGGCAGCGCGTCGGCAAGCGGCTGGTAGGCGACCGCGCTGCCACCCGAGTACGGGACGCCGACGACTGTCATGCCACCGGCGGCGAGGTCCGCGTCGCGCGGGGTGAGCCGGTGCAGCATCCGCCGCTCGGCGGGCGGATTCTCCACACGGCTGTCCAGCAGTGCCGCGAGTCGACGTACGGTCGGTTGCTGGTAGAGGTCGAGCAGCGTGGGCGCCGGCGTGATCTGCCGGACCACCCTCAGCGCCGCGAACGAGTCCCCGCCGAGGGCGAAGAAGCTGTCGTCGAGACCGATGTCGACCACACCGAGCACGGCGGACCACGCCTCGGCGATCGCCCTCTCCCGTGGTGTCTCCGGCGCGGGGCCGGTGACTGTGGCACCGGTCTGCGGCGGCGCGGGCAGACGGCGCCTGTCGAGTTTGCCGTTGGGTGTCAACGGCAGCGCGCTGAGGGTCAGCACGCGGGCGGGGACCATGTGCACGGGCAGGGCGCGGCCCAGAGCGTCGCGGAGCGTCGCCTCGTCGGCCTCCTCACCGGTCGCCGTGACCGCGTACCCGATCAGCCGGGCGATACCCGAGGGCGGGGTGTGCACGGCGACAGCGCACGACGCGACGCCCGGCAGTGCGCCCAGCGCGGCCTCCACCTCACCCAGTTCGATCCGGTAACCGTTGACCTTGACCTGGTCGTCGAGGCGGCCGAGGAAGTCGACTGTGCCGTCGGCGTGGAAGCGGGCGGCGTCGCCGGTGCGGTACATGCGGGCCCCGGGTTCGGGGGCGTAAGGGTCGTCGACGAAACGTTCGGCGGTCAGCTCGGGCCGCCTGTGGTACCCGGGGGCGACACCGGCCCCGCCCAGATACAGCTCGCCGACGACACCCGCGGGTACCGGCTCGCCGTGGGCGTCCAGCACGTACACGCGGTTGCGGGGAAACGGGCGCCCGATCGGCAGCGGTGCCTCGGCGGGCAGGTGCGCCGCGGAGGCGTCGAACCAGACGTTGTCGACTGTCACCTCGGTCACGCCGTACGCGTTGACCACCCGGCCGTGCGGCCCGACCAGGCGGCGGGCCAGCTCGTACTCGTGCACGTGCCACTTCTCGCCGCCGCCGATGAGCATCCGCAGCCAGGAGAGGCCCGCGCCGGTGTGGTCGGCGTGTGCGAGCAGCCCGCGCAGCACGGCCGGGACCAGTTCGGTGCACTCGACCCGTTCGGCGCGCATCAGGTCGTACAGGTCGGCCGGGTCGAGCAGCGTCTCGCGGGGCACGACGACCAGCCGCCCGCCGGTGGTGTGGGCCCGCAGCGTCTCCCCGACGAACATGTCGAAGGAGAAGCTCGCCGCCTGCTGGTACGTCCACTCCGGACGCAGGTCGTAGGCGCGTTGCCACATGTCGGCCGCGTGCACCAGGTTGCGGTGTGTCACGACGACGCCCTTGGCCTTGCCTGTGGAGCCAGAGGTGTAGATGACGTACGCCGGGTCGTCCGCCGCGGCGGCCGGCGGCAGGTCGCTGCCGTCCTCCGGTAGCGGGTCCCGCAGGTACGCGGCGTCGATCAGCACGGTGGCACCGCTGTCGGCGAGCATGTAGTCGAGGCGTTCGCGCGGGTAGGCGGGGTCGAGCGGCACGTAGGCAGCTCCCGCCTTGAGTACGCCCCACATCGCGACGAACAGGTCGAGGCCCCGGTCCAGACAGATCGCCACCCGGTCGCCGGGTTGGAGACCCGCGGCCCGCAACCGCCGGGCGACGCGGTTGGCCCGCACGTTCACGTCGCCGTAGCTCATCGTGTCGCCCCGGAACGTCAGCGCCGGCGCGTCGGGGGTGGCCGCGGCGTGCCGCTCGAACAGCTCATGGACCGTCGTCGCGTCCGGAACGGGCGCCGTGACGTCGTTCCAGTCGTGCAGGATCCGGTGCCGCTCCTCGGCGGTCAGCAGCGGCAGCCGTAGGACCTCGGTGCCGGGGTCGCTCGCGGCGGCGGCCAGCAGGGTGAGCAGATGGTCGGCCAGCGCCGCCACCCGTGGCTCGTCGAACAGTTCGGTGGCGTAGTCGATGGTCAGCAGCGGTCCGTCGGCCGGGAAGTCCAGGCCGACGGCGAGGTCCACCATGGTGGCGGCGGGCGCGACTTCTCCGGCGTACCGGACGGCCGTGCCCCGCGGCGCCGGGGTGTTGTGCACGGTGAGCATCACCGGGCTGAGACGGTTCCGGTTGCCGCTGCCGGGCCGCGCCAACGCGTCAACCAGGTCGGGCAGCGCGAGCGTCTGGTGGTCGAGGTCGGCCAGGACAGCGCCGCGGACCCGCGCGACCAACTGGGCGAACGTCGGCGCGCCGGCCACGTCGCCACGCATGGGCAGGATGTTGAGCAGCGGCCCGACCAGGGTGGCCTCGCCCGCCCCGGTACGCCCGGCGACCGGGGTCAGCACGGTCACGTCGGTTCGACCGGTGTAGCGGGCAAGGACCGTCTGCAGCCCGGCGAGCACCACCATGAACAGGCTCGCGCGCTCGCCTCGGCCGTACGCGCGCAGCCGCTCCAGCAGCGCGGGGTCGACGTGACGGGTCAGCCGCGCGGCAGCGAAGGACCGGGCCACCGGGCGCGGCCGGTCGGCGGGCAGTTCCAGGTCGAGGTCCGCGTCGACGAACCGCTGCCGCCAGTACTCCCGCAACTCCTCGTCGGAGCGGGCGGTTGTGTTCCGCGCCGCCAGATCGGGCAGCGCGACGGCAGGGGCCAGGTCGGGCTCCGTGCCGCTACGGGCGGCACGGTACAGCGCGGCCAACTCCTCCCCGACGACAGTGGCGGACCACCCGTCGAACACCAGATGGTGCACGACCAGAACCAGCTGCGTGCCGTCGGCGCCCAGGTACGCCCGCGCGAGTGGCCCGGCGGCGAGATCGAACTTCGCCGTGACCGGCTCCCCCCGCACCAGCTCGAGCCTGGCGTCGGAGCCGATCACCATCCGCGGTTCTGCACCGTCGTCGGGAAACCGGGCGCGCAGCAGTGGGTGTCGACGAGCCAGCGCCGTGAGGGCTCGAGCCAGCGCGGCGGGGTCGACCGGCTCGGCGAAGCGGTAGCGGATGCCAAGCGTGTGCGCGGGCAGGTCGGCGCAGACCTGTTCGGCGACCCAGAAGTCCCGCTGTAGTGAGCTCAGCGCCACCGGAACGCCCTCGGCCACGGCGACCGTCTCGGCCACCCCGCCGGCGTCGGCGCTCGTGACGAGGTTCGCCACCTCCGCCAGCGTGGGCGCCGCGTACAGCCGGCTCAGCGTCAGCTCCACGCCGTGCTCGTGCCGCAGGGCGCTGATCATCCGTACGGCGTCGAGTGAGTCGCCGCCGAGCGCGAGAAAGTCGTCGTCCTGGCGTACCTGCGCGATACCGAGCACTGCCGTCCAGATCCGGGCCACCGCGCGCTGCGCCGGGGTGAGACCGGTGTCCACGACCGGGCCGTCCGGGACGACCGTGGCCAGAGCCAGACGATCGACCTTGCCCTGCACGGTCAGCGGCAGCCGGTCGTGGCGCACCAGAGCTGCCGGGACAAGGTACGCGGGAAGCTCCTCGGCCAGGGCGGCGCGAACCGCGGTCAGGTCGATCCCGCGATCGGCCACCACGTGCCCGGTCAGCCGCCCCTGGTCGCCCCGATCACCGAGCACCACCACGGCGTCCTCGATGCCCGGCGCGGCCCGCAGCGCCGCCTCGACCTCCCCCGGCTCCACCCGGAAACCACGGATCTTCATCTGCTCGTCGAGGCGCCCCAGGAACTCCAGCGACCCGTCCGCGGCACGGCGCACCCGGTCCCCGGTGCGGTACTCGCGGCCGACGGGCCCCGGCCGGAACCGCTCGGTGGTCAGCTCCGGCCGGCGCAGGTACCCGGTGGCGACCTGAACTCCGCCGATCGCCAGCTCGCCGGCTTCACCGTCGAGGGCCTCGGCGCCGTCCGCGCCCAGTACGCGACAGGTGACGCCGGGCAGTGGGTGCCCGATCGGCACGGCGTCGCCGGCCCATCCGGTCAGGTCGGCGACGGTGGCGACGACAGTGGTCTCGGTCGGCCCGTAGGTGTTGAGCAGCCGTACCCCGGGACTGGCGGCGCGCTGCCACCGGCGCACCGCGTCGGGCCGCGCGGCTTCGCCCCCGATGATCGCCAGCCGGACCTCGGCGGGCAGTGTCGCCTCGGCACGGTCCAGGGCGGCGACCACCTCGTGCCAGTACGCGGTCGGCAGGTCCAGCACGGTGACGCCCAGCCTCGCGCAGCCGTCCAGGAACAGGTCGGGGCGACTGATCATGTCATCGTCGCGCAGCACCACGGCCGCCCCGCAGGTCAGTGCCGGGAAGATCTCCTCGACGCTGGCGTCGAAGCTCAGCGACGCGAACTGCAGGACGCGGTCGGCGGCGGTGAGCTCGTAGCGCTGCCGGGCGGCGGCGCAGAACGCGGCGAGCGCGGACATCGGCACGACCACGCCCTTGGGCCGCCCGGTCGATCCGGACGTGTACACGACGTACGCCGCTCCCGCGCCGGCCGCTGCGTACGCTTCCGCGCCGACCGGGATGTCCGTCGCGGCGACGCCGTCCGCGGTGATGACCGCCCGGGGCCTCGCGTCGGCGAGGATGAGCTCCTGACGGGCCGCCGGATAGGCCGGGTCGATGGGCACATAGCCCGCGCCCACCCGCAGGACCGCAAGCATCGCCACGACAGCGTCGCTGCTCCGCGGCATGCGCAGCGCCACCAGGTCGCCGCCGGACACCCCGACGACCGTCAACTCCGCCGCCCGCTCCTCGACGCGGGCAACCAGCTCCGCGTAGGTCAGGTCACCCCCGCCGTCGACCACCGCCGCAGCCGCGGGCCGGCGCCGGGCCTGCGCGACGACCTGCTGCCACAGTGGACCCTCCTCCACGGGCGGTGTGCGGATGTCGATGGCCTGACTCATGAAGGGCTCCCGGGTGTAGCGACAGCGAAAGGCGTGCCGGCGCAAGACCCTAGGGATCGACTGAGGTTCGCGGATGAACGCCGACCGACGCTCGGAAGGATCTTGATCACGGGCTCGTTCACCTGGTGAACGCCACGGCCCACCGGCCAACGATGCCGCCGCCTGCGGGAACATCGTTGACGCGCACCGGGATGCGATGAACAACGCGTGAACTCGACGACGTGGGAGTGGTCACCGCACGGCTCGGGGGCGGATTCCTTCTGGTCAGTCGGAATTCGCCGCGTCTCTCTACCTTGCCATCGGATCACTACCGAGAAGTAGCTGGTCCTTCGATCCTGACGAAATGAGGACTGATGGCAGTAAGCAAGCGAGTGGGCCTGGGTGCTGCGGTGGCCGCGCTGATCCTGACGCTGCCGGGCGCCGCGTCCGCAACCGAGCGGAGCACGTGGAACCGGGCGGAGTTGATCAAATTCGCGATGCTGCCGGCAGCGACCTTCGTTCCCGGTAGCGAACCGTCCGGCTCGTCACTCGGCACTGCCCCGATCAACGGCATCGTTCCGCCGTTCGTCGACCAGCCGGTCCAGGGATTCAGCGGCGTCCTACGCAACACCGACGGCACCTTCGACGTGTTGTCCGACAACGGTTTCGGCAACAAGGCCAACAGCGCCGACTTCCTGCTGCGTATCCAGCGGGTCGCGCCCAGCTTCGCCGACGGCGCCGTCGACGTTGTCGGCGGCATCAACCTGACCGACCCATACGCCAAGGTTCCGTTCGCTCTCACCCGCGCCGACCGCGTGCTCACCGGTGCCGACTTCGACGTCGAGTCGATCACTCGGACGGCCGACGGCACGTACTGGATCGGTGACGAATTCGGTCCCTCCCTGCTGCACTTCGACCGCGCGGGCCGACTGCTGCAGGCGCCGGTGCCACTGCCTGGGGTGTTCGCCCCCGAGAACCCGACCCGCGGTACGACCCCGGCCAACCTCGCCAGCAGCAAGGGCTTCGAGGGCATGGCCCAGTCACCGGACGGCGCCACGCTCTATCCGCTGCTCGAGGGCACGGTCGCGGGCGACCCGACGGGCACGCTCCGGCTCAACGAGTTCGACGTCAGGACCAACACCTACACGGGTCGGCGCTGGACCTACACGCTCGACGCTGCCGACCACTCGATCGGCGACGCGATCATGGTCGACCGCGACCGCTTCCTGATCATCGAACGGGACAACGGTCAGGGTGAGACGGCGACGGTGAAGAGGATCTACCTGGCCGACAAGCGCGACCGGAACCGGGACGGGCGCCTCGACAAGACGCTTGTCGCCGACCTGATGAACGTCGCCAACCCGCGCCACGTCGGCGGGTTCGGTAGCACCTTCACGTTCCCGTTCCAGACCATCGAGGACGTGGTGATCCTCGACGACCACACGATCGCCGTCCTCAACGACAACAACTTCCCGTCCTCCTCGGGCCGCACCGCCGGCCAAGCGGACAACAACGAGTTCATCGTGATCAGGCTGGACCGTGGCCTCGATGCCGACAAGCGCGTCCTGCGTCGCTACTGATCTGGACATCAGGGGTGGGTGGCCTGATCCGCCGCCCACCCCGTACCGGGCAACCGCAGTCACACTTCATCCCTGGCCGATTACGGATAGGCCCCGAGGACGGTCGTGATCAGCGCGGCGGAGACCGCCAGGCTCAGAGCTAGTAGCGCTCCGGTAAGGCGGTGATGGAAGGCCGGGTTACGGGCCAGCGGTTGCTGCAGCGCCGTCCACGTCGTCGCGCCGAACAGCGTCAGCGTGAGGACCACAATAATGATCATGGGCTGACCAAACGTCAGGGGAACCGGCCTCCTCGAACGTTCCACCGACGGCGAGGGAAAGCCTGCTCCCCGCAGGTGAACTTTGCGCAAACGAATGAATGTCGAGTGGATGTCCGGGCACCACCTGTGCGGACACTCAAGACGACGTGCGAGGTGCCTGATGACCGAACCCGAAGCCAGTGACGGTCTCGCTGACCCGGAGATCGCCCTGCAACGCCAGGTCGAGACGCTGAAACAACGATTCCCGGATGCTGACGAGAGCGAGATCTCCGCCCTCGTGCACGAAACGCACAAGCGCCTCAAGGACGGGGCGAGCATCGACTCACACCTGGTCGCCCTGACCGAGAAACAGGTGACTGAGGAACTGCGCAGCGGCGGTGGGACCGTTCACATCCGTAGCGACAACACGGCCTGAGGTTCCCGCAACGGTTCGCTGTGGTGGTGGACACGAAGCCGTTGTTTGACAGTCGCTCGCGGCCGTGCGCGACGTAGCGTTGAGGGCTGCCCAGGGCCGGTCGCATACGGCATGCCTGGTCGACGCCGATCCGCGAGACGAAAATGGTGAACGCCGGGTGCCCGTGACGAGTGAAACCCAGGTGGCCGCGCTACCGCCAGCTGCCGAACCGACGATCCCGGCGGTCTTCCGATCCGCCTCGGCCCCGGCCCGCCGCACGCTTGTCGACATTCTCGACGACTCCGTGCGCGCGCACGCCGACGCGGACGCGCTCGACAGCGGTGCCACCACATTGACGTACCGAGACCTGGCCGATGAGGTCGAGGCGGTCCGGAGGTCGCTGGCCGGGCACGGCATCGGTGTCGGCGACCGCGTGGGCGTCCGCATCTCATCCGGCACCGCCGAGCTGTACCTGGCGATCCTCGGCGTTCTCGCGACCGGCGCCGCCTACGTGCCGGTCGACGCGGACGATCCCGAGGAACGCGCCGACCTCGTCTTCGCCGAGGCGGGAGTCACGGCGGTGCTCGGGGACGGGTTGACGGTGTCGGTGCGTCGTACCCCCGTGGGTCGGGTCGGTCGGCCCGGCCCGGAAGACGACGCCTGGATCATCTTCACCTCCGGCTCGACGGGCACCCCGAAGGGGGTGGCGGTCAGCCACGGCGCGGCGGCGGCTTTCGTCGACGCCGAGGCGCGGCTGTTTCTCGTCGACGAGGCGAGCGAGGCGATCGGCCCACAGGATCGGGTACTGGCCGGGTTGTCGGTGGCGTTCGACGCGTCCTGCGAGGAGATGTGGTTGGCGTGGCGGCACGGCGCGTGTCTGGTGCCGGCCTCGCGGTCGCTGGTCCGCAGTGGCGTCGACCTCGGTCCGTGGTTGGCCGAGCAGCGCATCTCGGTCGTGTCTACGGTCCCGACGCTCGCCGCGCTGTGGCCGGTCGAGGCGTTGGAGGAGGTCCGGCTGCTGATCTTCGGTGGGGAGGCCTGCCCACCGGAGCTGGCGCAGCGCCTGGCCGTCGAGGGTCGCGAGGTCTGGAACACGTACGGACCGACCGAGGCGACAGTGGTGGCCTGCGCCGCGCGGATGACCGGTGAGGGACCGGTCCGCATCGGGTTGCCGCTGGCCGGCTGGGAACTCGCCGTGGTCGACGGGTCCGGCGTGCCGGTGGCGATGGGTGAGACCGGCGAGCTGGTCATCGGCGGGGTGGGGCTCGCCCGCTATCTGGATCCGGGCAAGGACGCCGAGAAGTTCGCGGCGCTGCCCGCGCTCGGCTGGCAGCGGGCGTACCGCAGCGGTGACATCGTCCGGGCGGAGCCCGAAGGGCTCCTGTTCGTCGGTCGCGGTGACGAACAGGTGAAGCTCGGCGGACGCCGAATCGAGCTGGGTGAGATCGACGCCGCGCTGCAGGCGCTGCCCGACGTCGCCGGTGCCGCCGCGGCGGTGCAGCGCACCGCCGCGGGCAACCAACTGCTGGTGGGGTACGTCGTTCCGCACGAGGGCGTCACATTCGATGCCGCGGCGGCGGCGCTGCGGATCCGTGAGCAGTTGCCGGCCGCGCTCGTGCCGCTGCTGGCCGTGGTGGATGCGCTGCCGACCCGGACGTCGGGCAAGGTGGACCGGGCCGCGCTGCCGTGGCCGCTGGCCACCCCCCAGGACACCGCGGGCGAGCTGACCGCGACTGAGGAATGGCTCGCCGGCGGTTGGGCGGAGATCCTTGGCGTACGTCCCACCGAGGCCGACGCGGACTTCTTCAATCACGGCGGCGGCAGCCTGAACGCGGCGCAACTGGTGGCATGGATCCGGCGCCGGCACCCGCGCGTGTCGGTGGCCGACATCTACCTGCACCCGAAACTGTCGCGGCTCGCGGCGGTGCTCGACGCGCTCGACACCACGGCGGCGACGCGCCGGGAGGTCCGGCCGACGCCGAGGCGCGCGGGGCTGATCCAGGCCGCGATGGTGGTGCCGATGCTGGCGCTGGTCGGGCTGCGCTGGCTGACCGTTCTGGCCGCCCTGGGCAACGTCCTCGCCCTGCTCGCGCCGGCACCCTGGGCACCTGTCGTCTCGTGGTGGTGGGTGGCGCTGGGCTGGCTTGTGCTGTTCAGCCCGCCCGGCCGGATCGCGGTGGCCGCCGCCGGCGCGCGACTGCTACTGCGCGGGGTACGCCCCGGCAGCTACCCACGCGGTGGCGGCGTGCACCTGCGGCTGTGGGCCGCCGAACGCCTCGCCGAGCTGACCGGCGCCACAAGCGTCGCCGGAGCATCCTGGATGATCACTTATGCCAGGGCGCTCGGCGCGTCCATCGCTCCCGACGTCGACCTGCACTCCGCGCCGCCGGTCACCGGCCTGCTGAAACTGGGCCGTGGCGCGGCGATCGAGCCAGAGGTCGATCTGGCCGGCCACTGGGTCGACGGCGATGTCGTCCATGTCGGCAGGGTCCGCGTCGGTGCGGGCGCCCGGGTGGGGTCCCGCAGCACCCTGATGCCGGGCGCTCGGATCGGCAAGGGCGCGCGCGTCGCCGCGGGCTCGACGGTGGCCGGCGCCGTGCCGGCCAACCAACACTGGGCTGGCTCACCGGCCGCAGCCGCAGTTGCGAAGGATTCCGACGGGTGGCCCGGGCAGCGTCCCCCCCGGTCGCGGACGAGTGCGCGCCTCTGGCCGCTCGCGTACGCGTTGACCTCCCAACTACTGGGACTGGTTCCGGTCGTAGCCGCCCTGCCGGCGCTCGTCCTGCTCGGCTGGACGCTCGCCATCCGACCAATGGTCGGCTCTGTGCTGGCCGCCGTCGCGGTGGCGACCGTCGCCTATGTCGTGGGCTACGCGCTGCTGGTGCTCGGGGCCGTCCGGGCGCTCAGCATCGGCCTGCGCGCCGGGTACCACCCGGTGCAGGGGCGGGTGGCGTGGCAGGTGTGGACGACCGAGCGGCTGATGGGGATGGCGCGGGTGGGGCTGTTCCCGCTCTACGCCAGCCTCTTCACGCCTGTGTGGTTGCGGCTGCTGGGCGCCAGGGTGGGGCGCGGGGTGGAGGTTTCCACAGTGCTCGCGGTGCCAGCGATGACCACGGTCGCCGACGGGGCCTTCCTGGCCGACGACACCATGGTCGCGACCTACGAGCTGAGCCACGGGTGGCTGCGCGTCGCTCCGGCCCGCATCGGTAAGCAGGCGTTCCTCGGCAACTCGGGAATGGCGGCGCCCGGACGCTCGGTGCCGAAGCGGGGCCTGGTCGGGGTGTTGTCGTCGGCGCCGTTCAAGGCGAAGAAGGGCTCGTCCTGGCTCGGTGCGCCGCCGATGCCGCTGCGCCGGACCGTGGAGGCGGCCGACACCAGCCGCACCTTCGACCCGCCTTTGCGGCTGAAGCTGGCCCGGGCGGCGATCGAGCTGTGCCGGATCGTTCCGGTGATGTGCGCCGGTGCCCTGGCGACCGGCGTCCTGGCCGTACTCGCGCTCGTGTGGCGGACCGGCGGGTGGTGGGCGGCCGCGCTTACCGCCGGGCCGGTGCTGCTCGGCGCGGCGATCATCGCCGCCGCCATCGCGACGGCCGCGAAGTGGCTGCTGGTCGGGCGCCTCCGGGTCACCGAGCGCGCGTTGTGGACCTCCTTCGTGTGGCGCAACGAGCTCGCGGACACGTTCGTCGAGGTCCTCGCCGCGCCGTGGCTGGTCCGTTTCGGGACCGGCACGCCACTGCTGGCGGCGTGGCTGCGCACGCTCGGTGCGAAGATCGGTCGGGGCGTCTGGCTGGAGACCTACTGGCTGCCCGAGTACGACCTGGTGCGCCTCGGCGACGGCGCGACGGTGAACCGCGGTTGTGTGGTCCAGACCCACCTGTTCCATGATCGTGTGATGAGCATGGACGAGGTGACACTGGGCGCGGGGGCCACACTGGGCCCGCACGGCATCGTTCTGCCGGGCGCGAGTATCGGCGCGCGGACCACCGTTGGGCCCGGTTCGCTGGTCACCCGCGGCGACGCCGTGCCCTGCGACAGCCGGTGGCGGGGTAACCCGATCACCACCTGGCCTGCGCCGGCTTCGCGGCCGGCATGAATCCGAAGGCGTCGACATCGCGCGGTGCCACGCCCGGCGCTGATCGCTCCGGCGACTCGTACCTGCCCGAGCACGGCAACGGCGGCTACCGGGTGCGGCACTACGACCTCGACCTCGACTACCGGGTCGCGTCGAACCGCCTCGGCGGCCGGGCGGACATCACCGCGGTGGCCGTCCAGTCGTTGTCCCGGTTCACTCTCGATCTCGGTCGGCTCCGCGTTCAGGACGTCCGGGTGGACGGGCGCCCGGCGAAGTACCTGCACCGGCCGGACAAACTGCAGATCAAGCCCGAGCGGCCGATCGGCGCCGGGGACACCTTCCGGGTGGAGATCCGGTACGCGGGAAAGCCGGTGCCCATCTCCGGTCGCTGGGGCGAGCTCGGATGGGAGGAACTCACCGACGGGGTGCTCGTGGCCAGCCAGCCCAACGGGTCCCCGTCGTGGTTTCCGTGCGATGACCAGCCCGGCGCCAAGGCCACCTTCCGGGTGGCGGTCACGACCCCTTCCCCGTACACCGTGCTGGTGACCGGCGATCCGGTCCTCCAGCGGCGGGGTGCGGGCGCCACGACCTGGGTGTACGAACGGCGCGAGCCCACCTCGCCGTACCTGATGAGCGTCCAGATCGGGCGCTACGAGCTTGTCGACCTGGCCGTCGGTGACGTGGTGCAGCGCGCGGCTGTCCCGCCCGCGCTGCGCCGCAACGCCGCCCACGACTTCGGCCGGCACGGTCAGATCATGTCGGCGCTGCAGCGGCTCTTCGGGCCGTACCCCTTCCGCGAGTACGTCGTCGTGGTCGCCGACGACGACCTCGACGATCCGGTCGAAGCGCAGGGCATGGCGGTCTTCGGGCGAAACCACGTCGACGGGCGGCGCACGCACGAGCGGCTGATCGTGCACGAGCTGGCCCACCAGTGGTTCGGCAACAGCCTCACGGTGGCCGACTGGCGCCACATCTGGCTCAACGAGGGCTTCGCCACGTACGCCGAGTGGTTGTGGTCCGGCGTCTGCGGCGACCTGCCGACGGACGCCCTGGCCGCGCGGTGGTACGCGTGGGTCGCGGCTCGCCCCCGCACCGTCGTCGTCGCGGATCCCGGCGTCGACCGGATGTTCGACCCGCTTGTCTACAAGCGGGGCGCGCTCGCGGTGCACGCCCTGCGCAAGAGGGTCGGCGAGCAGTCGTTCTTCGCGCTGCTGCGAGCCTGGGTCGCCGAGCACCCGCACGCGACGGTGACGACCGAGCAGTTCCGGCTGCACGCCCAGCGCTTCGCCCGCGAGCCGCTGGACGACCTGTTCGGTGCCTGGCTCGACAGCCCGACGCTGCCTCCCCCACCTCGCTGAACACGCCGGACGCGACCGCCTCCGGAAACCCGGTGCCGGTCCCGGCCGACCGACGCAGCCGTCTGCGGCTGGCCGGCAGTGCCGGGACCGGCACCTCGAAGGTCAGGGCCGGAGCCACCACGGGCTGGTGTAGGCCACGGCGAAGTCGTTACACGGGTGACCGGCTGGGCCGGGGGTGCCGTTGGGCAGGGACGGGTCGGAGATCCGGAGCACCACCCAGTCGCCGTCGGCGACGTCGAGCGGCACGGTGAAGTCGGTGACCTGACCGTTGACGGTGTCGACGACGTCGACGACTGTCGGCGCCGAGGTGCCCGGGCGGAGGACCTGGATCCGCAGGGGCTTGCCGTCCCAGGCCGAGCCGCGGTCCAGATCCAGCAGGAACCGGACGTCGCCCGAGGTCACGTTCAGCACCCCGCCCATGCGTACGCCATTGGCAGTGGCGTCCACCCGCAGCCCCGAGACGCGCGTGGCGAAGGAACGGCGGGCGGCCATCGCCTCGAACACCGCGGCGCGGGTGTTCTCGGCGACCCACAGCCCGCTGCGGCCCTTGCCCTCGTGGAAGCCCCAGGTGGTGCCGTGCTCGTCGGTGACGCCGGTCAGCGCCGGCCGCCAACCGGCGTTCAGGCACGCCACCAGCGGTGACGTCGCACCGGACGACCAGCCCTCGAAGAGGAAGTCGTCGGTCCGGTTGAACATCTCCAGCCCCACGAGCTGGTCGCGGGCGGCGGCGTTGAAGGAGAAGTTGTTGAACCGGCCCGCCTCCCGACCGGGGTGATTGAAGCTCGCCAGGCCCCCGGGCCGACCGGTGAGCCAGTTGTACAGGCTGCCGGGGCTGCCGGCCCGCAACAGGTCGGCGAAGTCGGACGTGTTCCAGACGTTGATGTGCCCCTGCAACGGGTGCGACCACTCGAACCCGCGGATCGCGGTGAACTGACCCGGGTCGTTTGCCGCGTTGGCCAGGTCACCTGTGGTCCGCCACTCCGACGAGCTGAGCCCGTCGATCGCGAAGAGCGTCGCATGATCGGTGAGCGCGGCGACGTCCAGACCGGCCTCACGCATCGAGGCGAACGCGGCCTCGGCGCTGCCGTCACCGTCCGACATGACCGTGTGGTTGTGCATGTCCGCATGGACCAACGTCGTGCCCTGGGTGATCCGTGATGACCGGCCGGCGCCGACCGTCGCGGTCGGAGCGCCGGCCATCGTCGTGTTGGCCGCCCGGGCCGCGCTTGGCAGCGCGGCCAGCATCAGCGTCCCGCCGGCACCGGCCAGAAGCGCCCGTCGGCCGAAGCCTGCGGGAACCTCAACCTGGCCGTACGGCACCTCGTCGTCGGATCCGTGGTCGTGATGGCAGTGGTGCGGGTGTTGTCCAGTCATAGCCATATCAATGTTGGTGGATCTGGCGGAGACGTCACACCGAGTCGTCGGTCAGGCGAACACTGCAGTACGCCTCGTCCCGCATCGGCCGGTCCTGCGCATGGCCCGACGACGGGAGCGTTCACTCACCATCGCGCGGTGCCGGCGCGAGCAGCCGCAACGGCGCGACATCGGCGAGTGGTTCAGCGTCGGGGCTGGGCACGGTGCGGGGCAGCAGCGCGGCCAGACCGGCGCGTGTGGCCAGCACGATCAGCCGGTCGGTGCGGACCAGTGGCCGACGTTCCGGCAACGACCAGATGGTCTGTCCCGTCCGACCGGTCCGCACCGCGATCACCCACACCGCGCCCGGCTCGTTGACACCGTGGCAGTACCGTCCCTCGAGTTCGGACCCGGCGCCAACGGGCAACTCAGCCACCAGCAGTACCCGGCGGCCGACCGAGATGGTGTCGATGACCTGCTGGCCCATCATGGCGGCTGCGAACGCAGGCGCTGCCAAGGATGAGACGCTACGTGACTCGTCGATTCTCAGGATGCGCTGTGTGCGCTGCGCGAAGCCGTCGTCGAACAGCCGTAACACCACCCGCAACGGGGGCCTGGTCGCTGCCGACCGTGCCCGGTCCGCCTCATGCGAGGACCGCCCGGACAGGGCGGTCTCCAGGTTTGTGACATCATCGTCGGTCAACACCACAAGCGCCCGGCAGGTGTGTACGGACGCGGCTCGCAGTGTCTCGGGGCGGGTCGCGTCGCCGACGATCACCGGCAGACCCAGCTCACGGGCGACACCGATGCCTCGAGCCGACTCCGTGCGGTCGACGGCGACCACGGAGATGCCGACGGAGTGCAGTTCTTCCAGGACCCTGGTGCCGATGTTGCCGAGTCCCACCAGTACGACGTGGCTGTCGATCGGCTCGATCATGCCGCCGGCGGCGACCGTCAGCCGGGCGCGCACCAGCGAGTCCACCACCAGGGCCGTGACGGTGGGAAGGAGCGCTACCCCGGTGGTCACCAGTACCAGTGCGGTCGCCTTCTCGGTGAGCGGTGCGGCGAGTTCGACCTCGGCGGCTCCCATCGCCGCCAGCAGCGTCAGGTAGGCCGCCTCGGCGAGGTTCACGCCGCGGATGTACGCCAGCAGAACGCTGGCCGCGGCGAGTATCGCGGCCGTGCCGACCAGGGCCAGTCGCAGATTGCGGCTGAACACCAAGCCGAGGGCCCGAAGCAGGCGCGGCCTTCGACGCGGCGGGTCCATTCGAGGCCGCTTGTATGCGCGGACAAGGACCAGGTCTGCCGAATCCTGCTCCGCTGGAAGGACGACCGGCTCCGAGCCGGTCGTGTCGGCCAGGCCGCAAACCACGTCCGCCCCGGCCGGGTCGACGGCGCTGCGTGTCGCGGTCCGCAGAAGCTCACCCTCGGGCAGCCGCAGGTACGTCGGCGTCGCGTCCCCGAGCGTGGCGGCAACGAACGCCGGCGCGGCAATCTCGGATCCGGAGAGTACGGCGCAGTCCCCGAGCATCGCGGCCACGCCCTCGCCGAGCACCGGGTTGAACAGTCTCACCACGAGCCGAACGTCGGGAGCCAGTTCCCTGGTGATCATGGCGCCGTCCACGTTTGTCACATCGTCGACACCGACGAAGGCCACGGCCGCAGCCTCCCGGACCCCAGCCTGATCGAGCACTTCCCCGGTCAGGCGACGGGCTAGGATAATCTCCGGCTGCCCCTCCGCCACGCTGATATCCCGAGCGAGGTCGGCGAAGTCGGGTACGTCGTGTTCGCTCGACGACGGTAGGACCACGGTGACCGCGACATCGTAGCGTTCTGCCAGTTCAGTGACCAGACGGCGAGCGACAGCACCATCCCCACAGACAACAAACCGCTGTCGTGCCGGCTCTCGGGCGGAGCTCCGTCTAGTGTCTCCGGACACAGTCGCATGGTAATCGACATGGCTCAGGATGGCGTTGACACATGCGCCGGCGGACCGCACCCAGTTGCCACCGAGTCACCTACCCGTCAGCCCGGCATGCGACGCTCAACCTCCGCGACCAACAGGCCACGCCGCGTGGCCCCGGCCACCACCGCCGTAGCCGCACATTTCCTGGCATGACAGGACGGCATCCCCCAACCCCACCCCTTGCCCGGAGGAACGCAGACCATGGACCACGCATCTCAGCTCATCCAGGAGCGGAGCGCCCCGGCGGCCACGCTGGTGATCTTCGGTGCCTCCGGTGACCTGACCCGGCGTAAGCTGCTGCCCGCAGTCGAGAGCCTGGCTCGGCACGAGCGGCTCCCGGACCAGTTCGCGCTGGTCGGCGTCGCCCGCACGTCGATGACCGACGAACAGTTCGCCGAGAGCGCCCTCGGCGAACGCACCCTCGCGAGCAAGCGCCAGATCCAGGGCGGCGTGCGGTACGTAGCCGGCGGCTACGACGACCCGGAAACCTACAAGCGGCTCGTGGAGACCCTCGACGAGCTGGACGCACAGCGGGGCACGTCCGGCAACCGGCTCTTCTACCTGTCCACGCCGGCCGGGGCCTTCGAGCCGGTGATCAACGGGCTGGCCGCTGTCGGGCTCAACCGGCCGCGCGAAGGCTCCTTCTCCCGCCTGGTCATCGAGAAGCCGTACGGGCGCGACCTGGTGACGGCCCGCGAGCTGGACGGCGTCGTGCACAGCGCGTTCGACGAGCACCAGGTCTTTCGGATCGATCACTATCTGGGCAAGGACACCGTTCAGAACGTGCTGGCGCTGCGCTTCGCGAACTCGATCTTCCAGCCCATCTGGGATCGCTCCTGGGTCGACCACGTGCAGATCACCGTCGCCGAGACCCTCGGCGTCGGCAGCCGCGGCGGCTTCTACGAGGACGCTGGCGCGATGCGGGACATCGTGCAGAACCACGTGCTCCAGGTCCTCGCACTGGCACTGATGGAACCACCGGCCTCATTCGAGGCTGAGGGCCTGCGCAACGAGAAGGTGAAGCTACTGCAGGCGATCCGGCTCCCCACCGACCGAGACATCGCCGAGGCCGCGGTCCGGGGGCAGTACACCCGGGGCGGCACCCGCGAGGACCTGATGGCCGGCTACCGCGAGGAGGCCGGCGTCGACCCCCTGTCGCGGACCGAGACCTACGCCGCCATGCGGCTCAACGTGGACAACTGGCGCTGGGCCGGCGTGCCGTTCTACGTACGCACCGGCAAGCGTCTGCCGGCCCGGCTCACGGAGGTGGCACTGCAGTTCCAGCGGCCGCCGCACCTGCCGATCCCGACCGACCAGCTCACCGGCCTCGATGCTGACGCGCTGATCCTGCGGATCCAGCCGAACGAGGGCATCTCGCTGCGCTTCGGTGCCAAAGTGCCGGGCCACTCCTTCCGGGTCCGCACCGCCACGATGGAGTTCTCCTACGACCAGACGTTCGTCGAGGAGTCCCCCGAGGCGTACGAGCGTCTGCTCCTGGACGCGCTGATCGGCGACGCGTCGCTTTTCATCCGCAGTGACGAGGTACAGCAGTGCTGGCGGATCGTTGACCCGATCATCGACAACTGGGAGAAGGACAAATCGCCGATCCCCACCTACGAGGCCGCCTCCTGGGGCCCGACCGACGCCGACCGGCTCATCGGCCGGCACGGCCGCAAGTGGCGAAATTCCGCGTGACCCTGCCACCACCATCTGGCGCATCCCGCGTCTTCCCGGCATTTCCCACCGCGCGGCATGCCTGCCAGCAGCCCGCCCTTGCGGTTACGCGCCTCCACGACCCGACGCGGTACGCCCTCATGCCGATGAGCGAATGTCTATGCCTGTGCGCTCTCCGACGGTTCGACGCGCTGCTGTGCTGGACGGCGACGCTGGCCGTCGGGTAGATCGGCCTGCCGATGGTCCGATCGAAACGACTCAACGGGACCGGTGCGTCGGTTGTTCGGTATCGCCTGGATGGGAACGGATGTCAGGCGGATCAGGGTGATGCTGTAGGCGACGATCCACACGACCCATATCAGCCAGCCGACAAGGCCGAGGAGACCGACCGTACCGGGGTCGTCGACGACCAGAGGGCTCAGCACGGCCGAGCCGAACTGGAGTGCGGCGGCAAGCAAACCGATCCCGCCGTGCCAGCGGCGGATCAGGCCGGCGCGTCGGCCGCTGATGGACAGGCCGGTCATGGCCAGTGCCAGGAAGGTGCCGTTGAAGACGAACAGCGCGTTGTGTAGTGCCCAGAGCCCGGCGATCGCGCTGCTGTCCTGCGCGGTAGTTGACGCGAGCGCGAGCCGGGTGGCCATCACTCCGGTGAAGGTGATGTTCTGCATGATCACCCCGGCGAACCCGACCAGGGACCAGGCTGCGCCGTGCTCGAGGTCGGTTCGCCACAGCACGGAGACCGCGCCGGCGCCGAACAGGGTGGCCAGCGCCCAGGCGATCGGGGCGAGCGCTGACGCGAGGCCGACGACGTTCTGGTGGGTGGTGAAAAACTGGACAACGTCGTTGGTCTCAGCGCCGGTGTGGGGCAGGCCGGCTGGCACCAGGAAGGCGTTGGTGGAGGCGATCAGGATGGCGAAGCCGAGTCCGGCGAGTCCGGCGATGCGCGAGAACGTCCAGGTGCTTCCGACACCAAGTTTACGCAACATATATTCAATATAAGGCACGAAAACTGAAGGAGACAAGCCATTGACCGCCGAGACAGGCAGGCGGAGGTACGAATCGCTGCGCCGGGTGGCGCAAGCGGCAGAGACGAGGGGTGAGATCGCCAGCGCCGCTCGTCGACTGTTCCTCTCCCGCGGCTGGGCGGCGACCACGGTACGTGACGTGGCACGGGAGGCGGGGGTCTCGGTGCCGACCGTCTACGCGGTGTACGGGAACAAGACCGGGCTGATCCAGGCCCTGGCCGACGCAGCAGACCTCGCCGCAAATCCATCGCAGTCGCTCGCCGAACTGGAAGGGGCCGAGGACGATCCGGTGCGGCAGCTCGCGGCGATGGCCGGCTACGACCGGCGGCTCTTCGAACGTGCCGGTGACGTCATCGCGCTCGTACGCGAGGCGGGCCGCACCGAGCCTGCGCTGGCGAGCGTCTACCGCGACGGCCGTCAGCGGGGGGACGAGACCAGGATCCAGGTGTTCTCGTCCTGGCCGAGCGGCGTTCTCCGGCAAGGACTAGACATACGGTCGGCCGTCGATATCTATGCGGCGATCTGCAACGTCGACGTCTACACCACACTGACCGGTGAACGCGGCTGGCAACCCGATCAGGTCGAACGCTGGTGGACCGAGGCCCTGGCCCGCGAACTCCTGACCTGAAGTGTCACGAGGCGCCTCATGACAGGCCGTCCTGGTACGGAAGATTAACGAGGTGGACGACGACCACGAAGGCCACGCCCACCTCGTCGCATGGGCACCGCATCCAAAGCCAGGCGGGTACTGGCCGCGACGGACCGTCGGCAAGCCGGTCGCACTGATCCGGTATCCGCTTCTGCGTTCCCTTGAACCATGACGGACCCCGTCAACTCCGGCAGCGGATGCGGCGACGTGGCCACCGAGCCCGCGCCCACCTGACGACCATGGTGCGGCGCGGTTTCCCGGGAGTAAACGGGGCACCCACACAGAACCCCGCCGGGTCTGATCGCCCCGCTCACCGTGCCGCGCCGCCTCCCCGCATGGGTGCCAAGCGAACCTGTGGCAACCCTCCTGTCCGCAGTGCGCTGGCCGAATCTGCACCTCGACACGGTCCACTTCGCCGTCCCCACCTTGTCCACAGCGTGGCCCCCGACCACTGGGTGGATCCGTCGCGGTCCTCCAGCCTGACGGCCGGATGTTCGAGTCTGAACTTTCTTGCACGTTTCGGTCCGTTTCCTGGCATCTCTAGATCCGAATGGCATACATATGGTTCGATGCGATCAGACGATGACGTGCCACCCCTGGACACCGCAGGCCGGCGAGCCTGAGGCGTCGGCTGCCACACCTTGACCGGTTGACTGGAGATCTCATGACCAGCCCTCGATCCGCTCCGCCTCGGCAGACTCCGGGAGTAGCCAGCCCGCGCCGTGCCCGCGTCAGGCCCACCGCGCTGAGCATGCTGTCGATCGCAGCGCTTGTCCTGACGTACGTGGTAGCCATGCCGGTCGCATCCACGCCAGTGGGCCTGACCATGGAAGCAGCCGTCACCTACGTCAAACTGGGCAACCGGACCACCGGCAAGTTCATCGACGGCATGGGCCGGACCACCAACGGCGCCGCGGTCGGCCAGTATTCCTCGTCGTCCAGCGACAACCAGCAGTGGGCGATCGATGCCGTCGGCGGCTACGTCCGGATCAGGAATCGGGCCACCGGCCTGTACCTGGACGGGATGGGCCGCACGACGGGCGGATCTATCTGCGGCCAGTGGAGTGACAGCGGCAGCACCAACCAGCAGTGGATCCGGGAGGACTCCGGCGGCTACGCCAAGTTCAGGAACCGGGCCAACGGGCTGTACCTGGATGGCGGGGGCAGCACGTCCGACGGCGCCAACCTCGTCCAGTACGCGAACAGCGGCAGCACCAACCAGCAGTGGATCGTCACCGACGTGTCGACTCCGGGATCGGGCACGATCACGGTGGACGGCAACAACATCCGCGCCGGCAACGTCAACGGGCTGACGTTCAAGGGCTTCGGTGCGCTCAGCGCCAACAGCACCAGCGAGTTGCTGATGGATTACAAGGCCCAGAGCCCGACCGCGTACGCGCAGCTGCTGCGGGTCCTCTTCGGTGGGGAGAGTCCGGTCTTCACCAACGTGAAGATCGAGATGGGCAACGACCGCAACAACTCCACCGGACCGGACCCCTCGACCATGCGTTGGGAGTCCGAGACCCCCAACGTCAAGCGTGCGCAGGGCTTCCAACTCGCGGCCGACGCGAAGAAGGTCAACCCGAACGTCAAGGTGACCCTGCTGCGCTGGAACTCCCCCGGCTGGGTGAACAGCAACGACAAGGTCTACACCTGGTTCAAGAAGACCATCCTGAGCGCGTACCGGACCTACGGGTTCATGGTCGACTACGTCAACCCGGGGCTCAACGAGCGCGGGGCGGACCTGAACTGGACCAAGACCTATGCCAACCGGGTCAGGACCGACAGTGCCGACTTCGCCAACTCGACAGAGCAATCCCGGTACAACCAGCTCAAGGTCGTCATCTCCGACGAGGTCGGTGTCGGGTCGTTCGGCGGCAGCATGATCAGCGACGCCGGCCTGCGCGACGTGGTGGCGGCGGCCGGCTACCACTACAGCCCCGACGACGACAGCGCCGGCAACTTCAAGCGCCTGGCGATGGACTACGACAAGGAGATCTGGAACAGCGAAGCACAGGCGACCTTCGGCAACTCCGCCTTCCGCCCCAACAACAACATGCGGTCCCCGTCGGTGGTCGGAACCGGCTTCGGCGGCACCAACAGTGCGCTGGAAATGGGAAACACCATCATCAAGGGATTCGTCAACTCGCGCCGGACCAACTTCATCTACCAACCGGCCATCGGGTCCTTCTACGAGGGTGGGCAGTACTCCTACAAGGAGGTCGTCAGCGCCCGTGATCCCTGGTCGGGCTGGCTGCACTACGACGCCGCCATCGACGTGCTGCGGCACTTCAGCTGGTTCGCCAAGACCGGCTGGGAGAACTCCAGCAACACGGCCGGTATCTGGCGCGCCGTCCCCGAATCCAGCTATACCGGAGCGACCGGGACGAACCCGGTGGTCGGACGCAACGGCACGCCCAGCTATCTCACGCTCGCCGCGCCCGACCGGCGCAACTTCTCCACGGTCTTCATGAACGACAGCGAGTACACCCAGACGTACCGCCTCCAGCCGGTGAACATGGCCTACTCCGGCACTCCGGCCCTACAGCTGTGGGAAACCCGCGCGGCCGAACCCGGCCAGGCGTTCAACGCCAACTACCTGAAGCACCTCGGCAGCGTCACCGCCGACGACGGCGGGGTGTACTCCGTGACGGTCAGGCCGAACTCGGTCGTCACCGTGACGACGCTGGCCAACCACACCAAGCCCGAGTACCTGGAACCCCTGCCGGTGGAGGGCCAGCGCACCGTGCTGGACACCGACATCTCCGGCGACGTGCAGAGCACAAGCGACAACATCCTCTACGCCGACGGCTTCGACTACTCCGGCAAGACGGTCCCGGTGATCGGCAGTGGCGGCACCATCACGGGCACGGAGGACTTCATCACCTCGCGTGGCGGCGCCAGGAGCGTCATCCCGCGCTACGCCAGCGACCGCAACGGCGCCTTCGAGGCGTACCAGCCGGACGGATCGACCAATTACGTGCTGCGCCAGCAGCTGGACAGCCCGAGCCAGGGCCTGGGCGGTGCCTGGAACGGGGGAGACGCGGTCACCAGGATCGGTGACAGTCGGTGGCTCAACTACAAGGCCAGCGTCGACGTCTCCTTCGAGAACAGCAGCACCCAGAACGGCGCCAACCACGCCCGGCTGGGCATCCGCGAGCAGCACGGTGACAACGGTGCGCCGTACTCGGTGAGGTTCACCTTCGACGGGGGCTGGCAGTTGCTGGTCAACAACAGCGCGGTCGCCAGCGGCAACGTGGTCAGCGGCGCCGGCGGCGTGCGGATCGCTGGGTTCAACACCGCGCACAACGCGTGGCACAACATCGCGCTGAAGGGCGCCGGAAGCACGGTGACCGCCTACCTCGACGGCGTCACACTGGCCAGCTACACCGACCCGAATCCCAAGCTGTCCGGCCGGATCACGCTGGGCAGCGGTTACTACTTCACCCGGTTTGACAACCTACGGGTGGAGACGGTCGACGGAAGCCCGCCGTACTACTCCGAGGTGCTGGACAACCTGGAGATGTCCGACCTGGCCAACCCGCCCGCCAGGAAGCTGGTGTACGGCGGGTCCTGGGCGCACGAAAACGGTAAGGGCATGTACAACGTTCAGCGGAGCCTGTCCACCAGCCAGGGAAGCGGCTCGACGCTGACCTACACCTTCGCCGGCACCGGACTGGACATCCTCGGGCCGAACAACGGCTCGGCCGTCCTGCAGGTCAGAGTGGACGGTACGGTGGTCAACTCCGCAGCGAGCACGCTCGCCTCTCCCGAGTTCTATCAGACGTACGCCCTGCGCAACCTCGGCGCCGGCACGCACACCGTGGAGATCATGGTGCGCAGCGGCAGTCTCGTCGTGGATGCCGTCGGGGTCGTCCGGCCGTGATGCCGGTCGCGCCGGACGGCCAGCAGGCCGTCCTCGGCGTAGTCCGTGCTTCGGCGATCGGTCACCACCACCGCGGCGGCGCCAACCAGCTGCCTCAACCGTGACTGAGGACAGTTGCCCAGCCAGCCCTGGTGGGGAATGAGGAAACCACCGCCGAACGTGCGCTGTCCCCCGGCATCAACGATGCCACCGCCGTACGCGCAGGAAGCATGTCGTTTCGCAGTTCACGTCTCGGGTCGGCACCCAACCGGCGGAACAGGACGGGATCACTCTCGCGACCAGCGCCCCACGGTGGAGACGCTCGTCGACGGCCTGCTCGTCGGATTGGGCGTCACCCTCGGAAAGAGCCAGCGCGTCATCCTCACGATCGCACTCACCCTGGAGGTCTTGTGCCTCGGTCTGTCGGTGAACGCCGCATTGACCAAGCGAGGCGAATGGGCATCGGGTGGATCCCGGGGCTGCGGATAGCCAGCGGGGTTGACCCGGGGGGATCACGTTCAGGTGAGGCGGTAGGTGTTGGCCCGGCCGGGGCTACCTCACTCGGAGGGTGAGCAGGGTGATCTCGCTCGGCGCGAAGATCCGGAATGGCGGGCCCCAGAAACCGGTCCCTCGGCTCGTGTAGAGCTGGGTCCGGCCATGCCGGCTGAGGCCCTGCACGACCGGCTGGTCGAGCCGGACCAGGTAGTGGAACGGCCACATCTGGCCGCCGTGGGTGTGCCCGGACAGTTGCAGATCCACGCCGGCCGCGACCGCGTCGTCGATCTGCTTTGGCTGGTGGGCCAGCAGCAGCACGGGCAGCCGCGGGTCGGTGCCGGCGAGCGCCGCGGCGTGGTCGGCGCGGTGACCGGCGACGCCGGACGAGGCGGCGGTCACGTCGTCCACCCCGGCGACGACGAGCCGGGCGCCGCCCCGCTCCACCACAAGGTGCCGGTTGTGCAGCGGCTCCCAGCCGAGGGTCCGCATGTGCTCGACCCAGCCCTCCGCCTCGCCGTAGTACTCGTGGTTACCCGTCACGTACACCCGGGCCAGCCGCGCCTGGACGGCTCCCAGCGGCGCGGCCTGCGCCCGGCGCTGGTCGACCGTACCGTCGGCGATGTCGCCGGTGTGACAGACGATGTCGGCAGCCAACCCGTTGACCACCTCGGTGGTCCGGGCGGACCAGCGGGCCCGGTTGATCGGTCCATAGTGGGTGTCCGTCAGCAGCACCACCCGGACCCCGTCGAGACCCGCACCCAGCCGATCCACGGTGACGTCCACCCGCCGGACCCGAGGCACTCGCATCGCCTCGGCGTACCCCCAGACGGCCAGGACGACCGAGACGACCGCTGCACCGACCGCCACAGCCCGGGACCGCGCCGGATCGGCGACCCCCGCGGCTGCCAGCGGGAGCCGGGCCACGTTGCCGAGTAGCGCCCAGACGAACAGGATCCAGACCAGGCCAAGGAGTGTGTCCCCCGCCCGGGCCGCCGCGTCCAGCCGGCGGCGGCCGTGCCCGAGATACATCAGAACGGGGAACGCGACCAGCGCGACGACGAACACGCTCGTGCTGGCCGCCACGACCGGCGCCGGCCACCGGGCCGCCACCGTCAACGTCCACCACGGCAGCCCGAACAGCAACGCCAGGAGCGCGACCAGCGTCGCCCCGGACACCAGCGGTCGCAGCGACCCTCGCGCCGGCCTCACCTGTACGGCATCGCCAGCAGCCATCGTCGTCCTCCGTTCGGGTCCGTGCAGCATGACACGGTCCGGGCCGGATCGACCACGCCGGAAACCGTGAGTTCCGGGGCCAGACGTCGCTCAATTCGGGCGCCAGCGAGATCTCATCGCTCTCGTGGTTCGTGATTTTCGGCGCCGACGCTGGTTGAGGGGGTTCCGCCTGACGCCGCCGGATCCTCAACTCACGCATGATGACGGCTCATGGGAGACCAGGCGATCGGGGTTTCAGTGACCCGGCGGCCGGACTCGGCAACCCACCGCGCCGCTTCACGAAGGATGCCTAGCTGTCGTAGCGTTGCTGGGCCTCGAGCATGGCGTCGGTGTGGGCGCCGAACCAGCTCAGCAACCCGCACAGCGGTGCGGCCAGACTCTCCCCGAGCGCGGTGAGGGAGTAGGTCACCTGCGGCGGTGTAGTCGGCTCGACGTGCCGATCGACCAGGCCCGAGCGGGCGAGGGACTTCAGGTTCTGCGACAGCATCTTCTGGCTTATGCCGCCGATGCGCTGGTGCAGCGCGGAGAAGCGGTGCGGGCCGGTGATCAGCGCCGCGATGATCAACGTACCCCAGCGGGTGGTCACCTGATCCGCGATTGCGCGGGAGGGGCACCGGCTGTCGAAGGTGTCACCGGCCAGCAGCCGATACGCCGACTGAAGCTGCGGACTCACTGTCATGCAAGCAGCTTACGAAAAAGTGCGTACTTACTGGAAGTGAGCAGCTTCCTTAATCTCAGCGGCATGACCGAGTTGCAGAACCGCACAGCCCTCGTAACCGGCGCCGCCAAGGGCATCGGGGCCCACCTCGCCTCCGCCCTCGCAACAGCGGGCGCGTCGGTGATCGTCAACTACCGCACCGACGCCACCGGCGCCGAACGCGTCGTCAAGGACATCATCACCGCAGGCGGACGCGCGATCGCCGTCCAAGGCGACGTCGGTAGCCGTGAAGACGTCCGAGCGCTGTTCGCCACCGCCCGAAAAGCATTTGGACCTGTCAACATCCTGGTAAACAACGCGGCCATTGCCATGTTTGCCCCCTTGTCCGTTGTCACCGACGAGGACTTCCACCGGCAGGTCGACACCAACTTCCTCGGCCCGGTGCTGACAATGCAGGCTTTCGCCGCTCAGGAGGACCTCGGCCCCTCGGCGTCCATCGTCAACGTCTCTACGGCCGGCACATCCAGCCACCCGACCTACAGCGCGGTGTACGTGGGCACCAAGAGCGCGTTGAACTCGATCACCCGGATCGTCGCCAAGGAACTGGCCCCGCGCGGCATCCGGGTCAACGCCGTGGCACCGAGCGCCTCGGACACCGACGGCACCCGGGCGGCGGGCTTCATCGGCTCGCCCGCTGCTGAGGCCGCCATCGCAGACATCCCGTTGGGTCGCTTGGGCACGCCGGAGGACTATGGGCCCGTGGTGACCTTCCTGGCCTCGGACGCCGCCCGCTGGATCACTGGGGAAGTGTTATTCGCCAGCGGTGGTCAGCGCTGACCGGCAGCAGCAGTTCGGGGACCGACCATCAACCTGCCCGAAAGCCCGACCCTGAGCACCATGCGCCGAAGCCCACGCCACCACACCCCTGGCCGACCACAGCCAGTCCCACCACAAGCCAACAAACCCGCGCCGTTCCATCCAGTGCCCTGAACACGCGATCGGCAGGCCAACCGTCGACAGGAAGGACGATGGCTCCCCCCGCAGCAGCGGACAGGCCCAACCGCGTCACCTCCAGGCGGGCAACCGACGACGCTCACACCGTCGGCGGCTCGAGAGTCGCAGCGCCGACGGCGACGACGGACACGACAAGCGGGGCAGCGGCGAAGCTCGGACCCTGGGAAGGACACCCGCAAGTACCTGTGAGCTCTTCGCCCCCACGGGCGGACCGCCGGCCAGAGATCGGAACGCTCCGCTCGAGCGCACCCTGAACGCCGATGCGGCCTCGTGGAGGAGGCAAGCGCCACCCGGGCCGCTGCTCCCATCCGCTACCGGCCATACCCCGCAGTTATCGTGTCCGATGTGAACCTCGCGGTTCGAACGTCGATTGGTGCAACGCACGTATTCATCAGCGGTCGTAGTCGTCCGCGTCCCGGCCACCAGTGTCGGCTCACAGCTTCGAGTGCAGCGTCGATTACACCACCGACTGAACGGCAGCTATCGACATCTACGGGTGCCGCTGCGGCTCGCCGCACCACTGGTTGACCGTCGCGTGGGGCATGGTGGCCCGGGCGGCCGCCATGCCCCACGATGAACGGTCTACCGGAAGTCGGCCGCATGGTCAGTGGCCCACTGCGCGAATGTCCGCGCGGGTCGGCCGGTCAGTCGCGGGACGATGTCTGCCCACGCCTGGTTCGTCGGGGCGGGGTCACGCGCGGATTCCGCCCACATGGCGAAGATCCAGTCGACGAACGTCTCCGGATAGCCGTTGCTGATCCACTCGGCTCGGGCCTGGGCCGGATCGAGTTCGTCGAATCGCACCGTGGCACCGATCGCCGTGCCGATCGCGTCGACCTGCGAGACGGTGGTGAGCGCGTCGGGGCCGGCGAAGGTGTAGGTCCGGCCGGCGTGGCCGTCCTCGACGAGCACCCTCGCGGCGACCGCGGCGATGTCCGCCTCATGGGTGGGCTGGGTCACCGCAGCCCCGTACGGCCGGCGGACCACCCGACCTTCCTTGATGGCCGGGGCCCAGTCCAGCCAGTTCGCGGCGAACTCCCCAGGCCGCACATGCGTCCACTCCAGACCGGAATCCTCGACCGCACGCTCGACCGCCAGGTATCCGTCCTCACGGTCATCGGTGTCGGCCAGCGCCCCGGACAGCACGACGATGCGCCGCACGCCGGCTCGCTTCGCGGCAGCGACGACGTCACGCGCTGTCAGTCCGACTGGGAACAGGTACATCCGCTCCACACCGTTCAACGACGGCTCCAGGGACGAGGGGTCCGTCAGATCGCCGCCGACGACCTCCACCCCGTCCGGAAGATTCGCCGCCGACGGCGTCCGCGTCAGTGCGCGGACCCGGTGGCCGGTCTTCACCAGTTCGGCGATGACGTGTCGGCCCACCATGCCGGTGGCACCCGTGACCAGAATCGTCATCGTGTCACCTGCGGCCGGAAGTCGGCGGCATGGTCGTTGGCCCACCGGGCGAACGTGCGCGGTAGTCGTCCCATCACCCGCAGATAGGTGTCCGTCGGCGGCAACGCGCCCGTCCCGTCGACCGCGTCGGCGAGCAGCGCGATCATCCAGTCGGCGGTCTCCTCATCGGAGCCGTCGCGCAGCCACTGCGTGCGCGCCTCGGCCGGATCGAGCTCCTCGAATCGCACGTGCACGCCGATGGCGGCCCCGATCGCGGTGACCTGCTCCGCCTGCGAGACCTTCGCCGAGCCGGTGACGGTGTGCGCGACACCGACGTGGTCGTCGGTCAGCAGTGCCGCGACCGCCACGTCGGCGACGTCAGCCTCATGGACCACCGGGTAGCCAGCGGCCGCGTACGGCCCGCGGACGACCTGTCCGGTCCGGATCTGATCGGCCCACCGCAGCGCGTTGGCGGCCAACAGGCCCGGCCGCACATGGGTCCACTCAGCGCCGCAGTCCTCCACCAGCAGTTCCAGTCCGCGGTGTGCTTCCCGCTCTTCGGCCAGGTGCCGCCCGAGGGTGCCGTCGCCTCCGGTTCCGGGTGCGAACCCGGCCGCCGCCGCAGAGTGCACGACGAACCGGGTGACGCCGGCCTTGACCGCCTCAGCGACGAACCCATGGTCGGTCGCGGCATACGCGAAGGGGAACAGGTACACCGACCGCACTCCGTCCAGAGCCGCTTGCCAGGTGTCGGGACGTTCGAAATCTCCCAGAACCACCTCGGCGCTGTCCGGCAGCCGGCTTGTCTGCGGCCGGCGGGTCATCGCCCGCACAGGTCGCCCGGCCTGGACCAGTTGGGCCACCACCTGGCGACCCACATTTCCGGTCGCTCCGGTTACTAGGATTGTCACGTTGCTCCTTTTCGAATACCTGGAGTGGGCAATAGACCGCCGCCGCGAATCCACGACCAATGGCGCGGCGGCGGTCACCACGCAGGCTAGGTCGAAATCCCGAAAGCCGCACATCGCACATATGTACGAGTACGCCTTCGTCGCAGTTCGGTTGCGCCGGTGTTCCGGATGGTGCAGGGCACCACGACGCGCGGCATTGCTCGCGGAGGTCAACATCGAAGTCGATCTCCTCAGAGGGCATTGGCCAAAGATCACCAAAAACGGAAGGGGCGGGCCAGACGCGGAGATCGACAGCCTCCGCGTCAGCGGGCCGTGATAGCACCTCGGCCGGGAGTGGAAGGTGTGGGCGGCCGCCCGGCGGGGGTGCATCGGAAGGCCCACTCCTGGCTCAACGCAAGAAGCGTCGAAGCGTCGTCAGCTAATAGCTACTCGCGGGTAGAAGTAGGGTGCGCCAGTTGCGGTACGGTCCCGGCCATGGAACCTCACAGGTACGGCAAGGTCATCCGACTCTCTCCCGGTGACTTGGTCACATGTCGCCCGCACGGCCACACCCGTTCGGTCGAAGATCTCACGGGCGAACCGGCGATCGTGGAGATCGACGGCTACCGGCACTGGAGGTGGCCGTGCGGAGAAGACGGCGAGTTCATCATGCCGGTCCTCGTAACGACCGCGCGGGAAGATGCCACCCACCTGCTCGACTGACGAGACGGGTCGACTGCTATCCCCGCCGGGGGCGCGTTCTTCGTCAGACCTGCACCACCCAGGCGAAGCCCTGGGCGGTCAGGGTGGCCATGCTGCTCTGGACTACTGGAACAACAATCGGTTGGCTCGGCTGAGGGAGACGGGAGCCGCAGGTCTTCCCCGGAAAGCCGACGGCCTACTGCTCATCACTGCCAGGGGCAGGCCGTTCACCCCGGCCGGGATCTCCACCCTGGTCCGTCGGCTCGCCCGGGTAGCCGGCCCACCCGCCGCCGACCAGGTACCCCGCACAGCCTGCGCCACTCGGCCGCCACCGCCGCTCGGGACGACGGCACCCCACTGCGCGATGTGCAGGACCTCCTCGGCCACGCCGATCCCCGCACCACCCGCCGCCACGACCGCAACCGCGGCAGCCTCGACCGCTCCCCCGTCCACCGACTCGCCGTGCTGTTCGGCGAATCAGGCCGTGCAGCTCCGCCAGGGGCACCGAACAGGACTGGTCTGCGACCGGGTTCCTGGGTATCGCGGTATTGTCCGTTGGCCCGGGTCGGCTCCAATGGACTCATGCCGTCGATGCAACGCGATCAGCCAAACACTGAAACTCGTCACCCTGGTGGTGTGCCCGCTCCTAGACGGCATTGGAAAGTCGCAGGGCAGTGCCCGGTCGAGCCGCAGGTGCTACGTCCTTCGCGGCCGGCGTCGACTCGGGTCGAACTCGTCCCGGCAGGGCCGATTGAGGTCAAACCCGACCCATGGCAGCGGTTCGTGGCCATCGGTGGACTCGTGACCGCGGTCGGCAGCATCCTGTCGGTGCTCTTCGTAGCCATCGGCCTGTACGTGACCAACGAGGCCAACCGAGACACCGACGAGGCCAACCGGGAGCAGCAGCGACTCACCGCCCAAGGGCAGATCACCGACCGGTTCACCAAGGCGATCGAGCAACTCGGACAGCCCGGCACGGAGAAGGTAGACGTACGTCTCGGCGCGATCTATGCCCTGGAGCGCATCATGCGCGACTCGGCCGTGGACCAACCCGCCGTCGTCGACATCCTCGCCGCATTCGTCCGCGTCCACGCGGCCACAGCCCCGTCGGCGGACTCCGTGACTCCGTCCCCACGCCCGCCGGTCGAGGTCGATATCCAAACCGCGCTCACTGTGCTGGGCCGACGCAATGCCACCCATACCGGCAGCAGCCCGGCCAGGCTCACGCCAAGCCCCGCCCCGCTCGACCTCAGCGACACCAGCCTGACCGGCGCGCACCTGCGCGAGGTAGACCTGACAGACGCGGACCTGACCCGCGCGGACCTGTACGACGCCGACCTGACAGACGCCGACCTGACCCGCGCCGACCTGACCCGCTCGGACCTGACCGACGCCGACCTGACCCGCGCGAACCTGACCGACGCCGACCTGGCCGACGCCGACCTGGCCCGCGCCTACCTGACCGACGCCGACCTGACCCGCGCGGACCTGACCCGCGCGGACCTGACCGGCGCCGACCTGAGCCTCGCGGACCTTCCCAACACCGACCTGACCGATGCCGACCTGATCCGCGCTGACCTGCCCGACGCGGACCTGACCCACGCGGACCTGACTGGCGCGAACCTGACTGACGCGAACCTGACCCGCGCGGACCTGACCGACGCCGACCTGACCCGCGCGAACCTGACCGACGCCGACCTGACCGACGCGAACCTAACCTGCGCCAGGACCGACGGCGACACCCTTCTACCCAAGGGGGTAGCCCGGCCGACACCGTGTTGAGAGAGAGCAAGATCGCTCACCTGCAGATGCGGATGCGGGAAAACACCGATCAGTACCTGAAGAACCTGCTCCAGTCGGAGAACAGCCGGCTGCGCGGCGTGGCGTCAGACGACGATGACTGTCTTGCCGAGCAGCCTGCCGTTGCTTGCATCCTGGTGGATGGTCGGCAGTTCCTCCAGCGGCCGGCGGTCGGCGATGTGCAGCTTGAGTACGCCGTTGTCGATGCGGGAGACGAGGTCGGCCAGGTGGGAGGCGTCGGGGCCGACCCACACGCCGGCCGTGCGTACCAAGCGTGCGTCGTCGGCCGGCACCGGGCCGGCGGAGCTGACGACGATGCCGCCGTCGGCCACGTAGGAGGTCAGCTTCGCGAGGTCCTCGGGAGCCAGGCGTACGTGGTTCACCACCACGTCGAAGGGACCACCGACAGGGGCCGGACCTGCGTCGAGGTCCAGCGGATCGACGACCTTCTCCGCACCGTAGCCGTTCAGGCGGTCGGCATGCTGAGGGCCGTCGACGGCGGTCACCTTAGCGCCGGCCTCGACGGCGAGCTGGACCACGAGGCTTCCCACCGCACCGCCTGCCCCGTTGACGAGAACGGTCTGGCCGGCCTTGATCCCGGCGAGTTCGACGGCTGCTTGGCGAGCGGCCAGCCCGGTCAGGGGTAGTGAGGCGGCGTCGGTTAGGGGGATGCTGCGGGGCGCGGCGGTCACCAGGTCGGCCGCCACGACCGCGTACTCGGCGGCTCCGCCGTGCTCATGCAGCGGGAACATGGCGATGATCGGGTCGCCGACCTGCAGTCCGCTGACTCCGGCGCCGAGCTCGGCAACGGTGCCCGCGACATCGAGGCCGGGGGTGATCGGCAGCGGGGTGGGGATCATCTCAGCGAGGACACCCAGCCGGATGTGGTCGTCGACGGGATTGAACGAGGTGGCCACCACCTTCACCAGCACTTGGCCGGCGCCGGGGACCGGACGCTCCACCTCCTCCTGGCGCAGGACCTCGGTGCTGCCGAACTCGTGGTAGCGAATTGCCTTCACTGCACTCTCCTCATGGTTTCGGGGTGTCGGGTCCGTGGCGATCGGGGAATCTCCGGACGCCGCGCCGCCGCCGCACTTGCCTGGGCAACTGTGAATGAGTGTGCTTGACTTGCCTAGGCAAGTCAAGGTGCGCGGCATCACAGAGACCGACCGGGTCAGTGCCTGCCTCTGAGCAGCGAAAGGCATCTGGGAGCCAGGGTTGCCCAGTCAAGTAAGCTGCGCGTATGACCGGCACTCCCCAATGGCTCGACGACGAGCAGCAAAAGCTCTGGCAGGACTTGCGCACCGTGGTCATCGCGCTGCCCACGCTGCTGGACCGCCAGCTGCAGCGGGACGAGGGCATCTCGAACTTCGAGTACAGCGTGATGGCTCGGCTGTCCATGACCGAGACGCACACGATGCGGCTCAGCGACCTTGCCGCGCAGTGCGACAGCACGCAACCACGGCTGTCCAAGCTGATGGTCCGTTTCGAGCAGCAGGGGTGGGTCACCCGGTACCCTGACCCGAACAACGGCCGGTACACCCTCGCGACCCTGACTGACGCCGGACTACATAAAGTCGAGGACAGCGCCCCAGCTCACGTCGAACGGGTCAGGCAACTGGTGTTCGACCCACTAAGCGCTGCACAGCAACGCCACCTCGCCGCCGCGCTCTCCCGCATCGCCGCTCTGATACGCGAGCAACTCGACGGCCGGTGAACGACGCCCACCGAACTGAGCTCGACACCTCAGCCCAGGCCCCCAGGGCTCCGTCTTGGCAACGGCGATATAAGCGCGAACGACCTCGCACACCCGCATCGCCCAACGATGCGCAGGGATGACGAGCCTGGTTGCCGACCCCGATAAATGGGGGTTTTCGGGGGGCAGTTCAAAACCCATAAACAAACTGAAAGCCCTGACCAACGTTTCCGCTGGTCAGGGCTTTTTGTCTGTCGGGACGGCCGGATTCGAACCGACGACCCCTTGACCCCCAGGACGATTTGCTAAGCGTTCCTGCACGTCACGCACGCTGTCCCCAAGATCAGGCCGTGTAGTCGACGGGAGACGTCGTCATCGTGAACAACACGCACGTGATGCACGGCCGACGCGGCTTCGCTGATCCGGCCCGGCGCATCCCGGTCCGGATGGGCTACCTCACGCCCGAGTCGGTCGGCCGATGGTGGCGCGAGCCGGCCGCCCTGGACCGCGTGCCGCCGGTCCGCTGATCGAGCAGGGCGCCGGGGTGCGAGAGCCGATGCCGGTAACTTACCCGTCCGTTGCCTGGCTGGGCGGATCATGTGATCAATACGGTTAAGGCAGCCGCGGCGGATCCACCGCCCAGATCGTTGTCGACATCGGCGGTCCAAAGGGGACAGAATGAAGGTACGGGAAGACTTTGAGGCGATCGTACGGGATCTGTCCGGGCTGGACCTGAACGGATTCCAGATCGATCCGCAGCGGCCGGAGCTGACGCTGACCACGCTCTCCATGTCGCCGGGAGTAAGCCTCGTGGATCCGTCGCTGACCACGAAGAGCTGCACGCTGGCTTGTGGCGGTCAGGGCTGCAAGTGCGTCTGTGACTCCGTCTGTCATGTGCACGAGGGCTGAGCTCGTCCGGCGGGTTCGCTGGGCGACCGTTCGGCCGGCCGGTCCTGAGGGCTGCCTGCGCGGCCGGGGCGCGGCGAGGACACCGGACGCGGACCTGGCAGTCCACCTCACCGCCTGACGTACGGGGGGTTGTCCGTCTGCCCGAACGGCAGGTCAGCCGTCCGGGCGCGGGCAGCGCGTCGGCCTCCGGGGTGTGGTGTGATGCGCCCCGCCCCGGAGGCCGGTGTCCATAAGGCAGACGTTGCGGTGTCCATGGTCTCCTGCCAGCGGGGTTCCTCCCGCAGGATGGCGCATTGCGGTGCAGCCACTCCTACGGAATGGCGAAGCCGTCAACGAGCGTCCGCATCTGCAGGCGCAGCTCGTTGAGCAGACCGTTCACCACGGCGGTTATCACCTTCGAGCGGGCCGGCGTAAGCGGCCGTGCTCCAGGAACCACCCCTTGTGGGCCTTGAAAACGCCGAGCGCGTACAGGTCGCGGACCCGGGAGAGCAGCGCCCGGACCGCCGGGTCGGCGGTGTCCTCGACGCCGGTGAAGAACGTCTCCAGGGTGACCCGGTCGACGTGCACGGCGGCAACGGCGAGGACGTGGTCCTGAACGTCGTTGATGTCGAAGGGACGGTCCTTCGTAATCGCCTGACGGAACCGCAATACCAACAACCCGCGCCTACGAAAGATCGTCCAGAGGGGCAAACGTTGCCTGACACGGCACCAGAAGCGGCTGAGGATGGGCTGGACAGTGCAAAGCTCTTGCGGGCACGCGCGATGAGAGTGGCGCGGGACCGGGCGGGAACCCGCCGGCGGCCGAGAGACCCGACCCGGGTGAACGGCGGCGGTCGGGGACCGCCCCCGAGAAACGAGATCTCCAGTATCGACGGTCATCGCAACCGTCACAACCGGCGGAGCGGCCACGGACGATCGGCCCAGTCCGGTTTGGCCAACTGCTTGCGTGACCTGGCCCGGGCAACCCTGTCGTAAACTGTGGGAGCGTGCCCACGCCGTTGGCAAGCACGGTGAGCGAAAGGGGCGTGATCGTCTGACTTGCCGAAGTCCGAACACCGTTCGCTCATCGACCCCTCGAACGACCCACCCAGGCCAGGACCACCGGCCGCACCCTCAAGGAGAACGCATGTCCCGCTCGACCGGCTCCACTGTCGCCCGACGCCGCCGGTGGTCTGCACTGTTCGCCGTCGGTGCCGCCACGGCGGCCATCGTCGGCACCGCCGCACCCGCGGCAGCCGGCCCGGTGAGCAGCGCTGCCGCCGCCCCGTGTCCGTTCAGCGCGACACTGTGTCTGTTCGACCAGACGTCGTTCGGCGGTGCGCGGACCGCCGTCACATCGTTGGTCCCTGGAGGCACGTGTGTCAGCCTGAACGACAGCGGCTGGGGAAATCGGGCACTCTCGGTGATCAACACCGCTGGCCGCAGCGCAGCCCTGTTCTCCAACGATGATTGCCTCGGCAACCCGTTCCAGGTGGCGCCGAACGCCAGTCTGCCAGACCTGGGTAGTTTCAGGCCGCAGAGCGTCTGGGTGTCGTAGCCATTCCCGTGACCCGGCCCGTGCGGTCGCGGTGCGCGCCGCCAACGCCGTGATCCCTGGCCGATGTTCCTGGTCACGCCCTCAGTGTTGCTACGCCGATAGCGGCGCAGGATCCGCGCCGCTACCGGCCTGTTCCGGCGCCTCGTCGCGACGGCCTGACCTCGGCCACTTCCTGATCCCGGCCGACGCGACGAGGCGCCGGTCGTGGCGCAACCAGATTTACCGCTACGGGCGCCCCCAGAAGCGACGACGATCGTCCAGAGCGTCCCTCGATCTGTTCGGCGCACGAGGCTGGCCAGGATCCGGTCGACGTCCTCGGCCAGCGCTGTAAAGCCGGCCGTCACCGCCTCATCGCGCATGACCTGCGCCCACCTGATGGCCTCGGTGCCGCGTTGGGCAGCGACCTCGACCCGCGCCAGCCCGAGACCGGCCGATCCGCCGCATCGGAATGCTCAGCCGCTCGCACAGCGCGTACGCCTCGCCGAACCGGCTTGCGCGTTGACAGCGGTGCAGATCGGCTTGATCTCGTGCCTGAGCGCGTCCCAGTACTTGCGGAAGAAGCCCGTCCGGGCCGGTCAGCGGCAGGCCCTATTCCTTGGCCGACCGGACCAGCTCAGCGGCGGCCTTCGCCTCCACCGACGACTCAGCCACGTCTCCCGTCCTGTCTGGTCGTTCAGTGTCGTGGTCATCACGGCACCCTCCTCACCTGGCACAACGCCCGGCAGGCCAGGCCGGAAACACCGTTAGATCCACAGAGCCGTCGCCAGCTGCCAAACAGCTCCCTGTCAACAGAGAGCCGAGAGCGACGCGGGGAAATCACGCCCTGTCTGTCCAAGATCGCCTGCCGTTTAGTGGACCAGCAGCGACTACACCACGCCGATGCGACGCGCCTACCAGGTGGTTCAGAGAGAAGCAGCCGAGATCGGCTCGCAAAACTACCCAAGTCAAGGGGGCCAGCGGCGCCTTACACGGCGACAGATTGCGCCAGACCGATATAAAAAGGGCTTCCGCAAGTCGTTGACCTGCGGAAACCCTCTCACTGTCGGGACGGCCGGATTCGAACCGACGACCCCTTGACCCCCAGTGAACTAGCAGGGCTGCCAGCAGCTGCCGAACATTACTGCCTTGTGCCGGAACTGCAGGTAACTGGCGATGTGAGGTTCGGACCACGCCAGACGCTGCCGGAGTTCACCGGGCCGTCCGTGAGACGGCTGTGAGATCTCACAGCCGTCCGGCTGGCGGAGAGGCGCCTGATGGAGACCAGCAGCCAGGGCCTCTCCGCCGGCTGTTGCACGTCCAACCGGCTACCGCGCCCCAGCTTCCCGGAAGAGCACATCTAAGGAATGTCGCGTAACCCTGGTGCCTGTCCGTTGGGGATGGTCGGACAGGATGCCGGGGTGCAGGTGGTGACGGCGGCCGACCCGGCTTGGATCTTCCCGCTCAACGGGCTGATCCGCCCAGTTCGGCAGACTGGTCCGGCTGGTCGCCGAGCGTGGCAGTGATGGCATCGCCGACGGCCGGCCACCGGGGTGCCGGACGGATAGATGGTGAGGAGCCGCACCGGCAGCCCCCGCCACGGCGGTCCGAGCAGGCTGTCCGCCGTGGTGGGGCCCAGCACGGCGAAGCCGTCGCCGAGCGCCAGCCTGCTAACCCGGCGCGGCCACCTGTACCAGGTCGAGTGGGACCAGGTGCGCGGCCTGAGCGGCATCGCCGACAACCCGGGTGCGGCCAACCTGCTCGTCCGTGCTGGACGTCGAGCAGGCGCGCATCGGGTGATCCCGGGACGAGGGTCCGCGGCTGGGGAAACATCGTCCTGACCACGCCGCCTCGCCGACCGCCGGCCATCAGGCCCCGCCGGTACCGGCTTGAACTCGAACCGTTCCACGAAACGCCCTACCCTGGAGATCGTCTGGACCGCTCGCCACACGGCGGAACATCGACCAAAAGCTCCTCTTCGATCTTCAGGGACGGTGCGGACCGAAGCGGGCGACCCTTCCCCCAAAGATCCTACGATCGATGTCGGTGGCGCCGGGGTAGTGCTGGACGAGATCACATGAGCTGTTTGAGCAGCCCAGAGAACTCACTCAGCTCGTTAACCTGCTGATCGCTGAGGGATTGCTCGTCGAAGTGGGCTATCTGGTTCCGTATCACCCTGACCCGGTTCAGATGGGCAACAAACTGAACCCGGTCAACGCCGCCCCAGCCCAGGGCTTGCCAGTTGCCGTCGGCATGCGGCCGCTGCTTCCAGTTCGACTGATGGCCATCCAACAATTTGACGTAATCGCCGAACATCAGTTTCGAGAAGTCTCCCGAGTGATTCGGACCCTTCAAGGCGCGGACCGGATCGCCGGTCAGCTTGGGCCCGAGGCACTTCCGTAGACGGAACTCGATCTCGCCGACGAGGAAGAAGGGTAACGCGAGCGTGTGGAAGCGCCCGGTGATGTCAGCGCCGGTGATGATCCCGACGAAGATGCCGTTGTAATCCCGCACCAGCAGATAACCGTGGTACGTGAGCTCCGGCAGGTGCGTGAAGAGTTCTTGGTGCACCTCGGCCATGGGGATCGAGTCCTGGACCATCGAGTTGGCGAGTGTCGGCGTCTGGCCCTGCTCGTAACGGGCGGCGATCGAACTCCACGTGACGACGCCCTTGAGTTCGGCGAGGCCGTCGATCACTGGCAGTTGGCAGAAGCGCTTCTGGCGCATCAGGTAGGTGGCGGCGCTGAGCAGGTTATTTGAGGTGACCGAGGTGATTCCTGAGCGGGCCGAGGGGATGTCGCCGATCTTGAACGACTGCTGCGGCAGCGTGCCGGGCTGGACTTCCTCTTCGGTCTCGCTTTCGGCTGCTGGCGCCTCATGCTGCGCGACAACCAGGATGTCGGTCATGATTCCACAAGTGGTGAAGGACGGCTGGGTGTCGAGCCCCACCTCCTGCAACGCCTCCTGGATCACCGGCACGGTCTGGTAGTTGCGTACCCGCGCGCCGAACATCGCGAGTAGCTCCGGGATCCGCAGGGTCTGCCCCTTCAGCGCGAGCAGTTCCTGACGAGTGGGACGTGGAGCATCAGTCATGGTCACCGGTCCATCTCGGCACGCGAGACGGTGCGCTTACCCATGGCCTCGGTTACCAGCTCGACGAGTCGCGCGGATCGATCGGCGTAGAAGGCTTCGAAGTCATCCTTGTGCAGGGCCGCCGGATCCATCACGTGGGTCGCCACCACGTCGTCGAACCATTCCGGCCGTGTGCTGGTCTCCCGGGCGAGCACCCGGAGGTAGCCCGAGGGTGCGCCAACCAGGCTTTTGCTCGCCCGGTACGACAGCGGGGTCTTGTTCACGATTGAGTTGCCCCGGTTGTCGTGGGGCCCGTGCCGGGCGAGCCAGGCCTTCGGAAACACCTGCCGGATCCCGACGGCATTCTGCAGAAGGGTGCCGGGGGTGAGCGGACCTTCGCTGTGGTACCAGTCGACCGCACCCTGCTTGACGAGGAGTGCGTAGATTCCCTTGTAGGCGGCGCTGTTGCGAGTGGTCAGGGTGTCCAGCCGATCGCCGAGGAAGGCCGCCTCAGTGATTGTGTCGGGTATGACGTTCGAGCCGCTCATCGCCCTGGCGACGAGTTGCTCGACGTCGCGGGTGAATCGACTCTCCGTGGCTCCGCCATACATCTCCCCCAGCACGCCGCACCAGTACCAGCGGGTGAGGAGATCCCGGTTTGCGGCCTCATCCGTCTGCTCGGCGAGGATCGCCCGCACCGCAGCCATGGGTACGAGCTGCGTCCGGTACGGAAGGTCTGTCTGGCGCACGATGAACTGCTCACCGAGGAACTCACCGACCCATTCGAAGGCGCTGGCCACCCGCGGCGCGAGCCGGATGAAGTCGTTCAACGGTAGGTTCAGCAGATCGCGTCTCTTGCACGAGACGGCCTTGGTGAGCCTCTCCTGCTTGCGTTCCCAGGTGTTGACGAGCGTGACGGCCTGCAGAAAGTCGCTGCGGCTCAGCCCGTCGTCGATTCCCTGCTCGATGCGCCCGAAGACCGGGTAGGAGGTAGCCAGGCTTTTCTTGATGTCCTGCCAGGCGTCCGGCAACCGGTAGTAGTCGCCGTGGGCCTTCTCGTACTCGTGGTCGCCTGCGTAGGTGGCGGTCAGGAGCTCGAAGACGTTCAACGGCACACCGCCGGTGTTCACCCTCTCGAACACGGAGCACACCGCGTCCTTGGTCGTCGAGGCGGCGAGCTTGATCATGGGGATCTGGAACGACCGGATGTTGTGCAGAATGCGCTGGTCGAACTTGGCCCACAGGCTCCAGTTGGCGTCGTCCATCAGGACGAACTCCTTCTGCCAAGCCGTTACCTGGTCGCCGTCGAACACGACGCTCAGCGGGAAGTGCCTCGCCTCGCACTCCAGCGTCCGGCTGCGGAGATCGAGTTCCACTGTACGGGCGAAGTTCGACCGCAGGACCCGGTCCTTCGGCACAGACACGATCGCGTCATCTCGATCAGCCGATGACCCCACGGCCTTGCGGATATCCACGTAATACCAGCGCTCGAGTTCCTTGTTGCGTTCGTCGACGGTCCGTACCGGCTGGTCGAGATGCAGGGCTTGGAACAGTGAGGTGAGCCGCTGTTGACCATCCAGCAGCAGCAGGTCGGGAGTGACGATTCGACCGGATTCGGCACCGGTGAGTGTGCGGGGTCGGAACGGCGTCTTGCCGCCGGTCTCCAGTGTCATGACAACGCCGAGCGGATAGTCGAGAGTGACCGTCGCGATCAGCTCCCGGATCCGCTGGTCGTCCCACTTCCACTCGCGCTGGAAGTCCGGCAACTGCAGTACTCCGGACTGCACATCTTGCAAGACCTTCTGAAGTTTTGGACTGTCAAGAGCCACCGAGCGGTCCCCCTGGGAGTTCGTCATGAGAGCGACCGGCCAGGGTATCGATGCATCTCGCTGACCGTCAAGGGCAGATTGCCAATGACCGATACGTCTAGTTACGCCAGGGATATTAGCGTTTTAGGTCACTTCCAACAATCTGCGGTCGGGACTCGACCTGGGGGTGCGGCGGTGCGGGATGAACACGGGGGTTCCGACGTGGAACGGGGCGCCCGATGTCGCCCGGGCCCCCTTCGCAGCGGGATCACCCCGACGTGCGCGGAGAGCAGCTCGGGGAAGGGGTGCGGAACCAATGGTGTGGACGGACTATTTAGGTTGTCTTCTACGCGACCGTGAACCGGCACAAGTCGGTCCGGATCACCATTCTGTCCCACGTGCGAAGAAGTCCGCAGCTTTTCAAGATCGCCTTCTCCAGCTCTAACTGCGCGACCTGCCCGCACAGCCACACCTAGGGCGCTGGGGCCTGGCTGACGTTCAAGAAAGACGATCTGTCAACAGCCCTCATCAATCGTGCCCTCGTCGACTACTACGCCGTCCTTGGCGTAGACCACGACAGCAGTCACATCGACAAGCTCGTCGCGCGCCCACACCCGGGCATTGCGACACATCCAGTCGCCTGACTCCCTACCGGACGCGCCACTGTCTACTGGCAGATATAGATTCAGCTCGTCATCGACTTGAGCGACCGCCCTCGGCTCCACCCATGAGGGCGGACATGGGTCCTTAACGCCGCCACAGATTGACGACCTGAATGACGCGGACAGCGACGGATCGTTGACCGGCGTCCTAGGCGTTGGGCTCGGCTCCTGCATGGGCCGTGCTGCTGAGGATGCCTGGGTACCTGCGATGCGGGTGCTGCTTGGGGTTGATGTCGGCAGCGAATCCGCGTCTGTCGACCTGGCCGAACTGCAGGCGGTTGTGGCAAGCGCAGCGATGAGGACGACAGCGGCGGATGGCCCGATTCTGGACATGAGTACTCTTCCTCAACACGTGCTCGCTGCCGGAACTGTGGCCCAGGATCCTATCCAGATCGCACCGCTCACCGAAGTCTTCGCCGTCCTGCCTGCCGTCGACCCGCTCTTCCGGAGCATGCCGGCACCCGGCCCGCCACGCCCACGGATCCGCACCGCTTCGCAACTAGCTGACGGGCCTACGGAGGTCTGCTCGGCTTGCCCAGGTCGACGGCGGACAGTGAGGATCCGCAGAGCGACCATCCGCGGAGCCGCTGGCCGAAGCTCGAAAAAGCTCTGGGCGGACCACCTCGGCCATCCGGTTTCCCTGCCAACTCGCGGTTCGCCTCGACAGTGCTCGCAACTGGATCCCGCGCGGCGCTGAAAGGTCGAAGATGCCGCCCAGGACCGGCTGATTGCACACTTTCGCGACCGTGGCTGGACTGCGCGGGGACGTCCGGTTCGGCACTCCCTACAACGCCATCGCCACCAGAAATGATCGAACGCTGCGGCTTGAGGCCAAGGTTACCGAGACCAGGGGTGCGACAGAGATCTTCTCACGACGCGGGGTGCAGTGGGCCCGGGAGCACCTCGCCGCCTGTGTGCTCGGCACATCGGACGACCTCGGGCAACGAAGTGAGGCACTCCCCTACAGAACGCATCCGCCATCCTGTCTGCCATCGACCCGCCCGCCGGGGAGCGGGCCGCCGCCCGGCCTGCCACCGCCTGCGGACCTCGACGGCTCGTACGGACGCTGGCGGGACGGGCGGCGGTCTGCTCGGCTTGCCCGGGTCGATGGCAGGCAGGATGGCCTACCGCCACCACCGCAGAGCCGGAGGCCGTGGACGGCCTCCGGCCATCCTGGAGCCGGAGCGCCCCCGCCGGAGGCGCAATGACCGCAAACCAAGGGTCGCGCGACTCGCCGACGCAGCCGAGGCCCCTCCCTCACATCGCGCATGGTCACACCGCCCCGCCCGGAGACCGCGCCCGACCACCGGGGCCGCACCCACGTAGTGCCGCCCGTCGTGCCACGCGAGGGCCGAAACACTGCTGACTCCGACTCGCGAAATCCCGGAATGCGTCCTCACCTCACATCTCGCCCTCTGCCTGGAGATTAGAACATCAGTACGCATTGGCTAGGCCATTGGCTTGCGCGTGTCGCTGGCATGAGGGCGGCGGGCGAGATATGTTGTGCGGCTCGCTGCTGGGCCGACCTTCGGCCCACCCCCATTCGTTATCCGGCACGAGACAAACGCGGCGACTGTCCACGGCCGGTATGCCGAAAGGGCTCTTTCGTGGTCGCCGAACACCCGTCGCAGCGTGTCCTGCTCACCTGGGCTGATATCACCGCCGCCGCCGCAGAACTTGAGCCGGATATGCGGGACCTACTTCTGGAGCTGATCAGGACCAAGAACCCGAATCTGGCGACGAGTGTCACCACCGCTGACGGGCCTTGGTACGTACGGAACGTGCATGTGCGGGGCCACATCGGAGTCGCCGAGGAAGCCGTCGAACTGCCTCTGAAGCCAACTGCCGGCCTCACGATCGTCACCGCGCGTAACGGCACCGGCAAGACGAGCATCGCCGACGGCGCCCGGCACACCCTGAGCAGCGGAACCAAGCGGTCCTATCAGGTACTGGCGAACAACATTCATTGCCCGCACCGCGATATCGTCGCCACAGTCAGCAACGGGCGACGCGACATAGAGATTTTCTGCGGGGCAGATGAGGTCGTTCAATGGCGCAACGCGGACGGTTCGGCCAGTACGCCGCCTAGCGAATGGACGGAGGCATTCGAACGCTACATGCCAGTACTGCTGTATCCGGAGATGTCCCAGGTCATTCAAGATCCGAGTAATCTGCACACGTTCCTAAAAGACGCGCTTGAGTTGACCGCACTCGAAGAACTGCAGGCCCTACTCAAAACTGACCGGGACAAGGGCGCGGCGGCCAGGCGCCTTGTGGAGGCCGCCCACACGAGTGCGCTGAACGGCATCGTCAAGGCGGGCCAGGAAGAACTGGCCAGGATGGTGCGGAACTGCGGCGCGTTCCCGGACGAGGAGGCCCAGGCTCGGATCATGGTGCTGACCGAGACCTTGCCGGAGACGGCGCCGCCGCCGCTGGGGCTACCCGACACCTGGGCGGTGGATGACGGGCTTCGCGTACGGGCCGTCAACGCGCTCGTCCGGCTGGAAAACGCCATCGGTTCGGATGCGGCCGGGGCAAACGCGCTCCTGGCGGTGCTTCAGAAGGCACTTGCCCTCGGAGACGCGCGGCTCGACGACCTCCGTGACCGGGACGTATGCCCGGTCTGCGGGACCGCCGGGCACGAGTGGGTACGGCGCGCCTCCGAGGATGCCGAACGGCTGAGGACGGCCACCCGGGAGCTGCGCAGTGCGACGGCCGCCGCGGCTACCGCACTGCGGGACCTTGGCAGGAGCTTCCCGACTGCACTGACCGAAACGCTGCTCCGGGCACTCACCCAATCAACGGATCCCGCCACTGAAATACGGATAAGGCAGTGGGACCGGCTCGTCCGCCTGGCTGCCGACTTCGCCACCATGGCGCCATCCGTGGCGTCGCTGACTGAGGCGCTCGACGAGAGCGCCGATCTAGTCAGCTGGTACGCGAAGGTCCGCGACGACCTTCTCGCCCGGCGTGACGACGTCATCGCCGCACAGGCGACTGTCCGCGCGCACATCGGATCGTGGATGGACGTCCGCAGCCAGGAACGGCCGGCACTAAAAAGGCTCGCTGTGGCCGAGCGGCTGGACCGCAAGGTCGACCGGTGGATCCGAACCGCGCGTGAGGACATCTTCGCACCCATCGGAAAGGAGGTGATGGAGTTGTGGTCCGTGCTCAACCCAGACGCGGACCTCAAGTTGACTGGCATCGCTCTCACCGGCGGTACGAAGATGCGGCGAAATGTGGCGTTGGACCTCGTCGACGGCGACGTCGCGCTGCCGGCCGGCAAGAACAGCTCCGCGGTCCTAAGTACCGGCCAGCGCAACGCACTCTCGCTGGCCACGTACCTGCCCCGTGCTACCCAGCCAGAAAGTCCGTTCGGATTCCTCATCCTCGACGACCCGATCCACGCGTTTGACACCTGGCGAGTGCGGTACCTGGCTCGGCACCTGATGACCCTCGCTGAGCGCTTCCAGGTCGTCGTGTTCACTCACGACGACCGCCTCTGGCGCGAGCTTCGTGGCCTGGGCGCGATGCCAACGCACATCCGGATGGACCGGCACGGTGACGGTCGGCCGCAGGTCCGAGTTAGGCACGTGGCTAGCCCCGGGATTCAGCGGCTTGACGAGATCCAGCGAATCCTCGGGGCGGAGAAGGGAGGATCCATCGGAACCCCCGCCGCCGTCACCGCAATGACGCTTGCCATTTGCCGGCAGGCCGTCGATACCGAAGTCGTCGCACAGATCGAGATGCTGGGCAGACAGGTCGGCTCGCCCGAGGCCACAGTCGTCGCCGACCTCCGAAGAGCGCGGAAGACTCTCGACCAGTTGGCGCTCCTAAACAACTATGCCCGCCGTGCGGGCCTGCGAGCCGTCGACGTCAACGGCTTCACCCCGACCGTGCACGCACTCAACGGCGCAGCGCACGGCCGCGCCCCTGAGGGAGACCCGCAGCTTTGGGTACGCCAAACTCGGAAGATCATTAAAGCCGTCCAGCAGATCGGGAGCTGAGATGGCCACCTACCCGGACGTCGAGCTAGCGGATCTCCAGGCCGCCTACCGAGGGTGGCCCGGCAGCCCGACCGAAAAGGCGGCGCTCGCGGCGCTGGTGCTCCGCGTTCGCATCGAGCGCGCAGCAGCCGGGCTGCCCAGCACAGTGATTGCTGCGAAGCCTGACATCTCCATGATCGAACGACGGCTGTACCTCAGCATCGGCGAGCCTGGGCTATCGCCAGCGGCCCAGCTCTGCCGCATGCAGACGATCGCCGGCGCGCTAGAGGCATACGTCGCGATCTGCGAGATCCTGCACGGGCGCAACCCAGATCCGGCACCTCCTCTGAGGGATATCGATGCATGGACTTCGGCCGTTGACGCACTTGAGGAAGACCTCTACCCGGCTCACGCAGTACCGCGGGAGCGCACGTTGCAGGACGCAGCCACTGGCGGATAAGTGGCAGTGACAGCTGGCCGACCGGTCACGGTCAGCGAGCGTAATGATCGATGGATTGAGACTCCAGGCAAGACAACAGGGACCAGGAGGCGCATAGGGTCTGGAGGGGATATCAGGAGAGCGCTCGGTCCCCTACGATAGGTGACGCATCAAGATCCAGTCTTCGCCGATCGATCGCATCACGCTGGACGAATCAGCCAAGGCCGGACCAATGGAAGAACCGTCAGCTCTGCTGCGGTCCCGGAGCATTCGGACCGTGCGGCGCGGCCTGCGACGGTGACGGTGAAGGTCGACAGTTAGGTAGTCGAGTGAGCGGCAATCAGGTTACGTCCGGCGCCCCGCCCTACGAGGCGGCCCCGGAAACACAGGTCCGCCAGGTACGGGATGCGTTGCTGCGAGAATTCGGGGATCTGATAGACGTCTCGGATCTCGCCAACAAACCACCCAACGAGCGCGAGCAGTCGCTTCTGTCACGCGCCCTGGCCGCCCTGGCGGTGCGCGACCTGACCGGCTGCGAATCGGCGGCCGCCGCCGAGGCGGTCATCGACGGCCGGGACGACATCGGCATTGACGCGGTAGCCACCGACGAGAGCGCGTCACATCTCTGGCTGGTGCAATCGAAGTGGAGCGACAAGGGCAGGGCACGGTTTGAGCTTGCCGACGCGCTCAAGTTCATCGAGGGCCTCCGGTACGTAGATGCTCGCAGGTTCGATCGCTTCAACATCCGCTTCCAGAATCTCGCCGACCAGGTCGCGGCCGTGCTCAGCAACCCGGGATCGAAGATCACCCTGGTGACCGCCGTGATGCGGACCGACCCTCTGGCGCGCGACGTCGCGCAACGGCTCTCAGACGCCCAGGATGAGTTCAACCAGCTCGGCAACATTCTCGACCAACGCAGCTACCTGGCCCGCGACATCTGGGAGGTAGTACGCAACGACTTCGCGGAGCCTCCCATCGCGCTGACCGTCAGGATGCAGGACTACGTCAAGATCACCGAGCCGTATGAGGCGTTTCAGGGTCTCGTCTCGGTGGCCGACATCGCCGCATGGTACGACGACCACGAAGACCGCCTGTTTGACCGTAATATTCGCAAGCCACTCGGCATCACGCAGGTCAACCAGGGTCTAACCGACACGTTGACCGACGAACCGCACAACTTCTGGTTCTTCAACAACGGCATCACCCTGCTCTGCAACACACTCGCCCCCGACTACTTCAGTCGGGCCACGCGGTCACCGGTCGCGCTCAAGCTGGACGGCGCTAGCGTGGTGAACGGCGCGCAGACCGTCCACGCGATACACAGGGCCTCCCGGAAGGACGCCGCAGCGATCGGCGATGGGTACGTGACCGTCCGGGTCATCTCGCTCACAAACTGCCCGGCGGGCTTCGCCGACGCGGTGACCACGGCCACAAACACCCAGAACCGGGTGGAACGGCGCGACTTCGTCGCTCTCGATCCCGTCCAGAAAGCGATTAGAGAGGACTTCCTCCTCTCGCTTCAGAAAACGTACGCGGTCAAGCGGGGAGAACCAGAACCGTCACCGGAAAGCGGTTGCTCAGTTGAGGCCGCAGCCACTGCTTTGGCCTGCGCGCACCGGAACTCTGATCTCGCCGTGCGGGCCAAGCGCGGCGTGGACCTGCTCTGGGAGCAGGGCGCTCAGGGCGCTTACCAGCTGTTGTTCAACGCGCAGGACCGGCCCTCCGCCCATCAGGTCTGGCGCAGTGTCCTCGTGCTGCGGGAGATCGATGCCACGCTCCATCGCACTGCGAAGGTCCGTCAGGCCCGAGCCGAAGCGATTGTGGAGCGCGGAGACCGACTCCTCACGCACATCGTCTTCCAGACTCTGGACCTCGACGGCATCGACGAACCCGACACCGACTGGGACGCCATCCTCACCCAGGTGCCGAACGCTGTCGAACGTGCCACAACCTGGCTCGTCCATCACGTTGATGCCGAGTTCGGCGCGAGTTCGATCGTGTCCAGCACTCTCGCCGACCCCGACCGCTGTCGCACCCTCGCGGGTCTGGTCATAGCGGACCTAGAGCGCGGCGTCCCGGTTCCCGACCTGCCGCCTGAATACCGGGTCGTGAGGATCCCGAAGCAACAGCGCCGGCCCAACGCCGTGCCCACACTGATCGATGCCAGAGCGCTGGCTGACGGCACGCCGTTGACCTATCGGGCAGCTGGCCGGCCCGAACGGGAAGCGATGGCTGCGTGGCTTGCGGAAGACCCAAGCCGGGGCAGCGCTACGTGGGTCAACCAACGGGTACGCCCGATCTTGTGGGCGGCCGACGGAAAGCGTTACTCCCCTTCCGGCCTCGTGCAGGAGATGTGGCGGTTAGCAGGATGGAGTAAGGCGCCGGTCGCCGCCCAAGGTCCGTCCCGGTGGTACGTATCTGGTGGAAAGTCCCTGTGGGCGCTAGCGCGGGAGACTCTGGCGTCCCTCAGTGATGACCCCGACGAGAGGGCGTGAAGCATAGCCAGCACGTGCCTTGCATCGTGCCGCGCATTCGTCAGTCGACGAGGTAGTGTGCTTCGATGTAGGCGACGGTGGAATCGTATGGCTCCCCCACCGGCTTCAACATGTACCGGCGGAAGACGGCTGCGGTGGCTCTGCGGACGCCTCGGTTGCGCGCGTCTGCGTTGTCCCATGATTGGGCGAGGGTTCGGGTGACCACCTGGTCGATCTCCTCGGCCAGGTTTCTCTCCGTGACAGTGAGACCGGCCGGTGCGTGGTCGTGAATGATTCGTGACAGGACGCCTATGTGGTCGTCGTCCAGCACAATGACCGCTTCGTCGGGATGCTTCTCGGCGTTCACGATGGCGCGTGCAATTCGGAGGGCTTCGGACAGGAAGTCCAGGGCGTCCTGGGCGTTCTGGATGATCCGGTCCCGCAGCAGCCTGATCCGCTCGGCGAGGGCGGTGTACCTCGCCGACCCTGGTTCGACCCCCTTGTCGAGCGCGGCCTTGATCTGGTCCAAGATCTCCGCCGCCGACGGGGGTTTCTGGTCCTCACCGTCGTCCTTGCCGGGCTTGGGGCGGACAAGGGCCATCAGCTCTTTGAGGATGGTGATGCCCTGAGCGTCCAGGACGAGGGCTTCCTCCTGGGAAGCAACCACCGAGAAGGAGTGGACGTGGGCGTTGATGATCTCCAGGACCATTGGTCCCAGCTCGCTCAGCCGTTCTTTCCTCTCCTCGTCGGAGGACTTCTTGAACAGGGTCGTGTACACGGACCCGAACAGCCCGAAGCCGTCCCTGTACTTGGCGACCCGCTTGTCAGCGCTGATGAGTGGGTACAGGCGGGCCAGGAGCCGGTAGTCCCTGGAGAACACTTCGGCGGCGCCCGGGTTGGCATCCAGGAAGACGTTGATGGCCCGCACAGACTCGTATCCGTGGACCGTGAGGTCCAGGTCGTCAACGTTCGCGAGGAGGTCTTCGATGCGGGCGAAGGTCGTGCGGAACTCGGCGACCAGCTCGGAAACATCGGTGACGAACCCGCCGCCCTTGCCGCTCCCCTCCGCGGTGGGGTCGACGACGGCCCGCTGCACCTCTTCGGCCAGGCCGATGTAGTCCACGACCACGCCGGAGGTCTTCACGAACCCCGTCGGGGACACCCAGGTGCGGTTCGGGCGGGTGATCGTCTGGAAAAGGGTGTGGGCCTTCAACGGCTTGTCCAGGTAGAGGACGCCCTCGTTGGGGGCGTCGAACCCGGTCATCAGCTTCGCGGTCACCACCAGGAAGCACAGCGGGTCGTCCGGGGTGAGGAACCGCCGCTTCTGTTCCTCCTCCTCGGCCTCCGAGAGGCGGTACGGCCGCATGGCCGGATCTTCGTCCTTCGAGTCCGAGACGGAGATGTTCACCTCGGCGGTGATCCGGTCGTGCTTCCCGACTTCGGCGAGCACCTGTGAGGCCTCGAAGCCGGCCAACAGCTCGTTGATCTTGTCCGTGTACACGACGGCCAGTTCGCGGTTGTAGGCGACTACCTGGGCCTTGAGGCCGTTGCGGTAGGCGCCGGCCAGGTAGTGGCCGACGATGTCCTGGCAGACCGTATGGATGCGGTCGGGGTTGGCGAACACCGAGGTGAGGCGTCCGAACTTGCGGGACAGGGCTTCACGGTCGGGGTCGTCGAGGTCGAAGTCGTCGGCAAACTGGTCGAACTCGGCCTGCAACTCCTGGTCGTTCATCTCGAACGAGATCGGGTGGGGGTCCAGCATGACCGGGACGGTCGCCTCGTCCTGCAGAGACCTCGACACGGAGTACCGGTGCAGCACCCTGCCCGGGTCGGTCTCCTCGCCGAAGAGGGCGAAGGTGTCGGTGGTGAGGTTCCTGAGAGGGGTGCCGGTCATCCCGAAGAACTTCGCGTTGGGCAGTGCCGCGCGCATCTGCTCGGCCAGGGTGGGCCTGCCGGCAAGTCGCCCCCGGTCCCGGCTGACGGCTTGGGTGCGATGCGCCTCGTCGACCAGCACGATGATGTTGTTCCGGGTCGACAGGTCCTTGCCGGCGTCGGCGAACTTGTGAACGGTCGTGGAGATGACGCCGCGCACGTCGTCGGCCAGCAGGGAACGCAACTCCTGGCTGGTGGCGGGCTGGTGGAAGTAGGCGTGGCCCATCGCGGAGGTGAACACCCCGGAGGTTTGCCGGACGAGCTGGGTACGGTCGGAGAGCAGGATGATCGTGGGTGACTCGGTGCGGGTGTCGGCCAGCAGCAGCGAGGCGGCGAACACCATCAGCAGCGTCTTCCCGCTGCCCTGGTGGTGCCAGATCAGGCCCTTCCGGCCGCTAGCAAGAACGCGTTGGTGGATCAGGTGGGCGGCTTCCATCTGCGGATAGCGGGGCAGGTACTTCTTGTCCACCCCGCCACCGGAGGTATCGAACAAGGCGAAGTTGGCCAGCATGTCCAGCACGGTGGCCGGGTTGAGCAGCAGCTCGACGGAGCGCTGCACGTCGGCCTGGCCGGCCAGGTTCTCGTCGTCGGCGGTGGACCGGAACGGCTGCCACAGGTTCGTGGGCGCACCTGCCGCACCGAATCGCAGCTTCAGCCCGTCGGAGGCAACGGCGAAGACGTTGGGGGTGAAGAACCACGGGTAATCGGTGGCGTACACGTCGTTGATCTCGCGGGCGGCGTCTGCCCACCCGGACTTCGCGGTCGGCGACTTCACCTCGACCACTACCAGGGGCAGCCCGTTGATCCAGTACACGAGGTCGAACCGGCGGGAGGTTTTACCGGGGACAGTGATGGTCACCTCGTCCGAGACAACCAGCGTGTTGGCGGTCGGGCACTCGACGTCAATGACCCTTAAGGCGTGCCACACGCCGTCGGCGTCCCGGAACTCCTTATGCCCGCGCAGCAGGTGCAGCACCTGCTCGTTGGCACGCACCAGCCCGCCTTCGACGGCGTTGACCGTGGCAATGATCTCTTCGACCACCGCGTCCACGTCGAACCCGTCAATCACCCCAGGGTTAAATCGGACGATGGCGTCCCGCAGCTGCCCGGCGACCACCGTCTGCGTCGTCTCACGCGGCAGCGACCTGCCCGCTGTAAAACGCCAGCCCATTGGGAGGGACCACTGGATCATCAGGTTCTGAAACTCGCGCTCCCGAATGCCCTTTGCCACCGCTCAGACCTCCAGCTTGGCGGACTCGATGTCGATCGTGCGATCCAGAAGCCCCGATAGCAGCCCGGCACGAACGCTGCGTAGGTGGTCAGCTTCGGCGCGGATCGCGGCGATCTTGGCGTCGATGGCCTGCACCGATTCAACCTGGAGCTCGCGCATCTCAGCGTGGGGCCAGGGAATCTCAAGAGTCTTCAGCCACCGAACTGCGAGATTCCCAAGCCCCGTGCTGCCGCTAGCAGATTCACTCATCTGGTGCTGGATTCTCGGACTGCGTAGCACGAGGTAGAGGTAGTCCCTTGCTTCGACATCGGCAGCATCCAGGATGAACTGAAACGCGGACACCGCCGCACCGTGCACTTCCTCCGGCGGGAGGTAGACGTTGCCGATCCGCTTGCGGTTTCCGTTGGTGCGGATCATGACCAAACTTGTCGGACCGATGACCTTCGTGCGAGCCGGCAGCCCCACCACGTAGGCCAGCTCGCTGAGGTCGATGGACCCATCGGGCCTCGTGTTGGTGATCTTCAGGACCGTCCACGCTTCTTTTGATGGAACCGACGACTCATCCTTGGCCGCCCAAGAGGGCCCAGAGCCGATCACGGGGCAAAGTTCCCCGAGCGGTTTCGTGTCGCTGGAAGCGGCACCGGTGAACTCATCCAACAGTCCACCCCGGACCCGCGTAGCCGCTTCAGCCTCACCCTCAAGTGCGGCGATCTGGTCGTCGACCGCGCCGATTACCTCGACGATCCGCTCCTGCACCGGCAGCGGCGGCAGGGTGATGGGAATTGTGCTGAACGCCTTGAAGGGTAGACTACGCCGGCGGTTTACGCTGCCCTGCGCATTGTTGGCGTACTCGGCCAGCATCCGAGGAGTACGGACCATCAGCTCTGCATACTCCGGCAGTGCAACCCCTTCACCCCGCCATCGGAGCGTGGTGTACATGGGGCTGATGACTCCGGTCTCACCCCGGTTGTTCCGAGCGATAGAACCTTCGTCGATGTGGATGGTGGAGTATGCCCATCCTCCCGGCTCAACGGTCTTGTAGCCGTCGAGCTTCTCCGACGCGATCCTCTTGTCGAAGTAATCGTCGGCACGAACGAACCCGTCGTACTTGGACAGGCTCATTACAGTCGGCTCGTCTGTGTGTGCCCCCAGCTTGGAGTTGTTTGCCAAATAGAGCCGTCCAAGTGTGGTCTGCAACCAATCACTCATCGAAGCCCTCGATTCCGGCGGCAGCGAGCACCGTCATCATGCGCTCTTCGGCAAGGCGTCGTTCGGCGCGGGCGACGTTGTAGGCGTCGATGAGGGTTCCAAGGACTTCGGTCTCGCTAGCTGCTTGCTTGATGTAACGGCCGATGTTCAGGTCGTACCCGTTCGCGGCGATCTCTGTCGTGGGAACGAAACGCGCGGCCAGGCCACCGTCTCCGTCAGGGTCGGCCGGGTTGCCGTCGATGTCGAAGCTCGAGTGGTAGGCCGTCACCACGTCGGCAATGTCCGCCTCGCCGAGCACATTGCGCTTCTTGGCGTGGGAAAAGCGCTTGGAGGCGTCGATGAGCAACAACCCGCCCTGCCGCTCCGGGGCCTTGGTGCCAGGGGCGCGAAAGACCAGGATGCAGGTCGGGATGCCAGTGTTGTAGAAGAGGTTGGCCGGCAGGCCGATTACCGCTTCGAGCAAGTCATCGGCCAGGACGCGCTGGCGAATGACTGCTTCCTGACCGCCTCGGAAGAGGACGCCGTGAGGCAAGACGACGCCGGCGCGCCCCTTCTTCGGGTCCATTGACGCGATCATGTGCTGCACGAACGCCCAGTCGGCCGACGACTGCGGGGCGACACCGCCGATGGCGCGCGGGTCCTTGGTCCAGGGCTTCCACTTCAGGCTGTAGGGCGGGTTGGCGACGATCACATCGAACTGCGCGATGGACCCGTCCGGCTTCTTGAAGCGGGGGTTGTTCAGGGTGTCGCCGACCTCGACCTGGAACTGGGTGAGGTTGTGCATGAAGAGGTTCATGCGTGCCACACCCGCGGTGTCCGGTACAGCCTCCTGCCCGTATAGATGGAGCGTGTAGCCACGCCCACCGCGGGCCTTCAGCAGGTTGGCGGAGGCGATGAGCATGCCGCCCGACCCGCAGGTCGGGTCGTACACCGACTCGAAGCCCTTCGGCTCGAGGACCTGGACGATCAGCTCGACGACCTCGCGCGGGGTGAAGAACTGGCCGGCACGGGTGCCGGACCCGTCGGAGAAACGCTTGAGCAGGTACTCGTACGCCCCGCCGAGCACGTCGTGGGACATGTTGCCCTCGTGCATTTTCGGGGTGCGGTCCATCGCCTGCATGACCGCCGCCAACACCTCACCTGGAAGCACCTCTTCAGAGGTCCAAGTCATGGACCCGAACAGGCGGGAGAACTTGTCAGGGTTGGCAGTCTCGATGGCTTGCAGGGAAGCGCGGACCCGCTGGCCGAGGCCGGGCTGAGTAATGGTGGCGAGGATGGATGACCAGGAGGCGCGACGCTGCTGGACGGTGCCGTGGTGGATGAACGGGATCTCGAACGACTGGTAGTCGCGGTACTCGATCTCGTGGGCTTCCTCGGCGGAGAGGCCGTCCAGGCCCTCGTTGTCGGCCAGGAATTCCTGGTGGTGGTGCTCCCAGGTGTCCGACAGGTACTTCCAGAACATCAGCGGGAAGACGACCGAGGAGTATTGCGCCTCAGGCATCGCAACGCGCAGCTCGTCGGCGGCGTCCCACAACCGGTTCTCGATCTCCTGCTGGGTCACTGCCATCAGTCGGGGTGTCCTTGCTCGTCAAAGGGTGGCGACCGGAAGGCATCAGTGTGCCTGCTGGTCACCCTATTTCGAGCGCGCCAGGTGATGCACACTGGGCGTGTCCTGCTGGGTAAACACAGGCGGGACAGCTCCATCAGCGTGTCGCACGCCTCCAAGGGCGCCAGGGGATGCAAGGCAGTCACCTACTTCAGCACTACCGATATCGGCGCCATGTGGCTCCAAAATCGTCCGCGAAGAGCGATCGCAGCCTGTGGGCCAGCTCGATGGCGACTTCAGGGCGGCCAGCGAGTGCATCAATAGTGCTGGTGACGAGCTGCAGCTCCCGGATCCGGCGCAGGACCGTCCAGCCGGCCCAAGCCATGAGGTCAACGCCATAGGCATCGACAAAGACTTCGTAGTCGGTCCGTGACCGCCCAAACCGGGCGGCTCCGTGGGCGGTTGGTACGAGATCCCACTCCCGCGGGCCGATGCACATTCCGTCTAAGTCACAGAGAAGAGGATCAGGCCGAGCGGTGGCACCACCACCCGATGCCGCCAGAAGGATGTTCCCGGTGTGTGCGTCGCCGTGAATCACGCCTGGTGGCAGCTGCCAGGCGACCCGATCCAGATCCTCTTCCGCCTTGTCGCAGCGGCGGTGAAGATCGCCTAGCAGGCAGCTGGTTCGAACCCCGAACTCTGCCCCCGACCATCGCTCCAGCTCGTTGGCTTCCTGATGTGGTAATGCAGCGGCAGCGTTAAGACGCCGGCGGAACTTCTCGATCGGCGACCAGCGTGGCAGCGCCACATCGAGCTCATCAAGGCTGTGAAGCGCTCGGAGCGGTGCAGCGAGGTCGACTGGCTTGGGCTCGTCGCCGACCGTGGGAACGTACTGCCATGCCGTGGCAACCCAGTCCCCACTGAAGATCGGCTCAGACGCAACACCGGCGGCAAGCCGCACGGTCGGCATGCCGGCCTTCTCAAGGCACTCCGCGACCGACACCACCCTGCGTGCGAGCGTCGCGGCATGGGGACCGGCAGCAAGTCGGATCACGAACGGCGGTGCCACGAAGACTGCGTTCATCGTGTACTTGACGAGCCTGGCACCGTCCGGATCCACGCCGATCTGCGCACAGACATCACTCAGATGGTCATGGAGCTCAGCGGCGACAGCATCGCTGAGTGCGGTGGTCATCAGTCCGCCTGTAGCTCCGCGATCCGGCTGCCGAGAACAGCAAGCGCCGGTTCCCGCGCGGCCTGCGGCGCGGCAAGCTCCCACAGTGCGTTAAGACGATCGTTCACACGAGCTGATCGCATCCCATCCGCCACCAGGCCCACCGCCTTCATCCCGTACTCGCCAGCGGTTGCGAGATCACCGGCCAGAGTACTCGCCGTGGCGACCGAGATCGTGTCGAAGATGAACGACCGACGATCTTGCGGGCGGCGCAGCCGCACTGCCTGATGCGAGTGCTCGGCAGCACGGTCGACGTACCGCACATGCTCTGGGTGACGGGCCAGGGCGGAATAGACGACAGCGGACATTCCATGGACGTCAGCCTCGGCCAGCGCGAAGTGAGTCCAGGCCGGCGCGGTGTCCAGGTCTGCCTGATCGAGTTCGCGTCGTGCGCGGGCCAGACTGTCGACGACCTGGCGATCAGCGCCGAGGAGCGCGTAGGCCCAAGCGGTGTTGGCGTGCAGCATGGCGACGCTGGCATGACAGGCGGCTTGCTGCGCCGCGAGCTGTCCAAGGCCGAAGAGTTGCAACGCTTCCGCCGGCTGTTCCTGGTGCAGACTGACCCGCCCGAGGCGATACAGCGTGTTGGCCAGCAGCGGTAGCGAGTCAGTCCGTCGGGCTAGGACGAGGCTCTGGGTGAGGTGCCGGCGTGCCATGTCGTGATCGTCGAGATCGTGCGCCACCCAGCCGACGAGGTTGTGCAGTTCGGCGAGTGCGTCGTGCAGGTCGGCAGCCACCACCTCGGTGCACCTCACCTGCAGTAGTTGCGTCGCCCATGCCACGTACCCACGTGCGGACTGCAGGCACCGGCCTCCCCCGGCGGCAGCGTCGAGCCGGCGGTGAAAGGCGGTCACGGCTCGAACGGTGGCGACCTCGTCATGGCCGACCGCACCAGGGACGGCGACATCGTGGGAGCTGGGCAAATACCGCTCCACGTCGGCGGGTATGGCGCCTACCACGATGCTCGCGACGACGCCGAGCAACTCGCGAGGATCGAGTGGGGCAACGACACCGACCGGCTCGATCGACGCTCTCTGCCGGTAGTGATGAGCGTGGTCGTCGAGGGCGAGCCCCATGTAGTGGCGCGGGATCAGCAGCCCTTCGGCGATGCGCTCCAGTACGGCGTAGTCGTTGACGATGCGCCGGCCTGCGGCGATTTCTGAAACTCGGCTGGCACCCAGGCCCGTCGCGGCCGCGACCGAGGACCAGCTGAAGCCCCGTTCCTTGAGAAAGCCGAAGACGGCTCCGATGTCGTGGCGGGCGAGGTGTACGCGCATGGCGACGCCGCGATAGGTGCCCTCGTGCCACCACTGCGGTCTGACGACCCGCTGCATGGTTACCACCTCCTCCCGCTGCGGATACTGCGCAGAGTAGTCGGCTCCTGTCAGGATGTCCGCCCTGCCGCAGAGGCTACGGCCGGCCATCTCACGGTGAGATGCCCACCGTGGGGCGCTCACCAGTGGCTAGCTGGTAACAGTCAGCATCGGCGAAGGTCGTTGCCATGCCAGTCAGACGCCACCGTCAACTCCGGGTTCCCGCTCAGAGTTTGGCGACCGGAGCGGACCAGTCTCCGTTCGGTGAAGACGGCGGTCACGAGGCTGGCCAGGACGGGTTCGGGGTGGGTGCTGTGCAGGCGGCCCGCTCGCCTCGGACCAGCGCGCGGCAGGAGAGCACGCAGGCGTTTACGCGAGACGTCGGCAGCTCTCCCGCCCGCGTACACCGGAGGTCTGTGCTGCTCGGGATCGTCGTCCCCCGTGCGATCCCGCGCCGGACCACTGGTGCCGTGGTGGCGTGCCGATGCCGTCGTGCGCCGGCACGCCACCACGGATCACTCCCCACACAACCACTTCCAGGGGCCGGCAGCCCACCCGCGGCCGTGCACCGATCCCGGACAGGAGCGGTTCATGATCGGCGATCAAATCGCGGTTCCCCGTCGGTTCGCCTTGGTGGGCTACTCGGACGGCGATGACAGCCCAATGGTCATCGCGTGGGGTATCGAACTGCCCGACGGTTCCGCCATCTCGCTGAGCCTCGACAGCCAGGCGGTCGCGCTCTGTAGCAAAGCCACGCACTGCGAGCGCATCCACGGCGCCGAGCTGGTCTGGATCGATGGCGAGCTCGGCAACTTCGAGAAGGAGAGGCCGTCGTGAAGACGTCCGGCGTTGCCAGGAGCCATGCCGCGCAGGCCTCGCCGGACAGCGAATTCCGTGCGACCGCGAGGGTTGTCCTGGGCATCCATCGAGACGACGACGGCTTCTGTCTCGGCTGTTACGTCTACTTCCACCAGCTCAAGCCTTTCCCCTGCGAGTACTACTTCTGGGCGGCTCGAGTCATCGCCACGTATCCCGGCCCTGCACTCCTGGCTGGCGGAACCCCTCCTGCGGATCGACTTTCCTCGTACGCCCGGACCGCCCCAGCCCTCCGGCTCGTGCCGGCGTCGACCGTCTCGGCCACCGACGACACGGTGGTCCTGCGCCTGAGCTGACGCTCTCGACCTCCGCCGGTAGCGGCGACCGTTCAAGAAGTACGGACGCCGAGCTGACCGACGACGGCTGCGGCAGTACCTGCACCTCATTCACCACCAACGTCGCCTGATCAACGGGCTCAGCAAGGCCGGCCAGCACCGCCACAACCGTCGGTGCCGGTCGGGCGCCCCTGTCATGCCGAGGTGATCATGTGAGCCGGTCCGTTCAGTCCCCCGCCTACCGGTCAATGACCAACGCACTTGTCCGCGCCGTCGCGCACCCGGCGGTCGACCTGCCGCCGTGGCCAGACCTGACCGAATCTCGCCCCGACCTCGTGCCGTCCTGGGTCGGCTGGCTACGGCAGGTCTGGGCCATCGACGCTGTGGTCGAGGCGGTCACGCTCTCGAGCCCGGTGCTCGCGGCGAAGGTCAGCAAGCTCTGTGCGGGTGAGTCTGCTTCGGTACGCGAGACACGGCGGACGGTCCACACCGTCGCCCGGTACGCGCAGCGCCTACTGGGTCGACCCACGCCGTTCGAACTGCTCGCCGGCGTGGCGCCGGCCGTATTCGGCTCGAAAGCACCTACCCGCTGGGGCACAAACCACCAGGCTATCGCCCAGGCAGGTGCCGGCTGGCTCACCGACGTGATCGCCCATCTCGAACGCTGCCCGGAGCTGCTCTCCCGACTACCCGTGGTCGCGAACAACACGCTGACTGTCCGCGACGACCGGCTCATCTTCCCCTACCAGCCGAGCCCTGGGCTCAACGGCCAAGTGGGATCGGCGGAGGTATCCCTGCGCCATTCAGCACCGGTACAGGCTGCCATCGAGGCAGCCCACAGCCCGATCCGGCTGGAGGTCCTCGCCTCGCAGCTCCGTAGAGCGTTTCCACAAACATCCGCGGCGGACGTCACGGCGATGCTCAACCAGCTGATCGCGCAGCACGCCCTCATCACGAGCCTGCACGCTCCCAGCACAGAGCCCGACGCCCTCGGGTACCTGCTGCGCCAGCTCGACGAGGCCGGCGCCGAAATCGGCACGTCCGTCGCTGACGTCGTTGGCGCTTTGCGAGAGATCCATGCTGGGCTGCACCGCCACAACAGGGCGCAGCCGGGCGATGCCCCAGCGGCCCGGCGGCTGGTGGCCTTGCAGATGCGGAGTCTCGCGATCTCCGAGCGGGAGCCGCTGGCGGTGGATCTCCGGTTGGACGCCTCGGTGACGCTCCCCGATGAGGTAGCTAGGGAGGTGGAGCGTGCCGCGCTGGCGCTGACGCGGTTGAGCGCAGACCCGTACGGCACCGCCGCTTGGCGGACCTACCACCAGCGCTTCTACGAACGCTATGGGATCGGTTCGCTGGTGCCGGTACGCGAAGTGATTGACTCGGACAGCGGCATCGGCCTGCCGGACGGCTATGTAGGAAGTTCTGCCCCCGAGCCTCGCTCACCGATGTCCTGCCGCGACGAGGTGCTTCTCAGCATGGCGCAACGCGCGGCACTCGACGGCGCGATCGAGGTGGCCCTCGACGACGCGCTTATCGCGCAGTTAGACCTAGGACCGCCGCGGCTACGCCTACCTCCGCACCTCGAAGCGTGCGTGCGCGTTCAGGCCGCCGACGACAAGGACCTGACGCGCGGCAGATTCACTGTCGAGGTGACCTCCGTGTCCCGGGCCGCCGGCGGACTCACCGGACGCTTCCTCGGCGTGCTGCGGCCGAGCGAAGCAGGAAGGTTCGTCGCCAGCTTGGCCGCTCTACCCGCCAGCGACCGAGCCACCAAACCGGCCCAGGTGTCATTCCCGCCGCTCGACCCCGAAGCCGTGCACGTCACGCGCGCAAGCCAGGTGCTGCCAACGGTGATCAGCCTAGCCGAGCACCGATGGCCGAGTCGCTCGGTGCTCACCATCGACGACCTGGCGGTGGGATGCGACGGCCGACGTATGTACCTCGCGGTGCCCGACCGCGGCCACCGGATCGAGGCCGTCGGCATGCACGCGCTGAACCTGCGCACCCACACTCCTCCGCTGGCCCGGTTCCTCATCGAGCTCGGACGCGCCCACTGCGCGCAGGTCACGGCTTTCAATTGGGGTGCCGCCGCCCGGGCGAAGCTGCCCTTCCTCCCCCGGGTGCGGTACGGCCGAGCGATCCTGGCCCCGGCCACCTGGCGCCTGGGGGCAGCCGAGCTACCCGACCGACACCAACCCTGGTACGCCTGGGACGACACCTTCGACGAATGGCGGGCACGCCGGCGGCTGCCGCGCCTGGTGCACCTGATCGAGGCCGACCGACGCCTGCCCCTGGATCTCGACGAGTCGGCGCACCGCGTCCTGCTGCGCACCCACCTACTCACCGCACCGCGAGCGGTCCTCGTGGAGGCACCCACGCCGGAGGACCTCGGTTGGTGCGGCGGCCGCCCGCACGAGGCCATCGTCGCGCTGCACGCCGCCGAACCACCACCTTGGCCACCGCTGCCCACACCGACCCCGGCTCGCGTCATCGGGCGCGACCAGGGACAGACACCTCGGGACGCCCCCGCGCATGACTCGGATGGTTCGCTTGAGGCGATAAATGCCGTCGCGGCGAAGGATTTTTCATAGTGCTTCTTGTCGATATGCCCTACGGTGCTGATCGTGAAGTTGCGCCGAGTAACCGTTGCGGGACTGGTTGCTGCCGGCGTTGCCGCAGTGACGCTGATGATCGGCCTGGCGACTAACGCCGCCTCGAATCAGCAGCGGTGGCCCGGCTGGTTGTCTCTGGTGCAGCGGTACCCGTGGCAGTCGTTCCTGTTGCTTGCGGTCGTTGCCGTGGTCCTCGCCGCATTGCTGCCGGGCCTGACTGAGCCGGACCAGGTCGGCATACGGATGGCTGCCGACGAGCCCGTGTCGTCGATGGGGTCGGCCGCGGTCTTGCGAACTCTGCCGCGCGACGTGGCCGGCTTCACCAACCGGAAGGACGAAATCCAACAGATCTTGGACGAGGCGTCGACGGATCAGTCGATCATGCCTGTCCGGACCATCGACGGCATGCCTGGCGTCGGCAAGACCGCCTTCGCCATCCACGTCGGCCATCTGCTTGCACCAAAGTTCCCGGACGGTCAGCTTTTCCTGAACCTCAACGGGCACACGCCTGGACGCGAGCCGGTCGGACCGGCCGAGGCACTCGCGTCGCTGCTGCTCGCCGACGGCGTCGCCCCGCAGAAGATCCCGAACAGCGACGATCAGTGGGCGATGACCGAGGCCCGCGCCGCACTGTGGCGCACTCGGGTGGCTGATCGGCGGATGCTGCTCATCCTCGACAACGCCGCCACGTATGCGCAGGTGGAGCAGTTGCTGCCGGGCGCGGCCGGCAGCCTCGTGTTGGTCACCAGCCGTCGTCGGCTAGCCGCACCGGACGCGACGAGTCTGCAGATGAGCGCGTTGTCGGCGACGGACGCCGCCGCGTTGTTCATGCGTCTGGCCGGTCGTAGTCGGCTCCGCAAGGAATCGGTTGGTGAGCTCGTCGCTGTCTGCGGTTACCTGCCGTTGGCGGTTGCCCTGCTTGCGGCGAGGCTGCGGCACCACCCGTCCTGGAGCGTCGAGGATCTCAAGGATCGCTTGTTGTCGACGCAGCACCGCCTGGTGGAGATGCAGGCGGGCGAGCGCGCCGTCGCAGCCGCATTCGACCTGTCGTACCAGGATCTGCCGGGTGAACGGCAGCGGTTCTTCCGTCGACTCAGCCGGTTCCCCGGGCTCGACGTCGATGAAGAGGCCGCCGCGGCGCTGGCTTCGGTCTCCCGGAAGGTGGCGCGGTCCGAGCTTGAGGCGCTCTATGGAAATCACCTGCTGGATGAAACCGAGCACGGACGGTACCGGTTCCATGACCTGGTCAGGGACTATGGACGCAGCCTCGGGGAAGACGGGCAGGACGGGACGATGTCGATCAAGAAGCTTGCGGGACACTACCTGGAGACCATCAGCGCGGCGAATACCCACATCAGCCGTGGATCCACGACCACTACAGTCCGATTCGATTCGCCGGCCACGGCTTCGGCGTGGCTTGATGCTGAGCGCGCGAACGTTCTCGCCTGCGTCGAGGAGTGCGTGCGCCGCGAGCAGCACGCCCTGGTCGTGGGGCTCGCCGCCGCGATGGCGCCGTACCTGCGCCAGGCGGGTCCGTGGGACCAGGCCGCCGAGCTGCACCGCACCGCGGTCGTGGCGGCACGCCGCACGGGTGACCGGAAGGCAGAGGCCGACGCATTGGCGAACCTCGGCATGGTGTCCCGCCTCATGGCCCGCTACCGGGCAGCGGTGGAGACCCTGGACGAGTCGCTCGCGATCTACCGGGCTCTCAGCGATCTGAATGGGCAGGCGTCGGTGCTCAACCAGCTCGGCATCGTGCACTACCTGACCGCTACGTACGACGAGGCGGCCCGAACCCAGACGGAAGCGTTGGAGATCTGCCGAGAGACCGGTGACATGCTCGGCCAGGCGAACGCACTTGCCGACCTGGGCATGGTGCGGCGCATGACCGGTGACCTGGGGCCTTCCGCCGACGCTTCGACGGAAGCGCTGGAGATCTACCGACTGATCGGTGATCGTTTCGGCGAGGCCAACGCGCTCCGCGACCTCGGACTGGTCCGATCCCTGACGGGCGACTACGCCGAGGCCGAGCACAACGCCCGCGAGGCGCTGGCGATCTACACCAGGATCGGTGATCCGGTGCATCAGGCGTACGCGCTCAACGAGCTGGGCGTCGCCCGTCGCCTGACGGGAGACCTCGACGGTGCGACCGAATCGCACGAACAGGCACTGGCCAAGTACGCCGAACTCGGTGACCGATTCGGCGAGGCCAACGCCATCCGGCACCTCGGGGTGCTGCACCGGCTCCGAGGGGACCAGGCAGCCGCGATCGCGGCCCAGGAGCGGGCCGTGACCATCTACGCCCAATTGGAGAGTCGGGGTGGGTTGGCCGCCGCCACGGCCGAGATGGGCGTCCTGCATCGCCTCGAAGGCAACCTCGTCGGTGCCAGGAGCGCGCTGGACAGCGCTGCCGGGTGGTACGCCGAGCTCGGAGACCGTACTGGTCAACTAGAAGTGCACAACCACATTGGCGCGTTGCACCTCGACGCCGGTGAACTCAACCGGGCGAATGACCGATACGAGCTCGCACTGTCCCTCGCCCGCGAACTGGGCGTGCCGCTGCAGGAGGCGCATGCGCTGGACGGCCTCGCGCGCTGCGAACTTGCTCTGGGGCGACCTGAGCGAGCGGCCGACCTCCACAGTGCCGCCCATATGCTCCACGAACGGCTCAGAAATCAACCTACGTAACTTCACTGCGTCCCGGTATCGTCACCGTCAGACATGAAGGAGGCGACCATGCAGCAGTCGACGACGTCGAAAGTGCAGCCGGTGCTGGCGACGGTGGTCCAGAGGGTCCAGGCCCGGATAGCGGCCGAGCAGGCCAAGCCCGAGGCTGTTCGAGCCGCGCACGCAGCGTCGATTCCCGCGCAATCCTGAGCACGCGCGGAGCGCGGGCATGCCACCACTGCGAACCTTCATCCTCAAGGTGGTCAACCGCTGCAACATCAACTGCGACTACTGCTATGTCTTCAACGGGCCAGACCAGTCCTGGCGGGGCCTGCCCGTACGGATGAGCGTCGAGGTGGCCCACGCCGTCGCGCAGCGAATCGCCGAGCACGCCACCGCCCACGACCTCGACCACGTAGACGTCGTGCTGCATGGTGGCGAGCCCTTGCTCGCCGGGCCGCGCCACCTCGGCGCCATCCTGCAGATACTTCACGACCGAGTGCCGTCCGTCCGCTTCGAGTTGCAAACCAACGGCATGCTGCTCAACGACGACTGGCTGGACCTCTTCGATCGGTTCGACGTCCGGGTCGGCGTGAGCATCGACGGCCGGCCCACGGCGAATGACCGCCACCGGGTCAGCCACCGCGGTCGGTCGACGTCGGATGCGGCGGTCCGCGGTATCGAACTGCTCCGCAATCGGCCCCACCTGTTTGCCGGTGTGCTGGCCGTGGTCGACCTCCGCAACGACCCCGCCGACGTTCACGACTATCTCGCGTCACTCGGGCCGGCGGTCATCGACTTCAACCTGCCGCACGCCACGCACGACGCCCCACCGGGACGCACCAATCCCGCTGAGCCGGAGTACGGCCGCTGGCTGAGCCGCGTCTACGACGCATGGACCAGCGCCGACTCCTACACGCACTCGGTGCGCATACTCGAAGACATCGTCGCCCTCAGCCTCGGTGCGAAAGGTTCCGTCGAATCGCTCGGACTCGCACCGGCCGACATCGTCGTGGTCGAGTCCGACGGCTCGATCGAGAACGTCGACACACTCAAAGCCGCCGCCCCGGGCGCCGCAAGCCTCGGCCTTGACGTCTTCGACCACAGCTTCGACGAGGTGGCGAACCACCCGGCGATCCGGCGACGGCAGGTCGGCGTGGCGGCCCTGGCAGAAGAGTGCCAGCGCTGCCCCCTGGTGTCCGTCTGTGGCGGCGGATATTTGCCGCATCGGTTGAGCGCTGAGCGCGGATACCGCAACCCGTCCGTCTACTGTCAGGACCTCGCGCACCTCATCCGGCACGTCCAAGCCACGCTTCCGGCCTGAAGGAGAAGCACAGTGCAGCACCTCGTCGTCCGCCCAGCCGAGCCCGGCGACGCCAAGACCGTCGCCGCAATGATCGAGGAGATCGAGCGGTACTACGGCGCCACGTCGATCCAGCCGTTCGATGAACGACTGGCACAGGTCGAAGCCGCGCTGTTCGGGACGCCACCCCTGGCGTACTGCGTGCTCGCACTGAGCGGCGACGACGTGATCGGGCTGGCGGCGTACTCCTTCTTATGGCCGGCAGCCGGATCGACGCACTCACTGTTCATCAAGGAGCTGTACGTGCGGCCGGACGGCCGGCGGCTGGGCACCGGAACGCGGCTCATGCAGGAGATGCAGTCAATTGCGGCCGCCGCGCCGGGGTGCAGTCGAGTGGAGTGGATGACCGACCGGGACAACGATGGCGCACGTGCCTTCTATCAACGACTCGGATTCGAGGAATTTGAGGGGAAGGTGAACTACCGCGTCGGGTCCGACATCCCGGGGCCACTCGGTTGAGTCGACATGCCAGACTCCGGCACGGAGTCTGGCAGGCAACAGTAGCGACCGCTTCGGTGCGGTCGATGTCAGAACGACCTCCGCACCGCCGCAACACCGCAGGCCACCAAGAACGTGACCGCGATCAGTCCGATCCGCAGCCAGGGCACATCCCGGCTCGGCCGTACGCCGATCGACACCGCCAACGCCAGCTGCGCCAGCAGAGCCAGGCAGATGACGACGCTGAGCGACCGGTACGTGTTTCCAATATCGGACCAGAACACCCAGGTGCCGTAAATGGTCGGGTCACAAACAGCAGGCTCAGACCGATCAACGGGACGGCCAGCCGCCATCGCATGCTGGTGCTCACCGCTGCTCCTCCCGGCCCTCGCTGGCGGGACTGTCCAGGGTCTCCACCTCGACGGTCAGCTCTGCCCCCACCTCACGAAGCTCTGCACTGCGGTTGCGGTGGCCGTCGTGGTTCTTGCCACCCAACCTTTCAGTGTTGTCGGCCGGCCCGTGGTGGGCTGGGTGAGCGGTCCCGCTCGTGTTCATCGACGTTCAAGGCACCGTCTGCCCGACGTCACCACCATGCCAGCGGCCGCCGGCGTCTTCGCTCTGCTTACCGTCGACGCAGTCATCACCGGGATCGATGGAATCGCCTATTCGGTGCGGCGGTCTGCGCGCCAGCACTACTACGCTGTTCGTCAGCATGGGCCTGGTCTTGCGCAGTCGCGCGGCACGGGCCTGGGCGACGCCAAGCTAATCCTGTCGGTGACCGCGCTGTTGGGGTGATGGGGCTGGGGCACCGCGATCGGCGCGGTGTTCCTGGGGCTTCCTGGGTGCGGGGGTCGTAGGGATCGTGCTGTTAGCCAGCAGGCGTGTGCCTCGTGGGGCCCACATACCGGTCGGACCGTGCTTCATTGCTAGCGCGGTGCAGATGCTCGCGCTCATGGGTTGAGCACTGCCCGGGTCACCGGACCAACCCGGCCGGAGATGCAGAGGGTGAATCGACCACCGTCTAGACAGTCGAGACGCACCTGTTCGCGGAGGGCTTGGCGTTGGGGCCATTGTCGACTGTCCGACAACCGCCATGCTCGTTGCCGCTCCGCGCGTGCTCCAACCGGCTGATCATCGGAGCCTTCTCGTAGGAACCGAGTTGCCCTGCCTGAACTCATCCCATAGCCCAGCGCATGACCTGCCACGCGGCCTGCAGTTCCGAGCGCTCCGCCGGGTCACTCAACCCGACGCAGAGCCGTGTCAACCGAGCATCCGGCCGTAGAATCGCCTGCGCCCCGCACAGCACCCGTCCGCCGGCGCAATAAATGTCGCCCGGCACCATAGGATGCTTCTTCTATGACGACCCTGGATGAGAAGCACGCCCGTATGCGGCGCATCTTCCGCGGCGAAGAAACCTACGGGGAAGGTACCCCCGCCGAGCAGACGCAGAGGTTCCGGCTCACGGAGATCTACGACGAGGCCGTCGAGGTAGCTCGGCGCAACTCCATAGACGTCGAGTGCCCGCCGGTGGATCTGTTGATCAGCTTGTCCGGCTTTTCGCCGGAGACGACCCTCCTAGCCTTCGCCCTCACCTGTCCAGCCAAGCTATTGATCATCTCGTCAGCGAACACGGAGGCAACGACTAACGCCATCTGGGAGAAGCTCGTAGGGAAGATCGAGTTTGCCGGCGTCCGGCACGTGTCCTGCGACCCGGTGAATCCGACGAGCATCTACGAGATCGTTCGGAAGGAGGTCAGCTCGCTACGTAGCGGCGATCGGCCGCTGAGCGCCATGATCGACATAACGGGCGGCAAGAAGGTTATGAGCGCTGGGGCAGCACTCGCGGCATCGCAACTTGACCTCCCCATGTGTTACATAGACAGCACCTTCGATCCGGAGATGCGGCAGGCGCTGCCGGGCAGTGAAAAACTTTGCGTGCTGCCGAACCCAACAGCCCTGTTCGGCGACAAGGACATGGACGCCGCGATGGCGATGTTCCGCAGCGGGGTGTACACCGGTGCACGACAGCGATTTGAGGAGTTGAGCGGCTCGGTGTCAGAGCCGGTCCGCGTGCGCTTCCTGCGCGACCTCGCCGCACTCTACGAAGCTTGGTGCGACCTAAATGTCGACGGACTCCCCGAACACGTAGGCCGTGTCCGAGACCACCTCCGGGACAACAGGCCCGGTCTCGACGCCGCAATGGCCCAGCGACTTAGTAGGCAGCTGGAGTTCGCCGAGTCGCTCGCCAGGCGCTCCGGTCCGGAGATGCTGCTCAACTTCTTCCTGCTCGGCGATCACTACCAGGACCTAGGGCGCTATGACTTCGCCGCCCTTCTGTATTACCGCAGCATCGAGAAGGCCTTCGAGGAGCGCCTGTCGGACACTTTCGGTCTAGACCTGGAGAATCCGGACTACTCGAAGCTCGGCGACCCGATCGAACTAAATAGCAGGTATGGGACGTTGACAGACGCCATATACGGCGCACCGACACCAGCGCTACCCCGCAAGGTCGCCTTGATGGATGCAATGATCCTGCTTTACTTGGTGGACGACACCATGCTAATCGCGCTCAAGTGGAACAAGCTCGCCGCTGTGCAGAGCATGCGCGGAGTCGTCGATACACGAAACCGGTCGGTTCTAGCGCATGGCATCGATTCCGTGTCGCACGAGCAGAGTGCAGGGCTACGCGGCAGGGCACTCGCGCTGTTGAGGGCATTTTGGAGCGAGCGTTCCCCCGACCAGAACATCAGTCATCTGATCGAGGCGCTACGGTTCGTCCGCGAAGTCTGATGAAGACACCTCTACTCCAACCTGAGCACCCTCGCTCCGATGGCCCGCCTCCGATGAAGATCGGGGAGCTGGTGCTGTCGACGCCACAGCGCCTGTCGCTGCCGCCTGGGGTTACGCTGCAAGAAGTTGCCGATGACTTGACCGGCGGCGTGTGGATCGCCCGATATCGCTCGTCGGGGCAATCCAGATTTCAGGCCTATCGGATCGGCGGCATGCGTTTTGAAGCAAGGGTACGGCGACGCAGAGCCATACACACCAACGCCTGGCTGGCAGAGCTCACTTTCATCGATGAGGCATCCTCGATGGAGCGGCGGGTGGATCGCATCGTCCCAAGAGCGGTGTCATTCGAGCCCAACTACCGCGAAGTTCCATTCGACATGGATGATCTGCTGGCTCAGGCTAAACAGTGGCGAAGTGCGTACCAGGCACGTGTTCCGGCGCAGGCGTCCCTTCGACTACAACGCTCAGTGAACAAGGAGTACGACCGACTGAGACGCCTCCTAGGGATCGCCGAACAGCGCCCCGAGGCCGCCGAGCGAACCATCACGGGCACCGTGATCAGCATCGAGGACCTTGAAGATGGTCGGGGCGCAGTGGTTGTGGAGGCGGAGCCGGGCTCGGACCTAACAGACCTAGACCGCAGACGGGTAATGGTGACCGCTCCCGGCGGGCTGACGGTGAACAGCACCGTGCAGCGGGTAAGAAGCGGGCGGCTAGCCATCCGTCAACCACCACACTGGACACCGGGGATCGGCATAGCGGTCATCATCAACCTGGTGAAGCCGTTCGGGATGCGGCAGAACGCTTCTGCCTTGCAGGACTTCCTCAACGGCGAGGTGGAGGGGACTTGGGACGACCTCGCTCGTCTTCTGTGCCGGCCTGACGCTCTGACCGCCGCAACCAACTCGTTCATCCCTCCCGAACATTTCTTCTGTGACGATGATCCGGCCAGTGTGCCGTTGAATGAAGAGCAGCGTCGGGCCGTCACCGGTGCGGTCTCGTCGCCGCACGCATTCCTGGTGCAGGGCCCACCGGGAACGGGGAAGACCGAGGTCATCTGCGAGGTCGCGAGACAGCTGACCGCGCGAGGTGAGCGAGTGCTGATGCTGGCGCCAAGCCACGTCGCCGTCGATGAGGTGCTGAGCCGGATTGGCCGCAAACCCGGTATCCGGCCGCTTCGGATTACATGGAACGACGACCGGGTTCAAGAGGCCGTGCATGACTTTCTCGAGCCCAACGTCGGTGGTGAGCTCGCTGGCCGAGTCCTCAAACCCGAGAACGGTGGCCAAGACTTACGGTGGGCCCGAGAACTGCAAGAAGTCGAAGAACTCATCCGCGCCGCCGGACAGGCAAAGTCAGCGATCAGCCACAAGCGCCGTCAGACGAATGTCACGGCACAGGCGCGTGTAGCGCTGGCAGCCAGCATGGACAACTGGAACCGGGCTCGGATCCAGGCTGAACAGGAGTCGGGTTTGCTTCAGGCCGCAGCAGAGCGGGCTGTCGCCCGGCTCGCGGCGGCGGAGGAGTCACTGGCGCGCGTGGTACAGCAGTACGCTGGCCTCCTCCATCAGGCCCAGCCTGTGCTCGTGCCGCTGCCACCGCTAGCCAGGCGCTGTATCACCGCGATGGATAGTCTGGCGATGGCGGATGCCGCCTCGGCCTCCGCCGATGCCGGCTGGCGGCGGAGGGTAGGTGAGCTGAGCGCAGCGGTGCGACGAGTAGAGCAAGCCGTCACCCAAACGGCCGCAGAGTTGCGCACCGCTCGGGCGATGCTGTCTAGGGAGGAGGCGGCTCTTGAGCAGGCTCGCCAGCAGCTCAACGACGCCGTCACCCATAAGACAGGGCTCGGACGGATACTCACCGCTATGCATTTGGGCGGAATCACAGCGGCGCGACGTCAGGTCGCCGAGAGTACCGACCGAACAGCTCGGTTGAGAGTGCGATTGTTCCGCGTTACTGCCCGAAATGGCGAGGCAGAACGAGATCTCGCAATTGCCAGGGCCGCTCACACCGCCGGAGATCAGCAGGCACGGGAGCGGGTCGGCAACGCGCGCCGGCAGAGGGCGGAGGCAGATCGGCAGGCCGAACTGCAGTGGATGCGTCTCGCAAAGATCGTCGATCGTAGCGGCGCACAAACAACGGAGATCACCGCTCCTGAAGAACGCCGCCGGATCGCGTTCTACTTGGCCAAGGTGATCCCGCCACTGCTGGTAACGGAAGCGCCAGTCACCCCGGACCCCCGCTGTCCCGCGCCGCTAGGTCCGATAGCGGACCTCGTCGATCAGCTGTCCACGGCGCTGAACGAAGTCACGAGGGTCCGCGAGGAACACCGGGACGCCGAGCACGATCAGACGTGGAGTGCACGTGACTGGGAGATCGGCCGGGACCGCGTCGAGCGGAAGCTTACCGACACCGACGACGAACGCAAGGCTGCGCAAGCACGGTTCGGCCTCGCCTTGCGGCGTCTGGAGGAAATTGGTGAGACGCTGGCTGGACAGTCCGAGGATCCGGGCGATCACGACGCGGCCATCCGACAATACGTGCGACGTCGCGGGGTTCTGCAGCGGCTACCGGAGTTGCACCGGCGATGGTGCGAACTGGCTGCCGAGCAGTCGGACGAGCGCCTCGCTGCCGACATTCGGCAGTCGCTGGTACGGTCCGCGAATCTCGTCTGCGCGACCACCAAGGGAATCGTTGGGCGAGGCAGCGAGGTGGTACGGTACGCTGACTACGACACACTGATCGTCGATGAGGCCAGCCGAGTCACCGAAAGCGAATTCCTCATCGGAGCTACGCGGGCACGGCGTTGGGTCTTGGTCGGCGATGAGCATCAGTTGCCTCCGCACGTCGACCAGCGTGACGAGTACTTCCTCCACGCACTGACCGCCCTGCACCGCTTTGGCCGTGGCGCCGACGAGACTGTCGAGGCAGCAGTGCGGCACCTGGCGCAGGCCTGGGCCGAGGACGAGGAACTGCATAAGTTCCGGACCCAGAGCGTGCGAGAGGTCGCCGAGGAACTAGTGGCTGACGGTTCTTGGGAAAGCACTTTCCGCGACCAGTTCTCTGCGGCATACAGTCAGATCGTGAGCTCGGCCTCCAGCGATGACGCGGACCGTCGAGTACTGGAGGCCATGCTGCGTCACCTGGTGCAAAGCCTCTTTCAAAGAGCGGTAGTCCGATGTCCCGAGCTACTGCGCCAGGAACTCGTCTGGCAACGCCGCATGATCGAGCCGCTCGCCCGCATCGTCGATCAACCTGTGTATCAGGGGCGATACCAGACGCCGCCAGCAACGGACCTCGAACGTATAGGCGTCACGCCGCTGGTGCTCACCGAAACGCTCACCAAGCCGGTAATCTTCGTCGACACGAGCCACTACCAGGACGCCGGCGATGAGCCCCTAGACCACGGTTTCGTCAACAAATTGGAGCAGGTCCTCGTCGAGCGTCTCTGCCGCCTCTACGACGAGGGGCTCGGACGGGCGGGTGCCGTCCCGATCACCGTCAGTGTTCTCGCCTTCTACCGCGCCCAAGCCCAGCAACTGGCAGCCCAGCTGCGCGCGTCTGACCTGCCGCACTTGAAGTGGGAGGTCATCGATGTCATCGACCGCATTCAGGGCCAGCAAAGCGACCTCGTCATCATCAGCTTCACCAGGGCTCGCACCCCGGGACGAATCGGCCCCAACTACGGGCAGTGGCTACAGGACATCCGGCGCCTCAACGTCGCGTTCACCCGGGCGCGCCGCGCGCTCGTGATCGTCGGTCATGGCCTCACCCTGCGGGCGCTTGGCGATCCCGGCGAGGGCGGCGTGCCCGGCCAGGCGCGGATCTTCTACGAAAACCTGTTCCACCTCGTCGACCAAGACGCCGACTTTATGCGGATCCGCCGACTATGACGGTTCGGTTCACCTTCCAACCGGCGCGAGAGATCGATTCCAAGTCCACCGTGGTCGTACAAGAAACTCTCCTCGCCGTCGAAATTTGGCCGGACGTACCGATGACACGCAAGATCGAGGAGAGCCTTACCGTCCTCGATCGCCTGATCATCGAGGCGGCGATCGCGCTCGACCCTGCCTACCCGATCGACATCGAGGAAATTACCGGCATTCCGCAGTCGGCGATCGTCGCGATCTTCGGCAGGCTGGTACGCCTCGGTCTGCTTGAGCCGCGCGAGGCTGAGGCGATCGCGACCGAATCGGCGCATGTGGCAGTGAAGCAAACAGCGGTTGCGCGGCTCCGCCCCACCCAGGTAACGCTTCTGTATCTCGCGGACACCGACGAACTCATCGCCCTTCCCCAGAACTCGGGCCGGCGGGCACCGAGACTGAACCGGGCAGAGCCGGCCGGATACGTCGACGTCGACCGTGGTGCCGGCCTGACCCCCCGACACGAGATCATCGCCGACCGCATCAGCCGCCAGACGATCCTGGGCCTGGCGAAAGACATCGTGGCAGCGGTTCCCACAGATGATCTCGTCCCAGCCTACAGCCCGCAGTATCGCTCTAGCGGGCACGTGGAGACAGACGGCGACGGAACGCATCGGGCGCGCTTAAAGGTCGAGGTAGGTGCCACGAAGACTGTAAACCTCCTTGTCCCCCACGCAGACAACCTGGCGAGGCGTTGGGCGGAGCTGGCTGAGCAGGCGGCGTACGCCGCCGACGTCTGGGGGCCGGCCGCGGCAGAGCACACCGGCCGGGTTTGGCGATATGAGCTAGGCCATGAGGCGGCCGTTGCCGCAGCGACCAGCGGGATCCGTCTCGGCCATCCCGGCGGCCTGCTGATACAGGGAGACCGGGACGTCGTCTACGTCGACGTCGAGTTCACCCCAGGCGACAGCCGCGCCGCACACACCTTCGCGCTCCAGCACGCGATGGCGGAGGTCGCAATGAAACCCGCCGCCGAAGCCACCTCCCAACGGTTGGTATCGATCGTGGAAGCCAGCGCGACCCGCTACGGAGTGGCCCCAGGAGAGTTGACCCCGGCCCACGTCCGCAGCGCGCTCTGGACCGCCCGGCACTACCAGCATGTCTACGCATTGCGGCGCGAGGAGGACTTCCCCTTTGAGTGACATCGACCTGGGGCTGCGCACGCTCAAGGGCGGCTACTTCCTCAAACGCGAGGATGCGCCGCAACGAACATCCTTCGTGTCACAGCACGCTGGACAGGTGACGGGCTACCGCCATTGCCTGACCTATGCCGGCGGCGGTTCGACAATCCGGGAGGAGCTCATCGACCTGATCGACTCGGCAAAAAAGCGGGTCTTCGTCGCAACGCTGTTCCTAGGTGACGAGGATGTCCGGCACGCCCTCGAGCGGGCTGCGAACCGCCTCCAAGGCGGTGTCTATGTCGTCTCGGCGCTCGACGACCGCGGCCTGAACCGGGCCATCAACGATGCATCAGACACAATGGACATCGATACGCAGATCGAATACCGCAACTTCACCCGTCTGACGACCAGCGGCATCTACGTCCGCGGCTACCCGGGCCTGCACGCAAAGTTCGTCGTCGTAGACGATGCGCGCGCGCTGGTGTCCAGCGCAAACCTAGTCACCCGCTCGTTCAACACCGTGGCCGAGAATGGCCTCGTCTTCGAGGACGTCGAGGAGGTCGCCGTACTGGCTTGGGTTTTCCGGCGGCTGTGGCGACACAGTGCTTGGGACATGCCTCCGGCACCCACGCATCACTCTGTGCATGACCGGATCCCCGACGACGACGTCCTACCCGGCAGCCATAACGGCAGCCGAATCCTCTGGACTTGGCAGGAGCAACATCGGATTCTCGATTCAATTAGGCGCACCATTGACCAGGCCGTCGAAGAACTGATCTTGGCGACGTTCAGCATCGGCAACATGACCTTCGGCCTGCCAAAGCAACCGGCACGGCCGGAGTTGCTGTACGAGCCGGTGTGCCGTGCGCTAGATCGCGGAGTCCGGGTCAGAATGTTACTTCGTGGCCGAAACATCTCCGAGGCCTCACGTGCGGAGGCATCGGCGTTCCAAAAAGCAGGGGTGGAAATCTACGCCGATCGACTGACTCACGCCAAGGGATGCATTGCGGATAGACGAACTGGTTCCGTATTCTCCGCAAATCTGATGACGGCGATGGGTCTAACCGGGGGAATGGAACTTGGCACCCAGCTAGACGGGACGGGTGCGCTTGAGGACGCGTGGCTCTACTTCCAACACTGCATGACCGAGTCGGATCTGGAGTTCAAACTCGATCCTCCTGCCCGCGAGGCAAGCGATCGGCTACTGGCGGATTCGTTGCGCAGCTGGCCACGCGCTCCGCAGGGCTTCGTCACCTGCAGTGACCAGACCTGGCTTCAATTGAGCTCACATACCGGGCCCGCACTATTCCAACAGGACGGCGAGGATTTTTCGATCTTGAGCGGATCACGCTGCTACCGACTGTCCGGTGATCGGACGCGGTGGCTGATTGAGCCAGCTTTGGGTCCTTCGGGATCTCAAGCCAGCGGACGCGTACTCGAAAGCTGGATCTCCCCACGCCGGAGCGAGTCCCCGCCAACCATCGGGCACCGCGGCATCTTTGCGCCTATGATCAGCCGCGAAAGAGCCACCTGAGTAGTCCGATCTTCGTCAACTACGCTAGCCGTACAGCAGATGGGCCTCACCGCCGCGTTGGCCTGCGGATGGCAGCAACCTGCCGGCTCCAGTTACTGATGGCCACGACCTTCACGACATCGCCGGTCTTCGGTGCCTGGACGAGGTACTGGCTGCCGATCCAGTCGGTTCCGATGTACATGCCGACATGGCCCGGGCGAGCCATCGTGCTATCTGAGCCGGGGATGAAGATCAGGTCGCCGGGTCTCATTGCCGGCAGTGAAAGCATGGCAACTCCGGTGTGGACCTGGTTGACGGTGACCCGGGGAATCTGCACGCCACCTCTAGCCCAGGCGGCCATCATCAGCCCCGAACAGTCGTAGCTGTCCGGCCCTTTGGCGCCCCAGACGTAGGGCTTGCGCCTCTGCGCAAGTGCGAAGGAGATGACTGCCCGCAGCTGCGGGTCAGCCGGCAGCAGGAAGCCGTCGGGCAAGCCAGCGTGGTCCAGAGGCGGCAACCCGTCCCCGCCGTCGCTGGTGCAGACGATGTTCATGCCCTCGCTGATCAGGGCGACGAGCTGCTGCGCCTCGGGCTGCCACTTCGAGTAGACATCGGGAAAGGCTGACCGCTGCACAGCCTGCGCGGCCTGGGTGAGCGGCATGCTCCGCCAGCCGTCGACCTCGACCAGGCGCTCGTAGAACTTCTCGCGGACTAGCGGGGTTCCAGGATCTGCTCGGCGGTACCCCAGCCCTGACTAGGTCGCTGCTGGAACAGTCCGAGCGAGTCGTGGTCGTTGTCCGCCCCGAGGTGGCCGAGGTTGCGCAGGGTGGATTCCTGCATGGCTGGCCTCACGTTCCCGTTCGCCGGCCTTGTTCTGGATGCCGACGGCGGCCCAGCGGGCGCCGGCCTCGCCGACGGTCGCCATCGTCGCCAGCCCTTGCAAGAACTGTTGGTGGGTCTCGGCGATCGGGTCCTCGTGTTGCTGCGGCTGCGCCATGTGCACCTCCCTTGCCTGCTCAGCGGCCGCGCGAGGTACGCCGACCGCCTCCCATTGTCGGTGCAGGTGTTGACCTCCGAGTTAGCGGCAGCGTTACCGCCCGTTGCCAGCCACCAGCTACCACCCGCAGGGCGTCGGCCGCGGCCCGGGCCGCCTCGGCCTGATGCAAGCGATGCTGGGCGCTCCGCAGCTGCCCCAGACTGTCGGCGAGCCGCGCCAAGTCCATCACCAACGCAAGGGCTACGATGGCGTCGTCCTCTCCGGAGAGGCGGCCCATGAGCGCTACCAGACGCGACATGGTGGGCATCTTCCGGGAACGACCGGTGGATTTCTGGACCCGTCCGTAGAGGTCCCGGGCCGCTCGGTCGAACACCTCGGCTGCCCGGTGCAGCGGCCCGCGCCGGTCACCCTCCACCGTGTAGGCCAGGCTGGTGAGCAGGTCCGCTGCGGCGACCGCAGTGGCCTGCGCCCGTCCGGGCGCGGCATGCGCATCGCGACGGATGTCGGCGGCGGCCGCGCTGACCACCTTGGCGGCCTGACGCATCGCATCGACCCGCTCGGCTCGGCCGACCGTCGGCGATGCCGGCAACCGCGTCGGGGCATCCCACCGCAGCCTCAGCTTCGGCAGGGGGCGCCAACCGGCCCCCGCCGAAGTACACCGGTTGCCCGCCGGCGGTGCGTGCGCCAGGAAGCGCCACCGCGTACCCGGTGATCTGCCGGGGATCGGTGCTGCTGTGCCGCAGCCGGACCAGAATCCCTGCCTCGCGTAGCCGGGCGAAGAACTCCTCCTGCGAACCGGCCGCAGCCACGGCCGTGCGTACCCGCCGGCGCAGCTCCTCGCGGGGCGTCTGGGCGCGGCCGGTGCGACGGGCTTTGCTGACCTCAGCGGGGTGAGGGCGGCGGTGCGCGGTGCGGTCAGCCGGCGGGACCCGGCGGCGCAGGTTGTACCGGCGGGCGACGTCGTAGGTGGCCTTGACGCAGCGCGGGTAGTCATTGCGCAGCCAGTTGGTACGGCCGTCCTCGCGCACCAGCGTGGCGACGATGTGTATGTGGTCGTCGGCGTGGCGCATGGCGATCCACCGCAGGCCCGGGTCGGTGGCGGTGGTGGCGACGCCGACCTCGGTGAGCATCTGAACCGCTATGTTCGCCCACGTCGAGTCACTAACGCTGCGCTGCCGATCCTCGGGGGCGAGCCGCATGCTGGCGTGCCAAACGAACTGGGTCGGCGGACGGTAGCCGACGCGGACCGGCTGCTCCAGCATCGCCGTCAGCGCGCGGAGGTCCCGCTTACCGCTGGCGTTGACTCCGGGTTCTAGGTCGGTCAGAGGGCCTGCGCCGTCCCAGGCAGCCACCAGATGCGGGTTTACGTGCTCTTCCGCCTTGCCTGGGCCCCACAGGTAGCACAGCAGCCGGCCGACCCGCGAGCCTCGCCGGTGCACCCGCGTGATCACCGCAGCTTCCTGTCGATCCGGGAGATCACCTCATCAAGCCGGGCCACCGCCGCCTCGCAGAGCCGGACGGCCTCGGCGGCCCAGTCGGGCAGTTGGCCGGTGGCGTTGAACGCTGCGGCGGCCTGGTTGACGTTGTTGCCGAACATCACCACGGCGCGGCGGGCCGCAAACAACTCGTGCTGCAGGTCGCGCAGATCGCCGACCGTCCCACAGGGTGCCTGAGCGGCGGACGCGGCGGCGACTGCGGCCTTCGCCGCGTAGCCGGCCGAGGTCAGCTGCGCCATCGCCGCGGCCGTGTCGATGGCGGCCTTTTCCGTCGGACAGCCTGAGCAACACGGCGTGTGGGCGACCCGGTCGATTGTGGGCACCATGGCGGGCCTTGCCGCGCGGGTCAGGCTGCTCACTGTTCATTGACGCCACTGTGGGCCCAGGGTGTTGCCGTCGACGTCAGCGCCGGCAGCTACCGGGGTCGGCCAGGCCCACGCGGCGAGCTCCGCCCGCTCCCCGTTGCCGATCTGCGACCGCGCCCGGTCGCAGATTGATAAGCAATGGCCATATCTTGCTCATCTACTCTTCCTTGCCGCCGGCGGCGCGTTCCGGGTGGTCGGTGTCGTAGATGTTGTCCTCGATCAGCCGGCTGGCCAGCCGCCGCGGCTGCGAGAACTGCTTGGTGCCGGCCGCAGAATGGGAGTCAGCGCGTACGCACGAGGGCTGCGCTGCCATAGCAGGCTCGAGGCTGAGACCTTGCTGAGATCACCTCAATATGAGTCTGGGAGGCACGGTTGATGCGAGCATGCCGGGCTATAGCTTGAACACGGTGTTGGGGTCCTCCATGGCGCGCCGGAGTTCGCCGAGGTTACCGAGGTCCGCCAGGGGTGAGGTGCGGGCCAGGTCGACGATTCCGCCGACGACGGTTTGAAGCGCGGCGTTGTCGCCGGTTTTCAGCGCCTGGTCGAGACCGGCGAACAGCAACTGGTGGTTCTCTCGCCGCTCGGTGTAGACCCGGTCGAAGTAGTCCCGCAGGATCCGTTCGGTGGCTCTGATCTGTTCGATCTGCGTCTCACGCTGGGTTCGCAGCTGTTCGCGTTTCGTGCTTTCCGTCTGGTGGGTCTGGACCGCGTCGCGGACGGTGCGGATGAACAGATTGAACGCCTCGTACGCGGCTTGCGCGTTGAATCCGCCGTCGGCCTTCGGCAAGGTGGTGCCGCTCAGTACGGTGTCTTTGTCAGGCATCCGGGTTCTCCTTACTCGCGTTGCGGTATTTGAAGACGATTTGTTCGGTGTGCGGGTCGAGGTTGCCATCGGCGTCGATGAGGGGCGCGTCGACGATCTGAGCGACGCCGGAGGCGAGGATCAGCGCCGCCTGCAGACGCGGGCCGTGAACCTCCATGTCGAACGGTTCGGACTCCAGGAGGTCCAGGGCGTCCACGGCGGGTGGGATCAGCTGGTTGAGGATGTCGTCGAGTTCGTACGCGCGTAGCCTGACCCAGCGGCTGCGCTGGTCGTACTGGTCGAGTTCCAGGATCGCGTCGTCGGTGGCCTGGCGATCCTTCTCGGCGTCGGCCTGCGCGAGCGACCCCGCGATTTTGACGCCGGCGCCGCCGGTGAGCACGGCAACTCCGGCAGCGACTACGTAGGGGATCTTTCCTCCGAAGGCTTCTCCGAGGCCACCTGTTTCGATGCTCCCGCCGGCGAACGCGGCTCGCAAGGCGCTCTGCCTGGCGGCGCCGTGCAACTGCCGGATCGGTCTGCCGGTACTGGCTGTTCCGAAGCGGGCCATGCCTTCGCGCAGCACCGTCAACGTGGTCCGGCCGACGGCGGCTGAACCGACGATGCCGGCGGCCCAGGCCGCGATCTGCGGGTTGAGCTTTGTCATGCCCGTGGTGTCGGTGGTGTCCGAGTCGGTGACCCCGTCGTAGACGTGGCGTTCGCCTTCGAGGACCTGTTTGCCATTCTGGATGAGGAACTCTTCCATCCGTATGATCACGTCGTGGATGGCGCGTTCCTGTGTCTTGCCGAGGGCACGCGTCGTGGCCTTGAGGCGTTCGACTTCCGTAAGGTGCTCGGTGTTTCGGTCGGCGAGCCGGTTCTCCTGCCGCTGTCGCTGGGAGTTGGCTCGGGCGATCTGCAGGGCACCGGCGGTTCCGGCGACCACGCCGGTGGTTCCTGCGACGCCTGCGGCAGCGAGCACGACGATCGGGCGGGCCGGCAGAGGCATCGCAGGTTCCTCCATCGTCGGTGGTGAGGCGGAGGTTCCGCGTTCGTCTCGAACGCGTATGTTATCTGCCCGGGTCCGGACATTCGCCCGCTCGGATGACGCGTGTCGCCGCGTCGCATCGTGCCGGCCACGGACCGTGACGCGCTTCGGCGGCGGCCGGCGCGGCGAGGAGGAACTCGCTCTTAAGGAAGACGCGGGTCGGCTAGTCAGTTGATCGCCGGCCAGCGCTACCGCGCCTTCTCGGGGTGGCGGTAGCTTTCGGTCAAAGGCCTTACCAGGCGTTTGGCGCCTGCGCGAGCTGCGGGGTCATCGGGAGAGACCGCCGGGCGGCTTGGCTGCTAGCGTTCGCCGCCATGTGGACCGAGGAGATCGTGGCCGGGCGACCGGCATGGCGGCATGTTCCGTCGGGGGTCGTGTTCCGGGAGGTTCCGGGCGGCACGTTCCGGATGGGACTGTCCGAGGCGGAGCTGGACGCGGTACGTGCGATCGAGCGAAGCGGTGGAGTCGAGGACACCATTGACCCGTTCCTCGCCAGTGCCAGAGACGCGCAGCCGGTACGCGAGGTGCGGGTCGAGCCGTTCCTGCTCGCCCGGCACCCGCTGACCGTGGCGCAGGTCCAGCATTGGCTGCCCGAGTACGAAGACGGCTACGCCGAGGCGGACACCGGCACGGCCCGGCTCGAAGGCGACCTGGACGACCTGCTCAAGCTGTTGCCGTTCCAGCTGCCCAGCGAGGCGCAGTGGGAATACGCGGCGCGAGCCGGCACCACCACGCTGACGTACCGCGGCGACGGGAAACCCGACGAGGACCAACTGCTCGACGACTTCGGCGACGAGACGCGGACGGCCGCCGGCGATAACGCCTTCGGTCTGGCGGCGATGGGCTCGGCGAACGAGCTCTGCGCAGACGTGTGGATCCCCGGGTTCAACGGCGCACCGGCAGACGCGCGACCACGGATCGGCGACGGTCCTCGCACTGTGCGCGGCGGAGCAGCCGACCTCTACCCGTGGCAGGGCTGTGACGAGTGGCTGCCATTGCTCTCCGCCACCCGGTACGAGCACGCCGATTTCACGGCGGTACGCCCGGCCGCACCACTGCCACCCCAGTGGTGGTCCAAGCGGATCTCTCGCGAGCCGGTAAGCAGGCCGACGGTCGCCGAACAGGGATGCGGGGTCGCCCGTCGGCCCCACCGCCCGCACAGCCGCCAGTCGGGTCGATGTGGCCTGATAGGAGCCTGAAGCACCCCCTGGATTTCTACCCGCGTTCCCACGCACACCTGTGCGGCGTCGCGCCGATCCCGGCCTCGTCCGGCAAACCAACCGGCACCGGCTCAACCGAGACACCAACCGCGCCCTCTGCGTCCTGGCCCTGGGCCGGCTCAGCTACGACGAACGCACCCGCGCCTACCCGGCCCGACGCATCGCCGAGGGAAAGACCAAACGCGAGATCATCCGCTGCCTCAAGCGCTACCTCGCCCACGAAGTCTTCTGGGCACTCACCGCCGACGGACAGACCGCCGCGCGGTCAGCCGGAGCGTCCGACCTTGCGCATGAGCATCGCACAGACGCCGTACCCGGACTCGACATCCCCGGTGATCGCGCCTGCGGCGGATCCCATGATCAGCGCGTTGGCGCAATCCGGGCAGACCTTCCGACCGGTGATCGTCTTCGCGAACGGTTCAGGAATCTTGCGACCGCGGTCAGGGCAGTCCCGGCCTGACAGCCCCACCGTTCACTTCACGCTGTCTATCGGTTGGCCTTCGCGCCGTCGGCGGTCAGTCACGAGGATGGCCACCGCAACAGGGGCCATGGCCACTACGCCCACTAATGCCTTGACTCCGGTAGGCGCGTCCCAGACGAATCCCACGACCACCAGCGCAAGAAGAATCAACAGGTAGACGACATTCAGATAGCGCGGCATGCCGTCACCGTAGCAAGCGGGAACATCGACGACGATCTCGTCGCTTGGATGGCCACGGGACGATGGCCAACCGGGAGATCGGTCGATCTGCCGATCGACTTGACCCATAGGAGCATCGGTAGTCCGGCCGACACCTGCCCGCCGGACACGACTCTGTTGGACGAGTCAACGCGATCGAGGCGTATCCCGAGCTCGACAGGGTCCTCGCTACGCAACCTCAACGAGAAGTGATCCATCGATCGCCAGCACACTGGCGCGCCGATCCGAGAGAACGGCGTAGCCGCGCCGTGCGGCCTCGTAGACCACCTGGGCAAGACCGATGTCCCCGCTGGCCGCCGGCAGGAGAGCCGCGACCGCGTCACTGTCAGCGGCGGCGAGTTTCGCAAACCACGTGTTCGGCTCCTGACACAGATCCACGAGACGGTCGTGCTGCTCGGGTACTGCCTGCATCGCCACAGCGAGACTCGTGTCGCAGATCAGCACCGTCTGCCCGCGCCGACGGCACGATGCGACCAGGGCGCTGACGAACATGTCCGACCTCGCGAACGCCACCAGAGCGCCAACATCGAGCACCCAACCTCCCTGAGCGTCGAGACCCATGTCGGGCGCAGCATCGTCGCGCCAACTGCATCCAAACCCGCCGTCGACGCGCTTCGTCATCCCGTCTCCTCCACCGGTGGCAGCCCGTTGGCTACCGCACCGGCGTCAGGTTTCAGACGAGGCGTTTCCGACCGCTGCCAAGCGGCGTCACGCCGGCACCCGGCCCGTTGGCTGCTGTTTCCGAGGAACGCGCCCCAGGAGTTCCGACGCCAGCGGTGGCGGTCTGATGCCTTCCGCGGCCCGTACGCGGCGTCAGCGCCATTCGGAATCGTCGCCGGATTCACGAAGCAAGACGGCTAAGGGCCAGGGACAGAACGGCGAGGAAACACGGCCCGACCTTGGGGCGCAAGCCGTGTTACCGGCGCTCCCGGGAACGCCGCTACCAGGAACGGGTAGCGCTACGAGCAACGCCCGAACCGGATGGTCGTGTCGAGGTCTGCCAGACCGTGCCTCTCCAGCCAGACGCCCCTGGCGTCCGCTCCCCTCGACCGAAGGAGCAGGGTGATGACCACCAGCAGTTTCAACCAGGACGAGCTACTGCAACTTCCTGCGATGATCGACCTGGCGACCGCCGCCCGCGCTCTCGGAGTTGGCCGCACAAAGGCTTACGACCTGGCAAAGAGCAACGCCTTCCCCTGCCCGGTACTTCGGATTGGAACCTCGTACCGCGTGCGCACGGCAGATTTACTCCGGCTCGTCGGCGTCGACCGCCAGCCCACGACTGTCCGTGATGATCGTCCGGAACAGACAGAGCGGCGCTACGCCGATCACTGAGGTCCATCGTCTGGCGCAGTGGCAGCCCATGCCGGCCGGTACCGACCGGTGAGCACATCGTCAACGAGCAAGGCGACGATCCCGGGCGGGGTCAGGTCGGGCCGCAGCACACCCAACTTCTCCATTTCCGACGGCGTCAGCCTGATCTTGACCTGCTGATCCCGCTTCTCCCGCGCCGGCAACGGCGGCAGGTTGTCAGCGACAGGGCGCTGTCGCGGCATACCTCAACTCCTCGGGAAGCAGATCGAACGGCCGCATGACGAGTCGAGGGTCCCACATCTCACATCGCCTATCGCCATTCGCCATGAGTCGGACGCCGGGGCCGGAATTTGGTACCAATTTTCGGTACCATTCGAAGACGCATCGTCCCCGTCGCAGGCCCCGACGAAGACCCCCTCCACGAAAGGCGCAGCAGCAGAATGAGCACCTCGGACCCGATCAAGAAGATCACGCTTCGAAGCGGCAAGACCCGTTACCGGTTCGTCCTCGACGTCGGACGCAAGCCGGACGGACGTCGGGACCAGCGGACGTACACCTTCGACACCAGGAAGGAGGCCAAGGCGGAGTACGCCCGGATCAAGCACGAGACTGACCGCGGCACGTACGTCAAACCCGGCAAGATCAGGGTCAACGACTTTCTCGATGAATGGCTGACGTCCGCCACCCGCGATGTCGAGAAGGCCACCGCCGCCAACTACCGCGATGCGCTGTTGCCGGTCCGCGTCCGACTTGGCAGCAAGCCACTCCAGGACGTCACCGAGGCCGACATCGAGGCTCTGATCGACTGGATGCTGACGGAGGGCCGGAAACGTGGTGGCAAGCCGGGAACGGGGCTCGGTGTCCGGTCAGTGCGCCTGACGCTCGGCCGCCTTCGAACCGCGCTGAACGTGGCGGTTCGGCGTCAGCTCGTGGTCCGCAACGTCGCTGCGTTCGTCGCCATCCCCAGAGCAGCCACGAAGGCCGCAGCCGAGGCGCAGGCTGAGCGCAAGCCCTGGACCCAAGAGGAGGTGAAGGCGTTCCTGACCGGCATCACGGGCGAACGCCTCTACGCAGCCTGTCTGCTGTCGCTGATGGGCCTCCGACCGGCCGAGGTGTGCGGGCTGCGTTGGTCCGATGTCGACTTCGAGGCCGGCACGATCGCGGCCGGGGACAACACCCGGACGCTCGTCGACGGTGAGATCGAGGAGAAGGAAGCCAAGTCGGCGGCTGGCAAGCGCGGTCTGCCGATGCCCGCGACGGTAACGAAGGCGCTCAAGGCGTTCCACACCCTGCAGAAGAAGGAGCGCCTGAAGGCCGGTAACGCCTACGTCGACAGCGGCTACGTCCTGGTCAACGAACTCGGCCAGCCGCAGCGCACCGACTGGCTCCGCCGCCGGGTGTACGAGTTGATGGCCAAGGTCGGGATCCGGAAGGTCCGGCCGTACGACGCGCGGCACGCCTGCCTGACCTACCTCGCCGGCGCCGGAGTACCCGATGTCGTGCTGGCGGCCTGGGCCGGCCACGCCGACGGCGGCACGCTCGCCAAACGGGTCTACGTCCACCCCGACAGCAGCCACCTCAAGGTGGCGGCAGAGCACCTCGAATCAGGCCTGTTCGGGTGACTCGAACGGCCTGAAATTCAGCAGTACGTGCGTACGTGAGAAGTTGTGAGACGAAACGGCAAAAGGCCCCGACTCACCGAAGTGAATCAAGGCCCCTGACCTGCCGATACTCTGTCGGGACGGCCGGATTCGAACCGACGACCCCTTGACCCCCAGTCAAGTGCGCTACCAAGCTGCGCCACGTCCCGCCCCCGCGCGGTTTCCCCCGCGACAGCCGCTAAAGCTTAGCGCAGCACCTGCCGGCCGTCCGCACAGGCCCCACCCGGGTCGTGCGAGGCGCGAACCACCGCACACCCCCTACAGCGTCCTAGGAGGGTGGGGTGAAGAAATGCCGGATGGACCGCGATGGCCCATCCGGCATTTCAACAAGCAGAACAGGTCAGCCGTGCGCCTTGCCACGGCCGCCGGGGCCGAGCTTCTTGCGGGGACGTACGGAGATCTCGATGGGGCTGCCCTCGTACCCGAACTCCTCGCGGAGCTTGCGCTCGACGAAGCGCTGGTAGCCGGCGTCCAGCGGGCCGGTGGTGAAGAGCACGAACCGCGGCGGCGCCACCCCGGCCTGCGTGGCGAACAGGATGCGCGGCGCGCGACCACCGCGCACCGGGTGCGGGGTGGCCTGCACCAGCGCGGTCAGCCACTGGTTGAGGTGCGCGGTCGGCACCCGGGTCTCCCAGCTGGCGAGGGCCTTGTTCAGGGCCGGGGCCAGCTTGTCCACCGCGCGGCCGGTCATCGCCGACAGGTTCAGCCGGATCGCCCAGGGGATGCGGCGCAACTCCCGGTCGATCTCCTTGTCCAGGTAGTACCGGCGGTCGGCGTCGACCAGGTCCCACTTGTTGAACGCGATGACGAGCGCCCGGCCCGCCTCGGTCACCATCGTCAGGATCCGCTGGTCCTGCTCGCTGATCGGCTCGCTGGCGTCCAGCAGCACCACGGCCACCTCGGCGGCCTCGATCGCGCCTGCGGTACGGAGGCTGGCGTAGTACTCGGTGCCGCTGGCCTTGCCGACCCGCTTGCGCAGGCCGGCCGTGTCGACGAGTTGCCAGGTCTGACCGCCGATGTCGACGAGGCTGTCCACCGGGTCCACAGTGGTGCCGGCGACCGAGTCGACGACTGCCCGCTCCTCGCCGGAGAACCTGTTGAGGAGGCTGGACTTGCCCACGTTCGGCCGACCGACAAGCGCCACCCGGCGCGGCCCGCGCGGCCGGTTCTCCACGATCGCCGGGGCCTCCGGCAACGCAGCGAGGATGGCGTCCAGCAGGTCACCGGAGCCACGTCCGTGCAGCGCGGACACCGGGAACGGCTCACCGAGGCCGAGCGACCACAGCGAGGTCGCCTCCATCTCGATGGAGGTGTTGTCGGCCTTGTTCGCCACCAGGATCACCGGCTTGGCGCTGCGCCGCAGCATCTTCACCGCGGCCTCGTCCACGTCGGTGGAGCCCACCATCGAGTCGACCACGAAGAGGACCACGTCGGCGGTGACCACCGCCGTCTCGGCCTGCGCCGCGATGGCCGCGGCGCGGTCCTTCGCGTCCGGTTCCCAACCGCCGGTGTCCACGACTGTGAACGACCGGCCGTTCCACTGCGCGTCGTACGGCACCCGGTCCCGGGTCACACCGGGGACGTCCTCGACGACCGCCTGCCGACGACCGATGATGCGGTTGACAAGTGTGGACTTGCCCACGTTGGGGCGGCCCACCACTGCCACCACCGGCTGCGGGCCGGTCGGCTCCTCAACGATGACGTCGGGCTCGCGCAGCTCGACCCAGCCACCACCATCGTTGCTCATGCCGCTCCTCCGCTTCGCTCCGGACCGCCATGAGACACAACCGCGCTGAGCCCGATGACTCGCTCGCTACGCTCGCTCATGCCGCTCCTCCGCTTCGCTCCGGACCGCCATGAGGCACAACCGCGCTGAGCCCGATGATTCGCTCGCTACGCTCGCTCATGCCACTCCCCGCTCGGTGAGCAGGTCACGCAGCCGGGCGACGACCTCGTCGATGCCCAGCTCGGTGGTGTCCAGCACGACGGCGTCCGGCGCCTGGGCCAGCGGGTTGACCTTGCGGGTCGAGTCGAGCCGGTCCCGGCGGGCCAGGTCGGCGGCCGTGGCCGCCACGTCGGCGGCGTCCTCGGCGCTGCGCCGGGCGGCACGCGCCGCCTCGGAGGCGGTGAGGAAGACCTTCAGGTCGGCGTCCGGAGCCACGACCGAGCCGATGTCGCGGCCCTCGACCACCATCCGACCGGCGTTGGCGATCATCTCGCGCTGCCGGGCAACCAGCAGCTCACGGACCGCCGGCACGGCGGCCACGGCGGAGACCGCCCCGGTCACCTCCGGGCCCCGGATGTGCGCGTCCACGCCCACGCCGTCGACGGTCACGGCGTACCCCTGCGGGTGGGTGCCGATGTGCAGCTTGACCTCGCCGGCCACCTTCGCCACCGACGCGGTGTCGGTCAGGTCCACGCCGGAGCGCAGCACGGCCCACGTGATCGCCCGGTACATTGCCCCGGTGTCCAGGTAGCGCGCACCGATCCCGACGGCGAGCCGCCGTGACACGGTGGACTTACCCGAACCGGACGGCCCGTCCACAGCGACCACACATCGCCTGGCCCGTACGTTTTCCTCCACCGTGTCCTCCTCAGCCCGTACCTCACGGATCGCCCGGTGCTCTGGCGCCGCAAGCGGTTTGTCAATCGTCATCAATCATGCCCGGGGTCCGTGGCGGACCCACGCGCGACGCCGCCCGAGGCGACCCACGCCACCTTCGGCGGCCGCGTACCCGGCCGTCGCGAGCCTACCGGCAGCCGTACCCCGAACTCGGGGGTCAGTCACCCACCGCGTGGAACAGGGCGGCGACCTCCGCGTTGGTCAGCCGCCGGATCCGCCCGGTGCGCAGTTCACCCAGCCGGATCGGCCCGATCGCGGTACGCACCAGCCGGGTGACGGGGTGTCCGACCTCCTCCATCAGCCGTCGGACGATGTGCTTGCGCCCCTCGTGCAGGCTCAGCTCCACCTGGGCGGATTTACCAAGCGTGTCCACCACCCTGAACGAGTCGACCTTGACCGGCCCGTCCTCCAGCTCGACGCCGGCCAGCAGCCGCTTGCTCAGGTTGCGCGGGATGGGCCCGACCACCTCGGCGAGGTAGGTCTTGAGCACCTCGTACGAGGGGTGCATGAGCTTGTGCGCGAGAGTGCCGTCGTTGGTGAGCAGCAGCAGGCCCTCGCTGTCCGCGTCGAGCCGCCCGACGTGGTAGACCCGCTGCTCCACCCGGTTGCCGATGAACTCGGCCAGCTCGTTGCGGCCCTTGTCGTCCGCCATGGAGGTGACCACGCCGCGCGGCTTGTTCATCGCCACGTAGACCAGGCGGATGTCGACCTGGAGGCGCTCCCCGTCCACGTGGATCACCGAGGTGGCCGGGTCGACCTTGTCGCCGAGCTTGGCGACACGCCCGTCCACCGTCACACGGCGCCGGAAGATCAGGTCCTCGCAGGCACGCCGGGAACCCACGCCGGCGGCGGCGAGCACCTTCTGCAGGCGCTCCGCCCCCTCGTAGACGGGGGCGTCGGACTTCGGGGAACGGTTATCGGGTCGCATCAGCAAGCTCTTCTACGTCGTCGGGCAGGAAGGGTGCGAGGGGTGGCAGCTCGTCGACGGTGTTCAGCCCGAGCTTCTCCAGGAACAGCGTGGTGGTCCGGTAGAGGAACGCCCCGCTGTCCGGTTCGGCGCCGCACTCCTCGACGAGGCCGCGAGTGACAAGCGTACGGATGACGCCGTCGCAGTTGACACCCCGGATGGCCGAGATCCGCGACCGGGTCACCGGCTGCTTGTACGCGACCACGGCCAGAGTCTCCAACGCCGCCTGGGTCAGCCGCACGGACTGCCCGTCCAGGACGAACCGCTCGACGTACGTAGCGTATTCCGGCCGCGTGTACAACCGCCAACCGCCCGCCGCCCGGCGCAGCTCGAAGCCGTGCCCGGCCGCCGTGTAGCCGGCGGCGATCTCGTCGAGCATCGGCCCGATCCGCTCGGCGGGCTGCTCCAGCACCTGGGCCAGGACCAGTTCGCTTACCGGTTCGTCCACCACCAGCAGGATCGCCTCCAGCGCGCCGCGCAGCTCGGCGTCGGGCAGGTCGGGCGCGGGCTCCGGCGCAACCGTCACCCGCCGCCGCCCCACACCCTCCCGCCGGGGTACGCCCCCAGCCCGCGGCTCCCCCACTCCAGCCCCAGCCCCAGCCGACCCGACCGCCGCACCGGCCTCGTCAAGCTCACCGGGCTCAAGCGATTCGATCGACTCCTCAGAGATCTTGGACGATTTCGGCCCCTGGAGGGGCAGTTTGCTACCAAGATCTCTGGGGGCCGACGGTGGAGCGGCGACGGGGGAGAGTGTCGGCCGGTCGGCCTCGGGGGCCTCGGGAGCCGTGGCGGTGGGGGCTGGCGGGCGGGCGCGGTTCCATGGGGGGACCCAGGCGGCGGCCTGGTCGGCCAGGGAGTCCCCGCGTTCCTCGTCACTCATCCCGCTCACCCTCCGTCGTTCCCGTCCCGCCCGCCCCTCGGGCCTCCCCCGCCGATTCCGGTCGGACCACCACCGACTCAGGCTCGTCTGACACCGGCTCCGACCCGACCACCGCCGACTCCGAGCCGTCGGACACCGACCCCGGGACCGATCCCGGCACCGGCACCGGCACCGGCTCGGGGTCGGCGGGGGTGCCGGCGTACTCGTCGACGTGCAGGTCGGTTTCGCCGTCGACCGGGCCGGTCCAGCGCACGGTCAGCTCCTCCAGGGCCTGCTCCTGCACGAAGGCCACCAGACCCTCCCGGTACAGCTCCAGCAGCGCCAGGAACCGCGCCACCACCTCCAGGGTGGCCTCGCAGTCCGCGCAGAGCAGGGAGAACGTCGCCGTGCCGGCCCGGCGCAGCCGGGCGGCGAGGATCGCCGCGTGTTCGCGGACGCTGACCCGGACCATGTGCACGTGGGCGATGGACACCTCCGGCACGGGCTTCGGCGTCATCGCCCGCACGGCCAGCTTCAGCAGCCGCTGCGGGCCGATGCCGAGCACGAGGTCGGGCAGCGCCTCGGCGTAGCGGGGCTCCAGGCTGACCGCCCGGGGGTACCGGCGACCGCCGACCGCCTCCAGCTCGGCGATGTGGGAGGCCGCCTCCTTGTACGCCTTGTACTGCAGGAGCCGGGCGAAGAGCAGGTCGCGTGCCTCCAGCAGGGCCAGGTCCGCCTCGTCCTCCACCTCGGCGGCGGGCAGCAGCCGGGCCGCTTTCAGGTCGAGCAGGGTCGCGGCGATGAGCAGGAACTCGCTTGCCTCGTCGAGGTCCCAGTTGTCGCCCATGGCCCGGATGTAGGCGATGAACTCGTCGGTGACCGTGTGCAGGGCCACCTCGGTGACGTCGAGCTTGTGCTTGCCGATCAGTTGCAGCAGCAGGTCGAACGGGCCGGTGAAGTTGGCCAGCCGCACCGTGAAGCCGGACGTCTCGGCGGGGGGCGCGGCGTCGGTGAGCGCCGCCTCGGTCGTCAGCACGCCGTCGACCTCCGCGGCCAGCTCGGCGGCCACCGTCGGAGCGGCGACCTCGTGCGGCCCGGCCAGCGGGTCGAGGGGTGGCGCGGTCACCGGACGACCGTAGTCCACGAGGCGGGCACCTGACGTTCCGGCTACCGCTCCGACTGGGCGGCGATCACCTCGCGGGCCAGCTGACGGTAGTTGCGCGCCCCGGAGGACGCCGGGTCCATCGTCGTGATCGGCGCACCGGCCACGGTGGACTCGGGGAACTTCACCGTCTTGGTGATGACCGTCTGGTAGACCTTGTCGCCGAACGCCTCGACCACCCGCTGGAGCACCTGGCGGCAGTGGGTGGTGCGGCTGTCGTACATGGTGGCGAGGATGCCTTCGAGTTCCAGGTCGAAGTTGAGCCGTTCGCGCACCTTGTCGATGGTGTCCAGCAGCAGCGCCACGCCGCGCAGGCTGAAGAACTCGCATTCGAGCGGGATGAGCACGCCGTGCGCGACGGTCAGCGCGTTGATCGCCAGCAGGCCCAGTGAGGGCTGGCAGTCGATCAGGATGTAGTCGTACTCCTTGCGGACCGTGCGCAGGACCCGGGCCAGGGCCATCTCCCGGGCGACCTCGTTGACGAGCTGGATCTCGGCGGCGGAGAGGTCGATGTTTGCCGGCAGCAGGTGCAGCCCCGCGACGTCGGTCTTGATGACGACGTCCTCGGCGATGATGTCGTCCTGCATGAGCAGGTTGTAGATGGACAGGTCGAGGTTGTGCGGGTTGACCCCCAGGCCCACCGAGAGCGCGCCCTGCGGGTCGAAGTCGACGAGCAGCACCTTGCGGCCGTACTCGGCGAGCGCCGCGCCCAGGTTGATGGTGGTGGTGGTCTTGCCGACGCCACCCTTCTGGTTGGCCATCGCGATGATGCGCGCCGGGCCGTGCCGATCGGTGGGCATCGGCTCGGGGATCGGCTTGCGCATCGTGTAGGCCGCCGGGTCCGCCGGACCCAGGTCCGCGCCGAGCGTGGCCTGCTGCTCGCGGAGCTCCGACGTCCAGGTCTCGGCACGGTCACCGTTGCCAGCCATGTCCTCGTTGCCCCCTCCCGACGACCCACCCGGCGTCGGAGCCGTCCGACGTCCTTCGCGGCGCCGCTGCGCACCCCGGTCGTGTCGCCCCAGGAGGTCCGCGCCGATGCCGACTGTACGCCACCGACCAGCAGGGCGTTCGGCACCGGCCCGGCGTGTCGGAGCCGACGGCCGCCGGGGTTCAGCCGAGGGCACGTGGGTGGGCTGTCGCGTACACCTCGCGCAGCCGCTCGACGGTGACGAGGGTGTAGACCTGGGTGGTGGTCACCGAGGCGTGGCCGAGCAGTTCCTGCACGACCCGCACGTCGGCGCCGCCGTCGAGCAGGTGGGTGGCGTACGAGTGGCGCAGGGTGTGCGGGGAGACCGCGGCGGCGCCCTCGATCGGCAGGCCGGCCCGCCCGGCGGCGCGGCGCAGGATGGCCCAGGCGCCCTGCCGGGACAGCGCACCGCCGCGCGCGTTGAGAAACACCGCGGGGGTGCCCCTGCCGCCGGCGGCGAGCCCGGGGCGGGCCCGGACCAGGTAGGCGCGGACGGCGTCGACCGCGTACCCGCCGATCGGCACCAGCCGCACCCGACCGCCCTTGCCGCGCAGCAGGACGGTGCCCTCGTCGGTGTCGAGGTCGTCGATCGCGGCGCCGATCGCCTCGGAGATCCGCGCGCCGGTGCCGTACAGGAACTCCAGCAGCGCCCGGTCGCGCAGCGCGAGCGGCGCGTCCTCGCCGGTCGCGGTGATCGGGCCCGCGGTCTCCAGGAGCCGGACCACGTCGTCGACTCCCAGCGCGCGGGGCAGCCGGCGCGGCGGGGTGGGCGGCCGGACGTCGCGGCTGGGGTCGGCGCCGGCCAGCCCCTCGCGCAGCGCGAAGCGGTGCAGGCCACGGACCGCGCTGGCCGCGCGGGCCGCGGAGGACACGGCAAGGGGCGGATGGTCGTCGTCGCCGGCGCGCAGTCGGGTCAGGTGCGATTCGACGACGCCGGCGCCTACCGACGCGAGGTCGGCGACGCCGGCGTCGGCCAGGGTCGTGAGATAACGATCCAGATCCCGGCGGTACGAGGCGAGGGTGTTCGCGGACAGGCCGCGTTCGACGGTCAGGTGGTCGAGGTAGCCGCGGACGGCACGGCGCAGGGCCGGCGCGGGCTCCGCGCCCACGCCGGCCTGCTGCGCGACCCCGCTCAGACCGCCACCCCGCCTCAGGCCAGGACGTCGGCCAGCGGGAGCACGCTCATGCCGTGCGCCTCGGCGACCGGGCCGTAGGTGACCTGGCCGTCGTGGGTGTTCAGGCCCAGGGCGAGGGCCGGGTCGCGGCGCAGCGCCTCGCGCCAGCCGTGGTTGGCCAGCTCCAGGGCGTACGGCAGCGTGACGTTGGTAAGCGCGTAGGTGCTGGTGTTCGGCACCGCGCCGGGCATGTTCGCCACGCAGTAGAAGATCGACTCGTGCACCTTGTAGACCGGGTCGGCGTGCGTGGTGGGGTGCGAGTCCTCGAAGCAGCCGCCCTGGTCGATGGCGATGTCGACGAGCACGCTGCCCGGCTTCATCCGCGAGACCAGCTCGTTGGAGATGAGCGTCGGGGCCTTCGCGCCGGGCACCAGCACCGCGCCGATGACCAGGTCGGCGTCGAGCACGGCCCGCTCGACCTCGTACGCGTTCGAGGCGATGGTCTGCAGGTGACCCCGGTAGATGGCGTCGGCCTGGCGCAGCCGGGCGACGTTCTTGTCCAGCAGCAGCACCTCGGACTGCAGGCCCAGCGCGATGGCGGCGGCGTTCATGCCGGAGACGCCGGCGCCGATGACCACGGTCTTCGCCGCGTAGACGCCGGAGACGCCGCCGGGCAGGACACCACGCCCGCCGCCGGTACGCATCATGTAGAAGGCGCCGACCTGTGGGGCGAGCCGGCCGGCCACCTCGGACATCGGGGCGAGCAGCGGCAACGACCGGTCGGGCAGCTCGACGGTCTCGTACGCGATGCCGGTGACCCTGCGGTCGACGAGCGCGTCAGTGGTCTCCTTGGAGGCGGCCAGGTGCAGGTAGGTGAAGAGCACCTGCCCCTCGCGCATCCGGTGGTACTCCTCGGCGATCGGCTCCTTGACCTTGAGCACCAGCTCGGCGGTGTCCCACACCTCGTCGGCGGTGGCCAGGATCGTGGCGCCCGCCGCGGCGAACTCCTCATCGGTGATGCTGGAGCCGACGCCGGCGCCGGACTCGACGAAGACCTGGTGGCCGCTGCGGGTGAACTCGTTGACGCCCGCCGGCGTGATCGCCACGCGGTACTCGTGGTTCTTGACCTCGCGTGGGATTCCGACCTTCACGATGCAGACACCTCTCTTCGGGGGCTGCTTCCCCCCGACTGCTCGGTGCCACGACGGCCCCGTTGCCGTCGCGGTCCACCGGTCCCGCCGGCGGCAGTCTAGGCGCGCCCGGCCCCGCCGGGAGCCAGCACAGTGGCATCCGGTGCCCGGGTGACCTGACGGAGTGTCAGGGCGCCGAACCGGCCGGCGGTGGGACGTCACCTCATCCGTCAGGACAGTGTTCGCCCATTATCGTCCCATCTGCCGTGTGGCGGTACGGACAGCGGGCGAGTGGATCACTAGTGTGTCCGCCCATGACCACTCCTCCTTACCAGCAGCCCGGGTACGCCCCGGGTTACTCCGACAAGAGCAAGGTCGTCGCGGGCATCCTCGGCATCCTGCTCGGCACCTTCGGGGCCGGTCGGTTCTACACCGGACACACCAAGATCGCCGTTCTTCAGCTCGTCGTGAGCATCGTGACCTGCGGTGTCGGCGCGCTCTGGGGCGTTATCGACGGCATTCTGATCCTGGTCAACGGCGGCACGGACGCGCAGGGCCGGCCGCTGCGCGACTGATAGACCAGACACGGCGAAGGGGCCCCGCGGTTGACCGCGGGGCCCCTTTCGTCGTACACCCTGCCGATGCTGGACCGGCGGCGGCGCTCAGCGCGGCAGCGGCGCGTCCGCCCGGCGCAGAGACGTGAAACCGGTGTCCCGGGCGCGGGCGGCGGCGAGCAGACCGGCCACCGCGGACGCGTTGGTGATCTCCCCGGCCAGGACCATGTCGACCGCCTCGTCCAGGGCCATCCGGACGACCTGCAGGTCGGCCTCCTCGTCGTGGCGCTCGTGGCGCTCGGACACCGGCACGTCGGCCAGGTCCCGGGCCAGGTAGACCCGGACCAGCTCGTTTGTGAAACCCGGCGAGCTGTGCAGGTCGACAAGCGCGTCGATCCGCCCGGCCGTGAGATCGGCCTCCTCGGCCAACTCCCGCAACGCGGCCGCCGGCAACTCCTCACCGGAGACGTCCATCAGCCCGGCCGGCAGCTCCCACAGGTGCCGGCCGACCGGGTGCCGGTACTGCCGGATCAGCACCACCTGACCGGCGTCGTCGAGGGCCACCACGGCCACCGCCCCGACATGCCGGACGAGGTCACGCTGCGCGGTCCCGCCGCCCGGCATGGTCACCTCCTCGCTGACCACGTCGAAGATCCGGCCCCGGTAGCGCTCCTCGCGGGAACGCACCTCGTAGCGGTGCTCCAGGTTGCTCACGACGCGGACGTCGCCTTCGTGGCGGCGCCGTTGCGGGCGGCCTTGCGCGTCGACGGGGCCTCCGAAGCGGCCTCCAGGTCGACAGGCAACTGGTCGGCCTGCGAGTACGCCACGGCGGCCTTGACGAACGACGCGAACAGCGGGTGCGGGCGGGTGGGGCGGCTCTTCAGCTCCGGGTGCGCCTGGGTGGCCACGAAGAACGGGTGCAGATCCCGGTCCAGCTCGATGAACTCGACCAGCCGGCCGTCCGGGGAGGTGCCGGAGATGTGCAGGCCCGCCTTGGTCAGCGCGTCCCGGTAGGCGTTGTTGACCTCGTAGCGGTGCCGGTGCCGCTCGCTGATGTCGGTGCTGCCGTACGCCTCGGCGACGATCGAACCCTCGGTCAACGTCGCCGGGTACGCCCCGAGCCGCATGGTGCCGCCCAGGTCGCCCTTGCCGGCGACGATGTCCTCCTGGTCGGCCATGGTGGCGATGACCGGGTGCGCGGCCTGCTCGTCGAACTCCAGCGAGTTGGCGCCGTCCAGGCCCGCCAGGTGCCGGGCCACCTCGATCGTCATGCACTGCAGGCCCAGGCAGAGACCGAGCAGGGGGATGCCGTTCTCCCGGGCGTACCGGGCCGTGCCGATCTTGCCCTCGATGCCGCGCACCCCGAACCCGCCCGGGATGAGGATGCCGTCCACGCCGGCCAGGGCCGCCGCGGCGCCGGCCGGGGTGACGCACTCGTCACTGGGCACCCAGCGCAGCTGCACCCGCGCCCGGTGACCGAAACCGGCCGCCCGGATCGCCTCGCTCACCGACAGGTACGCGTCCGGTAGGTCGACGTACTTGCCGACCACGGCGACGGTGACCGTGTGCCGGGGCCGGTGCACCCGCTCCAGCAGGTCGTCCCAGCTCGCCCAGTCCACGTCCCGGAACGAGAGGTTGAGCCGGCGCACCACGTACGCGTCGAGCCCCTCGCGGTGCAGCACCTTCGGGATGTCGTAGATGCTCGGGGCGTCCGGGGCCGCCACGACCGCCTCGGTGTCGACGTCGCAGTACAGCGACAGCTTCTCCTTGAGCTTCACCGGGATCTCCCGGTCGCAGCGCAGCACGATGGCGTCCGGTTGGATGCCGATGTTGCGCAGCTGCGCCACCGAGTGCTGGGTCGGCTTGGTCTTCAGCTCGCCCGACGGCGCCAGGTACGGCACCAGCGACACGTGCAGGTAGAAGCAGTTGTCCCGGCCCAGGTCGTGGCGGACCTGGCGGATCGCCTCCAGGAACGGCAGCGACTCGATGTCGCCGACGGTGCCACCGACCTCGGTGATGACCACGTCGGGCAGGACGCCGTCGTCGTCCGGGTCGGCCATCGCCAGGATCCGCGACTTGATCTCGTTGGTGATGTGCGGGATGACCTGGACCGTGTCGCCCAGGTACTCCCCCCGGCGCTCCTTGGCGATCACGTCGGAGTAGATCTGGCCGGTGGTGACGTTCGCCTTGCCAGACAGCGCCCGGTCCAGGAAACGCTCGTAGTGCCCGACGTCGAGGTCGGTCTCGGCGCCGTCCTCGGTGACGAAGACCTCGCCGTGCTGGAACGGGTTCATCGTCCCGGGGTCGACGTTGAGGTAGGGGTCGAGCTTCTGCATCACCACGCGCAGCCCGCGCGCGGTCAACAGGTTGCCGAGGCTGGAGGCGGTGAGGCCCTTACCCAGCGAGGAGGCGACGCCCCCGGTGACGAAAATGTGCCTGGTCGTCCGTGCTGATGGGGCCAAGGCCTGCTCCCGTGTCGTCTGTCGCGGTCATGCAGACCGCCGTGCTCGATCAGCAAAGTGATCACGCGATCCACGGGATTCCACGGTAACACCTCCCCGGCGGGTACTCGCAGGCCGCACCCCGGGCGGGACAGCGCCTGACCACCGGGACGACGCCCGGCGGTCAGGAGGCGGAAACCTCGGTCGATGGCCGGGTGACCGACGTGTCCGGTCTGTCCGTCGGGCGCCGCTGCGCCGGCGCGGGAGACGTACCGGCCGCCGCGCCCGTCGCCGGGCGCCCCGGAGGCGGCTGCGCGGGCCCGTCGGCCACCGGAGGGGCCGCGGGCGCGTCGTCGGGGCCCGAGGGCAGCACGACAGCTCGTGGAGGCGCGGTGGGTGGACCGCCGATCGGCCGGGGATGACCCGCGCCCAGCGGACCACCACCACCGGTCGGGCCGTCACCCCCACCGGCCGGACCGTCGCCCCCGGAGCCCGAGTCGTCGTCGGCCTCGTTCTCCCGGGCGCGGCCCGTGCCCGGCCGGGTGCGGTCGGCGGCGTGCCCGAGGACCCGCAGCGACGCCAGCGTGGCCATCGGCACCACCAGGGCGGCAGCCGCGCCCGCCACGTCCAGTGCCGCGCCGTCGAGCACGCCACCGAGCACCGCCGCGACCGCCGTGCCGCCCAGCGCGGCCCGCATCGCCGGGTAGATGCCGAACAGCCGCATCAGCCCGCCCCACGGCTGCAGCAGGACGAACCACACCAGCAGCCCACCGGCCAGCGCCAACACGGTCAACGGGCTGTTCACCAACGTCTCGAAGTTCGCCGTGCTGGACCGGTGCACGGTGAACCCGCCGGTGCCGTCGCCCATCGCGGACAGGAACCGGCCCAGGCTCCCCCGCTCGGCCGCCGGCCGCCGCAGGTCCACCACGGCGAAGCCGATGCCGACAGCCAGGGCGGCCATGGTCGCCCAGGCCAGTCGGGTGATGGTCAGCCAGCCGCCGGCGCTGATGGCCGCGGCCACGCTCAGCCCGGCGGTCAAGGCGATCGCGCCGACCGGGTCCGCGCCCAGGTACGGGCTGCCGACCACCACCACTGCCAGGCCACCCACGGCGACCATCACTGCGGGCCGCCAGCGGCGGTGCACCCGCTGGGCGAACCACCCGCCGGTCACCAGCGCGCCGGCGAGGAACACCCCCAACCCGACGGTGCTCAGCCCGGCGTACCGGCCACCCTGCAACGCCGAGTAGCCGATGACGCTGTTGAGCTGGAGGCCCGACCCGGTGAGCACGTCCAGCCCGACGGCCAGGGTCGTGAGGCCGGCCACCGCGCCGAACGGACCGAGGGTGCTCGCGTACCCGGGGGCGAACCGGACCGCCGCGGTGCCCCCCGCGACAAGCAGCACGGTGACACCGCCGAAGATCCATCCGGGGTGCTCGCCCCGCCACCAGGGAACGGCATCGGCGAGCAGCGCGGCGGGGACTGTCAACGCGACCGCCACCAGCAGCAACTCCGCCACCGCCACGACGCGGGCGGACACCGGGGACGGGCCGGTCGGTCCTGCGTGCGGTCGGGCTCGGCGCAGCAACGGCAGTACCGCCAGGGCCAGCAGCACCTGCAGCCCGGCGAGCAGGGCGAAGAACCGGCCGGAGACGGCCCGCTGGGCGGCCGCCTCCCGGTCGGCATCCGCAGGCGCGTTCGTCGCCTCCATCAGGTCGGCCGGGCGGCCGCCGGTGCTGACCGCCGGCCGGCCGAGGAACAGCCGCTCGGGCATCGGTCGGCCCAGCGCGGCAAGCGCCGTCGGCGCGAGGTCGACAAGTTGCAGGTAACCGTCGCGGCCGGTGCTGGCCGAGGTGAGCCAACCCCGCTCCCAGCCCGGCCCGTCGGCGACCGCCACGTGCAGCCGCGACGGCTGCTCGGTGTCGGAGATCCCGGCGACCAGCACCAACGACCGCTGCGGCCGGGCGGCCAGCACCCGGGCCAACTGGGCGTCGGCCTCCCGCGCCTGCACGGCACGTTCCGCCGGGTCGGTCCCCTCGACCGTGCCGAGGTCGACGATGCTCAGCACGCACGAGCCGAGCAGCCTGCGCGGATCGGCGGGCAGACCCGCGGCGTACCTGTCGACCCGGCCGAACGGGCGGGCCGCGGCCACGGCGGCGCCCGGACCCACGGCGACCGAACAGCGCACCGACTCCGACAGCGACCCGGGCATGGTGCCCCAGGGCAGCCGCTGCTGGTTGTACTGGACCACGCTCTCCTGGTCGGGCAGGTTCGCGCCGATCCCGTCCGGTTGCTCCACGGCCACGCCTGCCGGCGGGCAGCCACCGGCGGGCCGGGTGCCGTTCCACGCGGCGAAGCTGCCCGCGCCGAGGGTCAGCCACCCGTCCACCGGACAGGTGGGCCGGTGCGCGGACCGCACCGACAGGGAGCCGATCGAGCCGTCCTGGGCCATCCGCCACAACGTCGGGGTGCTCTGCTGGTCGACGTCCTCCCAGCGCAGCCCGGCGATCCCGACCAGCACCACGAAGTCGGCGGTGCGCTGCGGAGTGCCCTGGGGCGGCCGGGCGGCCAACGCGGTGACGCCCAACACCACCACGAGCACTGTCAACAGGGCAGGAGCGAGTCGACGCAGCATCACCGGTGTCCCGTCATCGGCGCGTCGGAGCCCGGAGCCGCCGGACCGATCGGTCGGGCGGCCAGCTCGGCGTAGAGGGCCGCCAGCACTCCCACCGTGTCCGTCTCCGTGGGCCACGTCGCCGCCCTCTCGGCGCCGCGCCGACCCAGCTCGGCCCGTGCCGCCGGGTCGTCCAGCAGCGCGCGCACCGCCGCGTCGGCCGCGTCCACGTCGCCGGCGGGGATCAGCACGGCGGCGTCACCGACCAGCTCCGGCAGGCCACCCACCGCGGTCGCCACCAGCGGTACGCCGGCCCGCATCGCCTCCTGGGCGAACAACTGCCGGGCCTCCCAGTCGCTGGTGACCACCGCCAGGTCGGCGCCGGCGAGCAGGTCGGCCACGTCGGTGCGGTGCCCCAGCAGGGTCACCGGTGCGCGGGCCGCGGAGGTCCGCGCGGCCAGCGGCAGGTACGCCGGGCCACTCCCCGCGATCACCACGACCGGCGGTGGGGTACGCGTACGCCAGCGGGCCGCCGCGTCGATCAGCACGTCGTAGCGCTTCTGCGGGTGCAGCCGTCCCACCGAGAGGATCAACGGCTGCTCCGGTCGTACGCCGAACTCGGCGCGGACGGCGGCGCGGCGTCGACGCGGAGCGGGCAACGTCGGGGCGGCGACCGGGGCGAGTCGGGCGTCGACGGCGCCCAGCGCGGCGGCCCGCTCGACCAGGTCGGTGGACGCGCCGAGAGCCACTCGTGCGCCCCGGGCGACCACCCGCTCGACGAGTCGCGAGACGCCGCCGCGCAGGCCGCCCGCGAGGACCGCGTTGTGCCAGGTCACGACCACCGGGGCGGAGGGACGGGCCAGCACGGCGACGAGACCGGCGCGCAGACCGTGCGCGTGCACCACGTCGACACGCGCGGCGGCGAGCGCCCGCCGCAGGGCGAGCACCGCCCGCGCGTCGGCCGGGGTCGGGCTGGCCGGGATCTCCACCGGCTGGAAACGCGCGCCGACACCTGTGAAGTCGAACTGCTCCTGCGTGGACGCCGGCCCGCAGACCAGCACCGTGGCACCGGACGCGACGAGCCCGCGCGCCACCGAGCGGACGTGCTGGCCGACCCCGCCGGTGCTGGACGCCAGCAGCAGCGCCACCGAACCTCGCCAACCGCTGGTTTCCGTCATTCCGGCCACCGCCGGTTCCCGTTGACAACGCTCACCGAACCGCCGTCTCCTTCCCGTCGCCCCGCTCCGGGGGGACCGCGCCCGGCGTCGACGTGCCGGCCCGGCCCCGCGGCCCTCGCCGGCCGAGGCGGCGTACCACCCCGGTCAGTAGCGGCCGTACGTCCCGCCGGTCGACGAACCAGACCACGACGAGGAACACGACACCGACCACAACCCCGGACAGCATGCCCTGACCGAGTGCCGCGAGCGTCGTCGGGGTGCCGCCGTCCAACCTGTCGAGCCAGCGGCTCACGCCCAGACCGGCGAGCGCGGCGAGCAGCCCGGCGAGGCCACCGGCCGCGCCGGCCCGGGCCGCGCCGGCCAGCGCCGATCGGCCGGCGCTGCGCAGCACCGCCGTGACGAGCAACACGCCGAGCACCAGCATGCCCACCGAGTTGGCGGACGTCACGGCGAGCACCCGGTCGCGCAACGGCAGGATCGCACCGAGCGCCAGGACGGCGGGCGGCACCACCAGGAAGCCGACGGCGGTCGCGGCGGTCGCCGCCCGGGTCTCGCCCCGGGCGTAGAGCGCCCGGGTGAGGATCGCGAACAGTCCGTAGCCGACCAGGCCCGGGGCGTACCCGGTGATCGCGGCGGCGGCGGTGGACGCCGTGGACGCGGGGAAGAAGAAGTGCCCGACCGGCCCCGCGGTCCCGACCAGCGCGGCCGCGCCGAGACAACTGAACAGCAGCACTCCCCGTACGGCCGGGGCCAGGGTCGCCCGGTAGCCGTCCTCGTCGCCGGCCGACCGCGCCGCCGCCAGGGTCGGATAGGCGGCGACGGCCAGCGGCACCGCCAGCACCGCCCACGGCAGCAGGTAGACGGTCTGCGCCAGGTTGTAGACGCCCGGGTTGCTGCGCGCGCCCGCGGTGACCTGGTTCAGGCTGACGATCAGGGCGATCTGCTGCGTGGTCACGGTGACCGCGCCCGCCACCGCCAACCCGCCGACCCGGGCCCGCGCGTCGGCGGGGAACCCGAACCCGGGCCGCAACCCCAGGCGCAGCCGGCGGACCGGGATGAGCAGCGACAGCGACAGCACCACCACACCGAGGGTGGTGCCGCCGGAGAGCAGCACCTCGCCGCCGGGGCTCACCCCGGCGACGGTGGCGTACCGCCCCTGCGTGGCGGTGAACCCCAGGTAGACGACGACCACGGTGAGGCTGGACAGCAGCGGGGCGAGCACCGGCCAGGCGAAGCGCCGGTGCGCCTGGAGCACCCCGGTGAGCACGATGCCGACGCCGTACAGCGGCAGTTGCGGCGCGAAGACCCGCAGCATCCGTACGCCGCTCTGCTGCTGGGCGGCGGTCAGGTGGTGGCCCAGCGACTCCACCACCGGGCCGGCGAACAGCACCACGAGCAGCGCGAGCGGCACCAGCAGGGCGAGGGTCCAGCTCAGCAGCGCGCCGGTGGTCCGGGCGATCGCCGCACGGTCGCCGGCCTCGACCGCCCCGGCCAGCAGCGGTACGACGAGGCTGGCCAGCGCTCCCCCGGCGACGATCTCGAAGATGAAGTTCGGGACCGCGTTGGCCACCACGTAGGCGCCGCCGAGGTCGGTCGGGGCGAGGCTCCAGGTGAACACGGCGGTACGGCCGAAGCCGGCGAGCCGGCTGAGCACGGTGAGGACGGCGATGAGCGCGGCTGCCCCGGCCAGCCGGCCGGCGCCGGCGAGGGGTGCCGGTCTGGTCACGTCGTCAGTCGGCGCGTCGGCCCAGTGCGTCGAGCTGCCGCAGGCCCGGGGTCCGCTGGATCACCGCCGTGAAGCTGACCTTCTCGCTGGCGGCGGTCAGCCCGGTGAGCACGGCGAGCAGACCGGCTCGGCCGAGCGGGCCGCTGCGGGCGGCGAGCGCCACGCCGAGCAGGGCGCCGAGCGCGTTCGCGCCGCTGTCGCCGAGCATCACGTCCTCGGACAGGTCGTCGCGGAGCAGGCCCGCCGCCGCGCCGACCGCGCCGGCGGCGATCCCGCCGTGCGGGCCGCCGGCCAGCGGCACGCCCAGCAGCAGCCCGGACTTGATGGCCCGACCGGGCCGCAGGTCGAGCAGGTTGAGCAGGTTGGCGGTGCCGGCGATCACCCCGGCGCCGAGCAGCACGTCGATACCCCGGCCGAGGGCGCCGTGGCGCTGGCGGCGCGGGTGCGCGGCGACCCGGGGGTCGGCGGCGAGCAGCGCTGCCGCGCCCAGCCCGGCGGCGCCCACCCCGATGACCTTGACCAGCCCGGCGGTGACCCGACCCTCCCGCAGCGCGGCGAGGTGCCCGGCGAAGCCCTTGGCCGCCTTCTGCTCCGGGCGGGCCCCGACCACGTCGTCGTAGAGCCCGACACCCCCGGCGCCCAGGCCCGCGACCAGGGCAGCGCCACCGGAGGCGGCGCTGGTGGCGCCGAACACGCCCGCGGCGGTCGCACCGGCGGCGAGCGCCGGCCCGGCGGCGAGCGTCACCGTCCGGCCTCGGAAGTTGGTGCGCTCCAGCGCCGGCCCCACCGGGGCGGTCCGCACCTCGCGCAGCGCGTACCGGGCGGCGGCCGCGCCGGCGCCGGCGATCAACAGCCGGCCCAGCATCCTCACGCCGCCACCTCGCTCGGGCGCAGGGTCGCGTCGGTTCCGGACACGGGGGTACGTCGTTCGCTCACTGGGGCAGTCTAGGCAGCAGGGACGCGGCGTTGTCGCCGACGCCGTACTGACCGGCCTTCTTCTCGACGAGCTGCTGCACCAGGGCGAGGCTGGTGACCAGTTGGCCCTGCACCGTGTTGGCGTTGTCGACGGTGGAGATGGTCTGCGACAGCACCGGGTCACCGCGGACCACGGACACCAGGTTGCCGCCGGCCGAGCCGTTGCCGCCCACCACGATCGACCCGGTCCGGTCGAACTGCTCGGCGATCTTGACGACCGACTCGTCGCGCTTCTCGGAGTCCTTGTCGACGTACGGCTGACCGCTGACGACGACGACCGCCTCGGCCGACCCGGTCACCTTGTTGTCGTCGGTGGTGAGGTAGCCCGCGTTGTTGTAGGCGGCGAGCACCGCCCGTCGGTCGGCGTCGCTGACCGGCGCGACGCCCTGGGCCCGGTCCAGCAGGACACTGGCCAGCAGCGCGCTGGAAGTCTCCACGCCGTGGCCGTTGCCCGGCAGGCCGGTGGTCTGCGCGGTCGGGCGGGCGGCGGTGACGGCCAGCTCCAGCAGGTTGGAGTTGTTGTCCGGGTTGATGAACTTGTCCTGCAGGTCGACCCGGCCGGTGATGGTGGCACCGGCGAGCTGGAGCTTCTTGAGGACGCCCTCGGTGTGGTCACGGCCGTTGGGCAGGCTGAGCACCACCACCCGGCGGCCGGTCAGGGTGCCCGGCAGGACGACCTGGGACACCTGCTCGGCGAACTCCTCCTCCAGGCCGAGCTGCTTCTCCATGCTGTTGACCTGCTGCCGCAACTGCTGGTTGTCCTTACGCAGCCCGGTGACCTGCTGCTTGAGCGAGTCGGCGACCGGGCCGTTGAGGGCGGCTGTGCCGACCACCAGGCCGATCGCCAGAGCCAGGAAGACCGCGGTGAGGGACACCACGTGGTAGCGGAAGTTGATCACGCTTGCAGCCTCTTGATCGGTCGGGAACTAGAAGAGCCGGTAAAGCTGGAACACGAAATTGTCCCACCACTCGGCGACCACGCCCAGGTACGCCTTCCCGACGGTGGAGACGGCCACCGCGGAGGCCATCGCCGCGATCGCCGAGAGCACCAGCAGCAGCAGCGACGAGCCGGAGATGCTCTGCCGGTAGAGCCGGCTCACACCCTTGGCGTCGACGAGCTTGCCCCCGACCTTCAACCGGGTCAGGAACGTCGAGGCCATCCCGCCGCGCCCCTTGTCCAGGAACTCGACGAGCGTGGCGTGGGTGCCGACGGCGACGAGGAGGGACGCGCCCTTCTCGTCGGCCAGCAGCATCGCCAGGTCCTCGCTTGTCGCCGCGGCCGGGAAGGTGATGGCCGGGACGCCGAGACCGTTGACCCGGGGCAGGCCGGGCGCCCGCCCGTCCGGGTAGGCGTGCACGATCACCTCGGCGCCGCAGCGCAGCACGTCGTCGGTGACCGAATCCATGTCCCCGATGATCATGTCGGGGGTGTAGCCGGCCTCGACCAGCGCGTCCGCGCCGCCGTCCACGCCGATCAGGACCGGCTTGAACTCCCGGATGTACGGGCGCAGCACGTCCAGGTCGGCCTTGTAGTCGTAGCCACGCACCACGATCAGGCAGTGCCGACCCTGGATCTGGGTCTGGATGTCGGGGACGCCCACGCCGTCGAGCAGCAGGTCGCGTTCCTGGCGCAGGTAGTCCATCGTGTTGGCGGCGAACGCCTCCAACTGCACCGACAGTCCCTCCCGGGCGTCGGACATCGCCTTGGCGACCGACTCGGCGTCCTGCAGGGTGCCGTGCGCCACCGGCTCCTCGCCGGCGAACACCGTGTTGCCCTCGATCCGCACCTGGTCGCCCTCGCGGATCCGCTCGAAGACGCCCTCCCCGAGATCGTCCAGCAGCGGGATGCCGGCGGCGATCAGCACCTCCGGCCCGAGGTTGGGGTAGCGGCCGGAGACCGACGGCTTGGCGTTGAGCACCGCCGCGACACCGACAGCGACCAACGAGTCGGCCGCCACCCGGTCCAGGTCGACGTGGTCGATGACCGCGATGTCACCGGGGCGTAGCCGACCGACCAGGCGTTTTGTCCGACGATCAAGGCGCGCGGTGCCGAGGACTCTGCCCGGCTCCGCGTTTCGGTTCCGGCGCAACGTGGGTAGACGCATCGTGACCATCCTGGCATGTGAGGCAGGCATTTCTGTCGCGACATGCCTGAGCAGGGCCGCCTATCCAGGGAAGCACACCACGGCACAAGCCGGTGTGCTTGCGCTCACAATACGCGGCGTCACAACCGCCTTTCCTTGGCGGCGACGGCCAGAAGCTCCTCGGCATGAGCGATACCCAGATCCGAATCGGGCAAACCGGCCAGCATCCGGGCCAGTTCCCGGGCGCGTTCGGTGTCCTCCACGACCCGCACCCCACTGGTGGTCACCGCGCCGCCAGTGTCCTTCGCCACCACCAGATGCCGGTCGGCGAACGCGGCGACCTGCGGCAGGTGGGTGACGACCAACACCTGGTGGCTGCGGGCCAGCCGGGCCAGCCGACGGCCGATCTCCACCGCGGCCTGGCCGCCGACGCCCGCGTCCACCTCGTCGAAGACAAGCGTGGGCGGGCCGCCCGAGCCGGCGAAGACCACCTCGATGGCGAGCATCACCCGGGACAGCTCACCTCCGGAGGCGCCGCGCTGCAACGGCAACGACGGCGCGCCCGGGTGGGCCAGCAACCGCAGCTCCACCTCGTCGCCGCCGTCCGCGGCGACACCCGCCTCCACGCCGTTGACCGTCAGCGTCGGCTCGGCCCGCCCGGCCGGTCGGGGCAGCACCGCCACCTCGATCCGGGCGTGCGGCATGGCCAGACCGGCCAACTCCACGGTGACCTGGTCGGCGAAGCGGACCGCCGCCTCCTGCCGGGACGCCGACACGCGGGAGGCCAGGTCGGCCACCTCACCGGCCAGCCGCTGCCCCTCGCGGTCCAGCTCGTCGAGCAGGTCGTCGGACGTGTCCAGGTCGGACAGTCGGGTGCGGGCCCGGTCGGCCCAGGCGATCACCCCGTCGACGTCGTCGGCGTACTTGCGGGTCAACGCCCGCAGCGCGGCCCGCCGTTCGTAGACGTGCTGCAACCGGGCCGGGTCGGCATCGAGGGTCGCCAGGTACGCCGACAGCTCCGCGGAGACGTCGGTCACCAGCGTGGCCGCCTCCTCCAGGCGGGCCGCCAGCTCGCCCAGCGCCGGGTCGGTGCCGGACTGCGCCTCCAGGGTGCGTCGGGCCGTGCCGAGCAGCGCCGTAGCGTCCGGTGTCTCGTCGGCCGCCTCCGCGCCGCCAGCCACGCACTGCTGGGCCACCTGAGCGGCCGTCCGCAGGCCCTCGGCGTGCTCCAGCCGCTGCGCCTCGGTCTTCAACTCGTCGTCCTCGCCGGGCTGCGGGTCGACGCGGGTGATCTCGTCGAGGCCCAGCCGCAGCAGGTCGGCCTCCTGGTTGCGCTCGCGGGCGTTGCGCCGCCTGTCGGCCAGGTCGTCGACGACCCGCCGCCACCCCGTGTACGCCTCACGCAGCGCGTCGAGCAGCTTCTCGTGCGCCGGCCCGGCGAACCGGTCCAGAGCGGCCCGCTGCTCGGCCGGGCGCAGCAGCCGCAACTGGTCGGACTGGCCGTGCACGGCCACCGCCTGCTCGCCGACCTCGCCCAGCATCGACACGGGCATGCTCCGGCCGCCGACGTGGGCCCGGGAGCGGCCCTCCACCGTCACCGTGCGGCTCAGCAGCAGCGAGCCGTCCTCGTCGGGCTCGCCACCGGCGTCGCTGATCCGGGCGTGCACCGTGTCGGCGACCCGGCCGGAGAGCCGTAGACGCCCCTCGACCACCGCCCGGCCCGGTTGGGCACGGACCCGCCCGGCGTCGGCCCGGCCGCCGAAGAGCAGGCCGAGGCCGGTCACCACCATCGTCTTGCCGGCACCGGTCTCGCCGGTGATGACGTTCATCCCGCCGGTCAACGGCAGCGTGGTGTCCTCGATGACGCCGAGTCCGGTGATGCGCAGCTCTTCCAGCACAGCACCCGACAGTAGACGCGAGGGCCGACAGTTGACCAGCCGACGGGCCCCACGACCCGGGCCCCGGTGCGGCCCGCACCCCGCCGACGTACAGTCTTGCCCCGTGTTGGACGTGATCGGCCTGACCCCCGCCGAGGAGGAGCTCTACCGCTGCCTGCTCCAGCTCACCACGGCCCGGGTGGACGAGCTGGTCCACCGGCTGCACCGGCCCCGGGCGCAGGTCGTCCAGCAGGTCGAGGCGTTGCGGGCCAAGGGTCTGGTGCAGCCCACCGACAGCGACCCGGACGCCCCGCTGCGCCCCAGAGCACCTGACGTCGCCCTGGGCGCGACGCTGCTGCGCCACCAGGAGGACCTGGAGGCGGCCCGGCGCCGGGTCACCCAACTGGCCGAGGATTACCGCTCCGGGCTGCGCCGCCACCACGTGGACCACCTGGTCGAGGTGATCCGGGGCGGCCGGGTGCTGCGCGAACGGCTGCGCGACCTGCAGAACTCGGCCCGCAGCGAAGTGCTGTGGTTCTGCCGGGCGAACCCGCTGGCCATGGCCGGCCCGGAGAACGTCGAGGAGTTCGACGCGCTGGCGCGCGGGGTGACCTACCGGGCCATCTACGAGCGGGACCTGCTGCTGGAGCCGGGCGCCCTCGCGGACCTGGCCAAGGGGGTCGCCGCCGGTGAGCAGGCCCGGGTGCTGGACCGGCTGCCGGTCCGACTGGCCATCGTGGACGCCCGTACCGCGATCTGCCCGCTGGTGCCCGACCGCGACCTCGGCGAGCCGAGCGCCGCGGTGATCGGCCGCAGCCAACTGCTCGACGCGCTGCTCGCCCTCTTCGAGAGCCACTGGCGGGTGGCCACCCGGCTTCGACTCGACGACCCGCTCGCCGCCACCGCGACCGAGAGCCGGCGCGACGAGACCGACGACCGCCCGGTCGACGGCTACCAGCCCGACGCCGACGAGGCCCGGCTGCTGTCGCTGTTCGTGGCCGGCGTACCGGACAAGTCCATCGCCTCCCAGCTCGGGGTGAGCCGCCGGACGGTGCAGCGTCGCCTCGCCGACCTGATGGACGCCGCAGGCGTGGACACCCGACCCGGGCTGGCGTTCCAGGTCGCCCGGCGCGGCTGGCTCTGAACCGTGGCGGGGCCCGCCGTCGGAGCGGCGGCGGGCCCCACTTGTCACGCCCCGGTCAGCGCAGCCCGTACGCCCGCAGCACCGTCTGGTCGACGGAGTTCCCGGCCCGGTCGGTGGCGTGCACCCGCAGCGACACGGTGCCGCGCCCGGCCAGGACGGTCGCCGTCCAGCGGGTCCCCGATCCTCTGGTCGGCGCGGCCCGCCAGGTGACGCCCTCGTCGAAGGAGACCTCCACCCGCAGGCTGGTGCCCGTCGGCGCGGCGACCCCCCTCGGCTGGCGCAGGGTCAGCCCCAGCTGGTGCGGCCGGTGGCCCGGGACGGCGCCGAGCAGGTCCGCAGGCACCCGGTAGTCCACCTGCAACAGCGACAGCGGCACGACCGCGTCACCCGCCGGCCGGGCCGAGGTGAACTGCCACGCCGTGTCGGTACGGGTGGCGTAGCGCCACTCGTCCGAGGCCCGCCGGGTCGTCACGTCGAGGCGGTAGCGGGCCGCTGCGGCGGTGGTCGACACCGGCGCCCAGCCGTCGGACAGGTCGGCGATCTGCTGCCCGTCGCGGCTGAGGCGAGCCTCGACGGTGTCCGACTCCTCGCTGTTGCCCGCCACGCTGTAGTGCCCGTCTGCGTCGACGAACTCGGGCACCCGCACGTCCAGGCTGTCGCCCGTACGCGTGGGCACCGGCGCCCCGCTGGCCGGTACGGCCGGACGGACCACCGGGGCGTGCCAGGTCTCGGCCTCCCGGTCGTCGGCGGCGTAGCGTCGGGGCTCCTGGGTCAGCCCACCTGTCAACTGCCCCCACTGCATGAACATCTCCTTGTGCAGCACCCGGTGCTGCCACCAGGAGTCCCCGGCGCTGACGAACTCCTGCCGGGTGGTCCCGTTGCGGACCAGGCGCTGGTCGTCGTTCCAGGAGTACTCCTGCCACGGACGCCAGCCGAACCGCTCCTCGGTGGCCCAGCCCGCGCCCGTGTCGCCGTAGCTGGCGGTCACCTCGGCGGTGTTCCGCGCGGTCACCGTGTGCACGATCCGCTCCGGCACCCGGCCCTTCGACACCTGCCACACGTCGTACAGGTAGGGGCTGTCCACGGTCAACGTCAGGTCGAGCGTCGCCCGGCCCCTGCGCGCCGCCGCGATCAACCGTTGGCCGTCGTCGTAGGCGACGACAAGCGCCGGGACCGGCAGCCGCTCCCCGGCCGGCCGCCAGACCGTCCACGCGCTCTGGTCCTCCGGCCGGACGATCAGCACCACCGCCGCCCCGGCCGCCGCGGCGGCGGCCACCTGCTCGTCCTCGCTCCGGTTCGGGTCGGCGGCGAGCAGCACGGCAGCGCCCCGCGCCCGCGCCAGCTCGGCCGGGGTGCCGACACCGGCCCAGACCAGCGGCAGCTTCCGCCGGCCCGTCGGCGCCGGCGACGCGCCCAGCAGGTTGATGTCCGACGGACCGGACACCCCGCTGATCGTCGCGTCCACCATCGGCGCGACGAGCTGCCAGCGCGAGGCGAACTCGAACTCGCCGTGGCGTACCGGGCGCGTCGGCGTGACGTTGACCTGCTGCACGGTGCTGTACGCCATCACGCCGTGGTCGATCTGCCGGCCGTTGCCGAGCACCCGGTGCACGTAGTAGCTGAGCGTGGCCCGCTGCTCGCTGGGCTTCGGCGTCTCGATCCGCACCGGCGTGCCCTTTCGGGCGTCGAGCACCACTGTCAGGTCCCGGTCGACTGTCAGCTCCGGCTCGACGGCCTCGGTCAGCTGTTCGTCCAGGGGAGCGCCGTGCTCGATCAGCGCGGTCAGCAGGTACGTGCCCTCCTCGACCTGCAGGGTGCCCTCGCCCGGCCACCAGCCCCAGAAGTCCGACTCGGGCTGCTCACCGTAGAGGGTGAGCCCCGGCGAGAGGGTCAGCCGACCCTGCCGGTCCAGCACCTTCACGGTGACCTGGTGCAGCGGGCCGCTGACGGTGAGCCCCACAGGCGTGCGGACGGCTACACCGTCGGCGCCGGTCGCGACCAGCCAGCCGCCGTGCGGGCCCCGGGCCAGCTTCGCCGGGTCGGCGCGCAGCGGCACGGCCACGCTGCCGCCCGCCGGCACGGTCACCTCGCCGGACGCGACGGCGACCCCGTCGGTCTCGGCCGCCCCGCTGTCGAGGTTGCGCAGCTCCAGGGCCAGCCGCAGGGTCTGCGACCCCGCCGTGTCGTTGGTGTACGTTACGCTCCGCTGCACCGCCGCGCCGCCCGTGGTGATCCGGCCGAAGTCGACGGTGGCCGACGCGTACACCCGCTGGGTGAGCGCCCGCGCCACGTCGACCCGACCGCCGCCCTGCTCGAAGACGGTAAGCGCCGGGTTCGCCCTCGTGGTGCTGACCAGCGCGTCCTTCAGCTTCCCGGCGGACCAGTCCGGGTGGTCCTGGGCGAGGATCGCCGCCGCGCCCGCCACGTGCGGGGTGGCCATCGAGGTTCCGGACGCGGCCGTGTAGGCGTCGCCCACCGGCGTACCCATTGTGGTGCCGGCGGCCCGCGCGGCGATGATGCCGGCGCCCGGCGCGGTGATCTCGGGCTTCAGGCCGTTGTCGCCCAGGCGCGGCCCGCGGCTGGAGAACTCCGCCAGGTTGTCGTCGCGGTCCACCGCGCCCACGGTGAGCGCCGCGGCGGCCGCGCCCGGCGAGCCGACGGTACGCGCCGCGCCCGCGTTGCCGGCGGCGACCACGAAGAGCGCGCCGGTCTCGGCGGTCAGGTCGTTCACCGCCTGGCTCATCGGGTCGGTGCCGTCGGTCGGGTCGCCGCCGAGGCTCATGCTGACCACCTTCGCGCCGGAGTGGGCGGCCCACTCCATGCCGGCGATGATTGCCGAGTCGTAGCCGGAGCCGTTGTCGTCGAGCACCTTGCCGACCAGCAGTCGCGCGCCGGGCGCGACGCCCTTGCGCAGCCCTGCCGACGCGGCGCCGCTGCCCGCGATCGTGGCCGCGACGTGCGTGCCGTGGCCGTGGCCGTCCCGGGCGCTGCCGCTGCCGGAGAAGTCCTGCGCCTCGGCGATCCGCCCGGCCAGGTCGGGGTGGGTGGCGTCGACGCCGGTGTCGAGCACCGCGACCTGCACGCCGCTGCCGTCGCGGCCGGCGGCCCACGCCGTCGGAGCGCCGATCTGCGGGACGCTGTGCTCCAGCGTCGGGTGCACCCGCCCGTCCAGCCAGACGTGGGCGACACCGCCGCCCAGCCGGGGCGCGGCGGTCGTGGCGCGGGCCGTCGGCGTGCCGGCGAGGGTGCTCCACACGCCACCGAGGTCGGCCTTGCCGACCCGCAACGCGGCGCCGTTGATGCTCCGCAGGGGGCGGGCGTCGGTGACGCCGCCGAGCGGCCTGACCCGGCCGGCTGCCGGCTCCTGGTAGCGCACGATCAGCGGCAGCGCGCCCTGCGTGGCGTCGCCGTAGCCCTCGGCGGCCAACTCCTGCACGTCGAACAGGTTGGCGTCGAGGACACCGCTGGAGACGAACGGCAGGGCGTCGCTGGGCAGCACCCGCAGCCCGCCGTCGACCTCCAGGGTCTGGAAGACGACCCGCTCCCGCCCGGGCCCCGGGCGTACGGTGGCGGCGACCCGGCCCGGCGCGGCCGGTGCCAGCTCGACCTGGTCGCCGGTGATGAGGGTGATGCGGACGGGCGCGGCGCCCGGGGCGGACGTGCCCAGGCTCGGGCCGGTGGGCCGGACGGGCGGCTCGGCGGACGCCGGTGCGGCGAGGCCGACCACCAGCGCGCCTACCGCGCCGGCGCTGAGCCAGCGGGGGGACCAGTGCATGCGATGCGCTCCTCTACTCCTGTGGGCCCGCCATCCGTAGATGAGGACCGATCGGAGTCTGCGACGCAGCAACAACCAGGTCACTAGCGTTCAGCCGCCGCAGCGGCGACATGTCGTCAGGTGGACAACCGCCGGACACCGACGGTGTGCGTCACCGTCACCGGCGGCTGCCCCGCCAGCCGTGCACCGGCAGGCCGAACTTGGCGACCAGCCGGTCGGTGAACGGACGGGCCCGTAGCCGGACGATGCGCACCGGCAGGGCGCCCCGACGCACCGTCACCCGGGCGCCCGGCGGCAGGTCGTAGACCCGCCGACCGTCGCAGGCGAGCACGGCGAGGGTGGTGAACGGGTCGACGGTGATGACGAACGTCGACGTGGGCGCGGTGACCAGGGGGCGACTGAACAAGGCGTGCGCGCTGATCGGCACCAGCAGCAGGGCCTCCACCTCCGGCCAGACCACCGGACCGCCGCCGGAGAACGCGTACGCGGTGGAGCCGGTGGGGGTGGCGCAGACCACGCCGTCGCAGCCGTAGCGGGACAGCGGCCGGCCGTCCACGTCGACGAGGAGCTCGAGCATCTGCGCCCGCTCCCCCTTCTCGACGCTGATCTCGTTGAGCGCCCAGGACTCGATCGTCGGGCCACCGTCGAACTCGGCCGTGACGTCGAGCGTGAGCCGCTCGTGCACCGTGTAGTTGCGCTCGACGACGTCCCGGACCGCGGTGTCCAGGTCGTTGATCTCCGCCTCGGCGAGGAAGCCCACCTTGCCGAGGTTGATGCCGAGCAGCGGCGCCTTCGCCGGGCGGGCCAGCTCAGCCGCGCGCAGGAAGGTGCCGTCCCCGCCGAGCGCGAAGACGATCTCGGCGCCCTCGGCGGCCTCCGGGCCGGCTACCGGAACCGTCCCGGGCAGGTCGAGGTCGTCGGCCTCCTCGGCGACCACCCGCACCTCGAAGTCCGCCGCGATGAGGTCGGCGGCGACCGACCGGGCGTGCTCGGTGCTGCGTCGACGGCCGGTGTGGGTCACCAGCAGCGCCGTGCGGCTCATCGGAGCGGCCGCCCGTCCGCCATCGGACCGCACACCGTCATCGCCGCCGCACCCGCACTACCGCGTGCCGTCGTGCGCCGCTCGCTGTTCGCGTTCACCCTGCGACCTCCTCCGCCGCCACGTCCGGCACGTCGCCGGCCGTCGTCGGACCGTCCGGCCCGGCCTCCACCACGGCCCGCACCCGCTGCGGGTCGGCCGGTGGTGCGCCCCGGCGCAACCATACGAAGAACTCGACGTTGCCGCTGGGCCCGGGCAGCGGGCTGGCGGCCACGTCGGCCAACCCGAGGCCGAGCTGAGCCGCCACGGCGGCCACGTCGAGCACCGCCTCGGCGCGCAGTGCCGGGTCGCGGACCACCCCGCCGGCGCCGACCCGCTGCTTGCCCACCTCGAACTGCGGCTTCACCATCAGCGCCAGGTCACCGTCGTCGCGGGTGCAGCCGGCCAGGGCCGGCAGCACCAGCCGCAACGAGATGAACGACAGGTCGGCCACCGTCAGATCGACAGGTCCGCCGATCGCGTCCGCGACGAGGGTACGGACGTTTGTGCGTTCCAGGACGCGGACGCGCTCGTCGGTGCGTAGCGACCAGGCGAGCTGCCCGTAGCCGACGTCCACGGCCACCACCTCGGCGGCGTCGGCGCGCAGCAGCACGTCGGTGAAGCCCCCCGTCGACGCGCCGGCGTCCAGGCAGCGCCGTCCGGCGACGCGCAGCCCTCCCGGCCCGAACGCGGCAAGCGCCCCGGCGAGTTTGTGCCCGCCCCGGGAGACGTACTCCTGGGTCGGGTCCGCGCCGGTGACCAGCAGCGGATCGGCGGGGTCGACCATCGCGGCGGCCTTACGCGCGGGCACTCCGCGCAGCTGGACCCGGCCGGCCTCGACCAGCGCGGCGGCCTGCTCACGGGAGCGGGCCAGCCCGCGGCGGACGAGTTCGGCGTCCAGCCGGTTGCGACGTGCCATGGGTGGTTCTCCGGATCTGTCCGACCTGGTCGTCCTGCTCAGGTCTGGTCGATGGTGGCGAGCGTCTCGCGCAGCGTCTCGTAGGCCGCCTCGTACTGCGCGATCTGGTCGGCCGGGGCGAGCGTCGCCGCGTTGTCCATGGCCCGCACGGCCGCGTCCACCGCGGGGTGGCGGGCCGTGTCGTCGCCGACGTCCTCGGGCGGCGGGCCCGGGCGGACGCCCACCGGTGGGCCCGGTCGGGCGGCGAACGACCCGGCCTGCGGCGGCCCGGGCCGGAAGCCTCCGGGAGGGCCGGGGCGGATGCCGGGCGGCGGGCCCGGACGGGCGGCGTCGCTCACGAGTCACCGGCCGGGCGGCGCTTGCGGACGGCCTTCTTCGCCGGCATGACGGCAGGTGTCGGGATGTCGTCGTGGGCCGAGGGAGCCGCCGACGTCGAGGTCTCGTCCCCGACCGGCACGGCCTCGGGCGTCGGGGTGTCGTCCCTGCCCGGCGCGGCGGCCGGCGCCGGGGTTTCGTCGGCGGTTCGGCTGATCGTCGCCGGCGGCTTCTTCGCGATGGCCTTTTTCGCGACGGCCTTCTTCGCGACCGGAGCGGAGACCGGCGCGCCCGCCGGGGCGTTCGACGGCGCGAGGCCGGTGCCGGGCTGTGCGGCGCGGGTCGGGTCGGGCTGCGGTGCCGGGCCGCCGGGCCGTTCGGCAGCCGGCTCGCCGGTCGGCGCCGTACGCGGCTCGGTGGCGCGCGCCTCGCGTAGTTGCCGTTCCAGGTCACGCACGCGTCGCGTCAGCTCGGCCACCTCGTCGGCGGTGGCGAGACCGACCGCGCCGAGGGCCCGGTCGACCTCGAAGCGGACCAGCTTGGTCAGCGCCTCCCGGTTGGCGGCGCCGGTGGTGACCAGCTCCTCGCCGAGGGCCTGGAGCTGGGCGGCCGTCGCGCCGCCGGAGCCGACGAGGCGACGCACCGCGTCCTGGGCCTTCTTCCGGGGCGCCTCCGCCAGGCCCATGGCCAGTTCGAGGTAGGCGCGCCACGCGTCCTGCATGCCTGAGTCCTTCCATCCGGCGCCGGTCTGCAGGTGTCACGCTACCGGGCACCCCCGACTGTCCCGTGCGGTACGGTGCCGGGGACGGCGTGGCGATCGGCGAGGGGGAGATGTGGCCAGCGTGGACGAGTGCCGGCAGGCGTTGCAGGAGCTGGCCGCCCGGTTGGACCGCAACGCCGAGACGGTCCGCGAACGGATCGACCTGGAACGGACGTTGGCCTGCCGGATCACCGACCTGGACACGGCGTTCCACGGGCGGATCAGCGGTGGCCGGCTTGTCGAGCTGACCGACGGTGACGACCCGAAGGCCAAGATCGCGCTGAGCACGTCCAGCGACGACCTGCTCGCCCTGGTCCGTGGCGACCTGGACGTCACCAGGGCGGTCACGTCCCGTCGGGTGTCGATCAAGGCCAACCCGTTCGACCTGATGAAGCTGCGCAAGCTGCTCTGACGAGCGCGCTCGACGGCGTCACCCGTCGGCGGCCAGCCCGAAGCTCTCCAGCGCGGCAGCCGCGTCCGGGCCCGCCGGGCGGATCACGGGCGGCGCCGAAGCCGCCCAGGCCGCCGCGCAGAGCGCCGCGAGGGCATCCAGCGGCCGGCCCGCGCCGGCCAGTTCCAGCGTCCCCGCACGGTCCGTGACGGACCAGCCGCCGGCGTCCGCCGAGCCGGGGACCCGCACGGCCGCCGCCGGGTCGAAGAGCCCCGCCAGGTCCCGCGCGACGTACGTGGGACGCCGCCGTGGCTCGGCCGCGAGCAGCTCGGGTACGTCGCTGACGCCGGTGAGCACGAGCAGGCTGTCCAGCCCCGCTCGGCGGGCGCCCTCGATGTCGGTGTCCAGCCGGTCCCCGACTACCAGGACCTGGCCGCCGTCGCCGCGCCGGGCGGCGGTTTCGAACAGCGCCGACTCCGGCTTGCCGACCACCAGGTCCGGGTCCCGCTCCAGCGCGGTCCTCAGCACCGCGACGAGTGACCCGTTGCCCGGCAGCGGGCCCCTGGCGCTGGGCAGCGTCCGGTCGGTGTTGGTGGCGACCCAGATCGCCCCGGCCCGTACGGCGAGCGACGCCTCGGCCAGCTCGGCCCAGCCGACCTGCGGACCGTAGCCCTGCACCACCGCGGCCGGCTTCTCGTCGGCGCGGCTGACCGGGGTCAGCCCGACCGCGCGCAGTTCGGCGCGCAGCGCCTCCGCGCCGACCACCAGCACCGGCGCGCCGGCCGGCAGCCGGTCCCGCAGCAGCTCCGCCGACGCGGCGGCGGAGGTGAGGACCTCCTCCGGCCGCGCCGGCACGCCCATCCCGGTCAGCAGGTCGGCGACATCGCTGGAACGACGTGAGGCGTTGTTGGTGGCGTACGCCACCGCCCGCCCCTCGGCGTGCAGCCGGGCCACCGCGTCGACCGCGCCGGGAATCGGCCGGTCGATCAGGTAGATCACCCCGTCCAGGTCGAAGACCACCAGGGTGTACCCGTCGATCAGCCGCTTCCCGGCGTCCACGCTCATCGCTGCGTCGACTCCGACTCGTCACCCCGGATGGGGGCGGTCCCGCCGCCATCGACCGTGTCATCGCTCACCGTGTCGCCGCTCACCGTGTCGTCCGCGCGGCTGTCGTCGCTGGCGGGCGTGGCCGGGCCGGTGGCGGTTGCCGGGGAGGTGCCGCTCGCGTCCGCGTGGCGGTCCTCGTCCTCGCCGTCGACGTCCACGCCGCCCGAGCGGCCGGAGACGCCGTCCTCGTCGTCGTCGAAGTCCTCGTCCTCGTCGCCGAGGTCGTCCTCGTCGTCGTCGCCCTCGTCGTCGTCGCCCTCGTCGTCGGCCTCGGCGTCGACCTCGCGGTCGGATGTGTCGGCGTCGCGGTCGTCGCCTGCGGTCAGGTCGGTGTCCGGCTGGGCCGGCACCGAGCCGGGCGCACCCGGGCCCGCGGCGATCTCCTCGGCCTCGTCCTCGTCATCTCCCTCGATGAGGACGCCGTCGAGTTCGAGCAACCGCTCCGCGGCGTCGGTCTCGCCCTCGGTGTCCACGTCGGCGGCGCGGGAGAACCACTCGCGGGCCTCCTCGCGTCGACCCACCGCGAGCAGCGCGTCGGCGTAGGCGTACCGCAGTCGTGCCGTCCACGGCACCGTCACCTCGCTGGTGAGGTCCGGCACCTGGAGCATCGCGACAGCGGCGTCCTTCTGGCCGAGATCACCCCGTGCCCCGGCCGCGACGATCAGCAGCTCGATCGCGACGGCCTGGTCCAGCTTCGCCTGGTCGGCGCCGCGGAACAGGTCGATGGCCCGCTCCGGCCGGCCCAGCGCGCGCTCGCAGTCGGCGAGCACGGCCAGGTGACTCTGCAGGCCGGTCATCCGGTGGTACGTCCGCAGCTCGGCGATCGCCGTCTGCCACTCCCCCGCGTGGTACGCGGCCAGGCCGACCGCCTCACGGACCGCGGAGATGCGCGACGCGAGCCGTCGGGCGGCCAGCGCGTGTGCCAACGCCTCGGCCGGGTCCTCGTCGATCAGCTGACCGGTGGCGACCAGGTGCCGCGCCACCGTCTCGGCGACCGGCTTGTTCAGCGAGAGCAGCTCGGCGCGGACGTCCTTGTCGAGGTCGGTCGCGACGATGTCGTCCGGCAACACCGGGGCCAGACTGCGCCCGCCCTCGGACGACTCGGAGCCCGCGCCACGGTCGTCGCGGCGGAAGTCCCCCTCGCGACGTGGCCGCTCGTCGGCGCGGAACCCACCGTCGCGGTCCCCGCCGCTGCGGAAGCCGCCCTCACGGGACGCGCCGCCCTCACGACGGTCACCGCCCCGGAAGCCACCCTCACGGCCGCCGTCGCGGGGCGCACCCGGGCGGGAGCCGCCACGCTCGCCGCCGCGGAAGCCACCTTCGCGGTCGCCACCGCGGAAGCCACCCTCACGGCGGTCTCCGCCGCGGAAGCCGCCCTCGCGGTCGCCACCACGGAAACCACCCTCGCGGGGCGGGCCGGAACGGCCACGGTCGCCGCCGCCCTGGTAACCACCCTCACGGCGGTCACCACCACGGAAACCACCCTCACGCGGCGCACCATCGCGGTCGCCACCGCGGAAACCACCCTCACGGGGCGCACCATCGCGGTCGCCGCCACGGAAGCCACCCTCACGGCGGTCACCACCGCGGAAACCACCCTCGCGGGGCGGACCGGAACGGCCACGGTCGCCGCCGCCCTGGTAACCACCCTCACGGCGGTCACCACCACGGAAACCACCGTCACGGTCACCACCGCGGAAACCACCCTCACG